>DATHMG010000030.1:0-69142 GCA_035487275.1 Candidatus Acidiferrum sp. | reverse complement strand
GCCGGAACGATTTTTTTGGTGGTTGTTGACCCGGGGGTGGGCACTTCGCGCAAGGCCATCGTGGTGAAATCCAAGAAGGGCCAATACTTTGTCTTGCCTGACAATGGCGTAATTACGCCGGTGATCGAGCGTGACGGCTTGCAAAGCGCCCGCGAAATCACTAACCGGAGCTGGATGATCCGAGATGCGATTTCCTCTACTTTTCACGGACGAGATATTTTTTCGCCGGCTGCCGCGCACCTCGCCGCGGGTTGGGACTTCAATGACGCTGGGCCGGAAGTGACTGAACTGGTGCGGCTGACGCCAAAAACTTCTGTAATGAATGATAAAGGGATCGAGGGTGACGTAATCGGTCTCGATGATCCTTATGGATCCTTGATCACCGACGTGCCGGGCGACCATTTTAAGAAGCTAGGCTACAACCTGGGAGACAAAGTTACGGTGCAAATTGCCGGAAAGTCTGTTGTGGTGCCTTACGTAAAAACGTTTATGGGCGTCCCCGTTGGAGCATCTTTGTTGTATATCGACTCGCGCGGCCGAGTGGGCATCGCTGTTAATCAAGGAAATTACGCCGCCAAATTCAATATTGTGCCTCCGGTAAAGATTTTTATTCTTCGTAAAGGCTCCGTCGCGTCGCCGAAAACAAATGAGTGATACTGGCTTTCGCCGGTTTCAGCACTGCGGATTTGCATTTTGCCGCTACCGGGCAAACAATCGATGGGAGGCCGTGGTTTAGTCGCGGCTTCAACGGAGACCGCTCATGTCCCAAGCTGTAATCGTGTCCGCCGTACGCACCGCAGTAGGCCGCGCATATAAAGGATCGCTGCGCGCCACGCGCCCTGACGACCTGGCGGCGGTGGTAATCAAGGCAGCGCTTGCACGCGTCGCTGCGCTGGACCCTAGGGAAATTGACGACGTGATTTTAGGTTGTGCCATGCCCGAAGGCGAGCAAGGCATGAACGTGGCGCGTATCGCCGCCTTACGGGCCGGCTTGCCTGTGGAAACTTCCGCGATGACCATTAATCGATTTTGTTCTTCGGGCTTGCAGGCTATTGCGCTGGGTGCGGAGCGCATTCGCGCCGGGGCCGCACAGGTAATTCTTGCTGGCGGCACCGAATCGATGTCCATGGTGCCTATGGGCGGAAATAAAATTTCGCCGAACCCCTGGCTCGTCGATCATTATCCCGATGCGTATATCAATATGGGGTTGGGCACGGAAAATATTGCGCGCAAATTTGGAATCACGCGCCAACAAGCCGATCAATTCTCCGCCGACTCGCACAAAAAGGCGCTGGCGGCCATTGCGGCCGGAAACTTCAAGGATGAGACCGTGGCTGTGGAGGTGAGTATCACGACGCTGGCGAATACGAATGGGGCCGGCGGTGGCGGCGGGACTAGCACCAAGACCGCCGCTGCAAAGCCGGTCACCCAAACTTTCCAGTTTGCGGCCGACGAATTGCCGCGGGCGGACACCTCGTTAGAAGTGCTCGCAAAGCTCAAGCCCGCCTTTCACGCCAAAGGAACGGTGACCGCGGGAAATAGCTCGCCGATGAGCGATGGCGCCGCGGCCACGATTATCATGTCGGAGGCGCGCGCAAAAGCGCTGGGGCTCGCGCCACTGGCTAGGTTTGTGGCTTACGCGACCGCAGGTTGCCCGCCGGAGGAATTTGGCCTCGGGCCGGTGTTCGCCATTCCGAAAGCGCTGAAGCTTGCGGGTCTGTCTCTTGCGGACATTGACGTGATCGAACTGAATGAGGCTTTCGCCGCGCAATCGCTCGCCGTCATTCAGCAGGCGGGGTTGAATCCGGCGCGTTTGAACCCTAACGGTGGCGCAATTGCGCTGGGTCATCCGCTGGGCTGCACCGGGGCGAAACTTACGGCCACGATCATCCGCGATTTACAACGGCGCAAGGGCCGCTACGGCATGGTTACCATGTGCGTGGGAGGCGGAATGGGCGCGGCGGGAATTTTCGAGCTACTCTCCTGAATTTGTTGAACCGGTCTCAATTATTTTCTTCTCAACCGTTTCAAACAATCTTAGCCTCATCAATTGCCACGAACTCTGCGCGCTACGGTTAAACTGATTCGCGCTTTCCGGAGCATCTCTTGAACACGCTGGAATTCACGCTGCTGGTGGGCATGGGCTCGCTGCTGGCCGGTTTTTTAGGTTCGCTGACCGGACTGGGCGGCGGCGTGGTGATTGTTCCAATGCTCACGTTGTTGTTCCACGTGGACATTCGTTACGCGATTGGCGCCGCACTCGTTTCGGTGATCGCAACTTCTTCAGGAGCCGCTGCTGCCTACGTGAAAGAAGGCTATTCGAACGTGCGCGTAGGAATGTTTCTGGAAATCGCCACAACGGTGGGAGCGCTGGTAGGTGCGGCCGTGGCGTTGCATCTTCACGTGTCCGTGATTGCCATTATCTTTGGGCTTGCGCTGATTTACTCGGCGTTAGCGAGCCTGCGCGAAAAATCTGAACAGACGACTGATGTGACGCCCGACCACATTGCCACCTGGCTGCGTATGGATAGCAGCTACCCGACGGACAAGGGCATGACGCCATATCACGTCCAGGGAGTGCCACTGGGCTTCGCATTGATGTTTGGAGCGGGCGTTCTGTCCGGGTTACTGGGAATTGGATCGGGAGCGGTAAAAGTTTTGGCCATGGACCGGGCCATGAAGCTCCCTTTCAAAGTGTCCACCACTACAAGCAATTTCATGATTGGCGTGACTGCGGCGGCGAGCGCGGGAATTTATCTCAGCCGCGGATATATTGACCCGGGCATCGCCATGCCGGTGATGCTCGGCGTGCTGGGCGGGTCGCTTGTGGGAGCACGGGTCCTGGCAGGCGCCACGGTGCGAACTTTGCGACTGGTCTTCGCCGTGGTGATCGGATTTCTCGCGGTGGAAATGATTTATAACGGCTTTGCGGGAAAGATGTGAAATGACCGCTCCGAACCTACGCCAGGATCAGCGCATGGACCAGATCATGGCGGTGCTCCTGCGTAGCGGAGTGCTGCTATCGGCCAGCCTGGTATTTATTGGCGGAGTCATTTACCTCTCGCGTCATGATGTACCTACTATAAATTATCGGGTTTTTCAGGGAGAGCCGCCGGAGTTGCGCACCGTCGGAGGAATTCTCCGTGAGGCTTCCAAATTTCACGGGCGCGGGTTGATTCAGTTTGGACTGCTGGTATTAGTCGCTACACCCGTTGCTCGGGTGCTGTTTTCTGTTATCGCGTTTATATATGAAAGAGATTGGACCTATGTGGCCATAACGATGATTGTGCTGGCGCTACTGTGTTACAGCTTGTTTGGCGGCGGAGGGTTGTAGCGGATGGGCGTTCCATCTACTCTAACGCAGTCGTTTGTTACTGCCCCGGACATACTGCAAAGATGAGATAATTGAGCTGAGCGAGCAAGTCCCCTACGAGGAGCCCCCTGACTATGGCCACCGCAACCACCACACCCCAAGGAACCAAAGGCGGCAGCTTTCTGCTGGAATCGCCGCGGCCCGAGGATGTGTTTACTCCCGCGGACCTGAACGATGATCAGAGGTTGATCGGGCAATCCGCGGAAGAATTTGTCGTCAAGGAAGTACTGCCGCATATCAAGAATCTAGAGGCCAAGAAAGCGGGTTTGCTGCCGGAACTGGTGAAAAAGGCCGGCGAGCTGGGGCTGTTGAGCGGGGGAATTCCAGAACAATACGGCGGGACCGGACTCGATAAGGTGGCCACCACAATTCTCACAGAGAAACTTTCCATCTATGGCGGTTTTGCCGTGACGCATGGTGCGCACGCGGGCATAGGCACGCTGCCCATCGTGTATTTCGGGACGGAAGAGCAAAAGAAAAAATATCTTCCCAAACTGGCCACCGGCGAATGGATCGGAGCCTATTGCCTTTCGGAACCGCAAGCCGGCTCCGATGCGCAGAATTCCTTGACCCGCGCTGAACTGACGCCCGACGGCAAACACTACATTCTGAACGGGCAGAAAATGTGGATTACCAACGGTGGGTTTGCGGACATTTATATTGTGTTTGCCAAGATTGGCGGCGAAAAATTGAGCGCATTCATCGTGGAACGCACCCTTCCCGGAATTACGCCCGGGAACGAAGAACACAAGATGGGCATCCACGGCAGCTCCACCACGCCGGTGTTCCTGGAGAACTGCAAGGTTCCCAAAGAAAATCTTTTGCACGAGGTGGGTCGCGGCCACATCGTGGCTTTTAATATTTTGAACGCAGGGCGCTTCACGCTAGGCGCTTCCGCGGTGGGCGGCTCCAAATACGTGCTGGCAACCGCCGCGAAATATGCCAAGGAACGCAAAGCCTTCGGCAAACCTATCGGCGACTTCGGGCTGATGCGTGAAAAACTCGCCGAAATGGCGATTCAGCTTTTTGCGGTGGAATCGATGATTTATCGCTCGGCGGGCAACATGGAAACAGCCATGTCCTCGGCGCCGGATAACGGCTCGGACGGAAACGCCCTAGAGAAAATTCAGAACACCATGAAGGTTCTGGAGGAATACGCCATCGAAAGCTCCATCGCCAAGGTTTATGGCAGCGAGATGCTCGATTTCGTGGTCGACGAAGCAGTGCAGATTTTTGGCGGCTACGGTTTTCACGAAGACTATGCGGTTTGCCGCGCGTACCGCGATTCACGCATCAATCGCATTTTTGAAGGCACCAATGAAATCAACCGCATGCTGATCATCCAGATGCTGATGAAGCGCGCCATGGGCGGGCAGCTGGCGCTGATACCGGCGGCCATGAAACTGGCGGATGAAATTCTTGCGGGGCCATCATTTGAGGAAACAGACGATGGCGTTCTGTCGGCCGAGGCTACAGTGGTCGCTAATTGCAAAAAAATATTCCTGCAATCGGCGGGCGGAGCCGTTCAGAAATATCGAGAAAAACTAGCGGACGAGCAGGAGTTAGTTGCCGCGCTTTCCAATATCGTCATGGAAATCTACGCGATGGAATCTTCGCTGTTACGCGCGCAAAAAGCCGCCACCGCTAAAGGCCAAGCAGCGGCGCAGCCGATAATTGACGCAGTACGGGTGTTTATTTCCGATGCTGCCGAGCGTGTTGAGCACGAAGCCAAGCGCGCCATTTCGGCTCTTCACGAAGGAGACCTGCTTACCACGCAGATGTCGGTGCTGAAACGTTTTGCAAAGCGCGCGCCTGTCGATACCATCGCGTTGCGCCGCAATGTAGCTGCCGCGGTGCAAGTGCAGGACCGCTATCCGTTTGAGGGCAAATAAGGTTGTTGCCGGGCCGTTCTTCGCGGCTATTTTTTTACCTGGAGTGAAACGCCAAAGTGCGGATCGTGATATGTTCCGGTCATCTCAACAGGCACTACCGCTCCGGCGTTTTTTCTCTTGAACAGCGGATCCAACGGTTTTAGCAGCACGGCTTTTACGCCACTATTGTCGTCCGACAGCGACGCTTCCGTTTTCAAATCTCCATGAAAATCGATCTTGGTGTCCGCTAAATTATAAGTGCCGTGCAGGATGGCTTGCACACCAGGTACCTTGAAGGAAACGGCCTGAAATCTGGCGATTTCGTTGCTCAATAAAACGCTGCCTTTTATATCGGCGGTCACGTTGGGAGTCTCTGGATCTTTTTTCTTTCCGCTGGCTTTTTTACTTAGCATGTTCACGCTCATCTGGCGATCTGGCTTTGTCCATTGCGCATGTTCGATTTCAAAATCACCTTGAAGCACTACACGCTTTAAAAACGGCTGGTGCACGGAAGGCCAAACGACGTGCGCGTGAAAATTCGTCGCTCCTTCCATGGGGGCTTTGCTTTCCTTAACGAAAAGCCACAGGACGTCTTCGATGCGGCCGTTGCGCACGTTCAGATTGAGCGAAGTCGTCTTGCCAGGTTGGCCGGGTTTGCCGGCCACCGAGCCTTCGACGTGCACCGGCGTTTTGAGAAACTCTCCATCGACGGAATGGACGATCGTGTCGCCGCTCATACCGTCAACAGTTGCCTTGAATTTTGCTTTGACCGCGACCGGATGACGACTGCGGGTAACCTCAAAGTTTGCAATGTCCGTGGTTCCCTGCGTGTCTATGCGCGCCAAGGCACCGTGAAAGTCTCCGGTGGCGGCAAGGATTCCGCCAACTCCTTGAAATACTCCTAGATCGACATCATCGAATGTGTATGACCCTGAGAGAGGAATGTCGTTCACGTGTTGTCCGTCCCAGGGACCAAGTTTTCCGCGCGAGCGAATTTCCCCTGGGGGTTCAGCGTTGCGCATGGCGAGATCGTACGACATGGGCGAACTGTCGGTGACGGATTTGAGGCTAAGCTGATGAATTTCGAATTTCAGCGGGCCGTCATCTTTTGTGGCGACCTCGAGCGTCGCGTCTTTGGTAAAAACCTCGCCGATACGCGTGGACGATTTGCTCGATCTAGAGGTTTGCTGCGATGTGCCGTGCTCCGCAGGAACTGAAATTTTGAGGCCTTCGAGAACAATTCTGGAGATGTAGCCGGGTCGCAACATAAGATCGTGGTAATTGGCCTGGACAGTTACTCTTTGAATGGCGACCAGCGGCGGGCCAGAGTTATCTGAGCCGCGGGTGAGCACAACATTTTGCATCACGCAACCAGGGTGCGGGAAATACCTGCTGCGAAAACCCTGCACCGATATTTCGCCGGGCCAACTTTCCTGGATGGATTTAGTAACGTTTCGCGAGGTAAACGGCCAGTGAAAAGCCAGAATAATGCCGCCGATGCACAGTGCAACCAGAAATATGATTGCGAGAGGAAGCAGCCAACGTCTGCTGGTGATCGCGGGCTTAACTTGGACGGGCTCCTGTGTAGCAACAGTCATGCTCAAGCGAAGTATGGCACGAACCTGCGTGTATACAGGTCAGGGAATCCAAGTAGAAGGACCGTTGCCTAGCTGTAGGAATTAAGTTGCGCAATTCGGGGCATTTGCGAGACATAAACCGTGGCCGAGTCTACGGCTTCGGCCGCGCCGAATACTTTTCGAATAACCTTTTTTGCCGGTTCTCCAGCGAAGTGAGTTGTCCGCGGATAAAAAGGTATCGCACCTCGCTGGTGATCTCCAACGGATCGCCGTTCATTACGATCACGTTAGCAATCTTCCCGCTCTCGAGCGTGCCCAGTTGGTCAGCCAGACCGAAGATTTGCGCTGGGTATAGAGTGACAGCCTTCAGCGCTTCCTCGTAGGGAAGACCGTAAGCCACTGCGTTGGCGGCATTTTGCCCCAGCCTGCGCGCAAAAGAATTATCAAAACTCCCAAAAGCGAATTTGACGCCGGCGGCAGAAAGCTCCGCAGGTTGCGCCAGCAGGCGATCGTAGGGATCGTCTTCATACAGAGGCAAAGTAAGCACGGGTCGCAAAATCACGGGAATGCTTCTCGACCGCAACAGATCTTTCAGTTTGTAGGCTTCGATGCCACCCGCCAAGATCATCTTTAAATTTTGCTTGTCGCAAAATTCGATAGCGTTGCGAATTTCGCGAGAACGGTCGGCAAAAACCAGCAGTGGCAATTGGCCACGAACTACCGGCACCAGTGCTTCGAGTTTCAGATCACGAGCGAAATCGGCAGGCCCGCCGTGGCCCATGGCTTGGGCGTAATGACGTGCCCGCTCAATCCAATCGGTCAACTCCGTCACCTGCTTGTCGTATTCCTGCTTTGCTTCTGGGTAGGGCTTTTCCTTTCTTGAAAAGGTAGCGAAGTCGAATGTTTTGGTTTGGATTTCCGGCCAATTCACCACCATGGCAACGCTTCTTTTGAGTTGCATGTCGTCAACGGTCCAGCCCGCCAAATAAATCGCCGAAGCCTGGCCTCCGATGACTCCGGTTGGTCCGAACGAATCCATGCCTCCGCTCGCCGGCACAGCCAGAACCTCGGTGATGCCCGCGACCCGCGTTACGGAAATGTGTTCGCTGGACGGCGATACAGCTGTTAACGCCACCACGTCGGGGTTATAGTTTCCAGTTTCGGTGGAATCGACAGTCGAGCCGACAGCGCCGATTTCACGCAGACCCATTTGTGTAATGGGATCGAACATTCCCGGATAGATCTGCAAGCCTTCGCCGTTAATGACCTGTGCGTCTTGCGGAACTTCGACTTGTCCGCCGACCGCGGCAATCTTGCCGTCGCGAATGATCAGCGTGCCATTTTCGATTGGTGCTCCGGCAAGGGTGAAAATTCTAGCGTGCACCAAGGCATAGGCCTTTGGAGCGGGTTGTTGGGCTGTTAGCGGCGCAGGACCTAGAAGAGCCGCTGCGAGAGTCAGCCCATTGCAAAGCAGTGTTGCCGCGCACCGGCGGTTCACCGTGCACCTCTGCCGCCGTCTGTTGCGCTACCTCCGTGCCTTTCATCAACGGCGTTTCCCAGCTGTGATTGCGGTGGCTTGGGTTTATCGTCCGGCTTGCCGTCTGGTTTATCGGGCGTTTTTTCGCTCTGTTTCTTGTCGTCGGATTTTTTCTCGGCAGCTTTCTTCTCTTTCTCGATCAGGGCTTTCTTGTCTTTTTCGCGATCGGCGCGTTCGGCTATATCGCGCGCGCGATCAAAGTAAACTCGCCCGTCGATCAAGGTTTTCTGTACCACCGCATAGGCGCTTAACGGGTCGTGATTGTAGATGACCAGATCTGCGTCTTTGCCAACATCAATTGAACCTACCCGCTTGTCGATGCCCAGCTGCCTAGCAGGATTAATGGTGACCATCTTTAATGCTTCTTCATGTGACAGTCCGCCGTAGCGGATGCACTTGGCGGCCTCCTGATTCAGATGCGTGGCTTCTTCGGCGTCATCGGAATTGATGGAAACCAGCACGCCACGACGAGTCATGATCGCTGCGTTGTAAGGGATGGCGTCGTACGCTTCCACTTTGTACGCCCACCAATCCGAAAAGGTGGAAGCACCGGCTCCAGAAGCGGCGATTTCGTCAGCCACTTTGTACCCTTCGAGAACGTGCTGGAGAGTTCGCACTTTAAAGCCGAATTCTTTGGCTACGCGCAGCAACATTAAAATCTCGTCTTCGCGGTAGCAGTGCGCGTGCACATAACGCTTCCCTTCCAACACTTCGACCAAGGGATCCAAACGCAAGTCACGACGCAGGGGAATGAGATTTTTTTCTCCTGCCGAAGTTCTCTTGTTGTAGTCATCCCACTTAATTTTGTAATCGCGCGCTTCCGTGAATGCCGCGCGAATGGTTTCTTCCACGCCCATGCGCGTCGCGGGATAGCGTTTTTCCTGGCCGCGAATGCTGAAATTCGAGCGCTTGGGATTTTCGCCCAGAGCAAACTTAATGCCTGGCAAGGCGCCTTCAAACGGCAACCGCGAGGCTGGCGCGCCCCAGCGCAGCTTGATCACCACGGTTTGGCCGCCAATGGAGTTAGCAGAACCGTGCAGCACATTGGCAACGGTCACACCTCCGGCGAGATCACGATAAATGTCGATGTCATCCGGATTCAGCACCTCCGCGATATTCACCATGGATGAAACGGGGACGCTGCCCTCATTCACAGAGCCGTCCACGGCAATGTGTGAATGACAATCGATAATGCCGGGCATTACGAATTGGCCGTGGGCATCGATTACTTCGGCGCCTTTTGGCTTGGGGATGGATTGGGCCACCTCCGTGATTTTGCCGTCGCGAATCAAGATGGACCCGTGCTCAATCGTTCCGTGCGAAACCGTGAGTATCGTGGCATTTTGGATCAGGAGAACTGCCGGAGCGGCGTCCGGAGAATCGGCCGCGACGGTCCCGGATACCACGACTACGTTCAGGGCCACAGTGGCAAAAGCCATCAGACATGCATACTTCGCACACCGGGGTTTCATCGCGCACCTTCCGCTGCGATTGCGGATGCTGCGGCATGCTGGGTGCGAGCCCCGGGCTTCGTGCCGGTAAAATCAGTGGAAAATCCGGGGACGCTCAACGAACCTTTCAAGGAGGTTGCATCAAACGTGCCAGAAAAGGTTACGTCCGTGGGAGTTCCGTTGACGGGAATATTTATAACCAAGCTGAATTTTTCGCCGGAGGCGTAGCCGCTAAGAATTGAACTCGTTCCGCGCTTGCCAGTCACGGTGCCCGAGATGGTCCCGTCTTTTTCCATGCTGAGGTCGGCGGTGGCTTCTTCGGCACCGTCTGGCGTTGTGAAAGACAGCTTCCATTTGCCGCTGATATCGCCTTTTGGAGGATCTTTTGGTTTTTCAGGTTCGTGCGTTTCGAATCTGCGCCCATCCACGAAGACCATTTTTATTTTGGTTTTTTCTTCGAAAAGATCGCCATCGGTAATGACCAGATTGGCGATTTTGCCGACTTCGAGGGAACCCATGCGATCCGATACCCCGTATATCTCTGCTGCGGAAAGGGTCAACGCTCGCAACGCCGCATCCGCCGGCAAGCCCGCATCGATCGATTTTTTCACAGCCTTCAAAACATCCTTCGGTGCAGTTAAACCGCCGGAATAAAAAGCGAACTTTACGCTCGACTTGGCAAGCGCCGCCGGGGCGGAAGGAGCGCGATCCCGAAAACGCAATTCACGCAAAGATGGCTTCTCTTCGGGATCGGCATCTTTTTCTGCTTCCGGCCATTTCGCGTTCACCAATACCGGAAGTTTTTTGCCGCTAATCTCCGCAGCCTCTTCATAAGCCATTTGGCCGCCATAAATCACCCCGCTAACCTTCCAGCGATCCGCGAGCTCCAGCGAACGCCGGATCTCTACGCTGTTGTTTGCCGGGATGAGCACCACAACATGCTTTTGAAGCGCAGCGGCGAGGGACACTTCGGTGCGGTCATAGTGCGGGCGCTCGATACGCGGATTATTTTGGTAAGCGCCTTGAGCTCGAGTGCTCCAGTCCGTGTCGAGGAACACCTGACGCACGTATGCCAGCACGCCCATCAGCGAATCCGGAAACCCGCTGTTAAATCCGCCTGTGGGACGCAGATTTAGAGGAATCGCGACAGGAGATTTCACGACCAAGTCTCCCGGACGATCCCCCGCGAGATCAAGTAGCGCTGCCTGACCGGGAAAAAATCCGCTTTTGGGCGCGGCGACGACGGTGGTGAAGCCACCATTGCGCCAGGTCTCAATACGCTTGTCGCCCAGATTCACTTCATCGGCGGCATTTCGCCAAGGTGTAGTTCCGGGCCGATCCTCGGGACCGCGGGCGACCGTTTGCGTTTGTGGAGGTCGCGGGGCCGCGTCTGTCGCGCTGGGAGTGCCAGAAGCCGGTGTGGCTAGCAACCCCACATCAGTAAACGAGTCGATCAGCCCGGGATAGACGGTCAGGCCTTTTCCATCGATGATCCATGCTTCGTCGGGGATCTTGGCGTCGGCTCCCATGGCGGTAATAATTCCGCGCGAAATAATGATGATGGAATTTTCCGTCGTTTGCCCTGATACCGGTACGATTTTGGCTCCCCGAATCGCGAAGTACGGTGGTTCCCCTCCCTGGCCACGGCTTTCTGGCGCAAGCCATAACGCAAGGATTAGCGCCGCGAATAATACGGTGCTGCATTGAGGAAACACGCGGGTGCGCATAAAACGCTCCTTGCCATGAGGAAGAATTTTTCGATGGAGAAAGGTAACAGTGGCCATTTGTAATTGAACGCACGAGGCTAACGGCAAGTTGCAGAAGAGTCAAGAAAGCCTTGGGATGTGCTGAAAAACAGCAATCTAAGGAGTCCAAGGCAGAAACAAATGGCCAGCGGGAGCGTCTTTACTATTGGCTTCCCATAGGAGCGGGCCTGGAGTACTATGGGCACCCCATAGGTTTGAAGTCGCGGAGTCCAACAAATGGCTGAAAAAGTTGACGTTTGGCAAGGCACGCTAGCGCTGATGATTCTCAAAACGCTCGAAGCACTCGGTCCTTTACACGGTTATGGGATTGCGCGTCGCATCGAGCAGACCAGCGGCGATCTCCTGGCGGTGAATTACGGCACGCTGTACCCCGCGTTGCTGAAACTCGAGCAGGAAGGACATATCGCGTCGGAGTGGGGCCAGTCGGACAACAATCGCAAAGCCAAATATTACAAATTGACGCGCGCCGGGCGTAAATTTCTGGGCCGCGAAGAACGCGATTGGGAGCAGACCACTGCGATTCTCGCTCGGTTCCTGGCTCCCAGTAGGGAATCTGCATGAAAACGGTGAGAGCATTTTGGCTGCGGCTGGCAGGCACCGTTCATGGTGAACCGCGGAACAGTTTTGCAGAAGAACTGGAAGGACATTTACAAATGCACACCGAAGACAATGTTCGAAACGGGATGAGTGCCACGGAAGCACGCAGGAATGCAATTATGAAACTGGGCGGAATTGAGCAAACGAAAGAGCTCTACCACGACCGCCAGACCTTGCCGGTCCTGGAAGTTTTTATGCAAGACCTGCGCTATGGCTTACGTATGCTGCGAAAAAATCCTGGTTTCACCGCTGTAGCGGTGCTGTCTTTGGCGTTGGGCATCGGCGCCAACACCACCATCTTCACGGTGGTCAACGCCATTCTGCTGCACGCACTTCCGGTGCGCGACATCTCCCGACTGGTGGAGATGGACACCGTCGATACCAAAACGCTTGTGACACAAGCGCGATCCGAAAAACTCGGGATGTCCTTCCCGAATTTTCAAGACTATCGCCGCGACAACACGGTATTCACTGACCTGGCGGCGTTTATGCCCACCGAGGTTACCTGGAGCGGCGGCGTAGAACCCCGCCAGCTCCTGAGTGAACTGGTCAGCGCAAATTATTTCGAGGTTCTCGGAATACGGCCGGCTCGGGGACGTTTTTTTATGCCTGATGAAGACACCAAGCCTAACGGCAACGATGTGGCGGTCCTTAGTTATGCTCTGTGGGCTAATAAATTGGGCTCAGACCCAGGAATCATCGGGAAACCGCTGATATTCGACGCGCGGCCCTACACGGTTATCGGGATTGCCCCTCGCGGATTTCGAGGCACGATCACATTTTTTAGTTCCGAGCAGGTGTGGATTCCCACGAGCATGAAAGATCAAGTCCTGGGCGGCAAGATAAAGGACTTTTTCAATGACCGGCGCTTTTTGACCGTCGGCACGATCGGCAGATTGAAGCCGGGTGTGGAAATGACGGCTGCAGAAGCTTCGCTGAAGACGATGGCCACGCATCTGGAAGCGGAGTTCCCCAAAGACAATGGTGGACGCAGTGTGGCGCTTAGCCCGCTGGCGGATGCCGCAGTGGGCGTGAACGACCATAAACGAATCGCTTTGGCGGGCGCGATGATGATGGGCGTGGTGGGTTTGGTTCTGTTGATCGCGTGCGTCAATTTGGCCAACCTGCTGCTGGCACAAGGTGCACGACGCCAGAAAGAAATCAGCTTGCGCGCAGCTCTCGGCGCGGGTCGTACGCGCATTGTGCGTCAGATGCTTACGGAAAGTATGTTGTTGTCGCTCGCTGGAGGGGCCGTCGGCTTGGGCATCGCTTATGCAGGGCGCAGCATTTTGTGGTCTTTCCGCCCGCCGTTCATTGAGCAGAGTGGCATTGACTTGTCTCTCGATTCCCATGTTCTGCTGTTCACTTTGGGGGTGGCTATTCTTACTGGTTTTATATTTGGCCTGGTACCAGCGGTAAAAGCTTCGCGCCCGGACCTCATGGAAACGCTAAAGTCCGGGGGCCGGAGCGGCACGATGGGCTGGCGACGCGACCCATTGCGCAGTTTGCTGGTCATTGGCGAAATGGCGCTGGCGTTAATCACGCTTGTGGGCGCGGGGCTCTTCCTGCATAGCATGCAGAACGCGCAAAAGACTGAACTGGGTTTTGAATCCAAAAACCTTCTGGCCATGAATTTTGATCTGGGCGCGCTGCAATATGAAGAAGGCCGCGCCCAGCAGTTCTACCGCGCGGCTATTGAGAAAGTGAAAAATTCCCCGGGTGTCGCGTCCGTGAGCATCGCCTCCAATGCTCCGATTGGCGGCGGACTTTTACGCACTGTTTTTCCGGAAGGTCGCGATGAGGCTTCCGGCTACCGCGGCACATTGACTACCGTGAACGACATCATCCCGGGCTATTTTGAAACGTTGCGTATTCCAGTGCTGCGCGGGCGTTCATTCAACGATGGGGATCGCAAAGAAACGACAATGGTAGCGGTCGCCAGCGAAGCAATGGTTAAGCAATACTGGCCAAACGAAGACGGGCTGGGCAAGAGATTCCATTTCTTTGGCGATCCTACGTTGCGGGAAATTGTTGGTGTGGCGGCAAATTCGGTAATCAATGAAGTGGGAGAAGAGCCGCAGCCAATTGTGTTTTTACCCATGGCGCAGGACTACGTGCCCGCTGTAACTTTGCAGGTGCGGACCACCGGCAATCCAGAAAATGTAGTGGCCACCGCGCGTGCAGCACTGCAGTCGCTGGATCCCAACCTGGCGGTCACCAACGTGTTTACCATTGAGCAAATCTTGGCTCAGGCGCTTTGGGCGCCGCGTATGGGCGGCTTGTTGCTCGCGCTGTTTGGCGCGCTCGCGCTGGTGCTGTCGGCGGTGGGGGTATACGGAGTGCTCTCATATTCTGTGAACCAACAAACGCGCGAAATCGGTTTGCGCATGGCAATGGGAGCTCAGCGCAGCGATGTTATGCGCCTGATACTTGGGCAGGGCCTGCGCTTAACGGTGCTGGGCTTGGGCCTCGGAGTTTTGGTAGCTCTCGGGCTGATGCGTGTGCTGGTCAGCCTGTTATTTGACGTGCGCGCCTATGACCCGTTGACGTATACGGCGGTAACGCTCTTACTGACGGCCGTAGCGTTGCTGGCGTGCTACATTCCCGCGCGGCGCGCGATGCGCGTGGATCCCATGGTGGCGCTGCGTTACGACTAAACCTTATGGTTTTGGCTTTTTGAAAAGCCCGCCCAAGGATTTGGTGGCATCCGCCGGATTCAGGTTCGTCGGGTTCAGATTTTTCACGCCTGTCAGGCCACTGCCCGCGCAACCTAATTGAGTTTTCAACATTCCTGCAGCGACGCCGCCGACATCAGGAACGAATTTAGGATCCGCCGTGGTGCCTTCAATTTTGAACGGCACGGTTACGCCATTCTTGCAGCCACCCGAACCGCCGCCCATAACTTGACTAAGCGCGCCGGTCGGATTGGCGACATTGGCGACGCCACTTTTTAGCGTTGCCGCCATTTTGAAATCAAGATTGTTCTTGGCGTCTACGGTGCCGGCTCCCACGATCTGGCCGAACGCAGGGAGAACCGCGATGAAATTATCGGCGCGCAACCCGTCGCGAGTCATGCGTAGATTAGCGGTCATTTTCTCGATGTCCAGATCTTTGCCACTCTTCAATCCGGTAAGCGCCGAAATACTGGACATTTTCGAACCCAGATCGAATCCCACCAATCTAACGCTGAAAATCCCGGCATTGCCGCTGGTAACCAGATTGGTCGTCGGACCCGCCATGGTTAGATTTTCGCTGAGTGTCCCACTCTCAATGGAAGCTCCGTTTGGAAGGCGAATGCCGACGGCGGGCAGAAAAGCTGCCAAGTCCTTCGCGGGCATACTCTGACCGTCGACTTTGACATTCACGATGGTGTTTTCCCCCGCATCGTTGTAAGTGCCGGAAACCTGCGCGGTAGCGCCGGCGATTTTCAGCGTGGTGCCATGTAACGTACCGCTCTGCTTGGCTAGGTCGTATCGGGTGTCGAAGTCTACGACCAAGGGTACGGAAGAGGGAGATCCGCCTTGAATGAAGAGTGCCTTGGAAAGTTTGGCGTTGCCCTTGGTTTCCGCCTTGCCTTGGGCTGACGTCAGGCTGGCGTCCAAGTCCAGCAACCCGCCTAGGCCAGTATTAGGCTCGATAAATCCAGTGGAACCCAGATTCAGCGAGCTGGCGGTGAGTTTTGCATCTACGGGGGTCAGAGCCGCGTCCGTAGCATCAAGAGGGCCGGCATTTCCGTCGACTTTGAACTTCCCACCTCCCGGAAGATCGGCGGAAATCGAGAGCGGAAATTTTCCGCGCGTTGAAATATCGGAAGCTTCCACTTTCACATGGTCGTAGGTGGTGCGCTTGGGATTGCCGACATAACCGACAATGATGGTGCCGTTCTCAAGCGACAGTTTACTTATTGACAGGTCCGAGGCACCATTATTTTGCTGCGCCGCCTGGTTGTTCGCGGTGTTCGCTGCCGCGCCGCCGATCGATGAATAATTCCATTGGCCCGCCGGGTTGTGTAGCAATGTGACCTGGGGGTCTTCAATGGTCACGCTGGTAATGTTCAATGCGCGCGAAAAGATCAGCGGCATCATGGCTACGCCAACGCGAACTCCCTTCGCGGTGAGAAACGGCGTCTGGCTAAACTTGGGATCATCACTGACCGCCAGGTTCTCAGCCGAGAGCGAGCCAGTCAAAAGGGAAAGGCTAAGATTGCCCAGTTGCACCTGGCGTCCCAGCGCAGCTGACGCTTTCGCTTCAATCGTAGGCTTGAACTGATTGACGGGAATCAGGAACGGAACGATCACCAGGATTACTATCACGATCCCGACGGCGATCAGAATATTTCGGACTTTACGGTTCATGTGGCCTCCAAGCAACTCGCCGCTCGAAGGAGACGCACCTCAACTTCACGAGAGGCAGAAGAGCCGCGATAATAGCACAGCAAAGCACGCTGCTGTGTTTACAGCTTAGATTGCCTGGGTCCAAAAAATGGTGCAGGGTGACTAGGTCTTAACCGTGGGAAAAGCAGCTAGGCATCCTTGCCTGGCACCCTAATTGACGGTGTATGTCCACGTGAGCACGGACTGATTGGCGGTATAACCGCCAGTGCCTCCCGTGAAACCGACAAAAGCGGTATTCGCGCCAACGGTTCCGGGTACGTTCACCGGCCAACTTTGCTTGAACGTCAAAGCGGTATTCGTCGTGTCGGTAATAGTCATGGTCAAATTTGTGCCGTCGTAAACGATATGAACGGAGAAAAGATGACCGCTGTGTAAATCGACTCCGGAACTGGTCATGTCGACTGCTGGGGTGGTTGGATCCGGCCCGTTCAGGTACAGCCCGGTCGAGTCAGGACCTTCGCCGGCGTTATTATAGAGGTCAAACTTCACCGCCACGCTCTTGCCTATGTTGAAGTATCCCAGCCCACCGCCTGAACCACCTATAGCCGCAGTGGTATTGCCTTGAATCGCGAAGGTGAAGCCATCGGCTGTCGGCGAACCGGCGGATGATTGAAAACTGAAGTCCGTGGTGAACTTCTGAATATTGACCGCCGTTGGATACCAGGCGCTCGAGGCCTGGAACGTGCCATTGGTCGTTGTCAGGGACAAGGCCGTGCCGGTGATCACCGCATTGCCGTTCAAGGCCATCGAGCCCGTCCCGAAGCCGCTGCCAAAACCTATTCCACCCGACGAGGTGACGGTGAAAGCATTGAGTGCGGTGGCGCTTTGCCCGTCGGTGTCGGTGATGGTGACATTGTGCTGGCCGACAATGGCATTCGACGCTATCGAGAGCGTCGCGGTGATTTTTGTCGCTGAGTTGTAGGTGCAGGCGCTAACGGTCAAACCTTGCTCGGCATTGAAATCGCATGAGGGTTTAGCGAGAAAATTTGTGCCGGTGATTGTCACGGCGATATTCGACTGGCCCTGCACCCCTGTGTTGGGACTCACGTTGGTGATTGTAGGGGCAGGATTGGAGCTACCGGTCTGTACGGTGAAACCGTTGGTTAATGTAGAGTTCTGGCCGTCCGTGTTGGTCACCGTGACGTTTCGCGACCCGACGACCGCGTTGGAGGGAATATTGATATTCGCGGTAATTTGTACGGACGAATTGTAGGTGCAGGAATTAACCGTTACGCCCGAACCAAAACTACATGTTGGCGAAGGCAGGAAATTACTACCGGTCAGTGTCACGGTCAGATTGGACTTCCCTTGCGCTCCGGCATTCGGACTTAGCGCTGAAAGAACCGGGGCTGGCTCAGTGGCTACAGTAATTGTGCGGAGCGGCGGACTCGGGTCGGTATTCCCGGCGGAATCGGTGACTGTGAATGCGACGGTATAGGTGCCGGCGGTAGAAAACGTCACGGCTCCCGGATTTTGCAGCGAACTGGTAGCCGGGGTTGCACCGCGGAAACTCCAGGAATAACCGGTAATCGACCCACTCGATGCATTGCCAGTTCCTGCAAAGGTCACCGATTGACCTGGGGCAATCGCAATGTCCGAAGCGGGGCTCGTAATCGTTCCCTTGGGAGGCGTATCCGTGGAAGTTTTCGAAATTTGTACGAATTTGGCTACTGATGGCACTCCTGAAGTATTGAGGAGAAAAATCATGTAATAGCCAGGAGGCGCGATATTTCCATTTGGTGGACCGGTTACGTTCAAGACCCCGCTGCCAGCTGTAAATGACAGCCCCACGAGGCGTTGATCCATATTAAAGGCGTGAGTCACTGCACCATCCTTCATAATCACCACGGAAGCAATGTTCGGGGCATCGGGGGTCTGCACCTGGAAGGAGGTGCCGTAGCCAATTACTCCCGGTGTAACGGAAGTTATCGACGGGCGAGTCGCCAAGGAGCCGTTGGAATTGTACAAATACGGCGGCGTATAAATCTCGACGTGCTGTTCGTAGGAACCGCGCGCGGGATTACCTCCCGCGACCCATATGGTGGCGTCCGGCAGCAGTAACGAAACGGAGTGATAAAGCCGGGGGAAAGCGTTCGAGCCGGCGGATGCCATCGCATTCGTTGCGGGATCGTAAAGATCCGCCTGGAGCGAGGCGGTGGTACTGTCCTCATCGTTCAGCGACCCGCCGACGGTGAGAATTTTGCCGTTGGGCAGCATCGTCGCGTTCATTTCAATGCGTGGTTGCGACATTGCTGGACCTTTGACCCAGGCCGGTGTGGACGCCGACAGATCGATGATTTCAGTGGTATTCGTGGCCGGGTTGCCTCCACCCAAGATGATCACTTTGGGTTTGTAGCCATTTGACGGTGTCAAAGGGAATAGCACTGAGGAACCATAGGTCCGAGTTCCTCCATAATTCGTGGTGGCAATCACACCCGACCAGGTATTGGAGGAAGGATCAAAGGTTCGCGATTGCGTCGTCCAGCCAGAATAAAAAACTTTGCCGTTCGGCAAAAGATGCATGCGCGGGTAAAGCGGCGGTGTCCAAGGCGCTGAAGATGGTGCCGCCCAACCAACTCCAACCTTGTAGATTTCCACTTGTGTGTTCGTGTTTCCGAATTCATCCAGGCCTGAAAATGTCATTACTCGCCCGTCGCCAAGAACGGTAGCAGTGGGATACCAGCGCCCGTGCGCCATATCCTCCATATCGGCGAATTCTCCAGTCGCCGGGTTGTACATGGATGTTCTTTTCCAGCCGAAGAAGGGGTCGTATTGAAGATTGCCGCCAATAATAACCGGTCTACCGTCGGGCAATACGATCATGCCATTGCAGAACATGTCCCAGTTCTGGGTCCCGGTGGTTACCGTATTATTGGAAGGGTCCCAGACGGCCACCATAAAGGTGGTCTGCGCCGGATAGTTTCCGGATCCAGACACGACTAAAATTTTCCCATTGGACATCAACGCGGTGTGGATTGGGTTGATAGGCATCAACGTTGATACGGTGTGCCATGTACCTTGTACGTTGGCCTGGCCGAACGCCATGGGCGCGCAGGTCGCCACTAACGCGAGCGCGGCAAGCATCCAAATCCGATTAGTAGATCCTGAGGCTGACAGAACTCTCGGGTCCCAACTTTTATTCACAATCCCGGTGTCGCGACGCAATTGCGCGCTGCAAAAATCCATTCACAGCTCCCAAGACACAAGATGGTACTTCGCCGGCACAGCCAGGAATGCTTGTACAAAAGAACCCACAAATCACCAAAATGTTTCCCCTCCGGGAAACATATAAAGGCTAGGCTAGATGGGCGAGTAGCATTCCACGGACCGGGATAAATGCTTTGTAATCACTGCAGCGATTTAAGGATTGGGCAACGGGATACCTATTATAGGAAATACAATACTGTTTTGCAAAATTCCCGACAGAACTGAGCGCTCTACATGGACATCTGATGAGAACCGAGCAGGTCCCAGACTCTCCAGAATTCACGCATCTCCTGCGACGTACCGAGCGAGACGCGCAAGTAATTCGGCATGGCAGGAATCACTGGCGCCAACACGACATTATTCTTGATGTAATGTGCAGAAATTTCCGTCGCCGGCCTCATTACATTCAAACAAACAAAATTGCCGTGCGAATCCAAGGCTCTAAGCATCCGCGCATTCACCTGGTTCAAGAATTCCTGGCGATCGTTAAAATTTCGATTGGTGCAACTCTCTATATGCTCCCGGTCTGCGAGGGCCGCCGAAGCGGCGAACATTCCTGCGCGATTGAGTGCGAAAGGCAATCCTTCTCGAGCCATTTTTTCGGCCGCGGAGCTAGATGCTACCGCGTAGCCCACGCGCGCACCGGCTAGCCCGTAGGCAGTCGAAAACGTTCGCGTAACAATCACCCGCGAATTATCCGACGGTCGGTCGATAAACGATACATACGCGCCAGAGCCGCCGGCGTAGTGATGATAAGCCTCATCAATCACCACCTGAAATTGTGGCGATACTTTACCGAGAAATTCTTCAAGATCCTTGCGGGTCGTCAGCGTTCCGGTAGGGCTGTTGGGGTTGCACACGTAGATGAGGCCGCCGGCTCCGCTTTTGTTGGAATATTTCAGCATTCCGTCTAAGTCATGTGCGTGGTCGTTGCGTAACGGAACTTCGATGACGGTTGCACCCCTGCTCCGTCCATATTTCGCGATCAGATCGCAAGTGGGCACGGCCATAATAAGCGTGGTGCCGGGAGTGAGGAACGCCGATGCAGCCATTCGCAAAACGTCGCTTGATCCGCAACCGACCACAATTTGCTCCGGCTTAATGACCTGGTTGCCACCGAGAGCCGCCTCGCGGTGATGATCGGCCAGGTTTTTCAGTAAGACATTGGAATCGGGATAATGGCTGGTCCCTATGGCGGTTTCCTGAATCGCCGCGACCGCTTTCTGCGAGGCGCCATAGGCGTTTTCGTTCCGGTCCAGACGGATTGGTTCCGGAAGTTGCGGGGGCGTCTTCGAGTCCAGTATAGATTCGCTGCTATGCGCTGAGGCGCGCCGCGGCGCAAGCAAGGAACTCGCCGCTATTCCGGCTCCAAGCTGCTTCAGCAGATTTCTGCGATTCAGATTCATATAAATAGTTCATAACAAGGATATCGTTCCGCGGTCAATTGCTGGAAAGAAGTAGTCGTCGTGAGCCCAAAGGAAAAAGCCAACTGCTCCACGACAGGCGTAAGCGGCTGGTTCACTTGTTAATTTACCATCAGGGTCAACTGAATGGGCGACAGTTGAAGAGGCTTGCCGCTCGTGCTGGACGCCGTGGGCGTCAGCGTCAGGGTGTAAGTCCCCTTCTGCGTGCCTGTGGAGGTTGGCGTAACCACCGAAACACCGCCACTCGCACACCCGCTCAGGCCGTACCCGGCCAGTACCAGAACGAGTATGCCAACGGCGTACGCGAGTCGTCCTGGCATGAAGCCGTCTCCGTGCTTGCGTTGATTGAGGATCGCAAGCGATGCCAGGCACATGCTCAATAGAAGCAGCAGCAGGTAAACCGATGGAGGGGGATTCGGCTGGCGGCTACTATTGGGCACCAGCGAGGGTTTCTGGGTTGTCACCGTCACGCTCACGGATGCTGCGGCGCCGGCCATTAACTGGATGGGATTCGTGACTGTACATGTGGTTGTGGCTGGAGCGCCAGAACACGCCATGGTTACTGAGCCTGAGTACCCGGTGCCCGGAGTGAGCTGCAAAGTGTATTGAGCGGTTTGTCCAGCGGTAACCGCAGTGGTCAAGGCCGAGGATGCGCTCGTAACCGTGTAGATCGGGCTGGCATTGCCGTTGACGGTAAAAGTCTGCGGCGAATTCGGAGCATCGTCGGTTATCGTAACCGTCTCCGTGCGAGTGCCGACTCCGAGAGGAGCGAAGGTCACGGAAATCGAACAAGTTGCATTGGGGGCGATGGGGGTACCGACACAGGGGTTTGATGGATTGACGAACTCCGACACATTCGCGCCCCCGAAGACGACGCCGGAAACGTGCAGCGGTGCGCTACCGGCGTTTGAAATCACGATGTTCGTGGAGTTGTTGGCGGTTCCCTGAGTGCCCGCGACTGACCCCGTAGCGGGCGAAATAACGACGGCTGGAGTTGAAGCATTTCCCGTTCCGGTGAGCGTAAAGCTCTGGGGGCTCGCGGGCGCATTGTCGGTAATTTGCAGGTTAGCTTGACGTGCACCCGTGGCGTGCGGCGTGAAGCTTATTCCCACCGTGCAGGTTGCGCTGGCGGATACCGCCGCACCAGTACAAGTATTGGAAGCTAGTGCGAAGTCGGCGGCGTTCACTCCGGTGAGTGTAACCGCAGTGACATTCAAGATGGCGTTGCCACTGTTCGTGACCGTCACAGCGACAGGCGCGCTGGTGGCACCTTGAGTGGTGCTTGGGAGCATTATCGGGCTGCTGGGCGCCACGGTCACACCAGGCGTTGCTGGAGCGAGGCCGTTACCGCCAAGAGCCAGAATTTGTGGGCTGCTCGAAGCGTCGTCAGTGAATTGCAAATTGGCCTGTCGTTCCCCGGTGCCGGTGGGAGTAAACGTGACGGCTACAGTGCAGGTGGCGTTGACGGGTATCGCTCCGGCGGTGCAGGTGTTGGATGCGATTCCAAAATCCGTTGGGTTCGTGCCCGTCACGCTAACACTGCTGATATGCAGCGGCGCGCCGCCGCTGTTCGTAACCGTAATAGAAATTGGCGCGGTGGAAGCCCCGGTGGCGATGTCTGGGAAATCAATAGGGCTCGCCGGTGCAAAGCCGACTACCGGGGTCGGGCCCAAAGTCCAAGTCAGGATATTTTGCGTTGCGGTTATCCCCCCGGTGCCGCCTGTGAATCCAGCATAGGCCGTGGCAGCGCCAATTGTTGTAGGAATGTCGATGGTCCACGTGTGGGTAAAGACGGCCTTGGTCACCGTATCAGTGATGGTCATGGCCAGAGATCCAGCGCCATAGGTCATGTGCACGGCGAAGAGGTCACCGCTGTGTAGATCTATGCCGGTACCGGTCATGTCGACGAACGGGATAGTGGGGGAAGCCCCGTTAACATACAGTCCTGTTGAATCTATTCCCTCACCAAAGTTGTCGTATAAATCGAACTTCACTGCCACGCTGTTCGGTATTCCTCCCGTGCCGGTCGCGGTGTCTTGACCATAACCCAACGGACCGCCGCCTACTCCCAATGCTGCGGTGGAGTTAGCTTGTAGCGCGAACGTGAAACCATCGGCGGTGGTTCCGGGAGTTACTTGAAAGGTGAAATCGGTAACGAAGTTTTGGACGTTCACGCGCGAGGCATACCACGCGCTTGAAGCCTCAAGCTGATTGCCGTCCGTCAACTCTAGAGCAGATCCATTCAGCTGCGCATTGCCGTTCATCACCATAGCTCCGGTGGTGAAGCCAGTGCCAAGGTGCACGGTGTTGCCCAAATTTTCCGCAACGGTAAAACCGTTAATAATTTTTGCGCTTTGACCATCGGCGTTGGTGACGATGACGTTGTGCCCACCAAGTGTCCCGTTGGCGGCAACGGTTAGATTTACGTTAATCTGCGTCGGCGAAACAAATGTGCAGGTGTTAACGGTGCCGCCGAAATCAGCGTCGAAGTTGCACGTGGGCGCCGGCTGAAAATTCGTTCCGGTTAAAGTTATCGAGGCGTTCGTCGTTCCTTGAAACTCAGCATTGGGGGTAACGCCCGTCAGCGTAGGTGGGGGAAGCGCAGTTCCGGCCACGACTGCAAATCCGTTAGCTAGCGTGGCGGTCTGCGTATCTGTGTCGGTAACTACTATGTTGCGGGGTCCAACGGCCGCGTTGGCCAGAACGTCCACATTGGCGGTGAGCTGAGTAGCGGAATTGAAGGTACAAGAGTTGACGTCAATACCCGCACCAAAACTGCAGATGGGGTTCGCCAAAAAATTGGTGCCGGTAAGGACGACGTTCAGATTAGTTTGAGCTTGCGAGCCCGAAGCTGGAGCAGCGCTGACCAAGGTCGGGGCCGCCGATGCCGGGGTTACGGTAATTGTCACCACTGGCGGGTTCGGGTCCGTTATGCCGGCAGTATCAGTGACGGTAAGTGCGGCCTGGTAAGTTCCTGGAGTCGCAAATGTCACTGCACCAGGATTTTGCATGGAACTTGTGGCTGGTGAACCCCCTCTAATCGACCAAGAATATCCGGTGATCGCTCCAGCGGTCGCGGTGCCAGTTCCTGCGAACGTAACGGACTGCCCCTGATTGATCGTGATCGTCGATGTGGCTGGAGTGGTGATGGTCCCGGTGGGAGGAACGTCGGTCGGGTGGGCGGAAACCTGTACAAATTTTGCGATCGAAGGCACGCCTGCATTGTTAATCAAAAACAACATGTAATAGCCGGGAGGCGCGATGTTTCCGTTTGGAGGCCCAGTCACCGTCAAAGCACCGCTGCCGGCCGTAAAATTGAGTCCGACCAGGCGCTGATCCATATTGAACGCGTGCGTTACTGCGCCGTCTTTCATTAACACTACGGAAGCGATGTTTGCGGCGTCCGGGGTCTGCACCTGAAAGAAGGAGCCGTAGCCAATTACAGACGGCGTGACGCTCGTGATCGCCGGGCGGGTAGCAAGCGTGCCGTTAGGATTGAAGAGATAAGCGGGCGAATAAATCTCAACGCTGGGTTCATATGTTCCACGTGTCGGATTTCCTCCGGCTACCCACACGGTGGCATCCGGCAACAGCAGTGACACAGAATGATAAAGCCGCGGCACGGCATTCGCACCCGCGGAAGACATGGTGTTCGCCACCGGATCGTAGAGGTCGGCATTCAAGCTGGCGGTGCTGGTGTCTTCGTCGTTCAGCGAACCCCCGACGGTGAGTACCTGGCCATTGGGCAAAATCGTGGCGTTCATCTCAATGCGCGGCGCGGACATAGACGGACCGTAGGTCCAAGCCGGAGTTGTGGCAGAAAGGTCGATAAGCTCCGTCGTCGCCGTGGCGGGATTGCCTCCCCCAAAAATGATCACCTTCGGTGCGTAATTATTTGCAGGCGTTAAAGGCAGAAGCACCGAAGAACCGTACAGGCGGTTTCCCCCATAATTCGTGGTGGCAATTACGTTTGACCAGGTGTTCGTCGAAGGATCAAAAGTTCGGGATTGCGTAGTGGATCCGGAATAAAAAACTTTGCCGTTTGGCAAAAGATGCATGCGCGGGTAAAGTGGCGGTGTCCAGGGAGCCGCGGACGGCGCCGCCCAACCAACTCCAACTTGGTAGATTTCCACTTGTTTATTCGTGTTTCCGAGTTCATCGAGTCCCGAAAATACCATTACGCGACCGTCGCCGAGAACGGTGCTCGTGGGATACCAGCGCCCGTGCGCCATATCCTCCATATCCGTATATTTTCCTGAGGTTGGGTTGTAAATCGATGTCCTGTTCCAGCCAAAGAAAGGGTCGTACTGGAGATTGCCGCCCATAATAAATGGTCGGCCATCGGGCAAAACGATCATTCCGTTGCAAAACATGTCCCAGCTTTGCGTCTGCGTCGTTATAGCGTTCGTCGAGGGATCCCACACCCCAACGTTGTAAATGGTCTGGGACGGATAATTTCCAGAACCGGAGACCACCAAAATCTTCCCGTTGGACATGAGGGCGGTGTGTATCGGATTGATGGGCATCTGCATCGACAGCGTTTGCCATGTGCCTTGCACGTTGGCCTGGCCATGCGCTGCAGGTACGGAGAAAGCTGCAATGAGTGCCAGGGCGGCAACCAAGAGGGATGCAAGGCTATGCAGCAGTTTAGCGGGCACTTCCAAGTCACATACAGTCGTTTGAATAGCACCTTGCGGGGTAGCCTTGCGGCCGGGGTGATACATCAGAAATGCCTCCTTGATTCGGCATGCGGCGCACAGGTCGACAATGTCTCAAAACAATACAAAATACTTCCGACCTAAGACCTGGAACCCCCCGTTATTGCTTATCACTGCATGCCCATTACCACGGTAAGTCTCTTATTTGCAACGGCTAGCATCCTATAATGGTCCATTCATTTTCCAAGTTATGGAAAATGGCTCGCTTTGCGCTTCTCCCGTATCTGGCCTCTTAAGCATAGCGATCCTTAAGCAGCTCGGGCTGCGAAAAGGCACCGCGATGTCGTGGAAGTTACGATTATTAGGTAGGTAGAGAACCGCAGTGCACGAAGTCGAAACTGGAACTTATGCAGCCATTAACGGCCAGAAGCCGTGCTTTTTGCAACTCGATGCATCGTTTGTTCGTGTACTCGAATCGCAGTTAGCAATGTGAGAGCTATGACGAGGGGCGTTTCAGAATCAATGGCGTCGTGAAGTTTTTCCGAAAGGTCCGTTATCCGCCGAATGAGTTGGGTTTTTTCTTCCTCTGATTTCCCCGCCAGTGAACCGAGCGAATCGTTGGCAACCTTTTCAACACATGCGATAGTTTCGCGGTAAGTTTGAGTGTCGTGAATCCTGTAGGCTCTAACAAACTTCTCGAATATGCCCATGTGCTCTTTCGCGCTTTCGCGATTCTGCTAACAACTTGGGTATCCTGTCGCCGACTGTCCGAGGGTCACAATGTCAGAGATAGTAAATCCCATGTTAGAAGAATGTGCATAGGAGTTTTTGGGTTGTTTCTGCTCGTGCAACAGCCCACCTATCGGCAAAGTTAACGATTCAGCGTTGGAGAACAAAACGGCTAGCGTGAGCGGCATCGAAAGGATGAACCAGCCTATGAGACCGGGCATGATCGCTCAATCGATGGAAATATTGAAACAGGGTGGTCCTCGTGGTCTGTGGTTCCGCGTACTATCGAGAACCGTTTATCGAAGAATGATCCTCTTCGAGCGCATCCTTACCGAATCTAAAATCGAGGAAACTTCTTATTCTGGATCAGTAACTGTGAGCCTGTTGCAGTCAGCCGAGATCGATGAATACTTGCATGCGCGTGCTGGAAGCGCCCGCGAAATTCTGAATCGTTTAAATAAGGGGCACATGTGTTTCGTGGTTCGTTATCCAAGTTCGATTGTCCACACCTGTTGGGTCGGGGTGGGAAGGGCACCGATGGAATATCTGGATTGCGAAATTGAATTGGCCGGGGACGTAGCTTACGTTTATGGAAGCTTCACCAATCACGCATATAGGAATATGAACCTCGCAACGTTGCGCGGCGTGCACATGGAGCGGCACCTTTTCAATCTGGGACTTCGGAGGGCGCTTGCAGTCGTAGTTCCAGAGAACAAAGCCGCTCTACGGAGAGTTCAAAAGGGAGGGTATCGTAAATTTGGACTGATCGGTTTTGTAGCAATCGGTTCCTGTAGAAGGTATTTTTGCCGTGCGTTGAGTGACCCTGGCTTTAAGATCGTCGGCAAAGCCTAACTCTTGCTGATCGATGTCGTAGATGCAGAGCGGAAAAGACCGTCCCACATCTGCACTGCCAAGACGGTAGAAAGATGGGATCCGTAATTTCCTTCACAACGTCGATGGCGATCGAGTAACTCCTTCACGAACGCTGGCTGAAAATATCCCTTTTCGCGCAGGCTGCGCTGCGACAACGAATCTTCTACGAATTGCGGGAGAGCTCGTCGCCACCAATGTTGGACAGGTGCGCTGAGGGGACGCTTTTTACGGGTCCGAATTTCGTCCGGCAGCACTCCCCGTAAGGCTTCCCGGAGAATATACTTTTCGCGAAATCCCCGCATTTTAAGAGTGGGGGGGATACGGGAGCAAAATTCCACCAACTCATGATCTAGAAACGGCACACGCACTTCGAGGC
Organism: Candidatus Acidiferrum sp.; assembly: GCA_035487275.1. Taxonomy (GTDB): domain Bacteria; phylum Acidobacteriota; class Terriglobia; order Acidiferrales; family UBA7541; genus Acidiferrum. Next base: position 41,309 of record DATHMG010000030.1, on the reverse strand, counting down.
CGAACGCCATGGAGGCGCGATCGAGGTCGTGGGTGATGAACTCGGGCAAACGAATGGTCAGGTCAAGAAATTGAAGTTGCTGAAATGGTCGCCAGTGATGGAATGCGGCTGGAAGAGAGAACCCCGGTTCTTCGTCATCGCACATCTCGCGTTGGAATTCAGGCGATAGAAGAGCGTTGTCCAACGGACCGGCTACAGGCCCATGCATCGCGGAGTAACGTTCAAGATTCATGCCCGCGGGTGCGAGATACAGCCGGGACATCGGCGCGCTCCATCTCGGCAGGCGACGCAGCAAAGGCATCATGAGTCGGCGGATACCTAGTGGGATTCTCGCAACCGGGCCTAGTAGTTTGTCGTGTTTATACCAGTGATAACCTCCCATAATTTCATCAGAACCCTCCCCGGTAAGCACAACTTTAACCCGTTGTGAGGCGGCCTTAGAAAGAATCATGTGAGGAATCATGACGTGAGTCGGCTCTTCGCAGTGCCACAGGGCTCGAGGAAACATCTCGAGATCTTCGGATTCGCAACGGACTACCTGGTTGTCGATCGAAAATCCTGGGTAACGGTCCAATGTCGGAAAGCGTCTGCTTTCGTCGAGAATCGGATCGTCGAAGCCCAGCGTGACAGATTGAATCGGCGCACTGGCAAATCTGGAAGCGATGGCCACCACAGCGCTGGAGTCAATGCCCGGGCTCAGCCACGCACCTACTGGAACGTCGCTGCGCATGTGGATGCGTACCGACTCGGTGAGCTTCTCGCGAAGTTCTTCGGCCCACTCAACAGCGGAACGTCTCTCCTCCTTGTCGTGTGAATCCGGAAAGGTAGGTTCCCAGTAGCGATGTAATGACGGTGCTCCTGCGTGGTAAAGCAAGAAGTGTGCGGGTGGCAATCGCCGTATTCCCCGGCAGAGAGTGCGGACTCCCGGTAGGTAACCAAAGGCGAGGAGATCCCGTACTGCTTGGACATCCATGTTTCGGTCTACTTCTTCCGCAAGCCCGAGAATCGCTTTCTGTTCTGATCCAAAATAGATTGCTTCCGCGGTGAGCGCGTAGTGTAGTGGTTTGATGCCCAGACGGTCGCGTGCCAACATCAGGCGCTTGATTCGATTGTCCCACAGCGCGAAGCCAAACATCCCTCGCAGAAACCGGACACAATCTGTTCCGTGGTCCTCGTACAAATGAAGTATTACTTCGACATCGGAGCGAGTGCGGAAACGATGACCCTTGTCAGTCAGTTCCTTGCGTAACTCGATGAAATTATAGATTTCACCATTGCAAATCAATGTAACTGCCCGATCTTCGCTCGAGATGGGCTGGTCGCCTGTTTGGAGATCGATGATGCTCAACCGGCGAAAACCTAGACCGATCCCGGATGCTTCATAGGACCCCGCACTGTCCGGCCCCCGGTGGCGGACCAGTTCGGACATGACCTCCAGTGCGCCTCGTTGCGGAGGCCTGGACGGATCGGCAAATGCGAAACCACAGATTCCGCACACTAAAATAACGCTCCATGGTTCGCGGTCTTCGCCGCGTTCAACTCGGGGAACAGCTCTGGGCAGTAATCGCAAAGGGTTTTCTTGCCGCAATCGTCCTTCCAGCACGCGACTTCCCGCAGTTGGGCATGATATAGGCGCGCGAGATGGTCGCCCATCCGGCCGCGTAGTAATACCAGGTCTCCAAGTCGAAGCGTACGTTTTAGAAAAGCAGCGACGTCGCTCAAATGTTGGAACTGGTGGAGCCCCTCGGGAGCCAAGCCGCCGACCACCGCCACCTTTCCCGCTCGCTTGGTATCCCTCTTTTTGCCAACCAAGACCAGCAAGTCAACCACCGTTGAAGCCGCGGCCGCAATGCGGGCGAGCCTGTGGTTCCAGCTTTCAGGACTATCGCCAACGGTCGTAATTACAAGGATCTTGCGCTGCGCTTGGGCATTCTTCAGAGTTTCGAAGGCGGCAAGGAAGGTGTCGAGCGATCCATTGACATCGTCGCGAAGAATGACGGCGCCACACGGAAGGATGGCCGGTTCCATCCGAGCAGTTGCGGGAGGAACGCGAGAGATCAGCTTGGCTACTTGATGAAGGGGAATGCCACACTCGAGAGCCGCTGCGCTAGCAGCGAGTACGGACGGCGTCCAATGCGTTCCGACAAGCTGTGTTCTAGTCTGGTGACTGCCTCCGCTGGTTTCTATCGATAGTGAAAGGCGTTCCGGCCACTGGCTCAAGACATTCCTCGCACGTACATCGGCGTTTGGACTGCATCCGAAACGGATTATTCGGGTGCGGCACTTCCCGGCCATGGCTGCGACTCGCGGATCATCCTCATTCAAAATGGCAACACCGTTTCGTCGTAGACCGCCTAAGAGCGAGGCTTTTTCTTCCGCCGTCTCATCAAGCGTATGGAAACTTTTGGTGTGAGTTCGGGCAACTGCGAGGATGATGGCAATATCAGGACCAATCAACCAGCTACAACGCCGGATCCATCCAGGCTGATCCGTACCTGCCTCCAGCACCACGAAACGGTGCCACGGCCGTACGCGAAGCAAGTCTCGCGCGATGTGTTTAACGTCATTCGAAGAATGCCTTGTCGACAAGGTGCGGGCCGGCATATCACGGAGAAGCGCGGCCAACAGATTCTTGGCGGTTGTTTTCCCCACGCTGCCGGTAATGGCGATGAAGCGCGTGCGGAACATCAGGCGCCGCCAACAGAATGCCGCCAGCAGCACTAGCCGATACCAGAAGAGTTTCGCCGCGACTCGAAACTTTCTTCTCATAAAGTTTCGTGTAAGGCCGACAGATTCGACTCTCGCCGTATTTTCAAACTATCAGGCCAGAGGCCGTGAAAAAGGGTTCGTCCGTAGGAATATACGCCGGGCAAAGGGTCGTCCCACGTCAGGAGCGCTTCCGTTCTCACGTTGCGCATTGAGCGCATCCAGTCCGAAAAGGACAAGTCGCCCGTCAGAAAGAGAGCGCGGCTGGCTTTCAAATCCAGCGTCAGACATATCCATCGCATGCCAACTTGATATTGTTCGTCCGCCGCCAGGCGGCAGCTTGTCAGGTCCTCATACATGATCTTGGCTACATCAATGCCCGCTGTTGCCACGAGATGATGAGCCAATTCGAAGCGCGCGTTGATCTCAATAAATTTGAACTGGCCATCTCGAAAATCCCGTTTGAATTCCAGGCCACAAACACCGGTAAACGCGATGGTGTCGAGAAATCTGACGACCTGCTCCTCGAGAAGGTCGATGCGTACGGTTTCATTCAAGGATCCGAATCCGAAGTCGAGAGGAAAATGTCGCAGCTTCCTAAAGCTGGCCACGACGGGCTTTGTCCGGGTTTTGCTGATGTACGCAACCACGGTGTACAGCTCCGAGGGTGGACCAGGGATGATCGATTGAACGATAACCGGAATGTTCCGACTCTCCAATTCTTTGAGTCGAATTTCCAACTGCGCGATATTCTCAGCTGAGAGAGCTTTCGTCTTTCCGCGCCATGGCCAAAGATGCGAATAAATGGGCTTGATCACCACCGGGAACTGGACAGAATGCTCCTGCAAGTTGGTAGAATTCAGGCCGAAGTAGGTGGCCGGTATGGAAACCCCAGATTTGGCGGCAATCCTGTACTGTGTCTGCTTGTTAGCCAGTCCATGCAGTAGTTGCGGGCTAGCAATATTGAACCGAAAGTAGGGGCTCAGCTTCTCCGCGCGATCGCTGAGGAACATAACTTCCGCGTCTCCAACTGGAAACAGAAGTGCCTGGTAAGGCAGTACTTTCGCATGCTCGATAAGTAATTCTTGCAAGGCGTCAGGCTCTCGGACTGCATCAGGCGCCCAAAAGTGGCGACAATATCGTGAATATCGAGCGGGAGAGCGCGGATGCGAGGAAAAAACGGAGACCCTTACGCCGTGACGTCCCAGGCTTCGAACCACGGCCATCATCGTGGCACCCGCATAGCCTTCGCCGAGCAAAACCACTGGCATCATCACAAGCTCGAATCTCTCTTCCCGGCATTCTGTACATGGGGAGTGGTCTTAAGTCTGGTTTTGCGTAGAAATTGCGATAGCATCCAACGAATCGGCGCGAGGCGTACCGTGGACTGCTCGTCGTTGTGTGCAGCCTCTGAAAGCGCCCAGCGGCGGATGCGCCCATTTAGCAAACGTCTGTCAATCTCCTGGGACGTTACGAGTGCACGCCGCCAGATCCAACGCAGGGGATCGTTGCGCAAGGCGTGCACAAGGAATGTTTCGAGCTCCGCACGGCGGTACCGTCGCGCCAGTTCCAGATTGTCGCGAAGGTAATAACCTACAACTCGATTTCCTCCGTCCAACCGAGCAACGCGTCTTAGATCAATGGACTGCGCAAACACCCCGGGTGGCGGTGCTATACCCAACGCACGCAAGCCTATCAACGTTCGCAAGCACTTTTCGCACGTTCCACAGTTGTGAAGACCGCGCGACTCATGGTCGCACACGCGCAGATGCTGCAATGCCAGTTCCGACCTGGTCACGTAATGTTCGAGTTTTCTTGAACGCGAGGCCTCACAACCGTCATGAAGAAACTGAAGGCCTGCGGTGGACCATAGCGGGTCCACCAGAGGGTGGCTCCCCCATGCTGATAACGTTGAATAGGTATCCCCGGAAGGGATAATCACCCGCCGGAACATTGGCGCCAAACATAAAGCCGGCGCGACTAATAACGACCCGGCGTACCAATCCCACCCCGCCGCTGGCGCGCCTAGGAAGGACTTCAAATTCGTGGAAATCACTACAAGCTGCAGTTCCGTGGCAACGGCTACCCGTTCCAAATTTTTGAGCAAGCCGTCGAACAACTGTTCGTTTTCTAGCGGGCAATTTGCGTAACCGCGGATAAAAATGAGATGGGTTACGCGGTTCTCGCCGCGCTCCCGATCTAGATTCTTGAGTAGGCTGTAAAAGGAGTCTACCCCGCCTGTAAAGAAACAAGCGGTCCCGCAGGAATCCCGGTTCTTGAGCGAAGCAAGGGGCGCTCGTATATCAATTCTGTGCAGCCGTCGATCCCAACTTGCGTAGAGGGACATGATTTGCTGGCAACCATTGAGAAACTCTTCCTCTACTGGAACTTCCACGCTCAGGGGCAGGCCGAGTGCCATCGCAGTGGGGAGAAGCGCGGCCACGAAAGTTTCTCCACCGGCACCTAATTGATTGCCAAGCTCCAAGGGGAATCGAAACCACAGCCGGTCGCCGGATTTCGATCCCGGCAGACCCTCCACGAGAGCGGAGACTTCCGCCTCGGTCGCAAAGGAATGAAGGACATTCGAGACTCGTATAGGAATCACTCGCTACTCGCGATGGCGCACCATTGTTCGATAACGCAGGCATCTAATCCCGTTACTATCGACTCCGCTCTCGCTAGAAATGAATTCAAAATGCAAACCGTGGCGCGCCAGGCGCTCTTCCAGCAGTGTTTTAGGGAAATAAAATTCGAAGTTGCCATGCGGAGGAGTGATCACGATCATGCGGCCGACATCGTCTAGAACTAATGTTCGTCCCATCAAAAGAGATTTATATTTCTTTCGCTCATCACCGTTACAAGTCAAATCTCTGAGGCAATAGGCTTGATCGCTTAAGGGCCGCCCGGAAATCCCCTCAAATTCTTCACGCGTGCAGATAGCTTGGTCGGCATGACGGGGATCGACAGAAAAGTTAAGTATCAGGAAACCGCGCTTGTCCAGCAATCGCGCCGCTTCTCGAATGATAGCCTCGTGGTTTCCATGTGGCGTGCAATTTAGTAAATGATCCTGCACAAGAATTTGCACAGATCCTGTAACAAAAGATGGAAGGCTCGCCGCGTCTGCCACCGAGAAGAGTACGTCAGGCAGAGACATGTCCATAGTCGCAAGCACACCGGCCACGTCGGCAATATCAATAGCGTGGATAATCGGTTTTGCAACGCCGAAAGTCTCGAGAAACTGTCGCAGCGAGGTACCGTTCCTGGGTGAAGTGATGCCCTGAATCAGACAGCGGGGTGGACGTGGTAGTTGCTGAGCAGCAGTTGTGAGGGACCCGGCTTCTTGAAGACCGGTTAGGCTAATACCGAGGTCGGGGTTCCGTTCTGAAGAAACGGACGGAAACGCGTACTGGCGGAGAAATTCACCATAACCGTCGTATCCTATTCCCAAGGGACGATATAGCTCTTCGGACAAATCCGGAGATCGCTGCATTTGACTCCGTACCCAAGCTCAATGCCTTTATGTGTGAGATTTGTCGGCCGTATGTAGTGCAATTCCTCTACCGTGTTATGCTGTATTGCAATTCCTTTACCAACTGGTCGCAAACCCTCGCGCGTCAACAAATGCCGTATTATCAGCAAACGCAAACCTGATAGGTCGGTTGGAACGACCCACACGGTTAACGGTGTGCACAAAAATGACGTCCGACCAGCCGAGATCTAAAACACTTAGTATTACCATGCCAATACACAGTGTGAAAGGCGGAGCAGAGACAGAAGAGATAGAAGAGATAGAAGAGATGAGCTTAAATGTAGCTAAGGAAACGAAGATTCTAAACATTTAAATTAAATATCCAAATCCCCGCACCCATTGGATTTCCCGGTCGCGAACCTATTCCCACTACCATCCCCGTATTCACGAGCAATGACCGCCCCAAACCGCCCTAATCAGCACCCAGACGTATGCCACAACAGCTTGGTAAAACACCGCGTGGGCTGAAATTCTACGTTTGTGTTGAGGCGTTTAAGCAAAGAAGGATTTTTTAAACGCGTTCATTTAACTCCAGATGGGTCGGAATCGCGCTACAGCACCACATCTGACTCATTGTGTTCGCAGAGAACACCGAGATTCTTGCCAGTAGGGGAGAATTGAGACTGTTTGATTGTGTCGGTCGAAAAGTTGGTGATCTGTCGTCCCCGAGTACTGTCGCGCGGCTGCAGCCAGATTATCACTTCCGTTTTCGCGGACGGGATAAACAATCGCTTTTCCATCGTGCGTGAATTCGGGCAGGTCGATGGCCTTAGGATTTGGATTAAGAGTGCGCATTTCCGAATTGGCCTGGGACTTAGCCGGCCATCATCAGCAAATCGTTACGATTTTGATTACTCCACATACTTGGCGGGCGTCGTGTCAAACTGCTTTTTGTGCTCCTTAGAGCAAAAATAGTAAGTCTTGTTCTTGTAGGAGGAAGTTAAAGCCGCATCCTTGATTACATCCATGGAGCAGACCGCGCATACGGGGTGAGCTGCCGTGCCCGTGCGCGCTTTGGAATAAAGCATATTTGAGGCCGGATCCATCCATCCGCGACCTTGGTACTCCATATCGTAGGCAACCTGCTTTGCCACTTCGCGCCCATAGTAACGCTCGACCACTCGAAACGCTAAGTCAATGCCGCAAGAAAGTCCTCCTGAGGAGGCTAGATTCCCATCCTCAACGAATCTCGCGCCTCGTTTCACATGGATGTCCGGAAACTTCATCGCTAAATCCACGTAAGAGCCATGATGTGTCGTCGCTGATTTGCCCGCCAGCAATCCCGTCTCCGCTAACAAATAGGCTCCTGTGCAAACAGACATGGTTACGTCCGCGGACTTCGACGATTTGCGAATCCATTTCAACACCGCTTCGCTAGAGTTATTTTGCGCCGGGATGACAATCACCTTCGGCGCCGGTGCGGTGTCCAACGTGTAGTCAGGTATGATCTGCATCCCGCCGCTTGCGCGAATTGGTTTCAAAGTTTCAGAGACGGTATATAGCTGGAACAGGTCCATGCGGTTGCCAATCATCACGTTGCCGAACACCTCCCACGGGCCCGCAAAATCAATGACCACCGCATTATCTGAGACTAGAAATGCCACCGGGATACCGCCCTGCGCTGGAGGCTTCAACGAAGTTGGAACAGTCCCGGTCGTCGGCTGCTCCCCCCAGTCTGACCCATGCGGCTGCTCGGCATTCGCCGACAGCTCCCAAGCCTTGGGAAAAGCCGCTCCCAGTCCTAATGCCGCCGACCTCTGTAACAGCTCTCGCCTCTTCATTATCGTAGCTCCAAACTCTGTGGTTTTTTTAGGTACACCGTAGGTTCTTACGACGTTAGACGCGTCCCAGCTAATTTCGGATTACCGACTAAAAGTAAACTGATTCCTATCGTCCGACTGTTCTGCGAAAACGCGTGCTTGGATGAATAGGCTACGGTAAATCGTTTCGTGGGACACGCGCATGCTCTCGTCATCGGGATACCGGATCTTCAACCATCCGGAAAGCTGTTCCGGCGACCAATCCAGAAGCAGTTTACTCGCAACAATCTTCCGCAACTTCACCTGTATGGCAAGAAGGCACCGCTTGGGCCGCAAGGCGGACTCACACTGGTTCGATACTCAGGACGGCCACCATGGCGGCCCACCTCCCGACTCACCGTCGACGCAGCGCGCTCCACACGTTTGGCTATATTACGAAGCGACGAACCGGAAGCGAGCCCTCGAGAGAGGTCCTCTCGCTCAACCACTGTGAGCGCTAGCAGCGAGCGCCGACGGGCTGTCGGAACTATCCCAGGGTGATGTGACAACACGCAGTGAATCGACGTACGTTGCATCTCGAAGGCGCGCCCAATCACGTGCGACGACTCCCCGCCTTCCAACGACTCCATATGTCGGTCTTTTGCGCCGCGGAAAATCCCGGCCGTTTTCCCTGGGTCATAGACACCACCTTGAAAAACCGGATTTATATTGGATGGTGTTGCATCGACCTGTTGCCCTGTTGAGACCACCGCCGTAATCGGACAATGAAATCGGCGAAAACCAGATGTTCGGTGACGATTACACTGTCAAAGTTAAAGAGACTCTCTCCACGTAATTTTTAATCCTCTTGCCGCGTAATTGTCTTTAGGCAACACTCGGAAAAGTAAGTGCGCTTGGGTTGGGACGGAGCGTGGCGATGTTACAAGTCGAGCGTGGTAACAATGCAGCTCACCGTTCGCCCGGCCGCTGGGTGAAGGTGCCTATTACGCTGGTCGCTATCATTTCCGGTCTTCTTCTCGCGCTTGCCGCTATCAACGTGTGGCCGCTGTTGCTTTTGAACCTTGGCATGCCGCTCGCTGCGATCGTGGAAGCAATCTTCCTTGCACTTTTTCTCTGGTGGGCAAGCGGAGGAGGTCCCCCGCGTTCTACGGAAGCCGCTCGCGCCGCGGCATTCCGAAGCGTCAAACTGTCGTCGAGACAATGGGCCTGGGGCCTTATCGCCGCGTTCTGTTTCGCCACGACGATCCATGCCTCAATAGTTTTGCTGTTCCGCTTCGTGCCGTTTCCGAAAGCGGCGTTCCGCGAAGGATATGATGTTTCTTTCATCCCTTCCCGGCTCTTGCAGTGGCTGGCAGTTGTGGTCTCTGCCATTTCGGCGGGAATCTGCGAAGAGATCGGGTTTCGGGGTTACATGCAGCGTCCGATCGAACAGCGCCATGGCGCGACAATTGCAATTCTAATTTCCTCGCTGTTTTTCCTGGCTTTGCATCTGAGCAAGGCTTGGGCGACGCCAGGAATGGTTCCGATCGTGTTTGGCGCAGGCATATTGGAGGGAATTCTTGCCTGGTCTTCCCAATCGCTTATTCCAGGCATGATCGGGCATATAGTAATGGACATTGGATTATTCGCTTACTGGTGGAGCGGTATTGCTGGGGATTTTACCGCGAGTACGATTGCCGTGACCGGTTTGGATAGACTTTTCGTTATCGCCTCGGTGGTGTTCTTGACCTCCCTGGGTATCGCGCTGCTGGCAATGTCGAACCTCCGGCGGATCAATCCGTCCCCAGTTTGATGCATGTAACACTGCCTTATAAATCAAGACTCACTGAGTCTTAGTGGCGCCCTTTATGAACAAGCCAGGAGCTTCCTCCCCAGGCAGGAGCGGAGAGCGTGCCGTAAGTTACATTAACCAGGGTTACGGGCTATCGCCGCTCCCTTAGGGGACGCAACGACGCCCAATTAATCGCTCAATTACACACGCTCCGGATCAGACAGTCTAACAACCTCGACTTTTCCAATGTGGTTACGACCTCGCCGCTCCGGACCGCTGTAATCTTACCTCGGTGTGATTTTCATTGGGTTTCGCGGGCCCCCGGCCCTAAAAGGACAGGCTACTCGGGTCGAGGAGCCGACATTGTTATGCAATCAACTGGATTCCCGGTCGTATCTCGATCGGAAACTACTACATTTCTACTACAATGCATGTTTTTGAAGGTTCTGAAAATCTCGCGCCTTCCGCCAAAACCATATAAAATCAGGCTGTTATCAAATCGGGGCTGTAGCTCAGATGGATAGAGCATCGGTTTCCTAAACCGGTTGTCGCGAGTTCGAATCTCGCCAGCCCCACCATTCTTCTTAAATTGTTTGACACGCAGCACAGCGCTTACATTTACTACGCCGCGTGTTGAGATCGCTAAACGAATGATAGCGCGACATATCCTAATGCACGCTTCATACCTAGCTCTTTCTTAAGTTTTATTTTTGATTCGTTCTGTTGCTCACCCGCGAGGTGAGCATTGTAAGTGTTGATCCCGAAAACAATTACTGGCCGCGAAGTACGCTGGCGTACTCCCTGTGTCAACAAGTTCTGTTCACAACCCAAGATATCGAACTTTGTGTTTTTCTTATGGGCGTGGGACCGTCAAGCATATTTCTTTCGGACGCGGGCTTTCGTCGCCCTTGGAATCGATGGAAGTAACCACATAACAATATCTCTCGCCGGATTGCACCGCCGGGTCTTCATAGCTATTGGTAGTGGAGGTTCCTACTTTTGTATAGGTTTCGACTCGATACGGTCTGCGATAAACGTTATAACTGACGGCGCGCGGGACGCTATTCCAACTCACCGTAATTTTGTGGGGCTTGGACGGCGCAACAGGTTGCTGGCTTCGGGTCGGACGCAAATATGAAATTAAGACGAGTGAAATTCCCGCGGCCACCAATGCAATTACCAGGCGTTTAAGCATTGTCACTCGCTCCCACGCTATCAGGTTAACAACCCGATAGTAAGCCACTTCGCATGGATGAATACTTCGGTGGAGCGATAAACGAAGTCCGCAAACGGGATCGCCACAATTTTCGCAGTTTCTTTCGAGCTGAAGCCATCCTGAGAGGCCGGTGAGTCGGACCAACTGGGGCCAATGGAGTTGCGGAAATCGCTTAGTAACACCGAATCCCCGGTTCAAAGGGCCGTGTTAAAGTACACTTTCGCCGCGTAATTCCCCGAAGATGATGGAAACACAAAAAATCGGCCGTTACGAAATTATCGAGGAAAAGGGCCGCGGGGCCATGGGCGCGGTGTACGTCGCGCGCGATCCGGCGATGGACCGCATCGTGGCGCTGAAAACGATCCACTCTCTGGCGCTTAGCGGGCCGCAAGCCGATGAATTTCGCGAGCGATTCTATCGCGAAGCGCGCGCCGCGGGCGGACTCTCGCATCCCGGCATCGTGACCATATTCGACGTTGGCGAGCAAGACGGCGTGCCGTACCTGGTGATGGAATTTATCGAGGGGCGCACGCTAGCCGAGGCCACGAAAAATGGCCAGCGATTTACCTTCGAACGTGTCTGCGAGATTGGACAGCAGGTCGCGGAAGCGCTCGCATATGCACATAAGCACGGCGTCATTCATCGCGACATCAAACCCGCCAACATCCTGATGACCTCCCAGGAAAAATACGGCGTTGAGCGTCCCAAGATTACCGATTTTGGCGTCGCCAAACTCGGCGCAGCGCAACTCACCTCCTCTGGACAAATTCTTGGGAGTCCAGCGTTCATGCCTCCGGAGCAATTTACGGGCGCGCCCATTGACGGACGCAGCGATCTATTTTCTTTAGGTGTGATCTTGTACTGGATGGCCACCGGTGAGTACGCCTTCCCGGGCGAAACCCTCACCGCCGTTTCTTACAAGGTGGTGAACACCGAGCCAGTCCCACCTCGAAAGTTGAATCCCGCTGTGCCCGCCGGCTTCGACCAAGTCATTTTGAAGTGCCTGGCCAAGGCGCCCTCCGACCGTTACGCCACAGGAGAAGATCTCGCGCGCGACCTCGCGGCGCTGCGAGCCGGACGCCCCGCTGCAGAATTGCAGGGGCCCGTCCCCATATCCGCTGCCAGAAACTCCAGCAGCGGCATGGACGTCACATTGGATTCAAATCCCGGGGCGCCGCCGAGCACGGAGGGTTCCCACCAATCTGGCGCTGGGCTTGTAGCTCCGACAACTCCACCGCCAAAAAAGCGGACTCACTGGATCGGAACGGCTCTCGGTTTGATTTTTGCCACCTTACTTCTCGCGGGTGGTTGGTACGGCTATGCGAATCGAGAGCGTATCGCGTCCATATTCGTTCCCAACGCGGGGCCGGAACCTGTGGCGGATACAAACGTTGCTGAACCGCCGTCAAAAGGCGAGAAAACCCCAACGCCGCCGAATCGTCAGCCGCGAACGGAGAATTTGAACAAACAACCCTCCAAGAGCGGCACCAGGAATACCACCCCTCCGAGGAGTGCCGTGGCGGCTCTGCCTCCGCCTCCGCGTGTGGACTTCGATCCGAAACAGCTGGACCCCAACGCCAATGCGAAGCTAAGAATTGAGGCCGATCATTTCCCTGCCAATGTCGCCTTTACCGTGGAAATGGGCGGGAAAGTTTATTTTGAGCGCGGCGGAAACAATAACCAGCAATTGTTTGAAGACCTCTATGTGCCACCGGGAGTTACCGAGTTTCGCGTGATCGCCGGGGAAGGCGCGAATCGAAAAACTTCCAACATTGTGAGCGCCGAATTTAAGCCCAAAAAAAAGAAAACTCTGCGCATCGAATTGCGGACTCAAGGCCAGAAAAATGTTTCCGCGGTGCCCGCCGGGGTTTATAGCGACTCGCAAATCGTGGTGACCCTCAAGTAGCGCCTCGAATCGCTCGCCTGAGCGAAAAACAAATGTTTCGTAAGAGACATCTCCAGATTGGTCCCGCGGGCTCTAACTATGACCCGCAGCTACGCGCTTTCGTTCTAGGTTAAGGATAGACACATGCATGGGGTATTGGGGTCGCTTGCGTCGCGGACCAGTTGTGTCCCACTTGTTGAAGAGCGGAGCGTGCGGTGGTTAGAGTTCCATCATCGATCGATAAAGACGCCGGACAACGGCATTCGGCCGTAAACGGCACACCAGAGGCCGCCGATGCTGCGAATGTAGCAACTAATCCGACTGGCGTGGACGGCGACAAGATCGCAAATATTCACCGGGCATTGCTGAATTTTCATTTGCTTCTGCGATGTCAACGCCTCTACGAAGTCGGTCATCCGCAACGAATCGCCACTTTGGGATTGGCCTACGATTCTCTGCATTCCGTAGTGGGGCGCAATAAACTCGAGTTGCAGGTAATGCGCGATGGATTGGTATCTTCGTCGCCCGGCGCCGCTTTACTCCCGGATGCCACCGGCGAGATGCTGGCGCTCTCGAGCGTGTTACGGCAGGCCGGGATCCGAAGACTTTGTTTCTTGCCAAAGGTTCGCCTGCAGGAACTCGACATCCTCGCTGAGCTCATCAAGGTATCATTGATGACCATGGGGCAGGTGACCATCGGGCAGATTTCCGCGAAAACATCGGATAGTGAGGCTAACGCCACGCGGGATGTTTGGTGGATGTCGAATTTCGCAGAACGAGATGTGGAAAGGATTTTGGTTAACACTCAGGTGGATCGTAAAGTAGACACGCTCTTGACCAGCTTGATCGCCACGCTGGTAGCCTACGGTGGCCATTCACCGCGCGTTGATTCTGAAAGCGTCGCGCGCCTGCCGGGTTTTGACGACCTCATGGCCACACTGAAACTTCTGGCACGCATCACTCTTCCGCTCGAACCGGCGCGCGAACTATCCCCTGAGGCAGGCGCGCACGCAATTCACGAAGCCATGGAAGAAGCCAGTCACGAAACCGTGCAGTTGCTGCTCAGCGCGATCTCGCAATACTCGCCGGAAGAGGGTGAGGCGCCACAGTTTTATGTGAAGCGTCTTGCGGAGAGTTTGATTTTTGAATATTTGCTCGCTGAATTCGCGGCGGGCTCCTTGACGCCGGTGTCGGTGCGGCCGACATTTGATCGTCTTGGTGACGCGTTGGTCACAGCGGGAAAGTTTCCCAGCCCGGCGGGCCCCGGGAGCCAGGCTCCTTCGCCTTCCGTGATGGCGTCCTCCTTAGCGGCCACGTGGGCCGCGGAAAGTTATCGCGAAAAATTGGTGACCCGCTTCTGGTTGGAGCTGCCGCCTCGCGAAAAGTCCCTGGTGTTACGCGGCCCGGATTTGTGGAGTGTTCCGGTGCTGGCGCTGCGCCAAACGTTGGGAAATCTCGCCGATGCTGGTGCCGATGCGCCGCGCCGCGAAGCACGCCACATTGTTTTGAATTACGCCAGGCGGCTGGAGCATGAGGATCCCCGCGCGCGGCAAGCAGTAGCTGCTGGACTGAACGAATTCTTGCCGATCATCGAATCGCTGTGGCCCAACCAGTTACCGGAAGATCTGAACAGGGTAGCGCTGGCAGCGCTGCGAATCGAGCGCGAGCCGCAAACCGCTGTAGCGTTGGCCACATTTATCGAATCGCTTAGCAACATCGCAGTAGTACGCGGAGACTATGACAGCTTTGAAGCGGTGCTGCTGGCCTTGGAGCAGTCTTCCGGTGATTTCGACCCCGCCAATCCTTCCGCATTGGCAAAACGTCTTTTCGCGCAGGAGCGCGTGTTCCTGCTGGTCGATGCTGGACTGGCGCACCGGGCCCTTGACCCGGTATTGCCGAGATTACTCGTGCGAGATCCTGATAAATTGCTGGACCGTCTTACGTTCCTGCTCGGCGAAGCCCGCGGCGGGAGCTTGTTGCCGGCCATGGCGCGTCTCATACGAACGATTGGCGTGCCGGTGTTGACAATTCTTGAGACACGTCTGTACGAAGCTCGTCCGCAGCGCGTAACGGCAGCCATTAAGTTGCTTGCGGCCGCGGATCCGGACCGACTGCTGCGCGGTTTGACACGCGCTTTAGCGAGCTGGGAATGGAACATGCAGGATTTGGCGGTTAGCGAGTTATCACGGCCGACCACCGCTCCGAACGCGCAGACTGCCGCGTTCGTATTTTCCACGGTGCTTACAAATGCTCACCCGCTGGTCGTTCCGATGATGATCGATCAGATCGGGCTCAGTGGCGAAAGCTCCGCGATTCCTCAGTTGATGGAGATTGCCTCCGGCGAGCACACCACCTTGCGCGATCAGTTCGTGCGCATCAAAGCCATTGAAGCGCTCGGCCGGTTAAGAGCCACGGAGTCTATGCAGCTGCTGCATCTGCTCGCTGAACGTCGCACTGGCATAGCCTTCGCGGAACCGTCCGGATTGCGAGCAGCGGCCCAGGACGCCTTGGCTTTGATCGAAGACCGTCCCACGTCGGCATCCGTCCGCGCTACGTTCGATGCTCCGAACATGCACACCCCGCTTTACTCCGTTCCGCGACGGTACACGCGCGTGCCACTGGATAGTCCTCTGCGCGCGCAGGTCAGCGCCAAAGCGACGGGAGCCAGCCTAGCACAGGTGAAAACCATCAGCCTCGGCGGAGCCTACCTGGAAAGCTCAAAAACCCTGTCGGTGGGAGAGTCCCTACAACTAGAGGTACGTTCCGGTTTGGGGAAAAAAATTCGTTGCACCGCAATTGTCCGCAACAGCACCCCTGACGGCAACGGTGTGGAATTCGTGCACATGAACGATGAGGATCGCAACAAGCTCCGTAAATTGGTTTTGCGCAAGATGCCCAGCTAGCTAGTCTGTGGAGCAACAATTACTCCCTACCGGTAAGACTGCAACAAACCGTCGAAATGAGCGAAAATGGTTCTCGCTTAACTACATGATATTTGGTACGGTGATGCCGCGATCACCTTATCGACCTTGGGCCGATAAAGAGCGTAGTTTGTTCCGTGCCCCGCCCGTACCTTTCAACATGGGGTGGTATATGCTCTTCGCGATAGCAGGCATTTTCCTGATCCTCGGGATTTTGGGATTAGCTGCTTTCTTCTGTGGTAGAGAACAGTTACAGGCAATGTTGCGTGATGGAGATGTCTTAGGCCGACCGCCGGTCCGCCGAGCACATTCGCAATGAGCTAGCTTCGCGGCAGAGGATGCGTGCTGAAATAGCCAATCCGGACGTTTCGGAACGTTTAAGCCGCGGTCTCGCCTTAATTTTGCCGGTTTTGCTGGCACTCATGCTCGGACTGTTCGCAGTCAGCGCTACGCCGCAAGCCAAGCATTCCAGTGCCGCTTCTCCTTCCACCAGCAAATCGGCAACTAATTTGAACGCCGTGGTTCGCGATATCCTCCAGAACGAACTGCGCGCGCAGGCCGAAGATCACTCCTTGTGGTGTTACCGCAAACTTACGGACAAAGATGGCAAGCAGCAATTGTTTGCGGCGTGCCAGACGAAAACTCTAGAGATTGATCGGCTCATGGCAGTCAACGGCAAACCCCTAACCGAGCAGCAATGGAACCAAGAGAATCAACGCATCGAACAGCTCTTGAACAACCGCTCTCAACTGAAGAAGGAAAAACAGCAACAGCACGAAGACGGTGAGCAGGCTACTCACCTGCTCAAAATGCTTCCCGACGCGTTTCTATTCCAGCAGGACAGTAGTGAAGGGAACCGCATTACGCTGCATTTCACGCCCAACCCCACGTTCCGGGCTTCCGGCGCGTCAGAAATGGTTTTTCACCACATGGAAGGAACCTTGACGCTGGACCTCAAACAAAAGCGCCTGGTGGAGATCAGTGGCCGTTTGAACAGTGAAGTCAAGTTTGCCGGTGGTCTTCTGGGGCATCTCGATAAAGGCGGCACCTTCTACGTGAAACAGCAAGAAGTCGGGCCGGGCTGTTGGGAAATGACCCGCATGGATGTGCAAATGAACGGCAAGGCGCTCTTCTTCAAAACAATTTCGGTACGCACCAGGGAGCTCGATACCGATTTTCATGCCGTGCCCGCTGCCGCCTCCATCCCCCAAGTAGCCGCGCTCACTGACGAAAGCAACGAAAAAAATCTGGTTCACTCGCAGCGATAAAGAACGTATCCAAGCTTCAAATCTCTAGAGTTTCACGGAAGCCGAACCTGCCTCCGTTAATTCCATTAGATCGACAACCTACCCGTCATTTTGCTGCTTCTCCGTGCGCTGCTAAGCTGCGATGAATCTCGTTCAAAACGATGGAGCAGTAATGACCACAGATACATGGATTATTGTTGTGGGAACGATCGCCGGATTTTGCACCACCTTCGCCTTCGTCCCCAGTTAATTAAAATCTGGAAGCAGGGTAACCGCGACTTATCCTACGGCATGCTCGCGCTGTATGGTTGGCGCGATCCGGTGGTTTATCTAGGGAGTTTTGTCGCATGCGCCAGCCGTCATCATCACCAACTTCGCTACGGCCATTGTGATTGCGCTCGCTGCCGCAATGAAAGCCTAGACTGCGAGACGCGATGATATTAGAGCACGTCTCCTAGCGCCCGGTTTTTTCTCTTTGCACCATTGCTATAAGATGAGTACATAGGTTACCTGCGCGTAATAGGAGAACGAATGACGGTTGTGGCCATCACGATGGGAATTCTAGTTGTCGCTCTGGTGGTTTGGCTGCTGCTGCACAGCACTCAGGCCGAACGCAAAAGCGACGTACTGGAATCGCAAATGACTGAGTTGCGTCATGAATTGACGACCATCGCCACGGCACAAGCGCAAAGCAGCGGGCAAATCTCCGCCATCGGCCAAAGCGTCTCGCAGCGCCTCGAAAGTGTCACCAAAGCGCTGCAGGACGGGGTAGCCAGTTCGGCTACCATCGCCACGCACGGCCAGACCGCCATCGCCACCGAGCTAAAAAACGCGCGCGAACAAATGGGCCAGATTCAGAAACAATTGGGCGAATTCCACGAGTTGAGCCGGAACGTTTCCTCCGCCACAAAGTCGCTCGAAGATATTCTTGGCGGCGCGAAAAGCCGCGGCATTCTCGGTGAAGTGACGCTGGAGCGCCTGCTGGAGGATTGCTTGCCACCATCGCAATTTTCCTCGCAATACCGCTTCTCTTCGGGCGAGACTGCCGACGCAGTGATTTTCCTGCGTGACGGCAAACTCATGTCCATCGACTCTAAATTTCCCCTGGACGCTTTTCGTCGCATCTCCGCCGATGGCGATGATGCCAGAAAGCAATTTACCACCGCGGTAAAAGGGCACGTGGACGCCATCGCCAGAAAATATATCGTGCCAGGGGAAGGCACACTGGACATGGCGCTGATGTTTGTCCCCTCGGAAAGCGTTTATTACGAATTGTTGATGCTGGCGGACAGCAAAGGCCAGCAACTGGACAGCTATTGCCGCAGCAAGAAAGTAATCGCCGTTTCGCCCAACACGCTTTACGCTCACTTGTGCGTCATCGCCATGGGACTGCGCGGCATGCAGATCGAAGAGAACGCGACGCGGATCTTTTCCAGCCTCTCCGGAATGCACAAGCAGATGGAAACTTTCACCGAAGTCTTCGAAAGGCTCGGCACGCACATCAAAAATTCCCAGCAGTGCTACAACGATGCCGACAAGAGGCTGGAGAAAACGCAAAACACCCTGGACAATTTGCTGGGGACTAGTTCGACGCAAGCCGCGCTGGAGGTACAAAGCACCCTAGCCCTGCCTGTTGATTCCACTGGCTCAGCAGCCGCGGCAAAGAAAACCGCGTAGTTCAATCGCCAGAAGGTCACCGGTCTTCGGCGGTTCGTTCAACCTGCTGCGTTTTTAGCGGCGGATGCCTTAGCGTGCCGGCTGCGACGATTTCGCCGCGGGGTGCGCGATCACTGGAACCAGGCGAATCGAAATAAGAAAACTTCCCCGTTTGCGCCCCACCACCTCGAAGTGCGCCGCATTGTCAGGGCCGCCCGAAGACAATTGCCGCACCGTATCGCCGCCAGATAATTCAGCAATGTCCGGCGCAAGATTTTTAGCCTCCAGCGCAACCTTTGCCTGTGCACCGCGCACGCTGACGGTCAGCTCGCGATGCTCCCCAGGCGAGAGCGCGGAAGTATTAGCGCGCAATGCCAACTCAAGAAAAGTCGTGTTGAAAGTCGGAAAACTGTTTTTTCCGCAACTGATTTTGACGGGTACGAGCCCTGGTTCCAGATCGGTAGGTGGCAAAACGACGAGAGACGTTGCCGACGAGGCCAACACAATCGCCGTTAGCCCGCCGATAGTCACACTATTGGCATCGGCATCGCCGCAAAATCCGTGACCGAGAATATCGAAGCGATCACTAAGGGACGCAACGCGCGGGACAGAATTTATTTCCACCAGGGAAAGCTCCGACTCCGTGGGTGCGACGATGGTAGTTTGCACTCGTCCTCGCCGCCCCTCAATCGCGGCAAAAATGACTCCCGGATTAAGCGGCGCGACCAGCAAAGCGCGCCCGGATTGGTCCGTCGTCAACCGGTCTCCATTGGAAAATGCCACGGTGACGCCGGGAGTCAGCCGTCCATTCACATCAAGGACCGCCAATGTCGCGCGCTCCCCAGAAACAATTCGACGCGGCAACAGCAAAATCCGAGCCCCCGCGGGATTAGGCGCTTGCTGCGCGTGCGCGCTGCAGGCAAACAGTAATGCGCAAAGCCCCGACAAGATCACGGCGCGGCGGAGTAAGGACATACCTGAATTGTAGATTACCGGCGGGGAAAGAAGAAAGACCGCTGGGATTCCGCATCATTCGCTCGCGAGTCTTCGCAAGGTAACTTCACTTGTTTCCAAACTACTGCTAATCAGTAAGGTTCACAGGCTTACCCGCGTCGCCACTGTCTGTTAGCGTGAGAACTGGGTTATTGGTCCCGGCATGGCCCCGGGTGTACCTCGCGACCACACGTTGGGGCGACCATCCGGAAAAGGGGGTTTGTGCGCATTGTCAGCGGTGGGCAGAGCGACGTCGGGCAGCAACGCACCAACAATGAAGATTGTTTCCGCATCGTGCAGCCCCTGAATCTGTTCGTAATTTCCGATGGCATGGGTGGAGAAGCGCACGGAGAAATCGCCAGCGCCATGGCCGTTGAAACGGTGGTCAAAACTTGCATGGGTGAAGAGACAGGAACCGCCGCAGCATCCGCGGAGACGCAGCCGGGCTGGAGCGACCAAACCGGGCGGCTTTTTAACGCCGCGCACCTAGCGAACAAAAAAATTTATGAATCATCGCAAGCAAATCTCCAACAACAAGGCATGGGCGCGACCCTAGCAGCAGCTTGGATCAATGAAGAAAAACTCAGCATCGTGCACGTGGGCGACAGCCGGGTATACCTGCTGCGCAGCGGAGTGTTGCAGCAGCTCACGAGCGATCACTCCTTGGTGGCCGAACAAGTACGGCGGGGAATTTTGACCGCCGCGGAAGCGGAACACAGCGAGTTGCAAAGTGTCCTGCTGCGCGCTCTGGGAACTCAGCCGGAAGTAGAAGTGGACGCCGAGGAGCACGCCCTTTTTCCCGCCGATATTTTGTTGCTGTGCACCGACGGTTTGACGCGCATGGTGGCGGAACAAAAAATCGCGGGCACGTTGCAATCAGAATCAGACCCTAGCAAAGCAGCGGAAAAACTGGTGGGGCTGGCAAATGAAAATGGCGGCGCTGACAACGTAACGGTGGTGGTTGTCCATATGGAACCCAAAGAAAGCGGATTTTTGTCGTGGTTGCGCCACGGGGCGCAGAAAAATGCGGGCAAAAACGGCTCAGCATGAGGATGTGAAATGCCGAAGCTTACACTGATGTTTGAAGAAAAGACGGTAAAAGAAGTGTCACTTGGTGCGCGGCCTGTCGGAATCGGCCGGTCGCCCGACAACGACCTGACGGTCGACAATCTGGCGGTTTCCAATTATCACGCGCGCGTCTACGTGGACTCCGGCAAAATGGTGGTAGAAGATCTGAAGAGCCTGAACGGCACCTTCGTCAATGAGATGCGCGTGGAGCGCGCCACGCTTAAACATGGTGATTCCATCCACATCGGCAAGCACCACATCAAGGTAGACGCGACCGGCGAAGCTCCAGTGTCGTACGGCTCGGGGCGCCAAACCGCCACCCCCAAGATTAATGAAACCATGGTGCTCGACACCAAAATGCGCCGCGAGATGCTGCAACAAGCAGCTGCACTGGGCGAGCGCACCCAGTTAGCCGCGGGACGTTTGAGAGTTCCCACGCTGGTGGTTCTCGGCGGCAAAACCGACCGGAAAGAATATACCCTGACCAGCAAGTTGACAGTCATAGGTAAATCCCACCTGGCCACGGTGCGCTTGAGTGGATGGTTTAAACCTAAAATGGCGGCGCAAATCAATAAGCACGATGACGGCTACTACCTGGGTGCCGGTGATAAAGTGCCCTCGGTAAATGGCTCGCCGATTCAAGGCCCAGTGCAACTCAAGGATGGCGACCAAGTGGAAGTTTGCGGCGTGCGCTTGAATTTCATCTTCCGCGAGTAACCCGAGAGGCGATGGCAGATTCGTCAGGCGGAAAACAACGGCCGCGAGGATTTGCAGTTTTTATCGAACTGCTCCAAGAGTGGTGGCAGCATCGCGTTTCGTTTCTGATCAGCCTGATCATCACGCTTACGGCGCTCGGTCTTTACGTTTTTACTTACATCGGCGAGCATCCCAGCCCCTTGTTGGTTTTTATCGAGCGACTGGAACTCGACGCCCTAGATACGCGCTTCCGTCTGCGGCCGGCGAAATACACTCCTCCCGATGCTCGCATGGTAATCGTCGACATTGATCAAAAATCGCAGGAAGGGCTCGGCAAATGGCCTTTTTCGCGAAGCAACTTCGCCACCATGCTCGATGTTCTGCGCGAAGACGGCGCGAAGGTAGTGGGTTTTGACATCACCTTTGACAAGCCTGATCAAACCGCCGCCCCCGTTCACGCGCTCGCCCAAAAACTAGAAAAGCGCAAAGCCGCCGGCCAACGCATCGATCCAAAGTTAGAGGAAGAAGTGCAGGCATTGGCGGCAGAATACGACGCCGACAAAAAATTCGGCGAAGCCATCCGGAAATTCGGCAATGTGGTGCTGGGGAATTTCTTTTTTCCAAAAGAGGAGCTACAAGGAACCGATGAAGCCACACTGAGTTCTTACGCGGACCTGGTGCAATGGTATTCGCTGGCGCAAAATTCGTTGAATCCGTCAACGGGCAGGCAAGATTTTGCAAATTTAATGAAGCGCTATGAAGCCAACAACATCCTCTACACCGCGACGATGGCCAATATCCCGGAGCTGCTGAGCCCGGACAATAACAATGCTGGCACCATGGGATTCTTCAACGTGCTTCCGGACGCCGACGGTGTTATCCGCAGAGCGCTGCTGGTCGTTCCCTACGATCGCTCGGGCAAACTGGCGGACGCTGAGCTTTACGGATCGCTGGAAGTGCAAACCCTACGCCTTTATCTGGGAGTGCCTTCCGAACAATTGACTGTGAATTACAACCAAACCGGTATCGTAAGCTTGCAATTCGGAGCGAAGCTGCAAATAAAACCGGACAGCATCGGCCGCTTAGCCATCAACTATCGCGGACCGGAGCGCACCTATCCTTATTATTCGATCGTGGATGTAGTTCGCCGCAAACTTCCCGCCGGAACTTTCAAAGACAAAATCGTTCTGGTCGGCGCTTCGGCCACGGGGATCGGAGACTTGCGCACGCCGCCCTATGGCGGCATCACCTATCCAGGAGTAGAAGTTCACGCCAACGCCATCGATAACATGCTGAATCACCAGGGGCTGACCCGGGGCGCGGTGCAGGAATTATCGGACATCGCGCTGATTTTATTTTTTGGCATTCCCGTCGGGATTTGGATGGCGCTGGTAGCTCCGAGATGGATGTGGTTCGGACTCAGCTTCCTGGTGCCGCTTGTATTAATTGATTACGGCACGTTTTTGCGCGGCTGGTGGCTGAATTTCAGCGTTCCGGCGCTCACGCTGGCGTCGAACGTCTTACTGGTGTCGCTCTATCGTGCGCTGGTGGAAGAAAAAGAAAAACGCCGCATTCGAACCGCGTTTGGACAATATCTGAGTCCCGAAGTGATTCGCCGGCTACTACGGAATCCCAAGCTAGTGGAACCGAAGAAAACAGAAATAACCGTGATGTTCAGCGACATTCGCGGCTTCACCACCATTTCGGAGAACCTGGATGCGCAAGACCTCGCCGTGTTCCTCAATCAATATTTATCGGATATGACCGGACTGGTCTTCGAATCTCAGGGAACTCTGGACAAGTATATTGGTGACGCGGTGATGGCTTTTTGGGGCGCGCCATTTGAAGTGGATGACCACGCCGTTCATGGCTGCAACTCCGCCTTGAAAATGATAAAACGCGTGCGTGAGATGCACCGCGAGTGGAAGGCACAAGGCAAGCCAGAATTAAATATCGGCATCGGATTAAATAGCGGCGTAGCCAGTGTCGGAAACATGGGCTCCGTGCTGCGTTACGGATACACTGCACTAGGCGACACCGTAAATCTATCCTCGCGGCTCGAGGGCCTGAACAAGGATTACGGCACGCATATCATCGTGAACGAGACGACCTATGCAGCCACGCAGGTAGCGAAATTTGTGTATCGCGAACTGGACCTGATACGCGTAAAGGGAAAGACTCAGCCGGTAATGATTTATGAATTAATTGGACGCGCCGGAGAAGAAAGCATATACGGAAGCGTCGCGGATATGCAGTTACGGCTCGAACAGTTCGCGCGAGGACGAACTTTTTACTGCGCGCGACAGTGGGAAGAAGCACAGCGCGTATTTGAGGGCATGATTGATAAATGGCCGGATGATGGACCTGCGCGGACATACTGGAAACGCTGCCAGGAGTATCTGTTTGATGAGCCGCCTTCCGGGTGGGACGGCGTTTTTACCATGACGCACAAATAGCTTTGCCAGCGAATTTCTCTATCACGAGAATCGAAGAAATTGATCTATGCATCCGTTCCGCCGACCCGCTAAAACGCTTAACCGCCGTAACAAGTGCGCGGTTACGGGCATCCAAGAACCAGAGATGGGGTGCCGTTATCCTGGGTTATAGTCCTAGCCTAAAACGTACCCAAAAGAGTACGTTGCGGAATCTAAAGAGAGTAACCAGGTCGTTTGACCAGGGTTTCCGGGCTGAAACCGGGCCGCAGAGGAAAATCAAATAACAGTATGTGGATTGTCCGTTTAGCGCTTTCGCGCCCCTATACCTTCATCGTGATGGCCATGGTGATCATACTGCTGACACCAGTGGTGCTCCTGCGCACACCGACGGACATTTTCCCCAATATAGATATTCCCGTGATCAGCCTGGTGTGGAATTATACCGGCCTTCAGCCGCAGGAGATGGAGCAGCGCATTACGTCCAACTCCGAGCGCGCTGTCACCACTCTCGTAAACGACGTGGAGCATCTCGAATCGCAATCGTTGAATGGAATAGCAGTCGTAAAGATTTACTTCCAGCCCAAGGCCAACATTCAGACCGCACTGGCTCAAACTACTGCCATCGTGCAAACCATTTTGCGCACGTTGCCTCCTGGTACAACCCCTCCGCTGGTGGCTATCTACTCCGCTTCGACCGTGCCAGTCATTCAGATCGGTATGACCAGTGACACACTCAGCGAACAAGCTCTTTTCGATTTTGGAAACAATTTTATACGTACGCAACTGGCCACCGTACAAGGCGCTGCTCTGCCCTTCCCTTATGGCGGCAAACAACGCCTGATTTCCGTCGACCTGGACACGGCGACGCTGCAATCCAAAGGGCTGGCCGCCAGTGACATTGTGAATGCCGTCAACGCGCAAAACCTGATTCTTCCCACCGGCACAGTGAAGCTTGGAAGCCTGGAATACACGGTGGAAATGAACGGGAGCCCGCAAACGGTGGCAGGCTTGAACGACCTGCCGATCAAAACGGTGAATGGCTCGACAATTTACATGCGCGATGTGGCGCACGTCCGCGATGGATTTTCGCCGCAGACCAATATCGTCCGCGCCAATGGACAGCGCGGTGTGCTGATGGCCGTTTATAAAACCGGGTCGGCGTCCACGCTGGACATCGTGAGCCGCGTCAAAAAGTCCATTCAAGAATACGCCGGCTCCATCCCCGAAGGCATACACATCGCCATGCTCTTCGATCAGTCGCTTTTCGTGCGAGCTTCCATTTACGGAGTCCTGCGCGAAGCGCTGATCGCCGCCTGTTTGACGGCCTTCATGATTCTTGTATTCCTGGGGAACTGGAAGAGCACCTTAATCATCGCCGCTTCGATTCCCTTGTCCATCCTCGTCAGTGTGCTGTGCCTCAGTGCGCTGGGCGAAACGATTAACATTATGACTCTGGGTGGGCTGGCCCTGGCGGTCGGCATTCTCGTCGACGACGCGACAGTAGAGATAGAGAACATCAATCGTAACCTGGCCATGGGCAAGGAAACGGTGCAAGCCATTCTGGACGGCGCTCAGCAAATCGCGGTGCCCGCGTTTGTTTCCACCTTGTGTATTTGCATCGTATTTATTCCCATGTTTTTTCTTTCTGGCGTGGCGAAGTTTCTCTTCGTGCCGCTAGCGGAGGCGGTAATTTTCGCCATGCTGGCTTCCTACATGTGGTCGCGTACGATCGTCCCGACTATGGCCATGTATCTTCTGAGCGCGGAAGACGAGCGCGTACCGGACCCAGATAAGCAGGGATTGCTTCGCCGCTATCAGCAGAAATTCGAACACGCCTTCGAACGCATGCGCGAAGGCTATCGCCACGCGTTGCGTGCCGCACTAGCTACTCCTATTGTATTCGCCGGTTGCTTCCTGGCGTTTTGCGTGTTGTCCACTTTACTTGTCTTCGTCCTGGGCAGGGACTTCTTTCCTTCTGTGGATGCCGGTCAAATTCGCCTGCACTTCCGCGCGCGTACCGGGTTGCGCATTGAGGAAACCGCCCGGCTTGCCGACCAGGTCGACGGCGTCATTCGAAAAACAATTCCGCAGGGAGAAGTCGAAACAATACTTGATAACCTGGGCGTGCCTTACAGCGGCCTGAACCTGAGTTACAGCAACGCAGGAACTTTCGGCACTGCTGATGCGGAAATTCTGGTGCAGCTCAAACCCAAGCGCCAGAAGCCAACTTCGACATACATCAACGATCTGCGCGAACAACTGCCGCAGGAGTTTCCAGGCGTCCAATTCTTCTTTCAGCCCGCCGACATTGTCACCCAAATTTTAAACTTCGGATCGCCGGCACCTATCGACGTGCAGGTCACCGGCAACAACCAGCAAGGCAATTATTTGGTGGGCGAGAAACTTGCCAGAGAACTTCGGCACATCCCCGGAGCCGCCGACGTGCACGTGCAGCAAGCCTTTGATCAACCGACGCTCCACATGGATATCGAACGCACGCGCGTCCAGAACCTGGGATTGCAAGCCAAGGACGTGGCGCAGAATTTGCTTGTATCCTTAAGCTCCAGCTTTCAGACCGCGCCAGCCTTTTGGCTCGATCCCAAAAATGGGGTGAGTTACAGCGTGGCAGTGCAAACCCCGCAATACCGCGTCGATACTTATCAAGCTTTGCAGAACACGCCCGTGACCGCGAGTACCGCCAATTTGCCTCCGCAGATTCTGGCTAACCTCGTGACCACTTCCACAACCGCGCGGCCCGCGGTGGTCTCCCATTACAATGTGCAGCCCATGATAAACGTCTACTCCTCCGTTGAGGGACGCGACCTTGGCGGCGTCGCAGACCAGGTAGAGAAACGCGTAGAGGAAATGGAAAAACAGTTACCCAAGGGAAGCCACATCATTATTCGTGGCCAAGTTCAGACCATGAAAACTTCCTTCACCGGCTTGGGGTTTGGGCTGCTGGGAGCCATTGTGCTGGCTTATTTATTGATCGTCGTAAATTTTCAATCCTGGCTGGATCCCTTCATTATCATCACCGCGTTACCCGGTGCGCTGGCGGGAATTTGCTGGATGCTATTGATCACCCACACGACACTGAGCGTGCCATCCTTGACCGGCGCGATCATGTGCATGGGCGTAGCTACGGCCAATAGTATTTTGATGGTCTCTTTCGCGCGCGAACAAATGGACGAAGGCAAGAATCCGCTGGACGCCGCGGTAGAAGCCGGCTTTGTGCGCATGCGTCCGGTGATCATGACCGCGCTCGCGATGATCATCGGCATGGTGCCCATGGCCATGGGCCTTGGCGAAGGAGGCGAACAAAATGCACCGCTGGGCCGCGCGGTAATCGGTGGATTACTGTTTGCCACCTTCGCAACCTTATTTTTTGTGCCCTGCGTGTTCTCCGTGATTCACGGGTGGCTCGAGAAAAGAAAAGCGCACGGCAAAGAGCCGGCAACAGCATAGAATGAACAATTGCGTAAAGCAGCGGAGCGAAGCATGAGTCAGGATGTTATGGAGCAAAAAGATCAGAGCACCGCGAGGGGGGGTGAGCCGGCAAGAGAGGAACCGCGCACGCAGCAGTCTCAGCGGAAGCCCGAGCGCAGCCGCCTGTTCCTGGCGCTGCTGTTGGTCGTCATTTTATTGGTGGTTGTAGGTGGGATCACTCTCGTGATGCGCCGCTCGCAGTACCAGGCCCTGGCCAAGGAAACGGAAACGCTCGCTGTACCCACGGTATCGGTGGTTCATCCCATTGCGGAGTCCGACTCCGAAGACCTGGTATTGCCTTCCACGCTGCAAGCTTATGTGGAATCACCCATCTACGCGCGCACCAACGGCTATCTGAAAAAGTGGTACCACGACATTGGCAGCCGCGTAAACAAGGGCCAACTACTCGCAGACATCGATACGCCGGAAATCGCCCAGGAATTGGCGCAATCGCGAGCCGAGTTAGGAACCGCGCAAGCCAATCAGAATCTTTCGCAAGTTACCGCTTCGCGATACGAGGGCCTGCTCAAAACAGACAGTGTATCGAAACAGGAAGTAGACAATGCCACCGGCGATCTGGCCGCCAAAAGGGCCAATACTCTTTCGGCCGAAGCCAATGTGCGCAGATTGCAGGAGACCGAATCATTCAGACATATTTTTGCGCCTTTCAGCGGCGTGATCACACGCCGCAACGTGGATATCGGAAACCTGATCAACGCCGGAAATGGCGGTTCGGCGCAGTTATTGTTCACGTTGGCGCAGACCGATCCCATCCGCGTGTTCGTGAACGTACCGGAAGTTTATGCCCCGGCGATTCACCAGGGACTTGGGGCGTACCTGGAATTGGTGCAATTCCCCGGCCAAAAATTTTACGGCGAAGTCGCGCGCACCGCTGATTCCATAGACCTGAACACACGCACGCTGTTGACCGAAGTCGACGTTCCGAATAAGTCGGGCCAATTGCTGCCGGGGGGATACGCGCAAGTGCATCTGGAAGTAAAAGTGAACGGCTCGCGGCTGGAAGTTCCGGTGAACGCGCTATTGTTCCGTTCCGAGGGTTTGCGCGCAGTGGTCATTGATGACAATCACAAGACGCACTTGCAACCGCTGATGATCGGCCGAGACTATGGCACCACGCTGGAAGTCCTGCAGGGCTTAAAACCCACCGACTGGATCGTAATCAATCCGGCAGATGCGCTCGACGAGGGTGTGCAGGTAAATGTCAAACCCCTCGCGCAACCTGCCGGGCCTGCGCCAGCAAGCACCGGGTCCGGCGCTTCCAGCAGCCAAGGCAACCCACCTACGAATAGCGGAACTCGGGCACCCAGCGGGACGCCCGCCGCAAATCCGAACGGCAATAATAACAACGGTCAGTCAGCTCCTAAAAATCAGTGATTTTCGACTGATGACTTCTAAATCCATTATGAGTAGCTGGAACTTCAAACAAAACTATTTCGTCTGCCGCGCAAGTGTTGCGGTTGGCGCTTTCTCCCTAGCCGCCTGCCTCATCGGTTGCACCGTGGGACCAAATTATCACCGCCCAACCGCCCCGGTGCCGGCCACCTGGGACGTACAGGAGCCGTGGCGCGAAAGCGCACCCAAGGACCTGATACCGAAAGGCGAGTGGTGGACGGTATTTCATGACGACCAGTTGACCGCATTGGAAAAACAGGCCATCGACGCCAACCAGACCATCAAAGTGTCGATCGCACGCCTGGAGCAAGCTCGCGCCACTGCAGCCGTACAAATCTCAACACTCTTCCCAACCCTTGGTTTGACCCCCGGTACCACCACGCCCACGGTTGAACGCCAGGGCCTTTCAGGCAACCGGCCAAGTTCTGGCTTTCCCGTTAAAGGAACCGTGCAGCAGAATACTTTCTCGCTCCCATTTGTGGCCGGCTATGAAGTGGATCTGTTTGGGCGACGGCGCCGCAGCATTGAATCGGCGGAAGCGGCGTACCAGGCCAGCGCTGCGGATCTGGAAAACGTGCGCCTGGTGGTCACTGCGGAGCTGGCGGGAGATTATTTTTCGCTGCGCGAGCTGGACAGCGAGATTGGCATTTTGAATCGCACCGTAGCAGCGCTGCAAAAGGGGCTGGACCTCGTAAATTCGCGGCACGACGGCGGTGTGGCATCCGGCCTGGACGTCGCGCAAGAAGAGACGCTGTTGCGCACAACGCAAACACAGGCGCAGCTGCGGCTACAACAAAGGAAAAATTTTGAGGACGCAATCGCGGTTCTAGTCGGAAGACCCGCGCCGGACTTTCATTTGCCTTCGAATGAGCTGAACGCCGCCCTTCCACCGCCGTTAAATGCCGGCCTGCCCTCCGATTTGCTGGAACGGCGGCCGGACGTCGCGGAAGCTGAGCGGCAAATGGCCTCTGCCAACGCGCAGATCGGCGTAGCCAAGGCTGCCTATTATCCGACAATTGATTTATTTGCAACCGCGGGTCCGCAAGTGTCGGACCTTGCGAAGATCGTGAACCTGTCGAGTATGTTTTGGGCAGTGGGCGCTAATGTATCGGAAAGCATTTTCACCGGTGGAGCGCGGCGCGCCCAAGTGCAATTCGCGCAGGCCGGATTCGACGCCAACGTCGCGAACTACCGGGGCACGGTGTTGAATGCGTTTCGCGAAGTGCAGGACGATTTGACGGCCTTAGACGTATTCATTCAGGCGCAGCAAACGCAGCAGCAGGCCGTTGACGCCGCCCGGCGCACACTGGACATCTCCACTAACCGATACACGGGCGGCTTGGTAAGTTATCTTGATGTGGTGACCGCGCAACAGAATCTTCTCAATAACGAGCAAGAACTAGTGACCATTCAGGGCCAGCGACTGACTACCAGCGTCCTGCTGGTTAAAGCCCTGGGCGGCGGATGGGATGCATCGAGCCTCGCAGCCATCCAGGTGAAAGCGAAGTTAAGGGACATCGTCGCCCCGTAACAATCTTCGATTCCTACTCGCCGTCCGGCTTCCTCAATGCAAGATCGTTGGTAGACTATCAGTCTGACCAATGTTGACTTTAAATCCTCAAATATGTCATTAGCCTTTGATCGCCGCGCGGATCTTCGGTGACCCGATCACCGCGGCTTGCACCTCCGGTTCGCTTTGAATCACCTCCAACACCATCCGAGTGACTTGCTCATCGGTAATTGATTCGTTGCGAATTTCAACCGGGTAGCGCACCACTAGCTCCAAGCCGGTATCGCCGAATTGCAGCCTTGTTTCGGGACTCGGAGTTTTCAATTGCACCTCAATGCGCCGTTCAATAAAACTCCGCTGTCGCTCGAATCCTTCACGGTATTGATCGTGAACAGCATTAACCGCTTGAAACAATTTCTCTTGAGCGAGCTTGTGATTGCCTCCCGGAGTCAGATTGAAAGCCACTTCGTGCCACGCGTATTCCGTGCCGGGAATTTGTTTAAACAAAGGGGTGGTAGCCTGAAACAGCACCGAATTTGAAAACACCACCACTCGCCCGGTAGGAAAGAGATCGATGCCTGTGCCCGCCAACTCCATCAGGTAAAGTCGAACCAGGCTGATATCGATCACATCGCCGGTAACGCCGGAAACACTCACGCGATCCCCGACGTGAATTCCATAGCGGCCCACCACAAAGAAATAAGCTGCCACGGACAACAGCACGGTCTGCAGTCCTACAGCAATACCAGCCGTAACGAATCCCGCAAAGGTAGCTAACGAGCTGAACTCACTCACGAACCCCAGGATGAGTACTACGCCGATAAGAAATCCCACTACGAATCGGCGCAGCAAAAGAAATTGACGCCGGCGCCGGGCGTCGTGAATATATTTGTACGTGAGACGGCGCCACACCTCCGACAAAGCCAGAACCATACCCAACGCCAGAAGGATCATACCCACACGCACAAACAAAGCTCGCGCCGCATATTTCGACTCGCGAATAATCGAGCTTCGCCATTCCATAAGATTGGCGCTGGCTTGATCGAGCACCATGATTTCCTGGCTCAGCGGCAGCACCACCGCCGAAATTCGTTTGAAATGGTCGGTCAGCTCCTGAAATTGTTCCGGTGACGGCGGAGGAATTTTGCCCGATAACGCTTGATCGGTAAGATCACGGCCTTTCTTAATATCCGCAACGAGCGAATCACGCAACGGCTGCCGCAGATCGTCAACCATTTGCTTCACACTAGCGGTCTGTTCGTTCAATTGGTCCATCTGGTGAACACTAGTGATCGCCGCGTAGAGCGCAAGAGCTTGCGATACCAGGCCCGAGGGATTCTGTTTCGTGGCTTCGGATTGGGGAGTTGGCTTTGCTTGCGTCCCGGACTCTTGGTCATTCATAACCGCGAACACGCCGGGCACCAAACGGGCTAATTGATTAATGCGTCCCTCCAGCCCCTCAGCCCCAGTATCCATGCCGCTCTCCATGAAAGCGGCCCTCTTCTGAATCACCTCTTGAATGGCATTGTCGAGATTCAATTCGCCTTCTAGGGCTTGCTTCTGAGCGATCAGCGCAGCACGTTTGCTCTTGGGAGCGGAAGCGATCTGCTTGTTGATGTTGTCGAGCTTTGATTTCACGTCAGCGATACGCGCCTTGTTGCGAGCATCCGTTTGCGCTGAGCTTTGCGCAGAACCATTACTGGCCGCCCCCGCTTTCTCGGTGGCGCGGATCGCGGCAGCTTCGGCTCTAGCCGCTTGAAACGCCAGCCTCACGACAGACGTAAGGCTCTTTTCTTTCTCCTGGTAAATAACATCGCTGGGCGCGCCGCCCGCTTGCAGTTCAGCGGAGGCGTTGCGATACAACTTAATAACTGCATTCAGATGATTGATTACTGCGTCACTGTTCAACTGTTGCTGCGTGACGCCTCCCGGCACACAAAAAAACAATGTCACCGCGACGCCCACGACCAATCGAACCATGCCGCGTTTTGCTGCGATAAAAACTGCCTGACAGGTGGCGCGAAGATTCATTCAGTGTTTGGCTCCAGAAGATTTGTTCCACGACGGCAACTTTCTTTTCCCCGCCAAAACGTCGGCCGCCCAGCGGCCCAGATAAACGGAAAGCGCGACGCCGTGCCCGCTATAGCCTCCGAGCACAACTATATTTTTGCTTTTTAAATGATGCCTGAACACTGGAGTCATCTGGTCCGCAATCAAAATCGGGCCTCCCCAACGATTTGTAAATTGGACATTTTCAAGCATTGGATGCAACGAACGCACACGCGACTCTAGTAGACGCATCAGTCCCGCGGCCTCACCGCTCGAAATGTTCAAATTAAGCAGTTCGCTCCAGTGCTCAAGGTGCACCAGGCCGCTGCCAAATATCACTTGGTTGCCATGAAGTGAACGCCCCCAAAGATAGGGCATATCCACTGTATAAAACGGCTGGTGCGTGGATAGACCAACTTCTGTCAGTTGCGCGTCCGTCAAAGGCGCAGTTGCCAATGCCAAAGTAAATTTTGGTTCCGCGCCGCCGGACAAATCGCTGAGCTCCAACGATTCCGCGTTGGTGGCAATCAATACTTGGCCGGCGCGGATACGCTTTCCAGACACTTCCAATTCCAGAGGCGGCTCGTAGGAGATTTTCTCCACGCGCGCATGTTCAAAAATGACGGCGCCAAGTCGCTGCGACGTTTGCGCCAACCCGCTAAGCAATTTTCCCGGATCGACGGTGCCTCCGGGAGCGTCGTTCACCACCCCAAGGGTTCCCGAATCGTTCCAGGAAATGGGCGAGTCCTTTTTTACCTTCTTGCGGCCCAGTTCCCACACTCCGGGCAATTTAAGATCGCATTCGATCTTTAAGTCGTGCTGGATCTCCACAAAACCCTCAAGCACATCGCCCAGGCCCGGCAAATCGCCGGCCGCCGATTCCGCAAGGGTCATTCCCCCGGTGTACCCGCTGGAGCCCGCACCCACGCTATCGGCTTCAAATACCACGGTCGTCTTGTCAGGATGCACTTGCCTGAGTCTCGCCGCGGCGGACAGGCCACCGAAACCGCCGCCCACAATGGCGAAATCCGCTTCAGATGGCAAAGCGCGGGCCGTGGAATCAAAATCGATTGTCCACGGTGGATTGCCCCAACCGGCGTTACTTGGTGAATGCTTGGCGCGCGAATGCGGCACAAACCCCCTCGTAGGTCGCGAAATACCAACAGATGTGCCGACGCATAAATAGCAACGACGGGCCTGATCTAGGTGACTAACGTTGGATGCCGTAAAAGCGCAAGGCGGTTTGCACGTTTCGTGATGGAGTTGCGGAGATACCTGCAGCTGTTACGGAATTTTAAATGTTGTTAAGAGTGTGAGGCATCCTCACAAATTATCCAGAAAAAAGCGCGTCACCCGCTCCATGAGCAGTCGCTGGGCTGGCGCGTCACTAATTCCGTGACCTCGGCCCGGAAACGGTAGCACTTCCACATATTTTTCGTTCTCTATCAGCTCATTAATCAGCTCCAGCGTATTTGCGAAGTGCACGTTGTCATCACCTGTGCCATGGGCGATCAACAATTTTCCCCGAAATTGCTTGACCTTATCAATGGGTGACGAAGCCTTGTAATATTCTTCGTTCTGCGGCAACAGCCCCACATAGCGTTCGGTGTAAATCGAATCGTAGTAATGCCAGTCGGTAACTGGGCCACCTGCAAAACCGGCCTTGAAATCGCTCCAATCTTCAAACATAGCGTGCAGCGTCATGTGTCCGCCATAACTCCACCCCCAAATGCCCATGCGATTAGCATCGACATAAGACAGCGACTTCAAATACGCGGCACCGTCGCGCTGGTCCGAGAGTTCCTGCGCCCCAAGCCGGTAATGAATGGGCTCCTCAAAAAGATGCCCGCGTCCCGCCGAGCCGCGATTATCGAGCGCAAAAATAATGTAACCCTTCTGCGCCATCAACTGGTGCCAGAGAAAAGTTGACCGCCCCCATTCATTCGTCACAATTTGAACGTGCGGGCCGCCGTAGGTATGAACCAGCACCGGATACTTGCGATGCGGATCAAAATTCGCCGGCTTGATCATGTAGGCGTTGAGCATCACCCCGTCATGGGATTTAACTTGAAGAAATTCCACCGGAGAAAGTTGATAGCTCGCGAGTTCCGCAACTTTATTTTCGCTAAGAACCGCGATGCGCGAACCATCAAGCCGCAGTAAATCCTGACGTGGAGGATTCATAGTGTTCGAGTAGGTATCGATGAACGCACTTACGGAGGTATTTGCACTGCTCGTCACATTGACGCCCGGAGGACTACCCACGCTGGGCGAAAAATTCACCGCATGAGTGCCCGCCTCTTTCGTGATGCGCGTAAATCCGGAGCCGTCGAGACCGACGCGATAAAGGTGGCGCTCCATGGGAGATTTTTCCGTGGCCGTGAAATAAATCAGTCCAGCTTTCTCGTCCACGGCATCAACGGCCGAAACCTCCCAGTCGCCTTTGGTTAGCTGCGCCAGTTGCTGCCCTTTCAGATTGTAAAGATAGATATGACGGAACCCGCTTCGTTCGCTGGACCACAGGAAGCGCTGTCCATCCTGCAAAAACCTGAGATCATCGCTGACATTTATCCAATACTGATCTTTCTCTGTGAGCGCCACACGCGAAGCGCCCGTCGCCGCATCCGCAACGATCAGATCCAGGATTGTTTGGGCTCGATTCAACCGCTCTATGGCTACGTGTTTCGAATCCGGCAGCCAGTTCACTCGTGGAATGTACTGATCCGTTTCGGGTCCCGTGTCCATCTCCTTTGCCTGGCCTCCACTCAAGGACATGACGAACACGTGTACCACCGGATTTGCGCCACCAGCGGGAGGGTAACGCTCCATCTCGGCCTTGCCTTCGAATGACGCGAAATCCACCAGCGGATATTGCGCCACTTTGCGCTCATCCATTTCCAGATACGCTACCGCTGAAGAATCCGGCGCCCACCAGTAAGCGGTCTTGATGTCCAACTCTTCTGGATACACCCAGTCCAGCTCACCTTTGCGGATTTCTTCCATTCCATCGCGCGTAATTGCCCGCTCTTTGCCATCGGCAATATTTACCAGCCAGAGATTGTGGTCGCGAATGAAGCTAAGGAACTTGCCGTCCGGCGAAATTTTAGGATCAGCCAAGGTGGCTTTCCCAGAAACCAGGGTGCGTGGCGTTTTGGATTTCAATTCAAACCATACCAGCGCGTTTGGCCCCTGAAATAAGAGCGCCGCTCCATCGGGAGCCCACTGATAATCAGCGGGCGCATGCCGGCCAAGCCCCGTCGCCTGCGAGGGCGCAGAGAAATTTTCCGGCAACATTGATGCAAGGCGATCGCCGGATATCAGGACTCGGCGATCGCCAGATGCTGCGTCTACAATCCACAGAGCGGGGCTGTTTTCTTTCTTCTGCTTGCCGCTACGCTCATTTTCACTGCTGTCCTGGCCAGCACTCTCGGCACCCGATCTAGTCGCATCGAGGAAACTGATCTGCTTGCCATCGGGTGTCCACGCCAGCCCTCGCAACGTGTGGCCGCTGAGGTTAGGACCGGAATAAATGCGCTCCACAGTCAGTTGTTTTGCGGACTTGGAAGCGTTGTCAGTTTGGGCGCTCGCCGCGCCGCCAAAAACCAGCAACAGCATAATAGCGCGGCAAGAAATAAGCGCACTGCGAGTATTCGTTCGCGATGACATACACTCCCTATTTGGCGGAAAATTTGTAGATTGTGGTGGAGTGAAATTCCTTTCCAGGCTCGAGCGTTGTTGTTGGAAAATCCGGATGATTCGGCGAATCCGGAAAGTGCTGCGTTTCCAGGCAAACTGCCGAACGGCGTTCGTAGTTTTTACCCCCCTTGCCGTGAGAGGTACCGTCCAAAAAATTGCCGGTGTACACTTGGATGCCCGGCTCAGTCGTCCAGGCTTCCACGACACGGCCTGTCGTGGGTTCATAAAGCTTCGCGGCTAGACTCGCCTTCACTTTCATGCCCGCATCCAAAACCCAGTTGTGATCGTAACCGCGGCCAAGCTTTAACTGTTCATCATCCTGGTCGATGCGCGCGCCAATCGCGGTAGCTTGCCGGAAATCAAACGGCGTACCGGCAACAGGACGGAGTTCGCCAGTGGGAATCATTCCTGCATCAACAGGGGTGAAGCGGCTGGCCTTTAGCGTGAGCTGGTGATTCAGAATGGTGCCCGATTCCGCCAGATTAAAATAAGAATGATTGGTAAGATTCAGTACCGTTTTCTTATCGGTGGTCGCGCTGTAGTCAATTTTTAGCTCATTGGCATCCGTGAGGGTAAAGACCACGGTCACCGATAAATTCCCCGGAAAATTTTCCTCGCCATCCTTGCTTAAATAATGAATCTTTAACGAAGCGTTCCCTTTTCCTGCACCGGGCTCCGCATCCCAAAGCACCTTATTGAATCCGCCATGCAGATGATTTTCACCGTTATTTTTTTCCAGCACATATTCTTTTCCGTCCAGCGAAAACTTTGCTCCACCAATACGATTCGCATAACGCCCGACCGTCCCCCCAAAGGACGCGGTGCCCTCTTGATATCCGGCCAGGGTGTCGTAACCAAGAACTACGTCGCCGATTTTTCCGTTGCGATCGGGGACCTTGATGGAAACTACCGTGCCGCCGAAATCACTGATGACTACTTGCATACCTGATTTGTTCGTGAGCGTAAAAAGGTGCGCTTCCCGGCCATCTTTAGTGTTCCCGAACACGCTTTTCTTCACCCCAGGAGTTTGCGATTCTGCCGCGGTTTGCCCGTCACTGATTGTTAGCCCCATCAACAGTAACACGCAGATTCCAATTCTCATTTGCCCTCTCCTGAATGCCCGATTACGCGGTCTCATTTGGAGTCTAAAGGTGCCCTCAACGTTGTACGCCACTACAAGATTCTTTTCCATGTGCAGCGAGAAAACTTTTCTAAAATTCAAGCAGGATCGGGAATAGGTTCGATCCGCCCGAGCAAAAAAACATACCCTCCGATGCCGATCAATAAGAACAGCGTCGCCACGGCGAAAGCCCACGCAAAGGAGCGTGTGGCGGAAGCCACATAGCCGGTGATAATCGGCGCCGCGATAGCCGACAGCTGATTTCCAAAATTGACAATTCCTCCCAGCCTTCCAACGCTACCCGCCGGCGCAATCAGGGACGGAATAGACCAACCCACTGGGGCAGCCGCGGCCAGCCCGCCGATGGAGATACTGATCCAAAATATTGCCGCCGCGGGCGTGCGCGCCTGCGCTGCTCCCAAAATGCCAAGTCCAAGCGCAGTCCCGAGCACCAGGACAGTCTGGCGCACCCTGGAAGAGTCAAACCCGCGCCCAATTAATTCATTCACCATCCAACCGCCGATAACAAAATCGGTAAGCGCCGCAAAGATCCACGGAACGCTCGAGTACAACACGGAATCGCGCAGATTCACATGCAGCGCGGTAGACAGATAGCTCGGGAGCCAGGTTAACAGCAAATAAAACGTGTAGTTATATGCTGCGGAGCCCAGCACCAATCCGAACACCTTACGCTGTCTCAACAAATAGGAAATTGACGCTCCTTTTCCACTTCTGCCCGCACTTTCAGGCTGCGCGCCTCCACGCACGATGAATTCACGTTCGGCGGCAGAAAGTTTCGGGTCTTCGCTGGGATTTCTGTACAGCCAGTAAAACAACGCGAGATAGATAAGGCTAATCGTCGCCGTGGCGGCAAAACTCCACCGCCACCCAAAGTGCAACAAAAAAAGCCCGACAAAGGGCACTCCCAGCGCGGGCCCAAGCTTCGCCGCGGAGTCAAAAAAGGCCGTAGCCAAACTTCGTTCACGGTCCGGAAACCAATAGCCCACCGCTTTGGAATTTCCCGGAAACGTTGGCGCCTCACCAATTCCGAGCAACAGTCGCGCAACAAAAAAGCTTCCAACGCCAGCCGCCGCGGCCGAGCATAACGAAGCTACGCTCCACAAAAGCGTGCTGACACACCCGACTCTGCGCACCCCGAACCGATCGAGCAATACTCCGGACGGAAGCTGCATCGCCGCATACGTCCAACTGTACGCGCTAAGCAAATACCCAAAAGTGATGGTGCTCACACCAAACGCATCGTGCAGCGCCTGCTGCGAAACGGAAATATTGACGCGGTCCAGGTAATTCACGAACACGCCAAACCCCAGCAACGAAGCAATCAGCCAGCGCCGCCGTGGAACCGCTAGGTGGTCTGCATCTAATTCCAGATGTGATCGATCGGCGGTCAATTCGTTTTTCGACTCTATGCGATACCGAAGTACAGCAAATAGACAAGAGTTTACCTGTGACAATGAGCAAAGCGGTATTGTCTCCACCTCGGAGGAAATTTTATGCTAACGAGGAGCAACGGCGGGTTTCTGGCGTCTTTATTGTGGAGTGTCATCGCCATCCCAAATGTTGTTAAAGCAACAGCAGCAATCGGCCGAACCGTAGGTTGACCACCTCGTGCTGGCATAAATGGGGTAACTTCTCGGCAATGTGTTTATTGCCCCCGGCCCGCATCCCAGAAGGACCGCAAGACCGAGATTTCAGGTGAGGCGTTGCTTGATGTCACCGTCACGGCAGCGGGCCGAGTAACGAAGCCAATCGTGCTCAAGGGCCTGGGTACGGGCCTTGATGAAGGTGCATTGGAAGCGGTGCGAACTGGAAAATGAAACCGGCTCTCGGGCCGGATGGCAAACCGGTCACTTGTCGTGTCTAAGTCGAAGTTGCTTTTCACCTTTATCCTAACCTCGCCAATGCAATGCCTTCATTGAGTAACTTCAGGCACTTCAAACGGAGCTCGATATTTTCTCCTTAAATATTGATCTGCTTTGCTGTCCCTGACGAACTTCTCGTTCTGCCCGTCGAATTGCAATTCCCTATCCTCGCGGTGGGCAACATTGCACAAGTGGCAGAGTGCCGTCGACAGATGCCCCTCTTCTATATCGGCATTCAATTCCGTCCGCTTGCGCGACCGCAAAACTTTAATGAAGTTCTCGAAATGGTTTTGATCTCCGGTTCCGCTGGTATTCGAGGGATCAGCAGCGTCTTTTCCGTTCATGGATGGACCAGGTTCGTTTTTCCTTCCGAAATAAGTCTTCCACTCGGAACCGTCCAGATGCATCCATCCTTTCGTTCCAAAGAATAGATTGCCTATTCTAATCCGGTCTTCAGCGTTGGTGTACAAACCACGCACTTCAAACTGGATGATCTTTCCGTCGCGATATTTCAGCGTGGCGTTTTGTGTATTGGGCGTCTCCTGATCGTCATCAAAAGCAAATTTCCCGCCGCCGCAAAAAATCTTCTCCGGATACTCCGCTTTGTTCATGCCCCACCGCGCGATATCCATCTGATGGGGCCCCTGATTGCCCAGATCGGCGCAGCCGTAGTCCCAGAACCAATGCCAGTTGTAGTGAAATCGATTTTCATTGAACGGCCTGAGTGGCGCCGGTCCAAGCCACAAATCGTAATGCACGCCGGCAGGCGCGGTGCTATCCGGTTTGTGGCCGATGGTGTCTCGCGGCTTGAAGCAAAGTCCCTTGGCCATGTAGACGTCGCCGATACCACCTTCATGCAAAAACTTCATGGCCGCTTGCACCGAAGGATTGCTGCGGTTTTGCGTGCCGGCCTCCACCAGCCGGTTATATTTGCGCGCAGCATTCACGATCTGACGCCCCTCCCAAATATTGTGCGAAACAGGCTTCTCTACATAAACATCCTTGCCCGCCTGGCAAGCCCAAACGGCCGCCAGCGCGTGCCAGTGATCCGGCGTCGCAATCGTAACCGCATCGATGTTTTTGTCGTCCAGCACGCGGCGAAGATCCGTCTCTGTCCCAGGCGGTTTTTGCTGCGTAACTTTACCGAGTCTAGCCAGCGCCTCTGGAAACAATCGCTCGTCGACATCACAGAACGTCGCAATCCTCACACCCGGAATTTTCCCGAAACCATCGTAATGCGCCTGGCCGCGACTCCTCAATCCAATCACCGCAAGATTAATTGTGTCGTTCGGACTATGCGCTCGCCCCGCAGTGCTAATAAATGGCGCAGCGATAGCAGCCCCAGCGGTCGTCTTAACAAACTCGCGGCGATTAATCGTTTCCATCTGCATACACTCCTTTTAGAAAAAACTAACCATGCGGCAGCTTAAATGCCGAGCGCATGTAACCAAAGCTCAAAAGCCCTTCGCACTCAGCGACACCATAATACAGTTTGAAACGAAATTAGGTGGGCGTTACCAGACGACTTGACTAGGTAACTCACATTCAACCCCACGCGTTTTGGATTGGTCGACCATCCACCAGCGCCCAAAATCGGCGTGCCGCGGGGGTTGACAACACGGGCGCATCGGGTTTATGGTTTGAGTTAGTTAAATAACTAAATCCTTCGAGTCGGAGAAATATGCGAACGGCACAACCGGACAAGCGAACGCGGCTGATTGAGACTGCGACGAAGCTGGCGTATGGACGCGGTTTCCGAGAGACGAGTCTGGCGGACATCGCCCAAGCGGCTCGCGTGCCGGTAGGCAATGTCTACTACTACTTCAAAACCAAGGAAGAACTCGCCGAAGCCGTGGTGGAGCGGCGCCTGGAGGAGTTTCGCGCAGCCCGGGCGGAGTGGGACCGCTTGAGTTCTCCGAAGGAGCGGCTGTTAGCTTTCGTG
This sequence comes from Candidatus Acidiferrum sp., assembly GCA_035487275.1. GTDB lineage: Bacteria > Acidobacteriota > Terriglobia > Acidiferrales > UBA7541 > Acidiferrum. The sequence goes on along the minus strand of DATHMG010000030.1, from coordinate 327 downwards.
GGTAGCGTCCAAGCGAACCGGGAGCAACTTGCGCGCGGAGGATGCGCTCTTGGCGCACTGTGCACGGAGTTGCACAAGGAGGGCGGCGCTCTCGCGAAGAGATCCGCGGCGCTCTTCAATGAGCCCATGCGTTGGCTTGAGGAGCAGTTCCGGACCGTTGGCCATGAAAAGGATTCACGAGAACTCGCGGTCCATTTGTTCTCCGCCTTTCAGGGCATGGCGGCTGTTGCGCTCGGCACCAACGACCGCGAGGTGGTGGTGATGGAGGCAAAGAGGCTTAAAGACTGGATCGGGACCTTGTGACACGCAATCATCGAGCAACCAGGG
>DATHMG010000029.1:0-14056 GCA_035487275.1 Candidatus Acidiferrum sp. | reverse complement strand
GACGGCGCGAAATCGGTCACGGAGCGTTGGCGGAACGCGCTCTGAATAGCTTGCTGCCACCGGAAGCGGATTTCCCGTACGCCATGCGACTGGTCTCGGACATTCTGGAATCGAATGGTTCGTCATCCATGGCCACTGTTTGCGGAGGCTCGCTAGCCTTGATGGATGCGGGTGTGCCGCTGAAGGCGCCGTGCGCGGGAATCGCCATGGGCCTGGTGGTCGGCGAAGACATGAAGTATTCGATCCTGACGGATATTGCCGGAGCGGAAGATCACTACGGCGATATGGACTTCAAGGTAGCGGGAACGCGTGACGGAATTACCGCGCTTCAGATGGACATCAAGGTTCTGGGCATCAGCGTCGCCATGATGCGGGAAGCACTGGCGCAAGCCAAAAAAGCGCGTTTGCAGATTCTGGACACCATGGAAAAGACACTCAGCGAAGGCCGCACGCAGATTTCGGCTTTTGCGCCGCGTTTGTTCAAGCTGAAGATTCCGCAGGACAAGATCCGCGACCTGATCGGGCCTGGCGGAAAGAAGATCAAGTCCATTATCGAGACCACTGGGGTGAAGATCGACGTGCTAGAAGACGGCACGGTACATATCTTCTCCACCAGCGGAGCCGGCGGCGACGCCGCTTTGCAAATGGTGCGGGACATTACCGCCAGCGCCGAAATCGGCAAAACCTACCTCGGCAAAGTTGTGCGGCTCGCCGAGTTTGGGGCCTTTGTGGAACTTTTCCCGGGCACCGACGGCCTGCTGCACATCAGCGAGATCTCGGAGCATCGCATCCGCGATGTGCGCGACGAATTGAAACTCGGCGACCAGGTTCTGGTCAAGGTGCTATCCATCGAGGGCAACAAGGTACGGTTGTCACGCAAGGCCTTGATCAAGGAAGCCCGCGAAAAGCAGCAGAAGGCCGCGGGGGCCGGGGCCACGACCATCACAACAACCGAAGAAAATGGCAATGATGCCAATTCGAATATTTCAGAGTAATTTCTGAGTAGCAAATCGATTCAAAAAAAGACCGGCGAAAATCGCCGGTCTTTTTTTGTGACTCGAGTAACTTGAAACCACAGCCCCTCGGGATATCTTTGCGCAACGACCCCAAAGACTAGTTTTTCGTGCAGGACTGCGGGCAGTGGACCGCGTCGAGCGCGCCCCACAGCGCGTTGAGCGCGTTGTCAGTCGTAGCCATGATTTCGTCGGAATCTCCATCGGCGTGTTGCTCCAGCCAGTTGCGCCATGCCGCGCGGTGGGCTTTATCGGCTTCTTCGTGCACCGTGAAGTAAGCCAACGCCTCGGGATTAGTGATGCCGTAGAAGGTCTTCAATCCTTCAATTTTTGTCGTGGCAATCTCGGGAACCTGGGACTCGTAGGCGTATAAAGCTGCAACCGCTTCGGCGACGGGACGATCGCCGCAAATCTCGCGGTAGGTTTGCACCACCGCTTGCGTGCCGGGAAGCGCCGGGCAGTAAGTAATGTCGTCTTCAGGAACACCGAGCGCGATCGCGAAATCGCGCCACAGTTTAGGATGTGAGCCGTTTGGGTCTTCTTCCTCGGCAAGATTTTCTTGCACAAGTTTGCGAAGGTCCCCGTCGGTGCGCGCCGCGAGCACCCGAAGGTGAGCTGGGAACGCTTCGACATGGCGATAATACTGCGAGGCATACAGCTGAAGCGCTTTGCGGGAAAGTTTGCCGGCCTGCCAATCCTGATAGAAGGGATGCTTCAGCAGATTTTTCGCCGTGATGGCGGCATCCAAGCGAGGGAGCAATTCGCTATGGGACATTTGACTACCTCCGAAGCAACGGTGCGTGCAGAAACAATGGCGCAACAGCCGTTCTTAAGCGTGCCGCATTGTAGCAAAGATTTCCGAAGATTGCTTTAGGGTGAAAGATTGAGGAGCGGCTAATTGTTTGGTTTCAATCGCCGCTCTATCTCGCATCATTAAGGCGGACGGTATTCCGATTCCGATTTATCAGTCTTTGATGTGCAGGCGCACGATTTGCGCGCCGACTCCGCGCAATTTTTTAACGATGTCTTCGTAGCCGCGATCGATGTGATAAACGCGATCGATCGTGGTTTCGCCGTTGGCCACCAGTCCCGCGAGAACGAGGGAGGCACTGGCGCGCAGATCGCTGGCGATTACGGTAGTGCCGGTTAAAGGAGAGGGCCCGCGAACAACGGCGCGACGGCCGTCGACGGTGATATTGGCGCCCATGCGGTGCATTTCGCTCGCGTGCAGATAACGATTTTCGAAGATTGTTTCCGTGATTACGGAGGTACCTTGCGCCTGGGTAGCCAGGGCCATGTATTGAGCCTGCATATCCGTGGCGAATCCGGGATATTCCTCGGTGGTCACATCGGCAGCGACCAAATTCTTTGCGCCGCGCACGCGTACGGTGCTTTTGTCGATGGCTTCGATGCGCGCACCGGCTTGCTGCAATTTGGCGATGATGGACGCGAGATGATCGGGCGCGCAATTCGTCAGCGTTAAATCGCCGTCGGTGATTGCGCCGGCCACGAGAAACGTGCCGGCCTCGATGCGGTCGGGAATTACGGTGTGTTCGGTGCCGTGCAATTTTTCAACTCCACGAATGCGCAGTGTAGAGCTGCAATCCCCTTCGATCTGCGCGCCCATTTTGCGGAGCATGTCCACCAGGTCGGTCACCTCCGGTTCGCGCGCCGCATTGTTGAGAACGGTTTCTCCCGCGGCAAGCACGGCCGCCATCAAAATATTTTCGGTGCCGGTGACGGTAATTTTTTCGAAGCTGATATTTGCGCCTTTGAGCCGGCCACCGTGGCCGGTGTGGCCACTGTTGGGAACTTTGGCTTGAATGTAGCCGTGATCCGTAGTGATCTGCGCGCCCATTTTCTCGAGCGCCGCGAGATGCAAGTCCACCGGGCGCGCGCCAATGGCGCAACCGCCCGGAAGAGAGACGCGCGCCACGCCCATGCGGGCCATCAGCGGACCGAGCGTAAGGATGGACGCGCGCATGGTCTTCACCAGTTCGTAAGGCGCCACGGCATCGCTCAACTTGACGGCTTGAATGGCGTAATCGCTGGCAGGAATATCCGTAATGGAAACTTTGGCGCCCATGAACGCAAGCAACTTGCTCATGGTGATGAGGTCGCGGACCTTGGGAATATTGTGGAGGGTGACGAGCTCTTTCGTCAGTAGCGCGGCAGCCATCGCCGGTAGCGCGGAATTCTTCGCGCCACTGATTGCCAGCGTTCCGTGAAGTGGCTTACCGCCCTTGATTAGAAATTTATCCATGAGAAGAATCAAACAAAATTTGCAATGCGAACCGTTAGCACCCTTACGCGCTTGAACGCGTTCGGACCTTCACGGTTACTCACCCAGTGCTGCACGCAAATGCCCTTTAGCATCGCGTAATTTCCTTGCTGCGTCCGCCTCGCTCACCCGCAATTTCAGCATCACCAGCGCCACGCGCAAATTGTGTCCCGATTGACGCAAAGCGTGTTCCGAGGCAGACAGGCTCTTGCCGCTAGCGTCGGCCAGAATCCGCACCATTCGCTGCGAAACCTTGCGATTCGATGCTTGCACATCAATCATCAGGTTTTCGTAAACGTGCCCGAGGCGCGCCATCGCTGCTGTAGTCAGCATGTTGAGCACCATCTTCTGCGACGTTCCGGATTTCAGCCGCGTCGATCCTGTGAGGATCTCCGGTCCCACGTCAGCGGCAATCAGCACGTCCGCAAGTCGACCCACCGGGGTGTTGCGATTCACGGTAATCGCGATGGTCGCCGCGCCAGTCTTCGATGCAAAGCGCAGCCCACCCAGCACGTACGGCGTGGTACCGCTGGCGCAAATCCCCGCGACCACATCGTTTCGCGTTAATTTTATTTTTCGCAGATCGCGCTCTGCATTCGCCGGTGAATCCTCGGCTCCTTCCACCGCGCGTGTAATCGCGCGAACGCCCCCGGCAATCAACGTTTGCACCACTTTGGGCGATGTTCCAAACGTCGGCGGACACTCTGCGGCATCCAGCACCGCGATGCGTCCACTGGAGCCTGCGCCCACGTAGATAAGCCGTCCCCCATCGCGAACGGCTTGCACGATGAGGTCGACTGCGCGCGCGATAGCGGGAAGTGCCCGGCCAACCGCGGCGGGCACTTTGCGATCTTCCCGATTCATGAGCCGCACGATCTGTATGGCGCTTAAACGGTCGAGATTTTTCGACGCCAGATTCCGCAGCTCACTGCGTCTGTATTCCCTGGTTCTTGAGGGCACAGTCGATTATAGCTTTGGGTTGCCGCAATCCGGGGGACTCGCAATGAAAAACGCCTCTGCCTTGCCAACAAATTGCTAATACCTTCACGAAACTAGACCCTTCCTATTTGCGGAGACCGAGCGGCGATTCGGCTATCATCAAACGACGGGTTAGCAGCGGGTTATCAGCAGGACGGACTCCTTGGAAATCGCATTAATGAACATTCTCAACCGGCTGTTCGAGGAGCGATTCCCTGCGCCCGTCACGCATGTGCATCCGTTACAAGGACAACTGGGCGGGTCCGGGCGCCAAATCATCCGGCTTTCGAACGAGACGAACACCGCGATCGGCATCGTGTACGGCGTACGGGAAGAAAATGTCGCCTTCCTCGAATTTTCCAAACATTTTCGCAAACATGGTTTGCCAGTTCCAGAAATTTACGGCGAGGACCTCGACCACGGTGTGTATCTCGAAGAAGACCTCGGGAGTACCACGCTGTATGAGCTCCTAGCCAAAAATCGCGATGTCGGGACAATTGCTCCAGCGGTGGTGGATGCGTATCGAAAGGTGGTTGAGATCTTACCGCGCTTTCAAGTCGAAGCCGGCCGCGATGTGAATTACGAAGTGTGTTATCCCATCAGCAGCTTTGACCGTCAGTCTGTTGCCTGGGATTTGAACTATTTCAAATATTATTTTCTGCGTCTTGCGGGTGTTCCCTTCAGCGAGCAGGCTCTGGAAGACGATTTCGGGCGTTTGACCGACTTTCTGATGACCGCCGACCGGCAGTATTTCCTGTACCGCGACTTTCAGTCCAGAAACATCGTGCTGCGTGATGGCCAGCCATATTTTGTGGACTACCAGGGCGGGCGCAAGGGCGCGCTGCAGTATGACATCGCGTCACTTTTGTTCGATGCCAAGGCCGACTTGCCGCCAGAGCTCCGGCTGGAACTTCTCGATCATTATCTCGATGCTCTAAGCAGTTACATAAAACTCGATCGCGAAGCATTCATGAAGCATTATTACGCTTACGTGTATGTACGCATTCTGCAGGCCCTCGGAGCGTATGGATTTCGCGGATTTTATGAGCGCAAGCAGCATTTTCTGCAAAGCGTACCGTTCGCCATGAAGAATCTGCGCTGGCTCTTGCACCATGTCACGCTGCCCATCGAGCTGCCAACCCTGATGGCCGCGTTCCAAAGCATGCTGGCCTCGGAAAAATTGCAGGGATTGGCCGGTGAAGCGGAGCATCTCAAGCTGCGCATTTTTAGTTTCTCTTTTCATCAGGGAGCGCCCAAAGATGAAACCGGTCATGGCGGCGGATTTGTTTTCGATGGGCGAAGCCTGCCGAATCCCGGCCGTGAAGAGCGCTTCAAGCCGCTAACCGGCAAGGACACTCCGGTAATCGAATATCTAAATCAACAGGAAAGCGTGCATCAATTTCTGGCCAGCGTGATGTCCTTAGTCGACGCCAGCGTCGCCAGCTACAAGGAACGAGGATTTAAAAACCTCATGGTTTCCTTCGGCTGCACCGGCGGGCAGCATCGTTCGGTTTATCTTGCGGAACAATTGGCAAAACATTTTCGTACCAGGAATGGCGTGGAAGTGGCCGTGCGCCATCTGCAACTCGAGAAGATGGGCAAATGAAGGCGCAAGCAAAATCTGGCTTCGCGATGATGGCCCCGATGAGAACCATTTGATGAAAGCCAGCCTCTAAATGAGAGCCCCACGATGAAAGCGATGGTACTTGCTGCCGGGCTTGGTACACGCTTGCGGCCTGTCACCGATGAACGCCCAAAAGCGCTCGTTGAGGTCGGCGGGCGCACCCTGCTGGAAATTACACTGGCTCGCCTGCGCGCTTTTGGAATTCGCGACGTAATCGTCAACGTGCATCACTTCGCAGACAAAGTAGTTGCGTTTCTTAAAAAGCGCGAAAATTTCGGCATGCACATTGAAGTGTCACGCGAGGACGTGCTGCTCGATACCGGTGGCGGCCTGAAAAAGGCCGGCTGGTGGTTCTTTCTTGAGCATTCCGATCCTAAGGAACCATTTCTTCTCCACAACGTCGATGTCGTGAGCACGATTGATCTTGCGCGCATGGTGCAGTTTCACCGGGACCATGAAGCGCTGGCCACACTTGCGGTGCAGCAGCGGGAAACCAGCCGCTACCTGCTGTTTGACGAGCAGTTTCAGTTGTGTGGGCGGCGGGTTGGCCGCGGAGGGAACCCTCAGATTGTCCGAGGCGCGCCAAAAATGGAGGCATTGGCGTTTTCTGGTATTCACGTCATCTCTCCCCGCTTGCTAACGTTGATGACGGAGGAAGGCGTTTTTTCCATCGTTGATTCTTATCTGCGCCTGGCCGGCGGTGGGGAAAAAATAATGGCGTTTCGCGCCGATGACTACTATTGGCGCGACCTGGGCAAGCCTGCCGACCTCCAGCAAGCCGCACATGATCTGCAACAGGGAATTTTTTCGGCCTAGCGCATAATTCTCGGGTAAACCAAATCAAAACAGAAAACGCTGCGCGAGAGAATTACGCGTGAATTTTTAGCGAGAAGCGTGGGCAGGTTCAGCGAGTCCCAACGACTCCATGACCGCGTCATGAAGGGCCGGGCGCACCAAAGCCATTTTTTGATTATCGCGCGTGGGATTTACGCGATTGGTGAGCAGCACAACGAAAAGGTCGCGGTCTGGATCAATCCATATCGAAGTGCCGGTAAAGCCGGTGTGCCCAAAACTATGGGCCGAGAAAAAATGACCGCTGGAGCCGCCTTCTGTGGGTGTTGCCCAGCCTAGAGTACGCGTGCCGCTGGAAAGTTGTTGCGGCGCAGTAAACTGCGCGACGGTCGCGCGACGCAAAATACGATGGCGCCCGTAGCTGCCCCCGTTTAATAGCATCTGGCAAAACGCGGCAAGATCGGGCGCGCTGCTGAAAAGCCCGGCGTGCCCCGAGACGCCTCCGATGGCGAAGGCGTTTTCGTCGTGAACTTCTCCTTGCACCAGGCGATGACGCAAATTGTTGTCGATTTCCGTTGGCGCGATTTGCGGCCAGAGTTTCTTCGGCGGACGGAACATGGTGTTAGACATTCCCAGCGAATCGAAAATGTAATTTTTGGCCAGATCGTCGAGTGTGCGGCCAGTGAGTCGCTCGATGATTTCCGCCATTAAAATAATACCTAAGTCTGAATACACTTCTTTACTGCCCGGCTCGTATTGAAGCGGCTCAGCAAAGATTCTGCCCAGGGTATCTTGCTTGCCTTTGGAGGTTCGCCAATATTCCTTAAAGGCGGGCAATCCGGACGTGTGCGTCAGCAAATGGCGAACGGTAACTTTGCTGCGCCATTCTTTTTGCCCGGTACTCGCGCCCCATTCAGGGAGATACCGTTCCACTTTGGCGTCCAGATCGAGCGGCACTGGAAAATCACCTTCCACTAGTTTGGCTACGAGCGTGGTGGTGGCCACCACTTTGGTGAGTGAAGCAATGTCATACTTGGTTTGTTCCACGACAGCGGGAGCTTGCGCATCGTAGCTGAGCTTACCAAAAGCATGAATGGCAACTTTTCCGTGGTAGCCCACAGCCAGGGTAGCGCCCGGGAAAGCTTTGTCAACGATCGACCTCTCAATCACCCGGTAGGCAGGCTGCAATTCCTTATCTGCGGCCGTGTCCATGGGTTGAACTGTCCCGGGATCAGCGGGTCGTGAAATGCCGAAATCTGCATTTAGCGCGATGCCAGGAATTGTGACCGGCAACTTGCCGCGCACGGGAATTTCCGCAAATAAAGCGCGCGCCACGGAAATTTGCGCAACATCGCTTATGCCAAAAACGGCCAGCCAGGTTTCCGCCTGCGGAAAATTTTCGATCAGATAAGGACTGCCGAAGCCCACCGCGATAACCGGCTTACCAGTTTTAAAAACCTGCGCAGCAAAAGCCGCTTGGTCAGCGGGAATATCCACATCCCCTTTGCGATCGCTGACGCGCACAAACAGCGCGAGGATAGCGACGTCGTAGGAATCGGCCGGCGGCAACTTCAAAGTGTCGGCTTTTACAAAACGCGTATCCGCGCGCAGCGTGGTTATCGAATCGAAGCGCGAGCGCAATTCACGCTCAAGATCCTCACCGGGATACGGCTCGGGGTCGGCATAAAAAGCTAGCAGCAGAGCGCGCGACGGTTTCGCGGCGTTCAAAGGCAAGCGATTAGCAGCATCACGCAGCAGTGTAACTCCGCGATCGGAAATGTCTTGAGCCTCTTTTTGCCAGGGCGCGCGGCCAAATTGTTCGTTGATGGCGTTCAAGTCGACGAGCTTGTTCTTGTTGAGTTCCAGGCGCGCCTTAGCTTGCAAAATGCGGCGCACCGAGGCGTTCAGGCGGTCACGCGAAATGCGGCCTGATTTCACCGCTGCCTGCAACGCTTGGAATGCCGCGTCGGGAACCGGTGACATCAGTAGCGCATCGGCACCCGCGAGAAAAGCGCGCACGGCAGCTTCGCCGGGAGCATAGCGGGTAGTAATGCCACCCATATCCATGGCATCGGTTATGACCAGTCCTTCGAAATGAAGCTCGTCGCGCAAAAGTCCCGTCAGCACATTGTTGGAAAGCGTGGCCGGAGTGTTGGGATCGGGCTCCAACGCCGGAATGGAAAGATGGCCAGTCATGATGCTGCCCACGCCGGAGGAAATTGCGGACCGAAACGGAATCAATTCCAAATTTTCCAACCGATTCTTGTCGGCGCGAATCACCGGAAGATCGATGTGTGAGTCGGCGGCGGTGTCACCGTGTCCCGGAAAATGCTTGGCCGTGGCCAGGCCTCCGTTCTCTTGCACACCGCGCACGAAAGCGCCAACGTACTCCGCGACGCGTTGCGGGTCTTCGCCGAATGAGCGAGTATTAATAATAGGATTGCCCGGATTGTTATTCACGTCGGAGACCGGTGCATAAATCCATTGAATCCCAACGGCGCGGGCTTCCAGTGCGGTGATTTTTCCCATGGTGTAAGCGTCGACAGGATCGCCTGCTGCAGCCAAAGCCATTGCTGTTGGGAACGACGTGCCTTCATCCAGACGCATCGCCGAGCCGCGTTCGAAGTCGGCACCAATCAGCAAAGGCACTTTGGAGCGCGCCTGAAGCTGATTCGTCAGCACCGCTGTCGGGTAAGCCTGACTTTTAATAATGCCCAGCGGCGACATCTGCGTGACGTTGATAAATCCGCCGACGTGCAGATCATCCACGTCGTGCATCATCTTGCGATACGCATCCGCATCCGTGGATGTGAAGCTCCCGTGATAGGTGGTGAAGAGCAGTTGGCCGGTTTTTTCGTCGTCCGTCATTTTGCCCAGAGTGGCTTCCACCCATTGTTTACTTGCGGATGAGAGCGCCCGGACTCCCTTGGCGGACTTGGGAACGACGGATTTCTTCGCGGATGAGGAACTGGTTTGACTTCGCGCGGTGTAGGCCATAGAAAAAATAATCGCAATAACGAGCAGCGGGAGCAGGCTGACGCCGGAATTCTTCACCGGGCCATTATCGCCCTTCATCGGAACCTTCATCGAGACTGTTAGTCGAAACCGTTCGCCGAAAAAAGGCCCGTTTGGTGCCGTGCATGCTCTGACTTTGTATATAGCACAGGCACTTAGGGGCCACAAACAGCACGCGTGAGGGACGTTCCAGAATATTATTGCAACTTATGAGGCATGCGATGAAGACCATGGGCTCCGATGAGTGTAAAGCGTCACAGCGATTAGCGCTGCGACTTTTTCTAGTGCCATTGCTGTGCTGCTTTGTCATAGCAATGCAGGCCAGCAGCGTGCGCGGCGCGAACCCGCAGCGAGGACATCATTCCCGTAATGCGGCAAGGGTGATGGTCGGCCTGGACGTGCTGGAGTCACAGCGCTTCGCCCCACTGCGCGGCAAACACATAGGCGTGATTACCAATCACACCGGTCTGGACGCGCAGGGACGCACCACCATCGATGCGCTAACGCATGCACCGGGCATTCAGGTGGTCGCGCTATTCACTCCGGAACACGGCTTGGGTGGGACCAAGGACGAAAACGTTTCCTCCACGAAAGACCCTGTGAGCGGCTTGCCGGTCTACAGTTTGTACAGTGAGACTCGCCGGCCCACGGACGAAATGCTCGCCGGAATCGACGCGCTGGTTTTTGATGTGCAAGACGCTGGCGTGCGCTTCTACACCTACACCACGACAATGGCGTACTGCATGGAGGAAGCCGCTAAGCGCAAAATTGCATTTTTTGTGTTGGACCGGCCCGATCCAATCGGTGGAGAAATCGTGGAAGGGCCGGTGCTGGACGAGGACAAGACCACCTTTACAGCCTATTTTCGCCTTCCCGTTCGTTACGCCCTAACCATCGGAGAATTAGCGCAATTATTCAACGAGGAAAATCACATTCAATGCGATTTGCATGTGATCGCCATGAAAAATTGGCACCGTAATTATTTTTATGAAGAGACCGGCCTACGCTGGCTACCCCCGTCGCCAAATCTGCGCACGTTGAAAGGCTCGGTCCTTTATCCGGGGCTGGAGATTTTGCAGAATGGCGGGGTTTCGGTGGGGCGCGGCACGGAAGTGCCGTTTGAAGAGTTTGGCGCGCCGTGGATGCATGGCGAAGAAGTTGCGGTACGCTTGAATGAGCGGCACCTCGCGGGAGTAAGATTTGTGGCGGCGAATTTTATTCCTGTGGCGGGATTGTATGCGGCGGAGCGCTGTGGTGGAGTTGCGATTCGAGTGCTCGATAAGCGCGCGGTGCGGTCCATGACCATGGGCATGGAAATCGCGAGCGTGTTGCGGCAACTTCACCCGGATAAATTCGACGTGCAGAAAATGTTGTTTCTTGTCGGAAACGAACAGACCATCCGCCAATTGCAGGAGGGCGTGCCAGCTGCCGAAATAGTTAAAAGCTGGGACGCGGATCTGAAGACTATTGAGGTCCTGCGTCGAAAATATTTGTTGTACAAATAAAATGTCTTTCAAAGTGGTAAAGTTTTAAGATGCGAATTGTTTCGTTGTTGCCTTCGGCTACCGAGATACTTTTTGCGTTGGGGCTTGATGTTGAGGTTGTAGGCGTGAGCTACGACTGCGATTTCCCCTCGCAGGTGAGCGAGCGGCGCGTGGTAGTCGATTCGCGCATTCCGCCAGGCCTGACTTCGCAAGAAATTGACCGCCATGTTCGTGAGTATGTAGAGCGCGGCGAGAGCTTGTACATTGTGAATGCCGACGCGCTGAGGGAACTGGCTGCCGACTTGGTCGTGACGCAGGACCTGTGCTTGGTGTGCGCGGCTTCTCCCGATGATCTGGCGGCGGTGTTGGCGAAGTTTGAGAAGCGACCCAGAGTGCTGTCGCTGAATCCGCGAAATCTTGGCGATGTGTGGGGCGATATCTCAAGGGTGGCACGCGAAACGTCGCGGGAAGACGCCGCCGAGAAATTGTTAGCCGAAATTAAGCAGCGTTTGCAAGCGTTGAAACGCCAGGTCGAAAGAATTTCGCGGCGTCCGCGCGTCGTTTTTTTGGAATGGCTGGACCCATTCTATGTTGGCGGGCATTGGGTTCCAGAGATGATTGCACTGGCCGGCGGAGAAGATGTTTTTGGCCGGGTGGGCTTGCCGTCGTTTCGTGTGGCACTCAAAGATATCGTCGCTGCGGCACCCGACATTATTGTTATAGCGCCATGTGGCTACGACGCCGAGCAGGCGCGCAAGGAATATTGCCCCATGACGTTTCCTTCTGGGTGGGATGCCCTTCCCGCGGTGCGTGATGGGCGCGTTTATGCGTTTGAAGCCAACGCCTATGCTTCGCGGCCCGGGCCCCGTTTGGTCACCGGTGTTGAGGCGCTGGCAAAAATCTTTCACCCCGAGATTGAAGTGGGAGATGAAGCCGCTGGCGCTTTTGAGGTCGCGAGTCCCACACGCAAAAACTACAGCGCGCCGGCGCTCGATCTCTCGCGGCGCGCCCACATTTTGTAGAAAGGCAGGCCGGCCAGAATCAAAAGCAGCCCGATCGATGAACGGCCCGGACGCTGAATCCAGATATTTATAGTTAAGGCCAGCGCGCCCACCACAAACAGGCCTGGGACCCAGGGGTATCCCCAGCAACGATAAGGTCGCGGCAAATGCGGCTCGGTTCGGCGCATGCGAAACAAAGCAACCACCGCGAAGCCGTAAAAAATCCATCCCGCAAAGATAAAAAGATTGGTGAGCTCCTCGAACGTACCGGTGAGCGCCATCAGGCTCGCAAGCACACCTTGAAAGATTAATGCGCGGCCGGGAGTGCGGAATTTCGGATGAATGCCGCCGGCAATCTTAAAAAAAATACCGTCGCGGGCCATGGCATACGGCACGCGAGCGCCGCTTAACACCGAAGAATTCATGGAGCCGAGAGCGGAGATGGCCATCGCGACGGTGATCCACGCGGCAGCGCCTCGCCCGATGACTTGCTCGACGACATCTGAAGCAATGTGCTGCGATCGGGCCACGCTTTCGAACGGCAAAACTTTCAGGCAGGCGGCGCTAAACAACAAATAGATGATCGCGACGAAAGTCACGCCGCCGACCAGGGCTCTTGGAAAATTGCGCTGAGGGTCGGCTACCTCCGACCCCACTAGATTTAAATCTTCCCACCCGTCATAGGCCCATAGAGCTGCCGCCAGTGTGGCGAGAAACGCAGCCAATATCGTTCCTACACTGTTGCCGGCTGCCGGCCAAAACGGATCTGGAGCGTGCGGCGGTCCCGCGGGCGAAAAAAAAGCCACGCCAATGACAATAACGACGGACATTATTTTTATGGCGGTCAGAAAAACCTGCACCGCGCCGCCGAGCCGCACACCGAGATAATTCACGCCGGTCATGCCGGCAATCCATAACACCGCGAGCGGCTGTGCCCACGTAAAAACGAAATCGTAAGGTGCAATCCATGTGCCGAGCGCGGGGATGTGCACGGTAAAAAGTGGCGTGCCGACCGCTGGGATAAGAAAACTGACGAAGCGCATCATGCCCGCCGAGATGGACGAAAGCGAGCTGGGCCGGCCGACGATGGAATGCATCCAGCCAAAAAGAAAGCCATACACTGGCCCGAATGCTCGGCGCAAGTAGGCGTATTCACCACCAGCTTCCGGAATGGACGCTCCAAGCTCGGCGAAAGACAATGCACCAAAAATCGACAGTACCGCGCCGACGATCCATGCCGCGAAAACCACGGAAACTGTACGGCCTTCGCGAGCCATTTCCGCAGGCTTCAGAAAAATGCCCGTACCGATCATGGTGCCAATGACGATGGCAGCCGAAGCCCACGCCCCAAGCCCGCGAACCAGTTCGAGGCGTTTCTCAGTCATGGGCATTCGAGATAGTTGTGAATAGTCTGAGCACAAGATCCATTAAGCAGAATCCATGGTGGGGTGATGATTCTCCGATTCGTCAGGCCGCGCCCAGAGGCTTACCAGCGAGCCGATCAGAAAAGTCGTGATGGAACCGATCAAAAAATACCACGTGAACGCGATAACGGTCAGGCGCCACACCCAAAGAATGGTGATGAGTCCTGCAAACATACCGGCCAGCGCTCCATTTGCATTGGCACGGCGATTGAGTGTGCCAAGAAGAAAGAGTCCGAGCAAACTTCCGTAAGGGAGCGCCGCAACGGTCAGCCCCGCTTCGAGTACCGGCCCCCAGGTCATCAGGCCAAAGCCCATCAGCACAAGCCCCCAGAAGAGCGTCATGCGCCGCGACAGCCTAAGAAAGCCTGCGTCATTTGTGGGCCGACGGCTGCCGAAGCGCAGCGCGGAAAAATCGAGCACGCTGCTGGCCGCGAGAGAGTTCAG
>DATHMG010000028.1:0-32372 GCA_035487275.1 Candidatus Acidiferrum sp. | reverse complement strand
AGTGCCTGTGACTAAACTGTCTATAAGTAGTGGTGCCATTTCGGCGTCGCCAAAGCGGTCAAACGCTTAAAAACCAAAAGCTTAGATGTGGACATGCACAGAATGCGGGCGTAAGGTTTTTCCATCCTTCTGCACTGTGGAGGCATCAAATTAACAATGGGACGGGCCCGTTTATTTTCCTTTACGTTGCTGTATTTTTGCGTAATTCCGCAGATCCACGCCCAAGATACTTCGCGACCACTTACGCCGTCAGTGATGTCCTCCGCGTATGGGGAGAAATTAAAAATTCATGGTGTGCCGAATCCAGGAAAAATTAATGATGGATTTTACCGTGGAGCGCAACCGAATGAGCAGGGACTGGAAGAATTAAAAAAGCTGGGGATCACCACGGTCGTCGATCTACGCGCAGAAGATCGCCACAAGTTGGAATGGGAACGACAACAAGCCGAAAAATTGGGCATGCGATTCGTGCACATTCCTGTCGCGGGGTTCGCAGCTCCTACCAACGAAGAAGTGGCGGAATTCCTTTCCCTGTTTTCCGACCCGCAGCAGAAAATCTTCGTGCATTGCCTCCTTGGTGAAGACCGCACCGGGGTATTTGTGGCTACCTACCGTATGAGCGTACAGAAATGGCCGGTGACACAAGCGTTGAGAGAGATGTATAACTTCGGTTTTAACGGCTTCTGGCATCCGGCTATGAGGGCGTTTGTGCGCGATTTTCCCGCACGGCTTACCTCCGCGCCTGCGTTTGCGTCTTTGCAGAACGGCAAGTCCCCTGTTCCAATCGTGTCGGGCGCAAAATCCAACTAATAACTTCTGTAAGACTCTCCGCAATTACCGCTCCAGGCGCTGCTCATACACCAACCCAAGGACCAGGCTAAGAACCGAGCCAGGGCTTCGCGCTTCGGCGGGTTGCGAATGAATGAGGGCTAAGAGTTCTTTAATCCTCCCGCGCGTGCCAGGTAGTACGCCGGTACTCTTACATCCAACGGATTTCTGCGCTGTTATGGGTGGCGCGGACCAGACTGTGACGAGCACACCTTTTACGATAACAAGGTCGACTGCCGCAGCGCTTAAGAAGGCACCCATGAACGTCGGCCGTTACGAAATCTTAGAAATAATCGGGAGCGGCGCAAACGGCAGCGTGATGCGAGCGCATGATCCGATGATCGGGCGCCTCGTAGCCATCAAGCTGTTACCCCCGGAGTTGGCGAAGGGTGAGGCGCGGAACCGTTTTCTGCAGGAAGCGCGTGTGGTGGGGCAATTATCGCACCCCTCCATCATTACGCTGCATGACATGGGCATCGAAGAGTCCACATCGACGCCGTACCTGGTCATGGAATTCTTAAACGGTCAATCACTGGACCGAATTTTGGAAAAAGGTTCCGTACCCACGATGCGTGCCTGCGCCTGGGTTGCGGAAGTGGCCTGCGCGTTGGCGGCGGCACATCGTAAAGGCGTGATTCACGGAGACGTCAAATCCGCGAATATTTTAATCACTGAGGACGGTCGCGTGAAATTAATGGACTTCGGTATGGCCCGGGTGGCGGCGCGCGAACAAGCCAGCATGCCGCTTTCGGGGACGCCGGCATACTGGTGCCCGGAACAAATTATGGGCAAGCCCCAGGACGGGCGGTCGGATTTATTTTCGTTGGGCATCGTGTTGTATGAACTGGTTACGAAGCAGCGCCCGTTCGACGCCGACTCGCTGCAGGGCGTGTGCAATCGAATACTGGCTCACGAGCCTTTGCCCGCTTCGCATATCAATGCCTCGCTTTCCACCATGTTTAATGAAGTTGTGGCGCGATGCCTGTCGAAAGATCCAAACCGGCGATATCCATCGGGAGAGGAGCTGGCAAACGACCTGTATCCTTTCGCGAGGCGTAAGGTTAGTGGCCAAGCGGTAGGCCGGCTGATTAAAACACAAAACCAAACCTTCGGGTCTGGAACTGGAAAATATAAGCGCTTGGCGTAAGGTTCGGCTGCGAAAGGCCGACTAAGGTGTTTCCCGTAGCCCGCCGGGACAGGGTACGCGAGTTTACACACTGGGACCATTGGGTGATTCCCACAGGAGGATCGCTCCTTGAAAATGTTTCTGTAGCAAAGGCGGAAGGCTCGCTCACTTAAGTGAAAAACTTATGACTACTCCGCAGGGACGTTACGAATTTATTGAAACGCTGGGAACCGGGGCAACCAGCCGCGTGGATAAAGCTCGTGACACGCTGATTGGTCGCATTGTTGCGCTGAAAACCTTTCTACATGGTTTCGGTTCCGGAGACGTTCAGAAGCAATTCCTTCGTGAAGCACAAATCATCGGGCGTCTGGCGCATCCCTTTATCGTGGGACTTTACGACGTTGGAACGAATGCCGACGGGGTGCCTTACTTCGTAATGGAGTATGTGGACGGAAAGACGCTAGAGAAAGTTCTTGATGACGGGCCGTTACCGCTGGAGAAGGCTGCGTTGTGGGCCACGGACCTGGCTGCCGCGATCGCGCGGGCGCATCGTGCGAAAGTCATTCATGGCGATATCAAGCCAGCCAACATCCTGATCACCAAAGAAGGACAGGTTAAGCTGGGCGATTTCGGCATCGCAAGATTCGCGACGCAAGTGTCCAATTCCGGGATGCTGATGGGCACGCCGGCTTATTTGTCTCCGGAGCAGATTCAGGGGAATGCCCAGGACACGCGCTCGGATCTTTTTTCGCTGGGGATCATTCTGTATCAGATGACTACTGGCGTTCAGCCGTTTAGCGGTAGCTCGGTGAGCGCGGTATGCGCACAGATTGTGGCGATTATGCCGCCGCCGCCTTCACATCACAACCCAAGCTTGCCCGCAGCATTCGACCGCATCGTGATGCGTTGCCTGGCTAAGGATCCCGCGGACAGATACGTGACCGCCGAAGCGCTGGGTGCGTCACTTTATCCCTTTGCGCACGCTCAAGAAATGGCGCCGGCGGTTCCCGAAAGGCCATCCGCGGCAGCTGCGTTTGTTGGGCGCGCAGAAAAGTGGACGAAAACGGCAGTGCAAGCCTTGAAGGCCGAAGCGCACGAGCAATCGCGACGCGTGAGCTCGTTAATAACAGCTATCTGGACTTCCGATTCCGCCTGGTGGAATCGTCCGATGGAGCGCAAAGATCTATGGGCGGCAGGGACTGCCGCGGTGTTGCTGATCGGGTTGGTACCCGTGGCTCGCGCGTTACGAAATCGCGCGCATGCCCAGCCAGTGGTATCGGCTGCGATGGTGAGCGGTTCAAGCACTTTACCTGTGGCGTTCAATGCCAATTCTCAGGCGCCTATCAATTCGAATACTTCGATGATCAACATCAGCGCATCGTCGGAGGGCGATACGCCGGCTGCGAGTGCGGATACCGGCGCCAAGTCTGCAGTGAACTTCCAAGACGACAAAACCAAAACGGCGGCTATGGGTGGTGATGGGTTTGAACGCCATGGAGCAACCGGACCGAAGGCGCGCCAGCTAAGCCGGCAGTCGGCGACGAAAACGGCTGCAGCATTGCCAGACACCCTGCCTTTTTATGGACCGAGCATGCTGACCATTGTGCCGGTGGTGGAAACCGAACCAGTGAAGGCTGCAGTGGCAGAGACGACACTGCGTATCAACATCGTATCGGAAGTGACGGAGCAGACTACTCTGGCGGTCTTTTCTGACGATGAATTGCTGCTGACGACGCCATTGAAGCCTGAGCAGGTCGGCGACACGTTGCGCTTCAATTGCCCGATTGTCGCGGGTGAACACGCGCTGCGGGTGGTGCTGTATCGTGCGGATAAGACGGTGTTCATGCATAAGGAAAATAAATCTGAACTGCATGTCGATGGCGCCAACACGATGGAAGTGCACGTGAATCGGAAGTCTAAGATGCTGGTGAAACACGAAACTTCGTTGGAAGTGGTGTGGCCGAGCAGGACAACGTCATCGTCTGCGGAGGCGATGCAGGGATTCAAGCCGGCTGGGGCGCTGGCGCTGCGTTGATGTTCTAGTTCTCGTCGCAACTTGAATAAAAAAAGTCAAAATCCAATCACGCCCGGAAATCGAGGGTGTACTTCTGCTCGTTTCTTCAGTTGGAGGCGAGACGATTTTGTTGACTCTGCAACGCTGAACACTCCACTGCTAGAGTGAGCAGGTGTAGCGGAGGGCTTCGGGGTTTCGAGAGAGTTATTCCTCGTAAGCGGGCTCTACAGCACCAGAGTAAGTCGGCCTCTGTCGCCAACGCGGCGGTACAAACGCTACGCCATCTCGAGCCCATTTTCATTCTTCGTTGTGGCTCTCAAAGCCATGCGCTATTCGTAGCGCAGGGCTTCGACAGGGTCGAGTTTGGCGGCTTTCATGGCCGGCCAGACTCCAAAGAAGAGGCCAACACTCACGCTGACGACCAGGCCGGCGACGGCAGCCCACACCGGGACGCTGCCATGCCACTCGAGGGTCAAGCGAATCAGCAACACCAGGCCGTTGACGAGAATAAGCGCGATGATTCCGCCTGCGCCCGTCAGGGTCATGGCTTCCAGCAAAAATTGCCAAGTTATGTCCTTGCTCTTGGCGCCGATGGCTTTGCGGATACCGATCTCGCGGGTGCGCTCAGTGACGCTGACCAGCATGATATTCATTACGCCCACGCCGCCGATGAGCAGACCCACGGAGCTGAGCACTACCGCAGCCAGTGCTACCATCCCGACAATACTGTGGAATTCTTGTACTTCCTGCTGGGCGGTGCGAATCACGAAATTATCCTTGGCGTTATAAGCAACGTTTCGGCGGCGGCGGAGAAGTTCCGTGGCTTGATCGACGGACTGATCCAACATGTTAGGGTAGGCCTGAAAACGAATATTGTGTTCATAGGCGCCAGGATAAATCTTGTGGAAAGTGCTGTAGGGGATTAGCACGCGGCGGTCTTCATCACCCATTCCGAAGCCACCTTTGGGTTTTTCAACCACACCGATCACCAGGAAATCCGAGCCATCGATGAGCACGTCCTTGCCGACCGGGGATCCTTCCGGGAACAAAACTGGTGCGACGTTCTCGCCCAGCATGACCACCTTTTCGCGGTGGATGTCGTCCCCTTCGCTGATGAACCTGCCAGACAGGGTGGCAGCATTGGCGTAGACCTGTCCAAAATTCGGCTGGACACCGCGAAAATCGATGGCGGTGACTTCGCCCGCCTTGGTGCGCACGGTGTGGTTCTGCTCCCACCAGATCAAGAACACGGTGACATTTTTTATCGCCGGGCAGCCTTCTTTGAGGGCTTCCGCGTCTTCCAGGGTTAGGGGCTTGCGCAAGCGTTCTTCGAGCGGCCTCGTCATGCCGTGGGGACCCTGATCCCAGCGGGAGACGAACGCGGTGTCGGCGCCAAACTGTTTGATGTTTTCTTGAATCGTATCGTCGAACCCGGTGATGAGCGCGGCAACCAGCATAATGACGCTGACGCCGAGCACCACGCCAAAGACAGTAAGGGCGCTGCGCATCTTGTGAGCGCGCAAGGTATCCATGGCCTGCTTTAGATTTTCACGATGTGAGTGGGCCATGCTTATACCTCAGCCGTCCGCACGCAGCGCTTCGATAGGATCCAGTTTCGCCGCGCGCATTGCAGGATAAATTCCAAAGAAAAGTCCGACGGCAGTTGAAACACTGAGGGAAATAATCACGGCGCTAAGCGGGGTTTTTACCGGGATGGGCGTGACGGCGCGGACCAGGGCCACGATTCCATATGCCAGCGCCAATCCCATTATTCCGCCCACGGCGGCCAGCACGGCAGACTCGGTCATGAACTGTAAAACGATATGCTTTTTTCTGGCGCCTAGAGAACGGCGCAATCCGATCTCGCGGGTGCGTTCGGTCACGCTGGCGAGCATGATGTTCATGATCACGATTCCGCCGACCACCAAGAAAACGGCGGTCAGAGCAACGGCGACGGCGAATAGATTGCCAGTAATCTGATTCCACAAGGCCATGATGGAGGCCGAACCAAAAACGGCAAAATTGTCGGGGGCATCGTAGGGCAGATGACGCCATGCGCGCATGAGCATGCGGGCTTCATCCTCGGATACCTGCATGACTTCGGAGTTCTGAGCCTGTACAAAGATGGTCAACCAGTCGTTCTGCTTATGCCAGTCTTTGTAATAGGTGCTAAAGGGCAGGAGGATGTAATTGTCCTGCGATTGGCCGAAGGCACTGCCGATTTCAGTGGCCACGCCGACGACTTCGTAAGTATTGGTGCCTGCGCGAATGGTCTTACCGATGGGATCGACGGTGGGAAAAAATTTCTTCAGCACATCAGTGCCGATAAAACATACAGGAGCGTGATGCAAATCGTCGCCTTCGGTCAAGAATCGTCCGGCGGCAAGATTCATGTTACGGATCTCGGCGTAATTGGGAGTCACACCAGTGAGATCGGTGTTTTCCAGCAAGATGTTTCCGGAACGCACGTCCATGATACGGTCATCGGTGGCGGCGACATTGGCTGCGGTCTTCATGTTTTCGCGGAGGCGTTGATACTCCTCGAGAGTGACGAGCGGGCGTTTCTGGGCCTTTACCCAGGCATCCTGACTGGTGATGATGCCGAAGCGGTCGACCAGATAAACGTTGGCTCCAAGATTGGCTACGCGGTCGGCGACATAGAAATTCAGGCCCGCGACCACGCTCATAACGGCTACCAGGGTTGCTACGGCAAGGATTACGCCGAGGAGAGTAAGAAAACTGCGCAGCTTATGGGCGCGTAGGGCGTCCAGCGCCAGGAGAAAGGTCTCCACGACGGTAACGGCCGCGGCTGCGATACGGCCACGGCGCCTCTGAACAGGCCCGGCTACGGCGGGCAAACCGGTCAGACGATCAAGGGGAGCTACACCCAAACGTGGCCTCCGGTTGTTACTACGTGGAAGGGCGCTAAATCGTTCCCACAACCTTATCTAATTAGACGTGTGAAGTACGGTTTTATTACCGGTCCAGGCTATTTTAGCGCCTTTCAGACAGCTATAGAGGTCTTTGTAACACTGTGGTGACCGTTGCCACTTGCGCAAAGGGGTGTGGTTCGGCGACACCGTGGGAGGAAAGACTCGTGCAACAATTGGGCGAACAAGCGAATCCTATATGCTCGACCTAGTCCGCCAATAAACTATGCACATTGCCGCCTTTCTGCTTGCCAGCGCCGTTTTCGTGTTCGTCGGGTCCAGTGAATATACCCAAGAACCAATGGCCGTCCATGCCGCAGACAAACCGAACGAGCATGCGCTGTTTGACCGCGTTGTGGAGAACCAGAAAAAGAGCGACGCGGCCATGGATGTGTATGAACGGCTGGAGCGGGTGGAGATTCATAAAGTAAACGGAGAGAACCAGTCGACCGAGGTCAAGGTCTCCCGTGTCGTTCCGGCGGGCACAGGAGCTGCCCACCTTCCTGTTGGAGCTGATGGCAAGGTTTCCGACCAGAATGCCTATCGCGCGGAGCTTGAAAAACTGGAGAGGTCGCTCGTGTGGGCGGCCGAGACCGGCCGGACGCAACGTGATGCGTACGAGAAAATTGCGAAGAAACGAAGAGATCGCGAGGAGTTAATAGGTGCGGCGCGAGCGGCGTTCCTGTTCACTTTGATCGGTACTGAACAACGCGACGGTCGTATACTGCTGAAATATCGCATGGACCCGAATCCGGCGTTCAAACCGACTTCGCGCGGGACAGCCATTTACCCACGGGTTCGTGGAACGGTGTGGATTGATGAAGCCACTGGGCAGTTGGCACGTATTGAGGGAGAAGTAACCGACGATATTTCGCTAGGTCTATTTCTGGCAAAAGTCTACAAGGGAAGCCATTTCATGCAGGAGCGCTACGAAATGGTGCCAGGGGTGTGGCTGCCTTCTTTTTCGCAATACGATTTCGACGGCCGTAAATTTCTGTCCAGTTTTTCCCTGCACGAGCGGACGTTTTATTCGAACTACCGGCGAGTGGGCACTCCAAAAGAGGCATTGGAACTAGTGCGTGCCGAATTGAAGGAGATGAGACCTGGCGGAGTGGCTAGCCGATAGGATTTGTGACGCTCGAAGTTGAACGAGTCAGCGAAATGGTGGCCCTTTCAGCATCGATGTTCCAAACAATAACTCTTCCCTTGAAATACAAGCCTACAATTTAAGCTGGCCAGAGATGAGGGGGCACTATGAAATTCTTCGTCGTGACGGCAGCAGTGCTTCTGTGTGGGGGCATGTCTCTTCGTGCCGGCCAATCCTCCAATTCCGGCAGTCAGGCCACTTCAGATACAACAAAACCCACGGTGCAGGCGTCTGGGTCTTCCGCCCTGACCACGGAAAAAGCCAAAACCAAGCCCAAGAAAGTTTGGACCAACGATGAAATTTCCAATGTGGGGGGTAATGGGGCTATTTCCGTGGTGGGCAAAACTGGCGGCGGAGATTCGAATCCGCCATCAGACAACTTCCAGAAAACTGCGCCGGGATCGGTGGCGAGGGACAAGCAAGCCGCCACTTACCGCGATCGCCTTCATCAACTAAACAACGAACTGGAAGCCACCGACAAGAAAATTTTACAGCTACGAAATTTTAAGGCTGATAATACCAGCGCGTCGGGCGGAATAAATATGAATCATGGCTATTCCATGACGCCAGTGGAAGATCAAGTCAAACAGCTGGAAGAGAAAAAGAAACAAATTCAGGCGCAGATCGATGCGGTTGAAGACCAGGCACGTAAGAACGGCTTTGAACCAGGCCAACTACGCTAGCGTCGGAGTATTGTTAAGGCTCAGGACGTTCCCACCATGGTTTCCTTCCGAGCTAGTGATGGTTTAAGCGCAATTTTCTTCGACCGCTTCAAACGTCCGTGTATCAATCCCCGCCGCAGGCTGCGCCGCAGGCAAATCCAATGACCTGGCGCGCAGGCGCACGATTGTTTCTTTTCGCCCAACTACGTGAGCTTTGAGGTCTAGCGCGCAAAGTGCGTTGGCGAGCCGAAGGAAATTTGTGATTCAATTTTTCGCGAAGCTTGCGGTGGGCGCGGAAAAGCCGCAAGCGCACGGCCACGTTCGAAACACCCACATGGTCGGCGACCTCTTGAGTAGAGTAGTTCAACACATCCATTAGCAGGCACACCTGGCGGAGATCGGGCGGTAGTTCGGAGATAGCGGATGCCAACAGCCGGCGCGATTCCTGGCGCAGAAAGCCTTGTTCCGGATTGGCGTTCCCCGAAGGAATTTGTGCCGCCCAAGGCTCATCGGAGAAGTTGCTGGAATGGTCCAAGGAAAATACCTTGCCTTCACGGCGGCGGCGGATCACGTCGATGGAGGCGTTGGTAGCAATGCGCGACACCCACGCGTGTAGATCGTCTCGCGGGCCGGTTTGCTCGCCGGCGAACTGATCGAGGCGGGCCATGATCTTAAGCAGGGTTTCCTGTTGAACGTCTTCCGCGTCGTGGGTATTGCCCGTCAACCTGAGGCCTGAGCGGTACAGGCCGGTGGCGTAAGGCATAACCAGCTCGGCTAGCGCCTGACGATCGCCAGCGCGAGCGCTGCGCAGCAGCGCGGAACGAGACTGCCAGTGTTGGAAATCGGTGGAAGCGCTCACGTTGGCCCCCGGGCTTTCGATGGTGTTCATACGCTTTAGTGAATGGCAGTTTCCTGCCCACCTACGGTGGAGCTGGAACATACACAAAACAAGGCACAATTTGGCCGGAGGGGTATCGTTGCTCGAGGGGACCTGACCGCTTCTGGGATTTGCTACCGCGAAATCGGTCATCAATGTTACTAGGAATTCCAACCAACTAAGATCAGCAGTTGACAGGATTTTTGTCAAAAGTGGGTTGTTTTCTGGGGTTTATTTGGCCAAAGGAAAACAGGGTTGTGGACTGAGGGCAGTAGTGAGAAAGCGAGGGGTAGCGAATCCGGGCTGCCCCCCGCTTAAGTAGCTCTCATGCACTAGCAGCGGAAGCTTCTTTCTCGATGGGCGCGCCAATGAGGTTTCCCCACTCGGTCCAGGAACCGTCGTAGTTGCGCACATCTTTTATGCCGAGAAGATACTTCAGCACGAACCAGGTGTGGGAGCTGCGCTCGCCGATGCGGCAATAGGCGATTACTTCCTTGTCGCCGGTAATGCCCTTGGAGCTGTAGAGCTGTTTTAGGGCGTCGGCATTCTTGAAAGTGCCATCTTCGTTGACCGCTTGTGACCAGGGAATACTTGCGGCGCCCGGAATGTGACCGGCGCGTTGCGCGGTTTCGGTCATGCCCGGCGGAGCGATAATTTTCCCGGAAAACTCATCCGGGGAGCGGACGTCTACCAATTGCGCGCCGGATTTCTTCTCCACAGCGGCGAAAACATCGTCACGTTTCGCGCGGATGGAGGCGTTAGGGGTCTTAACCTTATAGCCCGCGGCGTTGACGTTGGGCTTGGAAGTCGTGAGCGGGCGCTTTTCTTCCACCCACTTTTTACGGCCGCCATTCATGATCAAAACTTTCTCATGGCCGTAGTATTTCAGTTGCCAGAAGGCCCAGGCAGCAAACCAATTATTATTGTCGCCATAAAGGACGATGGTAGTTTCTGGAGATATGCCAGCCTTGCCAAGTAAAGTTTCGAAGGCTTTGGGGTCGGCGAGGTCGCGGCGGATGGCATCCTGCAATTCAGTTTGCCAATTCCAGGAAATCGCTCCGTCGATGTGGCCCTGGTCATAGGCGGTGGTGTCAACGTCTACTTCTACAAGGCGGACGCCTTGATCTTTCCCATGGGCTGCGACCCATTCGGTAGTAACTAAAACTTCTGGTTGAGCATAGTCAGACATTAGTCGGCTCCTTCCTCGATTTAGAATCAAAAAGCGTAACGCAGAGTGGGGCCATGAAGCATCTCTTTTTTTGGTCAGCCCCAAAGATTCGTTGGCCGAAGCGTTTTTAGTCTCACACTTGAACTAGCTGACCCTCTCGCGATTCCCATTCAATGCGCACCAGCCAATCGAAGTGCATCCCTTGGGTTTTGAGCCAGGCTTCCAGGGCTTCTCTGGAATCGGCGCGAAACTCCGCGAACATTTTTCCCTCGAGCATATTCACGAGAACGCGTTCGGCCTTGGCCGCATCACCCGATTGCATGCGCCGCATCAGCGCCTCAGCGCCCTGACGTGTAAGGCACGCCAGCGTATGCTGGCTCAAATAAAGTGGCATCAGCGCTCCCGCAGAAGTTTGAAACGCGCGCATTGCAGGTAGATTAGACACCTTATCCACCTGTACCGATAGACAGTTAGTTGCCGCAGCACACGATTTGTAACGCGCGCCAGGTTAATGGTTGGATGGTACTACACTCATGTGGGAATCCAGGAGCAATGGGAAAATGAGAAATTTTGTTAACTTCTTGCCATTCGTTTTAGGGTTGGCCTTTGCCAGTCCCTGCGTATACGGCAGTCCTCAGGCCGGACATAGCGCCAAACTCACCGGCGAAGTTCTCAGTGCCACCGGGAAACCAGTGGCTGGCGCTGTGGTGACTTATCAATCTGGCGGAGGAGATACGCCTCACGCGGTTCGTACGGATGTGCACGGGCGGTTTACGATCGTCAAGTTACGCCGGGATAACTACGATTTACGCGCTTCTTCGCATGGTTTGTTTTCGACTTGGGAAAAAAACGTGATGGTGCGGTCCGGTCAGGTGAAATCAGTTACTTTGCGTTTGACGAACGGCGCGGAGGCGGCCAAATCATCGGCGGTGGCTCCTCGCTAATGAAATTGATCGAGGTAGGGGCGGCATAACGATAAAGGAATGACCGCAACCATCCGTGACTTCTAGCTTAAGTTACTTATAATCTGCATATTACGGGAACCGTTCAGCCAAACAATAGTACTAGCTGGCGGGTACTGCCGCAAATAGCTGGCGGGTACTGCCGCAGATGGGTCGGGTGGTCCATTGAGGCGTACAGGACAGGTCTGTAATTTGCTAAGAACGGGTTGGGGGCCGCGCGGGGACAGCGGCTCCGCAAGGGGTCGTGTGCGAGCTACCCAACCCGCCAGTTCTCTTCGATTTGCGCTCATTCAATATTTAGTGAGTTTTGAGTACGAGATAAGCCGTTGTGCCCATCGTTGAGGCACTCAGCGCTCCCGAATCGCGCATAGTATTACGCCAGGGCTTGTTAGGTAGCGGGAGCACCCAACTAGCCGGTTTACTTTTGTCGGAAGGAATTACGATCAGGCGGTCGGCCAGCGCTTTGCATCTGTGGTCATTCGCCTGTGCTATCGAGATTCGACTTAGTGACCGCTTATTACTCTGGTTGGCATCTACTAGGACCGCCCCAGCGATACTTCCAGTTTGGTCGCCACTCGATTCTGGCAAATCTACAAAACGAGCTGTTGCGCGCTCTGGTTGCGTGCTACTTCGTTCAACCATTCCCAAGCGCTTTGCGCGTTGCGAGCCCAAGTGTGATCTTGCGCCGTGCGGGCCGCTTTATCTCCTAATTGCCGACACAGGAGCGGGTCGGTAATTAGACGGCGCAGGGCGGAAAGCAATTCCTGCGTGTTGCGTGGATCACGCAAAATGATTCCATTTAGGCCGTCGTCAATGATCTCACTGACGCCTGCTTGGGAACTGGCGAGGACCGGCAAACCACACGCCATGGCTTCGAGAACCGGGAGTCCGTAGGCGTCTTCAAGCGAAGGACCCACATAGGCGTCAGCCGCGGCATAAAACTTCAACACATCCGGCGAGGGCGGCAAGAACGTCACGCGCTTCGATATTGCAAAATCGCGGACAACTTTTTCGTAAGGACGGTAGTCATCACTGCCCACTACGAGTAATTTCCATGGCAATTCGAGCAATTTGGCGAGCGCGCAAAGCAGAGCATCGAGGCCTTTCTTCTTCAAATCATTTCCGATCAACAGAAAGGTAAATTCTTCGCTGGAAAGGTGGAACTGTTCGCGAGCTGAGATGCGAAAGGCCAATCGTCGGGAGGGGGACAGAACTCCGGCATCCACACCGTTGGGGATTACGCGGACATCCTGACGGTCGAAATATCTTTCCAATTGTTGCGCCACCAGAGACGACACAGCGGCAAGCGACACACTCGGATTCTTGTAGACTTTTTTTTCCAGTTGCATGATGAGGTGATAGTACAGGCGCCGGTGAATTAGTCGCGGCCAATGGATTACCGCCGTCCTTTGCAAACTGAGCTCTGGCAGGACTTGGAGATAAAATTCGTGGAAGACCACGTGAACCGCGATGGAATTCGAATCGGTCGCATTGATTCCTGGAGAGTACACGAGTTCGTACTTCAATTGGCGATATCTGGCGTCCCACCAGCGGCAAATCCGGTTGGCGAAGAACCAAAAAATGTATTGCAGGATGTGCGGGCCGGGGATAGAGGGCACTTTGTGCCAAAACAGGCCATTGGTTGGTTTCGTCCCCACACCGTGAAAGCCTGGTTTCGTCGCCCTAACATATTTGTAGGGCGTTGCGCCGGGCAGGTCCTGGACTCGTTGCGCATAAATGTGAATTTGGGTTCCAGGATCAGCTGGAAAATTCTCCAGTTGCTCGATGATCGCCCGCTCGGTGCCATGGCTGCGATCCAGAAAGGGGGAAATTACCGCAATACGCATGCTAACCGGCGCGGAGTCGCGTGCCTGGAGCCGGGGCGGGGGCGTTGGCGAACTGCGAGGAAAGCGGAAGAGTCGACAAACGGAACAAAATCCCGAGCATCAGCCCAAAATAGGTGTTAATCACAAAATCTTCGTACGCGACCATGGAAGTGAAGGTCATAGACATCAGCAATACAGTTGCATACAAAAAGATCGAGAAGGCGACGGGAAACCGGTGCGACCCCCTCAACTTTTTAACCCCTTTCCACGCCGAGACAATAATCGCAATACTGATGATAAACCAGAGAATAACGCCGCCAATTCCCAACTTTAAAACAAGGGTGCCGAAGCCACTTTCGACCCCGACGCCCACGGGCACCAACCGGGAGAATTCATAAGCCCCAACAACAACTACGAGAACAAAAACAAATGCAACAAGGAGCTTGCGGGAGGAGTCTTCGGATGCCGCTGTGGAACACAAATTCAAGCTTAAACCTCATGGATCAAAATAAGATAATTCAGTTTCAGGCTGCAAATGGGTCTTCCGGCTTCGCGGGCCTGCAGACATTATGACTGTAAAGTCGGAGAAACGGGCTTGCGCGAGCTCACAGACCTGCAGTTTGGACCCAACGTCTATAAAACGGGCCTGCTTTACCAGGCCACACTTGCGATTATTGATCTTGGCGATAAATTCGTGCGTGCTCAGTTAGCATCTTAGGGCGTTGAAATAATCGTAACGCGCGATTGCGCGCTTTTTCGCCGTATAAGCCAATCAGTGCAGGATTTTCGATTACACTGCGCAAGCAATTTGCAAGCGAAACGGCGTTTCCCGGCGTAAATTTCAAGCCTGTATCGCCAAGAACTTCAGACAAGCCGCCAATATCGGCGGCAATGACCAAACGACCACGCATCAGTTGCTCGATGGCCGCGAGGCCGGCTGTTTCTTCCCACGTAGAAGGCATCACTACGACACTAACGTGTTGCAGCGCGCGTACGAAGGCGTCGCCGGTCAAGAATCCGGTGATGGAGGTAAAGGGCTCAAGTTTCTCCCGCTGAATCAATTGTTCCAATTTGGGGCGCTCGCTGCCATCTCCGATGATGCGAATTTCAAAATCATGACCTTCGGCCTTCAGAATTTTGCCGGCCTCGAGAAGCACCGGGATGCCTTTCTCAGGAACCAAGCGGCCCACGTAGGCGATGCCTAGTTTTTGAGATGGCATGGATCGGTCTGGATTCGGAAGGGGATCCTCAATGCCATGATAAACAACTTTTGTGCGGGGTAATTTTTGGCGGCGATCAACGTGGCTGGTCACCGCGATGTTGGTCGTTGCGGTGCGCGCTAGCCAGTAGCGCGGAAACATAAGAGCCAGAAGTTTGGCAGCTGTCCAGCCACTTGAAAACTCCGATCGCAGGCAGCGGAAACATTCGTGGTAACGCCCGGCCTGAAAATAACCAGGACAAATGGTGCGATCCGGTTGGTGGACGAAAAGCCCATTGGGGCAAGTTGCTTGATAGCCATGGTGTTCGACAACGAATCGCTTGCGCGAGAGCCAAGCCAGAAACATAGGTAAAAACGCTGGCCCAGCCACGTGGATCACACCTGAGGCACGCGCAAGATGCCACAGCCGGATAATACCCGGGCGGCGGACCACGTGAAAGGGGAATTTAGTGTCGTCATAGTTTTCCGCCGGCGTTTCCGTGACCACCGTTACCTTAAATTCGCGATCACCATTCAAGGTCCGCAATTCGGCAATGCCGGCGGCCAGTGCCTGCACGATGTTTTCGACGCCCCCGACACTGGGCGCGAAATAATGGGAATAAATCAGTAAATTCATTTTCGATGCGGGCGCGACTGATGGAAAATGTACGCCCTGCTCGCGTTACGCTTTGTTGCCGGGATAGATGTTACGCTGGTCCGGGTCAAATTATAGCTCATGGAATGCATGGCAATTCTGGGACGCCGTGATATGCCTACGGATGGAGTGCAGGATTATTGTTGCTATCTGCGGGACGCGCTGGCGAATGAAGGAGTGAACTTAACGCTTACGCAAGTGCGATGGGCGGAAATTGGCCGCAAGGCCAGCCGGCAGGAATTGCTTGAAGCCGTCAAAGGTAAACGAAATACCGTTTTTCTTCTGCAGTACACGGCGTTGTCGTGGTCAAAGCGAGGATTTGCGCTGCCAGCTGTGGCTATTCTTAAATTACTAAAAAGGAATGGCGCACGATGTGCCGTTGTATTTCACGATCCCGATGGCTACGCGGGAAACCGTGCGGTGGATCGGATAAAGAGAGGCATTCAACGTTACGTGATGAAACGGCTAGTGCGGCTCAGCGATCTTGCTGTTTTTACGCTTCCCCGCTATAAGATTTCCTGGCTTCCAGGGGACACCCAGAATTTCGTTTTTATTCCCGTGGGTGCGAATTTGCCGGCGCCCGAAAGGGCGTGGGAAGAGAAACGCAGTTCAACCGCAAGCAAACCGATCGTGGCTATTTTTTCTCTATCCGACAAGCCATTGTTGGGGAAGGAAGTCAGCCAAATTGCTCAGGCGGTGAGCAATGTAGCCAAGCAGGTAGGTCCGTTGGAGGTGGTGGTCCTGGGACGAAACTCGGAAAGTGGCGGAGAAGAATTGCGTGTGGCGCTTGCGGGCTCAGTTGCGGAAGTGAGAATTGTTGGATTGGTATCCGCAGATGAAGTTGTTCGTGTTTTGGGAGCCAGCGATGTGATGCTGTTTGTGCGTGGTCCGATTTCGAGCCGGCGTGGGAGCGCCATCGCAGGAATAGCGTGCGGATTGCCGATCATTGCAGAGGAAGGAGCGGAACTCGCGCCGCCGATCACAGAAGCAGGCGTGGTTTTAGTGCCGGAAGAGTTGGTACCTGAGGGGTTTGCGGCGGCTCTGTTGCGTCTCTTGAGCGATCCGTCTTATCGGACGTCTTTGGCGCAGCGCAGTCGCGATGCACAAATCCGGTATTTTTCCTGGAGCGTGATCGCCCGACAGTATGCGCAAGCGTTGCGAACGTTTGGCACTCCTTCGCGAGAGTAAGGCACAGACTGGCGCTCAGTATTAAAGGGGCGGAGCTCTAGTATACTGGCGCAACAAAGGGACAACTTCAATGAAGCTTCACGAACGCCTTTGCTGACACTGGAAGAGCAACGCCTGCAGGCCGCCGAAGCAAGCAGCGGGATCAGTTCCGAGGTCATTTACGACCGCATCCTGAAGGTAATTGGAGACTACGATCTGCGCGGGCGCGCACTTGACTATGGCGCAGGAATCGGCAATTTCACGCGGAAGCTGTTGGCGTCAGGGCGGTTCGAGCAGATTGATGGCGCGGATATTTTGCTACGGCCTGAGAATTTGCCGAGCACGATCCGCTGGCACCGGCTGGATTTGAACGATGCAGATGCGATTCCAGCAACCAACTTCGATGTGGTGATCGCCGCCGAGGTGATCGAGCATCTCGAGAACCCCCGCCAGGTCGCACGCGAATGGTTCCGGATTTTGAAGCCGGGCGGCACGCTCATTTTATCCACACCAAATAATGAAAGTATGCGGTCGTTGATGACGCTGTTGGTGCGGGGACATTACGTGGCGTTCCTGGATAGTTGTTACCCGGCGCATATTACCGCCCTGCTTCGCAAGGACCTGGGGCGGATTCTGACTGAAGCCGGATTTTCCGAGGTGCGCTTCCACTTCACCAACCATGGCGGATTACCAAAATTGCCAGCCGTGAGTTGGCAGCAAGTCTCTTGGGGGCTGCTTAAGGGTTGCCGATTCAGCGACAACCTCATCGCGACCGCGAAGGCTCCAGCGCCGAGATAATAAGCCCGCCAGGTGTGTGTGTTCCCACCTTAAATACGCCTGTGCTAAACTGCTTAAGTTTTGCAGGGGTAGCGGTTCACCGTAGTCTCCGCACCGTGTATCGAGCCGGCCATTGGGCATATTTTACGATGTGTCTTTAACCCAGCATTGACAGCCGCAGATTGGTGCGGAATCATTTAACGAATAAAGAGGATGTGTCATGTCCGGGCATTCAAAATGGGCAACCATCAAGCACAAGAAGGCGGCTACTGACGCCAAGCGTGGCCGGGTTTTTACTCGACTGATTCGAGAAATTTCCATTGCTGCTCGTATTGGGGGCGGCGACGCTAACACCAATCCGCGACTGCGCACAGCAATTCTCGCCGCCAAGAACGAGAATATGCCCGGGGACAACATTGAGCGCGCGATTTTGCGCGGCACCGGCCAACTGGAAGGCGAACAGTATGAAGAAGCGGTATTTGAAGGATACGGACCGGGCGGAGTGGGAATGCTGATTCAGGTAGTAACCACGAACCGCAATCGCATCGTAGGCGAATTCCGGCATTTGATGAGCAAAAATGGCGGCAACATGGCGGAGGCTGGAGCGGTGGGGTGGATGTTCAGCCGCAAGGGTGAGATTACCGTGCCGAAAGAAGCCGCGAGTGAAGACAAGCTGCTGGATATCGTTTTGGAGGCGGGCGCGGAAGACATGAAAGACGATGGCTCCATCTGGTACATCGTGACGCCGCCGGAGGCGATGGACAAAGTAAAGGAAGCGTTAAGCAAGGCGGGAATTATTCCCGCGTCGGCGGAAATTGGGATGGTGCCGCAGAATTACATTAAGCTGACTGGCGCGCAGGCTACGCAGATGGTGCGATTGGTGGAAGCGCTGGAAGAGCACGATGATGTGCAGCATGTTTATGCGAACTTCGATATCGATGAGTCGGAAATACAAGCGGCGGTAGGAGCGAATTAGCTGGTTGCGGTGTTTTTACCATTGGAAATTGATCCGCTTGGCCAGCGAATACCGTCACGCTGGCCAATCTTTTTTGGGTCTTCTTTCCTGGACAACGCGAATTGCAAATTTTCTGGCGGGGATATGTGGAACGCCGTAGACTTGTGGCCGTGAGCGGCAAAGACGGAGCAAATCAAAAACCTACTGTCATTCGCGTTCTGGGGGTCGACCCGGCAGCCATGGGACCCACGGGTTACGGCGTGGTTGAAAGCGATGGGCGCAATTCGCGAATGGTTCATTGCGGCGCGCTATTCATTACCGCTAAACGACGCAAAGAATCGTCCGGAGCGGCACTGCAGGATGTACACGAATTGCTCTCGCGGCTCATCGAACAGTATGAACCTCATGCGGTGGCGGTAGAAGCGGTGTTTGCCGCATTGAACGTGCGCACTGCGCTGCGCCTGGCGGAGGTGCGCGGGGTCGTGCTTCTAGCAGCCGCGCAGCATAATATTGTAGTGCACAGCTATTCTCCTCGAGAAGTAAAATCCTCGGTGGCGGGATACGGCCATGCGGACAAGCGGCAAGTGCAGGAAATGGTGCGCGCGTTGTTAACGATGCAAGAAATTCCCGAGCCGTCGCACGCAGCTGACGCTCTGGCGGTAGCGCTGTGCCATTTGCAGGCTGAACAAACGCGGCGGAGATTTAGTCTGCCGCAGATGAGCAAACAGGCTCGTCGTGCACGGGGTTCCGCCGCGATAGATAATCTCGATGCCGTGACGACCGTAACGCGCGCTACCGGGAGGTACTCAAACCTTCGCAGCCTTCCGCGCATCGTACCGTCAAGATGAGGAATTACCGTTCCGTAGCGTTGGTTATCACTTGCGGGCTTGGCTCGTTGATGAAGCCGTGTTTAGCGGCTTCATGGCGCGTTGGCGAGACCGCCAACGCGGCGCCTGCGACTACTTCTGCTGCCGCCACGCCCGCGGAGAGTGCGAAGCTGACCTTTAGGCGCGTCTTTAAATCCAGCTCGCCGGAATTCATCGAAATTGTAGTGCCCGAAGACGGCCGTCCGGCGACATACGACATTCGGCAGCTAGATGAAGATCCCAGCGCGTTGCCGTTTGAAATCAGCGCGGGACTTAGAGCGCATATGTTCGAATTGGCGGCGCAATTGAATCATTTTCAAGGGCAGGATCTGGACGTCCACCGGAAAATCGCTAACCTGGGCGAAAAGACTTTTCGCTGGGAAAAGAGTGGAAACGTTCACGAGGT
The DNA here is from genome assembly GCA_035487275.1 of Candidatus Acidiferrum sp. Classification (GTDB taxonomy): domain Bacteria; phylum Acidobacteriota; class Terriglobia; order Acidiferrales; family UBA7541; genus Acidiferrum. Next base: position 12,808 of record DATHMG010000028.1, on the reverse strand, counting down.
AAAATTCAACTACACGCTAAATTCCGCGGCGGCGCAGTTGCTGCAAATTTTTGAAGGGTTGGCGCGGCAGCAGGAGCACGTGATGCTGCTTATGCGCCGAATGAGGTACGACCGACTGGGAATAAATGATGCGCTGCTGCAATTCGAAACGGATTTGAATCATAAATTGCTGCCGGAACCGCAATGTGCGCTGCCGATGCTCGACGAGATCGGCAATGATGCGCGGTTCGTGGATATTGCGCGGCAGCGAGCGCGCACCTTGGCGGAACGAATCCGCCATTCAAGTTAGCTAAGCATAAAGCCCCAGCTGCAAGCACTGCTTTGCTCTTTCCTTTTGATCAAATCCAAAGCATGAGTGGTGTGGAATTTTAGGATGCGGACGCGACGACGGGCTGAGGCGCCGCCGCAAGTTCGCGCAGAGCAGTACTGTACGGTGCACGAGCCACGCCGCGTTCGGTGAAAATCGCCGTGATGTAACGTGCTGGCGTAACGTCGAACGCGGGATGGGCGGCGTGCACGTCGGGAGCAATCCTGAGGCCCTGAAAATGCGTGACTTCGGCCGCGGCACGCTCTTCGATGGGGATATGGTCGCCATCGGGAATGGACAAATCGAAAGTGGAAACTGGCGCGGCGATATAGAACGGGACGTGATTTTCCTTGGCCAGTACGGCGATTTGATACGTACCGATTTTATTCGCGGTGTCGCCATTTGCGGCGATGCGGTCGGCGCCGGTTACGATCGCACCAACTTTTCCCATCTTCAAAAAATGCCCGACCATGTTGTCGGTAATTAATGTAAGTGGAATACCACCCTTGTGTAGTTCCCAGGCGGTCAGACGGGAGCCTTGAAGATACGGCCGCGTTTCTGGAACCAGGACGTGCAGCTTTTTGCCTTGCTGGTAGGCGACGCGAATCACGCCCAAGGCGGTTCCGATTCCGCCGGTAGCCAATGCCCCGGCATTGCATTGGGTCATTACCTGGCCGTCAGCAGGCATGAATTCGGCGCCGTACTCGCCGATGGCTTGGTCGGTAGCCTTCTTTTCGAGGTGCACTAATTTCGCTTCCCCAACCATGGCGCGTTTGATTTCAGGAAGTCGCTTGGACGCCGCGCATAGTTCAGCGAACCTGCGCTTCATGCGCTCCAGCGCCCAGAAAAGATCGACGGCGGTGGGGCGCGTTTTCGCGAGGGTGTCGCAGATTTCCGGGAATTCCGATCTCAATGCCTCGACGGATTTTGCGGTGGAGTGCCAGACGCCGAGAGCCACGCCCATAGCAGCTGCCACGCCGATGGCTGGGGCTCCGCGGATGATCATTTCGCGGATGGCTTTGGCTACATCGCGGTAATCGGTGTACGTGTAGCTGATTTCTTCCGCGGGCAAGCGACGCTGGTCCAGCATCACCACGCCTTTGTCGGTCCATTCGATAGGTTGTGCTACGTACATAAGATCTGCAAGCTCTCCAAGCACGCTGGTCGGGCTAACTAAATTGTAACGAATGCCTTCAAACAAAACGAATTGCCGCAAAGCGTCAAGGTGACATAGGCATATGCTGAAAACCTCTGGTGGCGATAATCGAAGTCAGTGCGATCATGGAGTTGTAGCCTAAATGCAGCAGGAAGCTGGCCAGGACCGTGCCGGTGCGCGCGCGCGCGAAAGTAAAAATCACACCAACCAAACTCAGCAGCAACACCAGCCGCCATGTCCAGCCAAGCTGGGATCCGTGCATCAAACCAAAGAGCACGCCGGTGATCAAAATTCCGGGCAGTACGCCGAGAGATTTGGCGAAGAGCGGGTAGAGATATCCGCGAAAGACGGTTTCCTCCACCAGCGGCGCGACAAGAACAGCCATGGCCATCAGCAGCATGGCACCGGAACGATTCTTGAAAATTTCCTGGATTGGCAGGTGCTCAGTATCTTTCATGTTATAGCTGGCCAGGGCCACAAAAATGGCCAAGCCGCAGCCGGAGAAGAAATACATCCAGCCGTTGCCTGTTCCGGCCGTGGGGTTGGCGTTCAATTTTCTCCAGCCCAGCGAGTGCCAGAAGGGCATGTCGCGTAACACCGCAAGGGTCACATACAGAAACAGGAACAGTAGGGCGTACCAAAGCACATTGGTTTCGACCAGCAGTTGCGGGCTGTTTTCGAATACGCGTTGGACTTGCACGGCAGTTAAGTGACGATTCGCGGAGACATAAAAGACAAAACCGAGCTGCACAACCATCAGGCTGGCAAAGCCAAAGAAGATGAAAACAATCAGATGCGGCCATGACCAGGACACACGCAAGTCTTCGGGTAGAATCCGGTTGGCCTGGAAAGCGGGTATCGTGGCCGCCATTGGATCGCCGGCCAAAACATGAGGGGCTTGAGACTCGGCAACTGGTTGCGTCACGGGCGGAGCGATCTGGGCCGGAGCCTCCGGCGAGGGGTTCACCAGGTGATCAGGCGTGCCGTTGTCCAGGTTTTCGTCGTGATCGTTCATTTTCTATTTTTCTTGGGGCTACGATTTGGCCAACCCGAAACGAGTGCAGCGGCTAGCAGTGGCATGAGTAATTCGTGATGTCCGGTGATAGCGTAGCCTTTCGATTCTACCCCGCGACGTTTGCCGGCGGATAACGTGGGGCGCTTCACTACATTTTGTAGCGGTCGATAATGCTGAATGAAATCAAAATTGGCGGTGGTAATCGGACGCAAGGGCACGCCCAAGTTGCGCACCACGGAAACCGCTTTCAAGAAAATCTCCGGCAGAAGAACGGCCGAGCCCCAATTCATATATACGCCGCCCGGATGCATTGATTTCACCAGCGCGCAGAAGAGACGGAAGTCCTGGTAAGTTGCCGCGCCAAGGGCGGCGCCATCGGCGGCCGGATGCAGGTGGGGAATGTCAGCCCCAATGGCCAAATGAACCGTGACTGGAATGCGGCGGCGATAGGCCGCGGCCACAACGCTGGAAGAGCTGTAGCGTGCTTTGGCGGTACTGCTGGTCAAGAATTGGCCGGCAGCTTCGCCATAACCGAGCCCTGAACGTGCGGCAATTTTGGCAATTTCATTGAGTTGCTCGCCGGTTTCGCGTGCCATGCCAAATTGCCCGGCGCTGATGCCAGCGTCGACGTCTTCGGACGTATGTCCGCCGATGGCGATTTCGAAATCGTGAATCAACGCGGCACCGTTCATGGCGATGCCGGATACGAATCCACGTTCGAGCAAATCGATCAGGACAGGGCCGAGGCCCACCTTGATAACGTGGCCGCCGATGCCCCACAAAATTGCTTTTTTGCCGGCGCGTGCGCGTTGGACGGCGCCGAGCAATTGGCACAGATCCTCGGCGGCGAGAAAATTGGGCAGTGCATCCATGAATTTTGAGATGGACACATTGGCGGCAGGCGGCTTTGCGAAGTCAGCGACGTTGACTTTACTTATGCGCGAAGAAAGTGGATAGGTGCGCACAGCGCCCAACTGCAACGGCGCGGTGGAGTAAATACTCATGGAAGCGAGTTCACTTTAGAACGCCCGCTGTGCATGAAAACTTTGCAATGCTGTCCCCGGATGCGCAAATTGTTGACTGTCGCTGACATTTGATTATCGCTCATGACCGTTTGAACCGGAGCCAGGAGGATATCCGTTGGTGTTCAGAACGCGAGCCAGCGCTTGCCCGGTGTAAGACTTCTTGGTGCGTGCTACCAACTCCGGTGGGCCTTGCGCGACTATGCGTCCTCCGCCTTCGCCACCTTCGGGGCCTAAATCTATAATCCAGTCCGCCTGTTTGATAACGTCGAGATGATGCTCGATGATCAGAACGGTGTTGCCGAGACTGACGAGGCGTTGCAATACAGCCAGGAGTTTTCGCACGTCGTCAAAATGCAAACCGGTCGTGGGTTCGTCGAGAATATACAACGTGCGGCCGGTTTGGCGCTTGGAAAGCTCACGAGCCAGCTTGATACGTTGGGCCTCGCCCCCTGACAAGGTGGTGGCCGATTGGCCGAGTGTGACGTAACCGAGCCCGACTTCCACCAGGGTGGCAAGCTTCTGCTGAATCTGGGGGATATTTTCCAGCAATTTGAGTGCTTCGGAAGCGGGAAGATTTAACACGTCGCTGATGGAATGTCCCTTGTAGCGCACCGCCATTGTTTCCGAATTGTAGCGGCGGCCACGGCACACTTCGCACGTCACGTATACGTCGGGAAGAAAATTCATCTCGATGCGCCGCAGCCCGTCGCCTTGGCAAGCCTCGCAGCGGCCACCTTTTACGTTAAAACTAAAACGTCCGGGGCGGTAGCCGCGCTCGCGTGATTCCGGAAGCATGGAGAAAAGATCTCGGATCGGCGCGAAAACGCCCGTATAAGTTGCGGGATTCGAACGGGGAGTTCTGCCAATCGGCGCCTGATCGATCTCGATTACTTTGTCGATTTGCGCCGCGCCAAGGATCTCGCGATGCGCGGCGACGGGCTCCATGGAACGATAAAGTTTCTGGGCCAGCGCGCGATAAAGAATGTCATTGATGAGCGTGGACTTGCCGGAGCCAGAGACTCCCGTGACTACGGTCAACAGACCGAGAGGTATAGTGACGTCCACATCCTTTAAATTATTGGCGGTCGCGCCGAGGACTTGAATGGTTTTGCCATTGGGGCTGCGGCGTTTTTCCGGAACCGGAATGCGCGCGGCGCCAGAAAGATATTGCCCGGTCAAAGAAGCGCTGGTAGCGGCGATGAGCTCGGGCTTACCCTGAGCGACCAAATAGCCGCCGGCATCGCCTGCGCCAGGCCCAAGGTCGACCACGAAATCGGCGCGGCGAATGGTTTCTTCATCATGCTCCACGACCAGCACAGTATTGCCAAGGTTGCGCAATTGTTCGAGCGAGCCAAGCAGGCGGTCGTTATCTCGGGCATGCAAACCGATAGAGGGCTCATCGAGTACATAGAGCACGCCGCGCAAACGTGAACCAATTTGTGTGGCTAGGCGAATGCGCTGAGCTTCGCCACCTGAAAGAGTTGCGGCGGATCGATCGAGGCTCAGGTAACTCAGGCCCACGGCGAGCAGAAAATCGAGGCGTTCGGCGACCTCGCCGAGTGGCCTAGCGGCGATTTCTTTCTGCCGGTCTGTCAGCTGCGCGAGAATTTTGTCGACGGCCGCGCGCGCCTGGGTAAGCGAGAGCCCGGTGAAGTCGGCAATCGATGAGCCGCCAAGTTTCACAGCCAGCGAACCCGGACGCAGGCGTTTGCCGTGACACACGGCGCATTGCGTGGCAGACATGTACCGCGTCATCCACTCGCGATAAGAATCCGATGTGGATTCTTCGAAATTGTCTTCGAGGAATTTAAGGATTCCCTGGAAATGGAAGCCCTTTTCGCTGCGAGCTTTCTTGTTGTCGGAGGCGGCTGCTTCTTTGGAGGCGCGGGTGTTCGACGGCGGATATCCGTAGAGCAGCATATTTTGAATGCGCGGCGGAAACTTTTCAAAGGGCGTGTCGAGCGAGAATCCATGAGCATAAGCGGCCAGCTCCATGGTGCGCTTCAATGGCGCGGAGGCCGAACCCGGTCCGAGGCCCCCTTCGAATAACGGGCGTGACCAATCGGTGATGATTTTGGCGGGATCGAAGTCATATTTCGAACCGAGACCGTTGCAGGCCGGGCAGGCACCATAGGGAGAATTGAAACTGAACGAGCGCGGTTCCAGTTGAGGGACGGAAATTCCGCAATCCGGGCAGGCCAACTTTTCGGAAAAAACGTATTCCTTTCCACCCACGACGACCACAGTGACGAGGCCGGAAGCCAGCTTTAGCGCCGTGGCGATGGACTGCTCCAGACGGGCGGCGATGCCGGGCTTCACCAACAAACGGTCGATAACAATTTCGATGGTGTGATTTTTGCGTTTATCGATGACCGGAAGTTCATCGAGGGGAAACAGCTCGCCGTTGATGCGCACGCGGACATAGCCGTCCTGGACAAATTTCTCAAGTTCCTTGCGGTATGCGCCTTTTCGGCCGCGTACGACGGGGGCGAGGATCATGACGCGGTCATCGGGCTGGCACAGCTCGCCGTGCAAGATGGCCTGGACGATCTGTTCGCTGGATTGCCGGGTTATGGGCTTGCCGCAATTCGGGCAATGCGGCGTGCCGACGGAAGCGTAAATAACGCGCAGGTAGTCGTAGATCTCGGTGATGGTTCCTACCGTGGAACGCGGCGAGCGGGTGGTGGTTTTCTGCTCAATGGCGATGGAGGGCGATAACCCCTCGATCACGTCTACTTCGGGGCGCTCCATCTGGTCCAGGAACTGGCGGGCGTAGGCGGACAGAGACTCAACATAGCGGCGCTGGCCCTCCGCGTAGATCGTGTCGAAGGCCAGGGAGGACTTGCCGGACCCGGACAGGCCGGTAATGACGGTCAGAGAATTGCGCGGTATCTCAACGTCGATATTCTTGAGATTATGCTGGCGAGCGCCGCGGACGACCAGTTTCGTGAGGCCCATGTCGGGAATCGCTCCCTCCACAGGAGCCCGTAGGCCCGAGTGAGAAAATTAGGGCCACAATAACTCTTCACCATAGCAGGGGAGATTCGAAGCGGTCAAGCGGGCCAAAATCGCGTGCCAAAATCGCGTTATAGAAACGAATAAAAAAACAGGGAACGCCTGGCTGGTTCGGACGACCTGCTTGTAAGAGTTATTGGTTCGAGATTGTGGCGGTCGTCCCGTCGAACTTGGTCAACTTGACGGTGAATTTCTCGTTGTAGGTCTGCGCCCGGTCATTCAGGATCCGGAGCGCCACGGCCTCTCCGAGCTTCAGTGAAACGTCGGTATCGGTGCGCCAATGGATGCCGGCATGGATTCCATGACCGAAGCTGACATTGTGTCCGAGCTTGTTCAGCTCGCCGTTGACCGTGAGCTGGCCAGCGTCTGGGCCGGTGTAGGTATTGAGTGAGAGGCCGTCGTCTGTAGGGACCGAAGGATTCGGGATTACGAAGTTGCCGTCGAAGAAAAACTTCAGAATAGTAATGCAAGCGCCGCCAACCACTCCGTGGCCTGTCGGATAGGCCGGGTGCGTCGGCGAGCCCTCGGGAAATGCCTGCGAAAGCAGCCAAGTCTTGTACTTGCTGAAGCTTTGCTGAAGTCCCTGCGAGTTCAGGATGAGGTTGCTCAGTTTGGCTGTGGTGTTCGCGCCTTGCCCGGTCTTTATCAAGTGAACGAGTCCACCCGTGTGCTCTGGGCGAGGACGCAGGTGAACCTGCCATTTTTGGTACCACACGGCCTTTAAGGCGCGAGTAGCCACTTCCGCCAGCGTAGCCGCGAAGTCCGGCCCACCAAACGTGCCAAAGCCGTTCTCCGTTCTCGACCCAATATACGGGTTACCCGGGTTCAAGGGCGCCCTAATGGTGTTGAGCACCAGGAACGCCACGAAATACGCCTGATACAGCACGTCATTGTGAGTCCAGGCGGCGAGGTCCCTGCCACTATGCACGAAGCGCAATTGCGGATCAATCTGGTTAGTTAGGCCGGTGACATTGCCATTCTGGACGGTAAGCCAATCGCTGAAGCTAGTTATGTAGTCAACGTCCGCCAGATAGGTCGTCTGCTGCTGGCCGATGGGCTGTTGACCCAAGGACGTCGGCCTAATGAAGAACTGGGAAATATACGGCCCCAGTGTTTCACCTGGGAAAGCACCGCGGAACAGCAAGTCCGGAGTAAGTTCGCCGCTACCGTTCCTCGGACCTTGGTAGACCGCCAGTCCAGAGATTTCCTGGGCCGCCTGAATGGCGGTGGTGTTCGAGGCATACTGGGAAAACGGAACGTCGCGCAACAGGGAAGCCCAGTAATGTTCAAGCAGTTCCACGGCACTGAGATCGCTGGCTGCCGCAGGGGCTGCAGGTACGATGGGTGCGCCGAACTGGTAGGCATCGGTGCCCTCCAAGTCAAAAGCGAAACCACCTTGCGGGCAGTTAAGAGTACGCGTCCCGCCCATAATGATCTTCTCGAAGTCCTCATGATCGCCGCTGTCGAGCGCGGTAACCAGGGTTGCGAACGCATTCAAATCCACGCGCCCGAAGGTGTCGTGAGGGAGTCCTTTAGTGTAGGTGCCAGATTGATCGGCGTAGCGGTTTTCATCACCGCTTGTCGGGTGGTTTGGGATAGGGACCGCTCGTTCGTGGTTTGCGGTCTTGACGCGGATCTCCCGCGCCTCGTCGGCGCGGGCGGCTCCGGTCAAACCTTTCTCTTGCGCTCGGGCTGCGGAGTGATCGGTGCCTAGCAGCGGTTCCAAGGCGATCGCGCCGGAGGTCATAGCGACAACGGCTGCTGTGCTTACGTTTCCGAGGAACTTGCGACGGCTGCCTGAAGGCGGTACGTCAGAGCGGTTTAGCAAATCGCTTCCACTGGCCACTTTAGTTTCGGTCAGCTCATCGTTATTGATACCGTGGAATTGTTTTTCGTCCATGTCACGGTCCTTTCTCGGTCGATTCAATCTGGGCGATTGTGCCGACCGACCGCGGGAGAGGAAGGTAGGGTCTTGGGTCGTTCTTAGATCGAGCTGGGGTTGCTGTGCGCCATAAATTATAGTCGTGAGGAGTTCAAGTCAATCTCTCTGAGGAACAGGTTTAGTACAGGGGCAGAGCCTGATCACCACAGTTCCATTAGCGAGGTGCTACCGAGAGTTTGAATTTCCAGGCTATTGCATCGGGCAAGAATGTGTCACTATCAGCGCATGGGAAATAAAGACTCACGAAGACGCGAAATCAAGAAGCCGAAGAAGAAAACTCCGAAAGCGACAGCTCCCCCGACGGCTAACGTGGTACGGCAAGCTCCGACCCGCCCGTAGCGCTAAAGTTAACTCAATCGGCGGAATTGGCGATGGCTTCGCCACCAGAGTGTGTTTTCTTCTTAAAGAAAAAGGTGCGCTCGCTTGCCTCAGGCCGTCTGCCTTGTGGCGTTTTCGCGAAGCCGAAGCAGCTGTTTGTGGTGATGGCGTCCATGCACCACATGAAGCTTTCTCCACTGTGGCGCGGTCAAGGGGCCCAGGATGGGGTGGTCGAGCACCTGAACCCGGCGGCCGAAGCGCGCTTCACATTGCGTGATGATGGCATCCATCTCCCCGATCATGTCGCCGAACTCGGCGCGTACCTTCTCCATTGGCAGGCCTTTCGGCACCGCCACCGCAGGGGCTTTTACTCCGCCAGGCATGTGCCCACATCCCACAACGACCAAGGTTTTTACGCGATCCGCCATGGAGGGCCGTGAGCCCAGCGGCTTTCCGCTCGTCATTACTCTCGCAAAACCCTTGATCGTTTCGGTGTAGGAGAGATACAGGTGCTCCAACACCTCCGCCGCGCACCACTTGCCCGGCGGATGCCAGCTCCATTGCTCGCTGGTCATCCCTTTCACCGCCGACTGCAGAGATTGTTTCAACTTGCTTAGGTGAGGATCCATAAGACTACGGCTCGCATTTGGACGCGCTTTAGAAGACTTAAGTTCTTACCCGAGGAATAACCCATACCATAACCACTGTAGCTCCTTCGTACTGTTGGTAAAAATTGGGGAGCATGACCGCTTTTTTACCCTGTGGATTGCTTTACATCGTTGTAACTAAAAGACTTACGGATGGCGCACGGGTTGCACCACTAAAGGGCGGTGGGGGAAGTGAACCGAGGATCCCTTTAGGGGATTGAGGGCTGGGCCGGTTCATATTCCCCCCTATTTTCTTCTACCGTAGAGGAACCCTCAAAACTTACTACTATCGCCCTAAGCGCCTAACAGTGCTGTTATTCGTGTGTTTAGAGCGAGGTCGCGGTCGCGGGTGACGTAATCGCTGAGCGTCAGCGCCAACATGATGGCTAGCCAAAACACGGCAGCGATAATGACCATGTGTGTGCGGTTGGGGCTGTAGCGCGCGTGCATGAAGTACAGCACCACCAGGGTGGCTTTCACCGAGGCGATGGCCAGCGCGATGACAATATTAAATGGTCCCAGGTTTACGTAGGCGGCGACGACGGTGGCCGCCGTCAAAACCATCAAGGAAAGAAAAATGCCCACATAAACTTTGGGCGAAACAATGTGCTCGGACACGTCGCTCTCCTACCGGTGCCGGTCGATTAAATACAACAACGGAAATAGATAAATCCAGACGATATCCACGAAGTGCCAGTACAAGCCGATCATCTCGACCGGTGTGTTATAGGTGGGCGTGAAGCGGCCGAGCATGGATTGGCGGATCAGCCACACGAGCATTCCGGCGCCGACGATCATGTGCAAGGCGTGCAGTCCGGTCATGCCGAAATAGAGAGAGAAATATAATTGCGCGTGGGCGTTCAGATCCGGGTCTTTTGCAAACGCTTTATCTAGCTCTTCTTTCTCCGCTTCGATTTCCTTGGGATCGTCGTAGGGCGCAGGATGCTGTACGCGATAATCGATTTGAAAGTGATAGCCGGGCACCAGGTGGTGATCGAATTTCTGTTTGTATTCGATGACTTTAACGCCCAGAAACGCAGTGCCAAGAAGCAGAGTGGCTAACAGAAACCCGGTGGTCTGCTTCCTTTTGCCGACAGAGGAAGCCCATACGGACATGGCCATGGTCAAGCTGCTGAGAATCAGGATGACCGTGTTCAGGCCGCCCAGTTTCAGGTCAAGGGTATTGCTGCCAACTCCAAAAGCTACGGGGTAATAGTGGCGGTTGAGGGTGTAGGTCATAAACAGGCCGCCGAAGAATAAAACTTCAGTGGACAGAAATACCCACATGCCCAGTGCAGCGGATTCTTTCTGCTGCTCAAGCGTTTCGAATTGTCCGTACAGTTCGCCGGTGCGATGCACGCGGTCTCCTTGTATAAAAACTCGTTACAAAACTCGATTCCGGCGGCGCTCTGTTCGCACCAAGCGGAACAAAGTCTAAAAGCGGTTAATCAATCGTCTCCGTGAGCTGGCGCAGGCAATTTCCCGGCTACGATGTGATCCAGCTCAAGATCGGGGCGAGTCTCGAAATCGTATGGCTCCCAGGTGACTTCCGGCGTGACCAGGAAATTTTCGGTGGGCGGTGGAGAATCCGTTTTCCACTCGAGGCCGGTGGCCGGCCAGGGGTTCGGCCCCGCGACGGCGCCATACTTCAAGGACCACACCAGGTAAATCATGGGCAGCAAATATCCCAAAGCCAGGATCGAGGCGCCCGCAGTGGACATAACGTTCAGCACCTGAAATTCGGGCGGGTAGGAATGGTAGCGGCGCGGCATGCCGAGATAGCCGAGTATGAATTGCGGGAAGAAGGTGAGGTTGAAACCAATAAACAAAACTATGGCCGCGACGCGCGCAAGAGATTCTGGATAAAGTCTGCCGCTAATCTTGGGCCACCAGAAATGGATGCCACCCAGATAACCCATCACCGCGCCGCCGACCATGATGTAGTGGAAATGAGCCACCACGAAATAGGTATCGTGGATGTGAATGTCCAGGCCGAGGCACGCGAGGAAGAGTCCCGTGAGCCCACCGATCAGGAACAATCCGATGAAACCAAGCGCGTACAGCATCGGGGTATCCCAGGAAATGGATCCCTTGTAGAGCGTGGAGGTCCAGTTGAAAACTTTGACAGCTGACGGGATGGCGACGAGATAGCTGAGGAACGAGAAAGCCAGCGCGGCATAAACGGACTCGCCAGTGAGGAACATGTGATGGGCCCAGACGAAAAATCCGATTACCGCTATGGCGATACTCGAGCCGGCGATGAAGGAATACCCAAAAATTGGCTTGCGCGCGAAGGTGGGAATGATTTCGCTAATCACACCCATGGCGGGAAGAATCATGATGTACACGGCAGGGTGCGAATAAAACCAGAAGAGGTGCTGGAAAAGAATGGGGTCGCCGCCCAGCGCGGGGTTAAAGAAACCGAGGTGAAACATGCGCTCAAGGCCGACAAGCAAGAGAGTGATGGCGATGACCGGAGTGCCCAGAATAAAGATGATGCTGGTGGCGTATTGCGCCCAGACAAACAAAGGTAAGCGGAACCAGGTCATGCCCGGCGCACGCATGGTGTGAACGGTTACCACGAAGTTAAGGCCCGTGAGAATGGACGAAAAGCCGTTGATGAAGATGCCCAATACGGCTGGCGTGACCGCGGAATTTGAATAGACGCTGCTGAGCGGGGTGTAAAACGTCCATCCGGTATCGAGGCCGCCGGTTGAGAAGGAATACAGGACGAAGCAGCCACCGATGAGGTAGATGTACCAGCTCAAAAGATTGATTTTTGGAAAGGCCAGGTCTTTCGCGCCAATCATGAGCGGCACGAGGAAATTTCCGAGCACCGCGGGAATTGAGGGAATTAAGAAAAAGAAAATCATGGCCACGCCGTGCATGGTGAAGAGCTTGTTGTAAGTTTCCGGCGTAACCAAGAAGCCCTGCGGGGTCATCAGGTGGATACGAATTATGGTGGCGAAAATGCCGCCCACGAAAAAGAAAAACGTGACGGAAAAGAGATACAGAAGGGCGATGCGTTTATGGTCGGTAGTAAGCAGCCACGAACGAATGCCATAGCTGGAATTCAGGTAATGCTCTTTCGGTATTTTGTGGACCGAAGCAGTAGCTGAGCGCGTGCTAGTTGGTGTATCCATGCTTATTTCTTCCCCGAGGCTGGTGCAGTTCCCGCGCCGGTAGGAGGCGGAGGTTCATTCGGCAAAGACTTTATATAGGCAGTCAGTGCGATGATCTGCTCCTCCGTCAACTGCCCCTGAAATGAGGGCATCAAGGGCTGATACCCGGCTACTATTTTTGCGTTGGGTTGCAGAATAGATTCGCGAATGTAAGCGTCATCGGCGGTAAGGGTTCTACCGTCCGCCAGCAGCACTTTCCGG
>DATHMG010000027.1:0-109416 GCA_035487275.1 Candidatus Acidiferrum sp. | reverse complement strand
CGCGGCAAAGTCGCCGGCATTTGCCGACGTCGAACGCGGCGCGTACACCGCCACACTCACGCCTTCCGCCTGTTGAGGGTTGAGCTGTAAATTCCCCGCCACAAACGTGCCGTTAGGTGCCGCATTTTTGCATTCAAAGGTGTAAACGATGCGATCGCCATCGATCGGATTTTTCCCCGCGGTTGTAGTAGGAGCCGAAGCTTTGCCCGTCCCCGCCACGGCAAAGGCGGCCGGCACATTCAGCCGAAAGGTCCCCGTGTATCGGTTCGAAGGATAGTCCGTCAGCGGAAACCAGCGCGAGGGCAGAAGCAGATAAGCGAAATCGTGATTGATCACCGCAGCGCGAACGCCTGGGACCGGGCTGTTTTCTTCATTGGCAAGTAATCCGGTATAAGTGAACGTAAGCGACAGATGACCACCGGCGCCTACCGGCGACGGCACGGTTACCCCCAAAAATAGGGGATTCTGCCGATCACGTTCAAAGTTCAGCGACTTGCCGTCCGCGGATTTTACCGATTGCACTTCCAGATTAGGATGCAACTCCACGCGGACATTTCCGGAAACTTCCAGGGCTTTGAAATCAACCTTCGCCGTCGCGGTAAGGGATTGGCGAATGGTGTCCAGCGTCGCCGAAACATCATAATTTTCTGCAATAAACGCTACCGGCCGGGGGCCCTGCGCTGGCAATGATCGAGCGGCGCACAATGCCAGGGTCAACGCCCCCAAGAGCGCTATTGGCCTTAAAGCTTTCTTACGGAGGGTCATCGGACCCCTTTCACGTTTTACGTTGGAATCGGCGCGCCGTTTTGCACGCCGCAGCTACGGCTGCTTCTATAGGATACCAAACCCCTCACTTTGCGTTGCTTTCTGCCAGTCGTAGCTGGCCCACGATCGCGTCCGCGGCCCTTCCTACCGCCCCCGGCGGCCCCAACAAGCGTGTTACTTCCGCGAGGCCTCGCCGCATCACCTCGAGTTTCTGAATGCTTTCTTTGGATGCCGATAATAGCGATATGGCTTCGGAAGCAACGCGGTCAGGAGTGAAATCATTCTGAATCAACTCTGGCACAACCTCGCGCCCAGTAATCAGGTTAACCATGCTGAAAAATTTGGTGCGCACCAGCGGCTTGGCCAGCTTTGCAGTCAACGGCGAAAGCCGGTAAATCACAATCATGGGCTTGCCCAACAACGCTGCCTCGATGGTTGCCGTGCCGCTGGAAACAATCGCCAAATCCGCAGCCGCCAACGCATCGTATGTGCCGCCTGTTACGAACCTCACCCCGTAGCCAGAACTAAAACAGGCCTCCAGCTCCGTTCGACTCACCCCCGGCGCCACGGCGACTACCGTTTGAACCTCAGGAATCGCGCGTCTAACTTGCGTCAGTGCTTGCGCCAGGGTTGCGCCATGGTACGCAATCTCTCCTTGACGGCTGCCCGGTAGAATGGTGACCATCGGCTTGTCAGCGTTCAGCCTATTTTCGGCGCAAAATTCCGCGCGTGACATACTCGCCTTCACACAGCCCACCAGCGGATGCCCAATAAATTGTACGGACACGCCCGCATCGCGATAAAACTTCTCTTCAAAGGGGAAAATACACAAGGCTTGCGTGAATCTGCGTCGCACTAGATTCGCGCGCCACGGCCGCCAGGCCCAAAATTGCGGGCAAATGTAATAAATGTTTCGAACACCTAGGGGTGACAGTTTCCGCGCCAGCCGCAAATGAAATCCAGGGAAATCCGTGAGAATGGCGAGAAGCGGCCTTCGCCGTTGCGCTTCGTCAACCAACCGCCTCATCGCTCGCCGCAGAGACGGCAATTTTTTGAGGACTTCGGTAATTCCCAGGACCGAGACTTCCTCATAATCCACAATTATTTCGACGCCCGCCGCGCGCATTTGCGGCCCACCCATGCCAAACACCGCAACATCTGCGCGCTGCTTGAGCGCCATCGCCAGGCGCGCCGCGTACATATCGCCCGAAGCCTCGCCTGCGGACAGCAAAATGGGTATAGCGCTCATGAACAAACGAGGTAATTTGTCTTCTGAGACTTTTTCTTACGAAGTGGCTCGAGCGGCGAAACGCAAATCTGTTCTTGGGCCGATTTTATCGCCAAGAATTCATGATGCTCAGTCATTAGCCTGAAGTGGTGAGGACTCAGGTCCAGCACTTACGTCCACCGGCAAGTGTAATTCCTGTTCCTTATATTGCAGCTGGTACAGCCGGTAATAAATCCCGCGTTGTGTCAGCAATTCCTGGTGCGCACCTTGCTCTCTCAAGCGGCCTTTGTGGAATACCAGTATGCAATCGGCGTGTTGAATGGTGCTTAGGCGGTGCGCGATGACCAGCGCGGTGCGACCGGACAGCAAGCGGTCCAGCGCTTCGCGAATCAACAACTCCGTCTTGGTATCGACGCTGGAGGTAGCTTCATCGAGAATCAGAAACCGCGGATTGTGGGCCAGCGCTCGCGCAAAATTAATAAGCTGTCTCTGCCCAACCGACAAAGTTGAACCGCGCTCGTTCACCGCAGTATCCACGCCGCCCGGCAGTGCGCGAATAAAATCGCCCAGACCCACTTCCTTTACGGCATGCTCGACCGTGGCGCGCTCGATGCCTGCTGTTCCAAGCCGCACATTCGATTCAATCGTTCCTGAAAAGAGAAAAGGATCCTGTAAAACGATGCCAAATTGCCGCCGCAAATCCTGCAATTCGATCATGCGAATATCGACGCCATCCAGCAAAATCTGCCCGCGCTGAATGTCATAAAACCGTAGCAACAGCGAAATTAGCGTCGTTTTCCCTGCGCCGGTATGGCCGACAATGGCCATGGTCTGCCCGGGCAAAACTCGAAACGAAACGTCGCGCAGCACCCAATCTTCGTCTTTGGGTTTGCCGGATTTGTAAGAAAACCACACATTGCGGAACTCGATTTCTCCGCGCGGATCGCGCAAGGGAATCGCACCGGGATCGCTCGAAATGGTGATCGGTTCGTCAAGCAACTTGAATATGCGTTCCGAAGCAGCCATCGCGGACTGCAAAATATTAAACTTTTCACTCAAATCCTGGATAGGGCGAAAAAATCGCTGCGCGTACTGCATAAAGGCGACCAACACGCCGAGCGTTAGGGTGTGAGCAAAAATCTGCAACCCGCCGACCCATAAAGTTAACGCGATGGCGGCAACGCCCAAAAATTCAACGGTGGGGTAGAAGAGCGCAAAGGCAAGAATGGCGTCCTTATATGCCAGCATGTGATCACGGTTACGTTTGATAAATTCCACTTTCGCTCTGCGCTCGCGATTAAATACTTGCACGATGCTCATGCCGGAGATGTATTCCTGAAGAAATGCATTGATGCGCGCAATTGCAGTTCGAATGCGCCGGTTCGCTTCGCGCACGAACTTGCGAAACACAAATGTAACCAGAAGAATGAGCGGCACGGCCGCCAAGGTGGCCAATGCCAGCCGCCAATTCAAATACAAGAGATAGCCGGCCATGACCACCAGCAAGAAAAAATCGTTGATCATGGTGACCACGCCGGCTGCGAATAAATCATTTAGCGCATCCACATCGGTCGTCACGCGCGTCACTAGTCGGCCCACCGGGTTTTTGTCGAAATAGCTCATTGACAGCCGCTGGATATGCGCAAAAATCTCTTGCCGCATGTCGTACATCGTTTGCTGCCCAACCCGCTGCATGATGCGAATCTGCACGTACTGGGCCAGGAAATCGAAGAAGAGCACCAGCAGGTAAATTACGCTGATAAGCACTAGGCCGCGCATGGCGGCTGTAACGTTAATGGTTTGCGAAATGGCGGGAGTCAGATAACGGTCGATGCTGACTTGAAACAATTTCGGGGGAGCCATCTCTAGCGGCGTGACCGCCAGGGTCAGGGTCAAAGCCAGAACTACGCGCCATTTGTATGGGCGCATGTACTCCAGCAAACGCCTCATCAACCGCGAGTCGTATGCTTTTCCGAGTGCTTCTTCTTCGTGAGCGTTACTCATGCGCGTTCGAGTTCTTCTTCCAGCAATTGTTTCTGATACAGGTCCGCGTAGTATCCGCCACGCGCCAACAAATCTTCATGCTTTCCGCGCTCGATGATTTGCCCGTCGCGCAAAACCACAATCTGATCGGCGTCCTGCACCGTGGAAGTGCGATGCGAAATTATAATTGTTGTTCGCCCGGCCATGATGCCGCGCAGTCGCGACAGAATTCGCTCCTCAGTCTGCGTATCCACCGCCGACAAGGAATCATCGAGTATCAGTATTCTGGGATCCCTTACCAGAGCGCGAGCGATCGCAGTCCGTTGTTTTTGCCCGCCCGACAATGTGATTCCGCGTTCCCCAACCACCGTCTCGTATTTTTCGGTGAAATCCTCAATGTCCCCTTCGAGGCTCGCAACTTCCGAGGCCTCGCGCACCCGTTCGGCATCGTATTGCGGCAATCCAAAGGCGATATTCTCGCCCAAGGTATCGCCGAACAAATAGGTGTCTTGCGGCACATACCCAATGGCACGTCGTAAAATCTCTAGCGGCCATTCGCGTATCGGCCGTCCATCGATCAGCAATTCGCCTGCAGGCGCTTCCCACAAGCGCGCGACTAATGCGGCCAGCGTAGTCTTGCCGCTGCCCGTCGGACCAATGATTGCTACCGTGGAGCCTGCGGGTATCCTCAAATTTATATTGCTGAGGGTCGGATGGCTGGAATCTGCGCTGGGACCCGTTCCGTTACCAGCGATAGCTGTGCTCGAAGGCCCCTTGTTCGCAGACGTTCCATTGTTAGCCGCGGCGCCGGCGTTTCCATCTCCGGATAGCGTCGTGGGGTAGGTAAACGTCAGATCACGAAACTCAATTTCTCCCTGCAACTCCTTGTCGGCCGGAATTTTTGCATTGCGATCGTCAATGTTTGGCTGCGCATTCAAGATGTACGTCAATCGGCCCATGGACGCCGCGCCGCGTTGAAAGATATTTGTTACCCACCCCAGCGCAATCATCGGCCATACCAGCAAGGTCAAAAAATTGGAAAACGAAACCAATCCTCCCAGGGAAAGCTGATTGCGCAGAAATAAGAAGCCGCCCTTCCAAAGCACGATCAGAAACGTAATCCCAATCAACGCCTGCAATGACGGCATGAACATGCTCCAGGTGCGAATCAACTTTACGTTGCGCGCCACATATTCGCGATTTGGCTCATCGAAAGCCTGAATCTGCGCATCTTCCTGGGCATAAGCTCGAATCACCCGCACGCCAGACAAATTTTCCTGCACTTTCACGGATAGCGCCGCCAGCGAAGCCTGAATCTTTTCGTATAGTTCATGGATGACTTTGCCAAAGTGACGAACCACTACGGCCACGACCGGCACAGGTAACAGAACCCACATGGTTAACGACGACGATAATTTGAACATCAAAAAAACAGCCACCAACATGGTTGCCAGCGTCGTAGCGCTGTACATGATTCCCGGGCCTAGCACCATGCGCACGGCGTTCAAATCGTTGGTGGCCCGGGACATCAGCTCGCCGGTTCGATTCCGCACATAAAATTCCGGTTCGAGGACCAGTAGGCGGTCCAGCAGATCGTTACGAACATCAAATTCGATATCGCGTGATACTCCGATCAATATCCAGCGGGCCGAAAACGACAGGACGCCCTTTATGGCAATGAGCCCGATCAGCATCAAACAATAAATTCCAAGCGTGTGGCGGCTAGACGGTTGGTAGAAGGGAATTATTGTGCTGAGCCAATTAGCCTTCAGCGCACTAACCACAACGCCATTCGAAAATGGCCGCGCGCTTCCCGCCAGCACGTCGATGATGATGCCAATCGCCAGAGGCACAATGTTACCGATGATGCCCATGAGCACCGTGGCCAATAGGCCGAGCGCGAGGCCCCCCGGATACCGCCGCAGATACGGGAACAGCCCGCGCAGATTTTTCCACGCGGACGCCTTTGGCGGCTCGTTCGCCGCCGCTTTGCTTCCTAGCGCCGCACTGGTTGTGGCAGCCGCACTCATCGCAGCGTGGACCTCACATTTTGCAGGGACGTCGATTCCTTCAGAAAATGCTCATAGCTGGCGTCCAGAGACTGATAACGGTTGGTGGCCGGATTCCAGCGCACTCCAATGGGCAGCACGTGAGTGTCACCATTTACTTTTAACGGTGTGAAATAAAGTTGCAGACCCTTCTCCGGATTCTGTTCGTACTGCAATCGCCATCCGTTAATGGAATCGAGCGGCGTCAATCCCAAATATCCTTTAGGGTTTTTCAAATGCTCATCCACTCGCAGCAATTCCGTCCATTTCCCGTCATCGTCTTGAGCCACGATAGCCCGAGTGACCACCGTGCCGGGCATATTGTTCTTGGGCGTTTTGGGCACCACATTAGCCGCAAGGAACTGCCGTTTCCCATTTCTTGCCAGATCTCCGACGAGCAGCACTTGCGCGTCGCTTCCGAGGAAATGCTTCGCGGCATCTTGAACATCGTCAGGAATTGCTGGCTCCGCTGGTTTCGCTTGAGCAGTGGGTTCTGAAGTTGGTTTCGGCGCCTCAGTGCCGCATCCCATGCCCAAAGCACCAAAAACCGCGGCGGCCAGTGCGACAATACCAACGTTTTGCGCGAAATCTTTCCTCAACCGCGATCTGAACGCTCGGTATTCCATCAAGTTGCGGCCTTTTCCGCCGGCTTCGGCATGCGAACTATCCTCACTAAACCTGTCGAAGCTGGACGGTTCATTTATTGCTCATTCTAGCTGCTGTACGCCAAAGACTCTACGGCTTGCTTGAGCGCCCACGTCAGTGTTGCGCCAAAATTGCGTCCAGACGGGCCTCGAAATTTTCCTCGCCCTCGGACCACAATTCGCTGCGCTCCACCGGCAATGCCTTCTGCAGCCCTTCTACCCACGTAAATAACTGTTGGATGTTATCCCGTGTTTTTGCGTGATATTCCTTCAAATTGCCGCCCGCAGCCATCCAGCGGCGAAACGTATGTTCCACCGGATGATCCGAAGAATCAAACGGATTGGTGGCCTTGCCAGGAGCGAGCAAGCCAGCATGTCCGGTAAAAAAATGTTCGAAGCCCAAATCCGCAACGAAATGCCCCTCGGTCGCGGCCACGCCATTGTCGTAATCCGTCCCATTACACGTGAGCACCAAAGGTTGCGGCGCGTGCTGCCACTTCAAACTCTCCACGTTGAGCTCCCACAAGTCCCACTTGGCCGTGGCAATATACGCACTGTCGGTATTCAAGTGCTGCAAGGACAGCGCCGCAACCTCCGGCGGGCCATATCCCTGGCCGCGCAGGTCCCAGGAAGCTACCGGAGTTTCCGTCGCGTCAACTGGTTGGACGGTTAATTCCGCGAAAGTATTCATGGAAGCCGAAAGCGGAGCGCTGGCCAGAAAGCGCGCGAACTCAGCAATCATCAGTTCTTCAGAGAAATCGCGCGTCCAGACGCGCAGATATGCACGATTGGCCATGTATGGAGGAACTTCTTCATTATACCGGGGACGCGCAAACCATGCGACTTCGCGTTAGCGTCAGGGCGGATCTATGCTTGCCCTGGCTCACCACTGCGAAGCAATTGAAGCATGACTAGACCGCTAACTGCTGCTCGTCGTCGCTGAACGCGAACGGCTGTTAGGATCGGTGGGTAAGGTCAAATTGCGCGCTATCTGCTGCAAGCGTTCCTGCAAAGTTTCCCCGATACCCTCAAAAACCTGCGTGCAGGTTTCGCGTAATTTCTCTTCCGCGTTCGCCGAAATATCGGCCACGATCTCGCGCGATTGATGGTCCAGTGCCGTCACGGTGGCCAGCATCCACTGATTGGAAACATTTTCGAGCCGCATGCGGTGTTGTTCGGTAGCCTGCTCGCTTATCTTGGCGTACACATTGCGAAGGTCGCTCTGGTGGCGGTCGGTCATCATTTTCCAGGAATCAATGAGCGGCGAGAAGCTGGCTTCGACTTTCTCATTGGCATCTTTCACGCCAGACTCTAAGGCCTTGTCCATGGCCTCCTGGAAACGCCGCAAAAACTCTGCCTGTTCCGAGGTAATTTTCTGCGATAGCTCCCTTTGCGCTGTGTCGAGTTCCGTGCGAGCCTGTTCCACGGCCTTATGCAATTCCTCACCAAATCCCCGGAGCTCATGTCTTCCGGTGCGCTGAACTTCGTCGGTAAATGCCGCTGCCGTGGTGTCCGACGCTTCGGCAAACAGCGTTCGCGCCCGCTCAAAAGCGTCTCGCACGGTGACTTCCAACTGCGACTGGGTGTGCCCCACAAAATTTTGGCTCGAATTATCCAACTCGCTGATGAACGAGCTGGAAATCTCGCCGGCCTTTTCTCGTAGTTGCGTGCCGGCTTGCTCCACGGCTTTTTCGGTCACGTTCTGGATATGTGTTTGCGCTTTCTTTTCATACCATTCCGCGGATTTGAATACATCCTGGATGGCCTGATGCTTGATGTCGCTGAGCTTTTCTTCCATCTCAGCGATGTTTCGGCCAGTGACCCCACGCGCGGTTTCATCCAGTAACTGTTCCGCACCGCCGAGGTTATCCTTAAATCTGGAAAGTGACTCCGCAAAGGCCTCGTCCGCTGCCGTCCTGATGCGGTCCTGCTGCATGGAAATTGCTGCATCCAGCAGTGCTCGTCCGCCGGCCATGCGCTGGAGGGATTGATCCGTGCTTTGCAGGTGCGGCGCGATCATCCCTGAAATGCGCTCTTCAAATTCTTCCGCCGCGCGATTGCTGCTTTCGTCAAAGGCTGTTCGCATCCGGGAAGTTACATCTTCGAACAGCGATTCCGACCTACGGTGCAATTCATTTCTGTGCAAGCTCAGCACGTCATCGAGCTGCGTGTGGAATCCCACCAGCGCTTGTTCGTGCAATACTCCCAGCCGATTCGAAAAATTGTCGAGAGTAGTCGTGGCTTCATTCGCTCGCGCCAATCCGAATTCCAGCCGTTCCGCAGACTCCTGCAGGGAATCACGCAGCCCGGTCAGCCGCTGTTCCACCTCGTCAACGATGCGATTCTGCGCCGAGTGTAGGGAAGTCTCTAAACTCGCCTGCCAAAGCGCTTTGGCCATTTCCATTTCTCGCGCCACATGCGCTTCACAATCGATCCGCGCGGTAGAAACGTTTAGTGCCACCTGCCGTTGAACTTCCTCGGCCGCCAAACGCAAAGTCTGAAAGTGTAGGTCCAGCGTTTCTTGTCGCAAACGCTCCGACTCTTCCACCGTCCGAGCAGCTGTCGCCATGATTTGCGCTTCTGTGTTGGCTGCCTGCGCCTTTAGCCGCACCAACGCTTCCTCGCGGACGCGCGCGGCCTCTTCCATGGTGCGCGCCGCGGCGTCCGCGCGTTCCATGATATGGGCTTCGGTTTCTTCCGCTTGAATAGCCAGGTTTACGCTGGTTTCCTCACGCAACTGTGCCGCTTCCTGTTGCGCTCGTCCCACTGTTTCGGCTTCCGCCTGTAACCGCGCCTCTACCTCCGCGGCTTGCGACTTCAATCGCGTGGCAACTTCTTCCGCTTCCTTGAATAAAGTCACCAGAATCTCACCGCTGTTTTTTAACTGTTCCACATGTTGCTCGCGCTGCGCCTGGCCTTCTCGTTCAAGTTGCGAAGTCAGCTCACTTTTGGTCTGTTGCATTTGCGGTGTGAGCCAATTGGTCAATTCGCGGCGGGTCGATTCCGCAGCCGCAGCGGCGGCAGCCTGCGCGTGTTTCTCGGTTTCTTGTTGAATCTTTTCCACCACCTTCGAAGCTTCCTGAGCCACCGCCTGGCTGGCGGCTTCCCGCGCTGCTGCCTGAATCTGTTGCTTGGCATCCGTCACCAGTCGTGCCAGCTGACGCGCCAGCTGCAGTGAAGCGTCGGTAGTGCTTGCCGGGGAAGGAAAGGCTCGCAAATTATCGTTCACGTGCGCCGTCGGACTCTCGTAATCATGGTGAACCGGCGACTCATGTTCCACCTCGTTTGCTAGCGGGTCTGTTGCCGCACCCAAATTATGCTGCTGCATTTCCACCTCGGGAAATACGAACCAATCTTCGGGAGGAAAAGCGATGCCCCAGACGTTGCCGGCAGTCTCTAGTTCGAGCGCCACTTGAAAAAGTTGCCGCACGGTGCGCGGCCGCTGAATCCAAGCTACCCGCCCACGCACCACCCGCGGCGCCTGCCCGGAATCCGCATGCGGAATTTCCAGCTTCACCCACATATTCTTCAAAACATAGTGTTTTGATTGATAGCGGCATCCGTGGCAATTGATGATCAGGGTCGAAGTGTTTTCGGTAAAAGGGCGGCCGATGGCGTCCACCCCGGTGACCGCCAGCGGCACGGCCTGCACAATGCGTGTGCTGCGGCGCTTCCGCAGATCCGAGTCGGCATGCACCGATGCTCCGGTCGACACTTCAGTAGTTCCTTCAGCTGTATTGCTGCTCGTTTCGTCCATTGCTTGTCTTACGCTCCCACTTCCATAGCTCTCTTTTGAATTTCGGGTTGTAGCGGTTACCTCTCGCCTTCGATTCCTGCTTTGCAGCCAGCCCATCAATCTTGAGATTGGGTTCAATGCACAAAGCCATCAAAATAAAACACATATTTCGTCGATTCGAAGCGATCCGATCACTCGAACCTACCGCACAGGTTTGCAAGCCAGGCCGAAGACGACGTGTAGTGCGCCGGGGTTGGGATAGCGCACCTCCTTACCAGGGGACTTCGCAGAATCCAAACTCTATACTCAAATTCGTTCTTTGACTAGACAGTCCCACCAGTACTAATTTTTGGCCGTAAAGTCCTACCAGTACTATCTTTGCCGCCAACTCTTCACCTTGCTTCTAACTACAGTTCGCGCCGCCCTTCCATGGCTTTCAGCATCGTTACTTCGTCCGCGTATTCCAAGTCCGCTCCCACCGGGATGCCCACCCCGATCCTGGTGACCTTTACCCCCAGAGGCTTCAGCAATTTAGACATATACACCGCGGTGGCTTCGCCCTCAGCGGTAGGATTGGTAGCCACGATAATCTCTTCGATGCCTCCGCCCTTTAATCGTTCGACGAGCGATTTGATCTTTAGTTGTTCCGGCCCGCGGCCTGATAGTGGTGACAAAGCTCCGCCCAAGACGTGATACATCCCGGAATACATCCGCGTTTTCTCGATGGCCATGATGTTATGCGCTTCCTCGACCACGCAAATGGTGCGGTGATTCCTGGTCGGTCCCACGCAATATAAACAAGGATCGGTATCCGTAATGTTGTGGCACGTCGAACACTCGCGGATTTTCTCTTTGGCATCCCGGATGGCGTCCGCCAAAGCCAAAGCGTTCTCCGACGAACATCGCAGCAGGTGAAAAGCCAATCTTTGGGCTGTTTTCTGGCCAATTCCCGGAAGGTGCTTTAATTGATCGATTAGTCGTTCCACAGGTGCGGCAAAATCAGGCATCCCTGATGTGTAGCACACGCCGCGATTAGGAGCAAACCGCTCTCTTCCTGCGGCGCAGAAACACTGATCGCGTGCATCCCAAGTTTTCCCGCAAGTTCTTCTCGCTTTATGCGGACACTCGGCGTCCGAATCTAAATTTTTAATTTCCCGATAGATCCCGCCCACCCCGCTAGTGTCGAAATCGCATCGCTTCGGGTTGCACTTCAAGGTAACGTTTCAGCTCCGCTGGTAACCGCACATTCTCCTTACGGAACACCTATACGACCAACGGCTCCGCCACCTTCAGGAAGCCAGGTATTTGGATGGTGAGACTAAGTTGGCGATTGACGAAAGTGCCGCGACCCTGTGGCTCGAATGTGTAACGAATATCGACTGCAATGTCTGCGGTCAACGGACCTTTCTTCAACAACATGGCGTGATGAAAGGCGATGTGCTTCGAAGGATCATACTCCGTGACAGAGGCAGGTTTCTGGCCCGCTGGTCCCGCGTCAAGATGGTTGTGCCGAGACGGAGAGGATACGGCTATACATCCGTTGTCCCGCGCTCTAGAACCCGGCAGCCAGCGCCCATAATTCGGCGTGTCAGCAATCAGATCAAAAATGGTTTCAGGAGCGCCTTCGATTCGCGCCGTGAACTTCGCGTGGTGGACATTTGGCCCCCTTCATTACCGGGATGGTCTCACTGACAGCGGCGTGCCGTCCAGTCATGGAACAAGCTACTGAGCGGCTTCAATCCATGAAGGAAATCTGTTTGGAAAGAACTTCGTGGAAGAACTAAAACAAACCCGGAATCTTCAGTCCGGAGAGGCCCGGAACGTTGCCCGCGATATTCTTCATCTGGCTGGCCAGTTCCTCGTCGACTCGCCGTGACGCTTCGTTCACCGCGGCGCGCACCAAATCCTGCAACATTTCCTGGTCCTTGCCGGCAAAAACTTCCGGCTCGATGCGAATCTCCACAATCTGTTTCTGGCCGTTCATTTTCACGTTGACCATGCCTCCGCCCGCGGAGGCTTCGACGTTTACGGAATTGACCTGCCGTTGCAGATCGTCCTGTAACTGCCGGAATTTCGAAAGCATCTGCTGGAGTGCGTTGACTTCCATCAGCTTCATTCCTCTTGCGCCCGTCGCACTTCGGAGATCTTGCCACCGAAGCGCTGCAGTATCGAACGCACCATCGGATCGCGTTCAAACTTGGCCCGCAATTCCTGCTGCTCCGAACCCGCGCGCGTTGCCGGCTGCGGACTCGTACTGGCTGCAAGTTTAGCACACACGCGCATCGCGCGACCGAGCACGTTGCTCGAAATGCCACGAAGCTTTTCCAACGAGTCGCGTCCTTCCAGCATTTCCGCGAAAGATTTTTTCCCCGCGGGAAAATAAACTTTCAGTTCCGCGCCCGCAACTTCCCAGGCGGTGGCATGTTCCAGCAATTCGCCCAGGAATTTTTGTTGTTTTTGCACTGCGGTTTTTATGTGCGAAACCTGTTCGACAGTGATGCCTTCGTATTGCAACCCGTTCTCATGCGCAGTTTCTGCAACCCCGCCCATGGCGCTAACCACATTCTCGCATTCGCGATCTTCCCGAGTAAGAGCACCGTTCGAATTCGGGGCGCCTGGCGCTGTCCCGGTGAGGACGAAAGCGGAAGTCGACGCCGTAGAATCTCTAAAACTGGTGACAACCGGTTCGGGCGTGCTCACATCGCGACCACCCATTACCGCCGAAGGATTCCTTGCCACCGCGATTTCTGCCGCTGGGAGAGTCTCCGGCTCTTTCTCAGTAGCTTTGTATGCCGCCAGCGGAGGTGCACTCATTGAAGTCGAGGCCGGCATCGGGGGAGTGGTCTTCACAGAGTATGTCGCGTTCGCCGCCGCAGACGCGCTGATAGCGCGTCGCGCAGGAACCGGTGATCCGGCTCCAACGCCGCCGGTTCCACTTCTTATTTCCGTCAGCAATTCTTCTAGCGGCGCAAGCCGCGCCGCATTGATCAATCGCAACAACCCCATCTCCAAATGCGCTCGCGGGTCTGGCTTGTGCCGCAAGTCATCATCGGTCTGCAACAAAATTTGAAAAAACCGAGTCAGATCCTCTTCGCTAAAGAGCGCCGCAGCTTCCGCCAACGCGGGACGCTGGTCCGTCGTCGCCGCAATCAGCTCTGAATCCGCCCCGCACACTTTCGCAATAAGCAGGTTGCGAATATGTCGAATCGCTTCACGGCAAAAATGCTGCAGGTTGCGGCCTTCTTTTTGAAATGTATGAATCAGCCCCAGAGCCCGGTCGGCTGAGCCTTCCGCTATGGCACTCACCAGCGTGGCCAATGCCTCGTCGGGAACCACTCCCAGAAGCTCCCGCACCTCATCATTGGTAATTACTTCGCCGCAGTACGCGCGCGCCTGCTCCAGTAGCGACAGCGCATCGCGCATGCTGCCTTCTGCCATGCGCGAAATGACCGCCAGTGCTCCCACATCGATCTTAAGATTTTCCCTTTGAGCGATTTCTTGCAGCCGCGCAGTAATTTCACCAAACGTAAGCGCGCGAAAATGAAAATGCTGCGAACGCGACCGGATGGTATCCACCAGGTCTTCCGGCTGCGTGGTGGCCATCACAAATATCACGCGATCCGGCGGCTCTTCCAAGGTCTTCAGCAACGCGTTGGAGGCCTCACCCGTTAGCATGTGCGCTTCGTCCAGAATCACCACTTTGCTTCGCGAAGACGCCGGCGCGTAGCGCACCATCTCTCGCAATTCGCGAATCTGATCGATGCCCCGGTTGGAGGCGGCATCAATCTCAATCACATCCAGCGAAGTCCCCGCGGCAATCTCGCGGCACGAATCGCATTCCCCGCACGGCGTGGACGTTGGACCATGCACGCAGTTCAGCGCTTTAGCAAGAATGCGCGCCGCGGTGGTCTTGCCCACCCCACGTGCACCGGAGAAAATGTAGGCATGCGCGACGCGATCGTTCTTGATCGCGTTCGCGAGCGTTTCCGTAACGTGTTCTTGTCCAACTAGATCGCTAAATTTTTGCGGGCGCCATTTGCGGGCTATAACCTGGTAGCTCATTTGCGGGATGCACTCCGTTGCGGGAACGGCACGCGTCACTTCGTGTGCCACATCTTGAAAAGAGGAACTTCGGGTGATCTGCGGCACAAGAGGCGTTCCCGGTACCGTTGCTCCCTTCCGGGCCTGGCGGGGTTCGCGGGACCTCGTTGCACAGAGCCCGAAGTTCCACGTTTCAACAGTCGCAAAATTTTTGCGTCTGCTAAACAAAAGTCTAGCACAGCATGGTGAGCGCAGCCAGATTGCCTGCGCTAGCCACAATTTTTCTTCCACGCAAAAAAAAATTAATCGGAAGCTTTGGCCGCCTTACCTGGATCGTCGGCCGGATTTACATAATTTATTTTGAATGGGCCCACACCGTGGACCTGTACCAGCGCGCCGCCCTTGGTTCCCGCGAAGTGATGCATGCGTCTGGGCATGAACACGTACGTTCCCACCGGAAGAGACATCATCTTCGACTCGTCATACGAGTCGCCCATGCCCGCCAGGAACGTCCCTGATATCACGGTTACATTTTCGTCGACGGGATGCCAGTGCGCAGGAATTTTCGCGCCGGCGGCAAATCGCAATTGAAACACACACGGAGCCCCAGGCTTGTCACAGTCGCCATGCACAGGTCCGTACTCGATGCCTGGCGCGAATTGCTCCCATTTGATTTTGTCCGGTGTTGCGATGAACGGTTCCGGTGCCGCAGGCTTGGCTGTTACCGGTGTTTCAGCTTTCTTCGGGGCGGGCTTTTTGGCGGTTTCCTGGGCTTTTGCTAAAGCCATACACAGCACTGCGCACATCGCCAGCGTAAAAAGCCTTGAAAAATGGTTTTTGAACACGACTCCTCCGTCGAAACGAAATTTGCGGCACGATATCACACCACTTCGGTTCGCGTAAATATTTCGGCCAGAAGCACGTTGACCGCCCTGACCTCGCGTGGCAGGCACAAATTGTGTCTAGTTGTGCAACACATCACTAGAACCTCGTATTTTCGTGCGGCGCCAGCGCAGTACACTACACGCGGATGGAGTTCCTCCCCATCCGCCTGCGTTTGTTTCGTTCGAACGCCGGGTCCGCGGCGCCAGCGGAAACGTTCCGGCAGAGTCGGAATCGCCCCACGACACGGGGTCAGCCCACGCGCACTGCGTGGGCGGGAGGAAATTCATGAAACGATTGTTGTCCGCAGTTTTGGCTGGCGCGCTGCTTTTCACCGTCACACCCGTCTCCTATTCCGAGCCGCGCAAAGTTGCTCCTGGAACCGAAGTGCGTCTCCACATCATCAGTGACATCGGCACCGCCGCTTCCCGCAACGGCGATACGTTTGTCGCCGAGGTTTCCGAGCCTGTCTTCGTCGGTAACACTTTACTGATTCCCGCCGGTACGCGCATCCATGGAGCCATCGGTACCGTTGAGCGAGCGCGTCGCTTTTCCATTTTTCGTGGCCAGGCCTACATGGACTTGAATTTCCGCAG
This sequence comes from Candidatus Acidiferrum sp., assembly GCA_035487275.1. Lineage (GTDB taxonomy): Bacteria > Acidobacteriota > Terriglobia > Acidiferrales > UBA7541 > Acidiferrum. The sequence continues at coordinate 93,493 of DATHMG010000027.1, read as the reverse complement.
CATCGAAATCGATAGCCGCCTCATCCCCGTGCACATGAGCATCATCGAAGTCGTACGACCCGGCGGCGACCGTGAGGCCCCCCGCCGCCATGACTTAAGAATAGATGAAGGCCAGATCATCGAGGAAAAACACGACTACAGAGGCGATGTGTTAGGAGCTTCCATCGGCACGGGCGGCGGCGCCCTGGTAGGATTGATTTTCAGCAACGTCGCCAGAGGATTCGGGTTCGGTATCGCCGGAAGCGCTGTCTACATCGTGGCGCGCAAAGGTAAGGAAGTAAATCTCCCAGCCGGAACCGGCATGCTCGTGACCATCGATGACGCGGTAACTTTGCCGGGTACCGTGACGCCAGACCCGGCGGCTCCATCCGGGAAATAGCGACCACCGAAGCCGCGTCAAAACAAAAAGCACGCCGCAGCCGCCAACTATTTTGGCGCAGCGGCGTGCCGCATTTCCGCTTCACAATGATCGATTCCGAGCGGCGTTGTACACGTTGCACCGTGACCAAACGGCGTGCAAACGCAAGTTTGCGTATATTTTGAAACCGCCGCGATGGTGGAAGGCATTTACATTCAGCCGGGATGCCTGCTCGACGAGCGAGCGGTCGGTCGGGGTATAGCAAGACCTGGAACCACTCCATGCTTCAAGAAATCCAAACTATCGAGACCTGTCAACCGAGAACAACAAAATCAAACCCGTACAAATCCTGCCGCCGCTGCTCTCCACCCGCTCCAATTCCGTTCACCACCGCATCCTTTTTTGAACCCTCCGCCCGTTTCGACACATTTCCGAAACCCGACACCCCCGCTGGCTAGAAGCGGGCGCCCCACGCCACCGCACGCAACTCTCAGGGAACTCGTCAGCTTGATATAGTTGAAATGGATTTAGAAGTGACCACGAAGCAAAATGTTGGTAGCAAATGTCTCGATATATCGATACACCTTGTTAAAAAACAGTAAGCCCACCAGCAACCCCAGCATCGCGTAGCTATTTCCGCGCAGCCAGTTCAGATATCTTTGTGCCGTGCTCTCGCTCATGAAGATCATGATCCCGGTGCTCCCATCCAAAGGCGGCACCGGCAAAAGGTTGAACGTGCCCAACAACAAGTTCAACGAAAAGAACACCAGCAGTACCACGAAAGTAATTCCTGGGCGCCCGGTCGCCGGATCCCTTCCCAGCAAGCCGGTGGACATACCCACGCGCAGTCCGATCACCGCCAGAATCATCAGCGTGAAGTTCGCCGCTGGACCCGCCAGCGCCATCCAACCCGCTCTTCGCGGGTAGCGCCGCTCCCAAGCCGGGTCGAACGGCGCGCTGGCCCAGCCAATCATGGATTGATTTATGAAGTAGGACAGCAGTGGAATAAGCACCATCCCGAAAGGTTCTCGCCTGATGTGCGGGATGGGATTGAGCGAAACTTGCCCGCCTTTGAAAGCGGTCTCATCTCCACCTCGTTTCGCCACAAAAGCGTGCGCCGCTTCATGGCAGGTAGTTGAAAAAAGAAACGCGACATACCAGATAAATCCATACAACAGAAACTCAGGTGTGATATCGGGCATCGCGGAAGAGTAGTTGCTCACGCGCGCGATTGCAAGCGGCGGCGTCACCTCCATTGATACCGAAGTCTAATTGCGGCCTACGATTTGGGGCAAGCGATCAGCGGCCATTCTAGCTCCGCGGGCCAACCTTTTTCCGGCCGTTCTTTCTCGCGTCCGCTATTGCAAAGTCGCCTGTTCGGGTAGGAGCCCGCTTCGATCTGGAGCGGGCCTTCGCTTTTACCTTCTTCGCCGCACTGGTTTTAATTGCCTCGGAGCTCGCAACCGCTCCGGCTCCCAGCAGCCGTTTAGGCCCGCTCACGAAAGGACTTCCCGCCTGATAGAAGCGCAACACATGATCAGCCGCGCGAGTAATGCCAATCCGCACGGTCTCCCCGATCACCGTTTCCGTATCGCTCTGCCTGCCTGCACCCGTGATCGCGCCCAACCACAAGGCACCCTTACCACACAAATCGAGCCCGTCATGACTGCGATTGATTTGAAACGCTGCAGCCAGCCGCCCCGGTCCGCGCGTCAAGTCCAGCATGGTGCTGCAACCGCGATATTTTTTCATGAGCTCGAGGCCTTCTAGTGGCTGCACCGCGCGAATCAAAATCCCGCCCGCGATACCCGCCGGTTCAGCGCTCACATTCAACATGAAATGGGCGCCATAATTAAAAAATACGTAGGCATGACCGGGTGCCAGGTACATCGAGCGAATGCGCGGCGTTGGCCCGCGAAAATGATGCCCGGCCGGATCGCCCGGCGGATACGCTTCCGTTTCCACAATGCGCCCGCTGACCCGCCCCGCCGGCAATTCGTGCACTACCACTTTTCCAATCAGAAAACGCGCCAGCTCAATCGTATCGAGGGGCAATTCCGATCGCCCCATACGCCGGATGACGCCTTTGTTGACAAAATGTTTTTGAGTACCCACGAAATTATTTATGCGAACAGAAATGTTGCAGTGCGCTTACGCGAACCTCAAACCGCGAACCTCTAACATCCAAAAAACTCACGTCGCACTAGGCTCGGCAGGCTCGCTATTAAAAAGCCGCGCCAACTCGGCATGCTCCATTACCACCGCCGGGTCACGCTGAATGGCATCGAAGTAACGCTTCTGAAAAGCGTCCCCCGACTCCGAGGGCACAAACAGCTTGCGCGCCATGCCGATCGCACTGCGCGTATCCTCCGAGGTAATCGGCACCTCGCCGGCCAACGTTTCATCCAGCCGCACCACAAATTCCGAAATGTTATGCAGCCAGCCAAATTGCTGGTGATCCAACACCAGGCGGAATAATTCCCCGGTGGACACGTGTCCGTGCTCGCGCTCGTAGTCCCGCCGCTCCATGTCCAGCAAAGTCTTGTGCAGCTTCAGCAATACCGTGCGCAGCTCCGTGAGTTTTGCGCGATCCAGCGCGTCCGCGCCGCTTTCAGAAGGTGAGTTCGGTGTCATGGTCTATTCACATCAATCGTGATATCGCTGCTCGCCCACCGGCAACGCGATATGCAGCCGGTTTCCTGGCGGTGGCAGGGGACACGTCGCGAACGGCGTATACGCGCAAGGTGGGTTTTCCAGGTGGTTGAAATCCAGCACCAACTCTCCAGCCTTTGCTACTCCGTCCCTAGGCAGCGCGGTATAGAGAAACCTACAAGCTCCATAGGTTGTCGAAGAGCTGGTGGTATCTCGCAAAATGAAAAAAAGTTTGGTGGGAGCCGCATCCTCGAGCACCGGCTCGAGCCGGTAGGTCCCGCCCGCCAGTTTAAATTCCGCCGCCCCCGGAACCGGCTGCGAATAATGTGTGCCAGCAAGAGTATCCAGCGCCACTGTTTTTGGCGGATTGTAAGGTATCCACTTTGCCGTAACGCGGTAAGCCGGATCAGGCGCATACCATTTCAACCCGTGAAACCCCAGCAAGGCCTGAGATTTCGAATCTTTCACGCGCAGCGCGAACCTATCACCCCGCCGGATTACGTACATTTTCAGTGTTCCAATGGTCAGGTGTGGCGCGTTCGTATCAGTGTCGGGATCCGTGCGCAACACTTGCGACTTCGCCACCGCCCCAGCCACCAGAAATTCTGGTGGGAATCCTCCGGCAGGCTCAACCAAGCGAACCGTCTGACCGTCTAATTGCAGCACGCCTAAGTGTGCGACCGCCAGGTCCGCCAGATGAATTTTATTATCGGTAGCGCCACCAAACGAATTATCGCCCGGCTGCAACCACTCGAGGCCCGCCAAAGACAGCCAGCCATCGGGCTTCTGCAGCTCGGCGGCGTGTTTAACGCGCCATTCGACAAGATCTTTCTGCCACAAATCTTTTTCACCAGAATTGGGTTCGCCAGAATGGGGCTGGACGGAACCCGGTCTTGTTGCGTGTGAATCACTGCTGACCATACTAAGGAAGAACACTAGCCCGACGGCTGCCACCAAGGTGCGAAGGTCCATAACAAAGTATAACGTGAGACATTCCGCGGCCGAAAGTTACCGTGCATCGCGGAAACACTACTTCACAACCACCGATTACGCTTTGGCAGGACATTCCTCCATATGCGCAGAAAAATATTCTGGAGGGCAAAACGAAGAATAGAGATGCGGCATCCGACACCCTGCAAAAAAAACAGCTCGCTTGCGCGAGCCGTGATCCTTGCTGGACCAAAATGGGTCCGGGGTTACTTGGAGGGCGCCACCACCAGCTCATTTTTTACTGAAAAAACGTTCGGTACGCCGCTCGCCCGCAGGTAGGCCAGATTCTTGTCTGCCTCGTTGTCAACCACTCCCACCAAAGTAACGTTTCCGTTTTTCACGATGATGTGAATCGACGGAACCGCGGATTCGGCGTACCTTGAAAGCGCCGGATCGCCATAAATCGCGCGGTACACCGCTCTGCGAATCTGGTCGTCCATCGGCGATGGCGGCAGCACCTCGATGTTGTTCACCATCCTACTGACGCCTTCAATTTTCTTTACCACGTTTTCAGCATCCGATTTGAGCGTTGGTCGAACCACTTGCCCTTCCAGTGTTACGGTGTCGCCCTCCACCCGGAACGCCAGGTTGTCGAACACCGAATAGTAGGGCAGCAGCACCAGTTGGTGACGCACCTCTTGGATCAGGTTCCGAGATTTGGGTTCATTCTGTTGCTTTTTATCTTGCGCATGCGAAATTATCGGCATGCCGCTGAATGTCGTTGCGAGCAACAACGCCGTAGCTAAAAAGATCCCCTTTTTCACGATGACCCTCCAGTCCTTCCAACATTGCAACTCTTCTATCACCCAAAGTGTTCTAACACAATGGTTAGATTCCGGGCGCCTAGCGATTGGGTGCGTGGCCCTGATGATGGGTGGCAATGTTACGATAGAGTCCGTGGACGCTTCTTTTCTTCGCTTTCCTGCCAGGCGCCGGCTCTTCGCTCTTTCTACGGGTACCTTGCCGTGCTGCTAATCGCTCATCGCGGGGCCTCCGGTCACGCGCCCGAAAATACCTTGGCCGCTTTCAAGAAAGCGGTGAATCTGGGCGCCACCTTTATCGAAACCGATCTGCAATTGACTCGCGACGCTCGCCTGGTGGCCATTCACGATGACACTGTGGATCGCACCACCAATGGTAAAGGCGCCGTTCACGACATGACCCTCGCCGATTTGCGCCGCCTGGACGCGGGATCCTGGTTCGGCAGCGAATTCGCCGGCGAACGCATCCCCACCCTCGATGAAGTTCTCGATTTTGCCAAAAAATACGACGTGGTCTTTTACCTGGAAATGAAGCCGGGCGGCTCCTGGGGCGGCGAGCACGCGCTCATTGGCGCCTTGCGACAGTCCGGGGAAATCGCGAGGACCATCATTATTTCCTTCGATCCCGCAATTCTGGCCAATGTCCGAAAAATTGAACCTACCCTGATGACCGCCTTGCTCTACGACGGCCACATTGAAAAGCCCCTCGATCAGGCGCTTGAAGTCGGCGCGCGCCAATTGGCCATCCGCGGCGACCTGGTAAGTCCCAAATTGCTCGCCGCGGCGCGAGAAAAGGATTTGCAAGTCGTATGCTGGACCGTAAATCACTCCGCGCACATGCGCTTGCTTATGGCCGCCGGCGTAGACGGCATCATGAGCGATTATCCCGATCGACTGACTGCCACCGCAAAAACCGCCAAACGGATATCAATGCGCACAATATCTATATGAAGTTCAGAGTGGCACTGCTTCAGATTTCGGCATTCGGCGACGATCAAAGCAGGAATCTGGCAAAGGGCGCGCAAGCCTGCCGTGAGGCCAAAGCACTCGGAGCGGATTTGGCGGTATTCCCGGAGCTTTGGAATATTGGCGCTACTCTCTCCCCACTCGATTCCGAAGGACAGCGACGTTGGATAGCCTCGGCTATTGATCAAAAAAGCAGTTTCTTTCAGACTTTTGCCGCCCTGGCGCGAGACCAGGAAATGAATATTGCTATGACCTATTTGGAAGCACACCAACCACTGCCGAGGAATACAGTTTCCGTTCTCAATAATCGAGGCGAGGTCCTGCTCAACTATTCCAAAGTATTTATCTGCGACTTCGGCAAAGACGAACTCCAAAAATTGAAACCCAGCTCCGACGACATCGGCTGCGATGTGAATTGCAGTCCCGGTGATTCGTTTGATGTTTGTAGGCTCGAAGGCATTAGGGGACAAGTCACAGTCGGTGCCATGATTTGTGCTGACAGAGAGTTTCCTGAGGCCGCAACTCAACTGATGCTGAATGGTGCGGAGCTCGTCATCGTGCCAAATGCGCGTAATTGGGACGAGATCAGAACCGCCGGGCTCAAGACCAGAGCTTTTGAAAACCTCGTTGGTATAGCAATGACTAATTATCCTGGACTAAATCGTGGTAGTTCTCAGGCGCACAGCTGCGTGGCCTGGCGCGCAGGCCTATCCACTGACACGATAATTACGAAGGCCGGAGAGCAGGAACAGATACTTCTCATCACGTTTGACGTAGACGATATTCGGGCATTCAGAAAAACAGAATCGTGGCGAATGAATTATCGCAAAACATGGCATCGGGCAGTTCCTCAAGACGGGCCTACTTCTTCAACGCCGCATACAACGCCGCGAAATTAGGAATCGAAATCTGCTCGGCGCGCGCATCCGCCCGCACGCCAATGGTCCCCAGTGCGTTGCGCACCTCTTCCGGTTCTACCAACTCCCGCAAATTATTCACGAGTGTTTTTCGCTTCTTCGAAAAACATAACTTAACAAATTCCAGAAAGTCCTCTTCACTTTGAACCTTGGCCGATTGATTTTCTCCAGGGAACAAGCTGCCGCGGCGCAACTCCTCCCATCCACCGGGCAACCGCAGCGTCACCAAAGTCGACCCAACCTCAGGAGGTGGCGTAAACGCCGCCCGCGGAATCTCCAACACCACTTCCGGCCGGGAATTCAATTGCGTCGCCACGGAAAGGTATCCGTACGCTTTACTGCTAGGCTCCGCCGCCATCCGCTCGGCCACCTCCGTCTGCACCACCACATGAATCTCTTTGATCAATTCCGCAAACCGAAACAAATGATGGAGGATCGGAGAGGTGATGTAGTACGGAAGACTCCCATAAATCCACATTCGTTTCCCGTTGGCCACAGCCGCCAGGTCGGTCTCAAGAATATCCCCGCAAATCACATCGAGATTCGGATTTTTCTTCTTCAACCGGTTGAGATTCCCGATCAAGAACTGGTCCACCTCAATCACATGCACTGGCGCGCCAGTGCCCAAAAGGTATTCCGTCATCTCCCCGTGTCCGGGGCCAATCTCAACCCAGCAAAAATCCGCTTGCTGCCCGCCAGTTGCGGCTGCCACCTCCGAACGCGGCGACACACGAATGGCGCGCGCGATTTCTTCCCGCCAATACACGTCTGCAAGAAAATGTTGGCCCAGAGGTTGACGGCTCATCGCTCCTCAGTGTAACAACTACCACGCGGCGACAACTTTGACCGCGCTTATGAAATCGGATAGCGTAAAATGATCGGCGTCACCTTCATCCAAAACGCGGAGCGACACTCCCAGTGAGCTTGTTTTGAGAGTACTTTTTGCAGCATCCGAAGGCCTGCCCTTCTCGAAGACCGGAGGCCTCGCCGACGTAATTGAAGCGCTGCCCAAAGCCCTTGTCGCGCAGGGTCATGAACTGGCGGTGGTGCTGCCGCGTTATCGGGGAATAAAAACGAGCATGGTGGTTATGCCCAGTGTGACCATCCCCCTGGGCTCTCGTTTGCGCTTCCCGTCCATTGCCGACGGCACCATGCTCAACGGTGTGCGCTACTTTTTCGTCGACGATCCCGGCTACTTCGACCGCGACGGAATCTACGGCGGCAGCGCGGGAGAATATCCAGACAACGCCGAGCGTTACAGCGAATTTTGCCGCGCCACGATCGAGATCGCCAAACACGTTTGGCCCGCCGACATAATCCATTGCCACGACTGGCAAACCGGACTCGTTCCCGTGCTTTTGCGCTCCTCGTACGCCACCGACCCGCTGGTGAAAGACATTCCGGTAGTTTTCACCATCCATAATTTAGGATATCAAGGCCAATTTCCAGCAGCGGTACTCGATCGCGCCGGCATTCCGTCGGAGGTTTACCACCCCGCCGGTCTTGAATACTACGGCGACGTCAATCTCCTGAAAGGCGGCCTGGTCTATTCCGACTACCTCACCACCGTCAGCAAAAAATACGCCGAAGAAATTCAAACTCCGGAATTCGGATATGGCCTCGACGGCGTGATCCGCAGCCGCCGCGATCACTTGGTAGGCATCCTCAATGGCGTCGACTATTCAGTCTGGAATCCCGAAAAAGATAAATTAATCGCGGCCACGTATTCCGCCAAGGATCTGACTGGAAAGCATGTTTGCAAGAAAGAGCTGCTCGAGATCTTTGGTCTCTATGCAGAACATGAAACCCTGCCTGTTCTCGGCATCGTCTCCAGATTTGCCGATCAAAAAGGTTTTGATCTCATTGCTGCCATCGCCAACGAATTACTGGAGGAGGACGTCATCCTCACCGTTCTCGGCAGCGGCGAGCGCCGCTACGAAGAACTGTTCGAGACTCTCGCGAACGAATTTCCCGGCCGCGTTGGCGTGCGCATCGCCTACGACAATGAACTCGCCCACAAAATCGAAGCTGGCGCAGACATGTTCCTCATGCCTTCGCGCTACGAACCCTGCGGCTTAAATCAGATTTACAGTTTGAAATATGGTACGGTCCCCATCGTTCGCGCCACCGGTGGTCTCGATGATACTGTCGAATCTTTTGACGTGGAGCACGGCACCGGCACGGGCTTCAAGTTCGAGCCCTATACTGGGGCGGCTCTGCTCGACGCCGTTCGCCTGGCTTTGCATCACTTCGCCGACGAACGCATCTGGAAGCGCATCCAACTTAACGGCATGTCCAAGGACTTTTCGTGGAAGCGTCCAGCGACGGAATATGCGAAGCTCTACAAGGCGGCGCGTCTGGCACGAAACCAAATCTTCGTTGCAACATCTAATTAAACGACTCAAGGAGAGATAGCGGCGGCCCTTCCGGGCCAATCCGCTGAGGATAAACAACATGGCTGATAACATTCAATCCGTAACCGATGGCAATTTTGAAGCAGAGGTGCTGAGCGCCAGCAACGCACAACCAGTAATGGTAGATTTTTGGGCCGATTGGTGCCGCCCTTGCCACATGCTGGCACCCACAGTGGCAGAGATCGCTCATGATTATGCAGGCAAACTCAAAGTCATGAAACTGAACGTCGACGAAGCGATCAATTCGGCGGGCCGCTATAACGTTCGCGGTATCCCCACTTTGCTGGTTTTCAAAAACGGTCAGGTCGTCGAACAAATCGTTGGCGCGGTTCCCAAGGACCAAATCACTAAGGCCTTGGCCAAGCACCTGGTGTAATCTCAAATTCGATTTGGGCCCGAAGCCTGTCTTCATCTATGATCCTTTCTTAACGGCGCGTCGCATATTTTCTGCGACGCGTCCTTTATTTTCTAAGCGCGGTTGCTAGATATTTTGCGCAGGAACAAATGAATCGGAACAAATGAAAGACTCCGCGCCTCTCGTTCGCTGCCAATGGCCCAGCAACGATCTCAGCATCGCCTACCACGATAGAGAATGGGGTGTCCCTGTCCACTACGACCGCACGCTATTTGAATTTCTAACCCTCGAAGGCGCGCAAGCAGGCCTGAGCTGGGACACGGTGTTAAAAAAGCGCGAACGCTACCGCAAATTGTTCGCCGGTTTCGATCCAGAAAAAGTGGCTCGCTACGGCCGCAAAAAAGTACGCGCCTTATTAAAGGATCCCGGAATCATTCGCAACCGCCTAAAAATTGAGTCCACCATCAGCAACGCGAAAGCTTTTCTTCAAGTCCAAAAAGAATTCGGGTCCTTCGACAAATACATTTGGAGCTTCGTGAACGGCGAGGCCATTCAAAACGCGTGGAAATCTCACATTGGCCTCCCAGCTTCCACTCAGGTATCCGACGCCATAAGTAAGGACTTGAAAAAACGCGGCTTCCGCTTCGTCGGCACCACCATCTGCTACGCCTTCATGCAAGCCGTTGGTATGGTTAACGACCACGCCACCACCTGCTTCCGCTACCGCCAACTCAGTGAGTAGCACCGCTGCCTTCCCTTCGTTTACCATCTCCATTGCTTGCGCCTTTGCGAAGGCAAAGGTACGATTTGTTTTGCGGTTTGCTGTCAAGTTCCCTCCATGCTTCTCTCCATGACGGAGAGGGAAGCGCCATCCGCCAATGTGCAGGCGGCTGGTCTAGATGCATTAGCTGCAATGGATCATCTGCGTAAGAAAGGTCAGAAATGAACTCTGTCGTGGTGGTAGGCGCGCAATGGGGCGATGAAGGCAAAGGCAAAGTGGTGGACTACCTCGCCGGCTCTTTCGAATACATCGCGCGCGTAGCTGGTGGTCACAACGCCGGCCACACCGTCATCATCGGTACCGATCGCTACGTTCTTCAACTCATCCCCTGCGGAATTCTGCGCCCCGGGCGCCATGCGGTTATCGGCACGGGCGTAGTTGTCGATCCTGCCGCGCTAGTCAACGAAATCGAAACTCTTGCTAAGACGGGCATAGACGTGAAGGGTCGCCTGCATGTCAGCAATCGCGCCCATCTAATTTTTCCCTATCACCGCGAACTGGATAAAGCCGCCGAAGGCGCGCGCGGCGCCGACAAAATCGGCACAACTTCCCGCGGCATCGGGCCCGCCTATGAAGACAAAATGGCCCGCCGCGGTTTACGCACGTGCGATTTGCTCGATCCCGATTCGTTTCGCAAGAAAGCCGCCCACGTAGTCGCCGAAAAAAACCGCCTCGCGAAGGGCGCTTACGGCGCGAACGTCGACTTCTCTAACGAAGTGGAAGCCACGCTGGCCTTGGGCGAAAAAATTCGCGGTTACATCTGTGACACCGCCGAACTCGTGAACCGTGCCATGGACGATGGCAAATCCGTGCTCTTTGAAGGCGCTCAAGGCACCATGCTGGACATCGATCACGGCACCTACCCCTACGTCACTTCCTCCAGCGCCATCTCCGGAGGAGCATCGATCGGCGTAGGCGTGCCGCCCACCAAGCTCAAACACATCCTCGGCATTTCCAAAGCCTATACCACCCGCGTAGGCTCCGGCCCATTTCCCACCGAAATGCCCGACCTCGACGCGCAAGAAGTCCGCCAGCGCGGCAAGGAATTTGGCGCTGTCACCGGACGTCCGCGCCGCTGCGGCTGGCTAGATCTGCAGGTCTTGCGTTATGCCAAAATGATCAACGGCATCGACTCGCTGGTAATCACCAAGCTCGACGTCTTCGACACCCAACGCGAAATCCAGGTTTGCGTCGGCTACAAATACAAGGGCAAGCCTTTGCACCAAATGCCTGCCCTTGCCGAAGAATACGAGCACGTCACGCCCGAATACAAAACTTTGCCGGGCTGGAACGAAACAACCTACGGCCTGAAAGACGGCACAAAATTGCCCAAACTCGCCATTGATTACCTAAAATTTATTTCCGACTTCCTCCACGTCGAAATCGGCATGATTTCCACCGGCCCAGAGCGGGACGCCACCATCGTGCAGCCCGGCTCACTGCTGTCCACCTGGCTCTAGCGAGTGCGGCTTCAACGGGTTCTTGGCGCCAGACAGTCCGAACGCAAAAAAAGCGATGCCTAATAGAAATTGAAAAGACACGGGGGGTGCCCCACCAGGTTTTAGCAAGGTGGGGCTTTTAACGTGGAAACACCTGAACCACAACTGCGAAGCTTCTGCTTTCGTCACTTACCGCGCGTCTCTCTACCTGCACCACCTCGGAGTACCATAGACACTTCATGCTGACTTTCGAACAAGCGCGCCAGGAAGTAATCTGCCAAGTCTCAAAAGCAAACCGCGTTACCGCGACCGTTAATCTCAGCGTGTGGGACGCTTTAGGTTATGTGTTGGCGCAGGACCTAATCGCCGACCGCAACTACCCGCCCTTCGACCGCGCCACACGGGACGGCTATGCAGTTCGTGCCACCGAATCCACCGCAGGCGCAACGTTAGCCTGCATCGGCGAAATCAAAGCCGGCGACGCCCTAACCCAGCCGCTAGAGAAAGGAACCTGCGTTCAAATTATGACCGGCGCACCCGTGCCACCCGAAGCTGACGCCGTAGTAATGATCGAATACACTAGCCGCGACAAAGAATATATCCATTTTCAGCAGACCGCCACAACAGGCCAGAACATCGTCCCGGCCGGCAGTGAGACCGCAAAAAACCAATCATTGCTTCAAGTCGGCACACGGCTTGGTTATGCCGAGTTAGGTCTCGCTGCGCAGATCGGCGCCACGCAACTCCGGTGCGCCAAAAAACCTCGCGTGGCCATCCTCGCCACCGGAGACGAAATCGTCGCCATCGATGCGTCGCCCGGCCCATTCCAGATCCGCAACAGCAACAGCGTTTCTTTAGCTGCCCAAGTCCGCGAAGCCGGCGCAGAACCGGTAATCCTCGGCAAGGCCTCCGATCGCATCGAAAGTCTCGGCGATAAAGTCCAACAGGGCCTGCGGGAAGATCTGCTGGTATTGTCCGGCGGCGTCTCCATGGGCAAATATGATTTGGTCGAGGACGTCTTGAAGAGTCTCGGTGCCACCTTTTACTTTGACGCCGTGGCTATCCGCCCGGGAAAACCGGCGGTCTTCGCAATGTGTAACGAGAAACCTGTCTTCGGCCTCCCCGGCAACCCTATTTCCACCATGGTGACTTTCGAATTATTCGTCGTTCCCGCTATCGACCTGCTCAGTGGCGCCCCCGCCCGCCCGTTGACTTTTCTGAAAGCCACCCTTGCCGAGGCTATGAAAGAAAAACCCGGCATGACGCATTTTCTTCCCGCACGCGTCCAAATTGACTCGGGACAGGCTCATGTCAAACCGCTACCATGGAAAGGTTCCGGCGACACCGTGGCCATGGCCAAGGCGAATTGCTTTCTGGTAGTAGGTTCCGATATTCAATCACTCGCGCCCGGCGAAAATGTTAACGTGCTGATGCGTAAAGATGTCTCTTAGATCCTCGAAAAGTCTTCAGGCGCCATGAAAAAGCTCTCCCATTACGACCCGTCCGGAAACGTTAAAATGGTAGACGTCTCCGCCAAGGCCGTCACCACCCGCACCGCCGTCGCACGCGGCCTCGTAAAAATGGTCCCCGCCGTCGTCCGAGCCGTCAAACGCTTGCGAAATCCCAAGGGTAACCCCCTGGAAATCGCCCGTATCGCCGGAATCGCGGCCGCCAAACGCACTTCCGAGTGGATACCTCTTTGTCACCCGCTCCTGCTTACGCACGTTGATGTGACTGCTTCCCTATGCCAGAATGGCGTTGAACTTCAATCTACCGTAACCACGACCGCGCAAACCGGCGTGGAGATGGAAGCGTTGGTCGCCGTTACTGCCGCCGCCCTCACGGTTTACGACATGTGCAAAGCCCTGGATAAGGCCATGGAGATTACCGGCATCGTGCTGGTGGAAAAAACGGGCGGCAAAAGCGGCCATTTCCGCCGCCGTGCCGTCGCCGCAAAACCAATCCGCTCAAAGGTTCGTTCTCGATGAGCGCTGCCGGGAAAAGCATTAAGCTGCTGTTGGCCGACGACAATCCACTGATCCGCGATCTCGTGTGCAAAGCGCTGGAACCCATTTGCGAAGTTGTCCTGGCCGACGACGGTGCCGACGCCCTTCTCAAAGTCATCGACGAGCCGCCCGACGCCATCCTTTGCGATTACAAAATGCCCGGCCTCGATGGCCGCCAGCTTTTTGAAAAGCTTCGCGGGCGCCAGACTACTCGCCATATCCCATTTCTTTTCATGGCCAGCCGCGCCGATATAGAAGAACGCTTGCGCCCGCTGGTCGACGGCGTCGAAGATTTCATCACCAAACCGTTTCTCGTCAAAGACCTCGTGCGCATCACAAAAAGAGTCATTGATCGCCTGCATCTCGAAAAGCTCCAGAGCAAAGGCTCCCGTCCGGGCGTCATCCAGGGCCGCCTCGAGGAAATGAGCATGATCGACCTCATGCAATCCCTCGAAATGGGCCAGAAATCCTGCCGTTTGGTTGTGAAAAAAGGATCCGAGACTGGAGAACTGTATTTCTCGGGCGGCCAATGTCGGGACGCTAAGAGTGGGGAAGTAGAGGGCGATGACGCCGTCTACCGTGTGCTTCTGTGGACCGAGGGCGAATTCGAAATCGACTTCGGCGCCGCCAACGCCTCCAATCGCACCACCACTACCCGCAACACTACCGGCCTGCTGATGGAAGCCATGCGCCTCATGGATGAAGCCAGCCGCGATGAAGTCAGCACCAATCAAAGTTGAATCGCTGAGCTTTCCTGCCATGCGCGTGGCCATTCTCACCATCAGTGACTCCGCCTCCAAAGGCGACCGCCAGGACACCTCTGGCCCCGCAGTGGTCGCGTTCTGCCGCGGTCTCGGCTGGGAGATCACCGAAACGTTGTGCCTCCCCGACAACTCAGCCGCCATTCGCGAACAACTCAGCGCCATCGCGGACTCCAGCCGAGCAGATATTATCTTCACCACCGGCGGCACCGGCATCGGCCCTCGCGATAACACCCCGGAAGCCACTGTCGCCATCGCCGAGCGCATCATCCCGGGAGTTTCCGAAGAAATGCGCCGCAAGGGAATGGAGAAAACTCCCACTGCGGTCTTATCCCGCGCGGTCACTGCCGTACGCGCCAACACCATCATCGTAAATCTACCCGGCAGCCCCAAAGGCGCTGTCGAATCTCTCGAATCCATCGCCCATCTCCTGCCCCACGCCGTACACGTCCTCCACGGCGCCCGCCACGATTAGCACTTCCTCTCCGTCTGCTTCTGTCTATATTTGTTCGGACACTATGCCTGATCAGAAGTAGGTATTCGGTTGGGTGCGTGAACGCTGAGCGCTTTTTGAGGTGAAGCCGTACACCCATCCCGCCAGGTTCGCACTGTTTTGAGATTTATTTCTGGAATGTCGGATTAACGCGCAATCAAATTCGGCTGCAAAATAAGGTTCAGTACCTGATTAGGAAACAGCCCAAAGTACACCGTCCCAATCGCGGTAATCGCCAGTACTACATTCACCGCTACAGGAAACCGCAGCGGCGCCGCCGCCATGGCCTGGGCACTGCCTTCGCGCATGTACATCACCACAATTACCCGCAAATAGTAGTACGCCCCAATAATGCTGTTAATGGCCATCAACACCGCGAGCCAGATTAAATGTGAATTGACCGCCGCCTTAAAAATATAAAATTTCCCAAAAAATCCCGCGGTCACCGGCAATCCCAGCAGCGACAAAAGATAAAGACTCAACACGGCTGCAGCTACAGGTTGCCGTTGCGCCAAACCCGCGTAATCATCCAGCGTCAAATTCTTCTCGCCCCACCCGCCAATTTCAGAAACGATGGTGAACGCCCCAATCTTCACCAGCGCGTAACTCAATAAATAAAACAACACCGCTGCGTAAGCAGGCATCGCCCCGCCGTTCAAATCGTTGGCCATGAACGTAACCGCGGCGAACGCCACCAAAATGTAACCTGCGTGCGCGATCGAGCTGTAAGCCAGCAATCGCTTCACGTTGGTCTGCAGCAGCGCTCCAAGATTCCCCGCGAACATCGTAAGCGCGGCCAACACCCAGAACGCCCAGAACCAGAAATGCGTCGCGGCCGGCACGCTCGCAAATATTCTCAATAACAGCGCGAATGCCGCCGCCTTGGGCCCTGCTGAGAAGAGCGCGGTCACTGGAGTCGGCGCGCCTTCGTACACATCCGGCGTCCAGATCTGAAACGGCGCCGCCGCCACCTTAAATCCAATGCCAATCAGAATCAGTGACAAGCCCAGCTTCAACAAGTTGCTACCCGGATCAACATCGTCCATCCTGCTCAAGTTCGTCGTGCCCGTGGCCCCGTATACCAGCGCGATGCCGTAAAGAAAAAACGCCGTGGCAAATGATCCCAGCAGAAAATATTTCAAAGAGGCCTCGCTCGATTTCATCGAGTCGCGCCGGAATCCCGCCAGTATGTAACTGGAAATAGAGCTCAACTCCAGTCCAATGAAAGCCGTCAACAGTTCACGCGCGGAAGCCAAAACTCCCATGCCCGCCGTCGCAAACAGCAGCAGCGCATAGAATTCCGCAAACGGCAGGTTCTCGCGCTGGAGATACGAATCCGCCGCCAGCACCACCAGGACAGCAACCAGACCGATTAGCAGACGGAAGAAAAAACTAAAAACGTCGGATTCAATCAGACCGTAAAATCCTTCACCAGGCGTAGCTCCGGCCACAAACGCAGCGCCAGTTCCACCAACAGCTCCCACCAGCGCGAGGACTGTAAAGAAGTGCCGGCTGCGAACAAATGGCTGCAGCAACATTGCGAACATACCAAAGCCGCACCAGATCAGCTCTGGTAACGCGCGCAGCACGTCGTCAGTGCGTGGAAACATTAGCGGTTCGCGCTCTCTGGGGACGGAATTTCCGCGGCATCCCGCAAATTGATTGTGCTCCCCATAACTGCCTGAACCCCGGCCCCGGCCCCACCCGGCACGCGTGCTTCATAAGGACGCTGCGGTTCCACTTGATCAATTACCGCCTGAGAAGCCGCCGCCGTCCTCCGCGTGAAATACGTGGAGCCAATCCCCATCCACAACATCACGATCGACATGGTGACCAAAATAAATCTCTCGCGCACGGAGGCGTCGGGAAGCGTTTTATTTTTATCGTGCGTAACTTCGCCAAAAAATACTCGCTGGTACGACCATAGCAAATAGCACGCCGACAAAATTACTCCCAGGGCCGCCCACGAAGCCCACTGCCAGTGCGACTGGTAAGTCCCCAGCAAGACCAAAAATTCGCCCACAAATCCATTCAGCATCGGCAGCCCCATGGAGGCCAGAGCCGCAACAAGAAAAAACGTCGCGAGTTTTGGCATCGGCGTAGCCAGCCCGCCGTACTCGCTGATGTCAAACGTATGCCGCCGGTCATACAACATGCCCACCAGCAAAAACAGTGCCCCAGTCGAAATTCCGTGCGCCAGCATCTGGTACACCGCGCCTTGCATCGAAATGTTGCGAAACGCAAAAATCCCCAGTACCACGAAACCAAGATGGCTCACCGACGAGTACGCCACCAGCTTCTTTAGATTAGGCTGCACCAGTGCCACCAGCGCGCCATAAATAATCCCAATAATCGCCAGCGCCGCCACCCACGGTGCCGCCCGGCGCGACGCCTCTGGAAAGAGCGGCAAACAAAAACGAATCATTCCGTACGTGCCCATTTTCAACAGCACGCCTGCAAGCATCACCGACCCAGCAGTAGGCGCCTCCACGTGCGCGTCCGGCAACCACGTGTGAAGCGGGAACAGCGGCACCTTCACCGCAAAGGCCACAAAAAACGCCAGGAACAACAGCATTTCCGCGCGCGGCTCCAGTACCAGCGTGCCCGTCTGAATCATCTGTTGAATTGTCGGCAAATCGAATGTACCGGTGGCGTTATAGAGCCAGATAATTCCCACCAGCATCAAAATCGATCCGGCCATGGTGTACAGCACGAATTTCACCGCGGCATAAATCCGTCGCTCATGCCCCCAGATGCCAATCAACATGGCCATGGGGATCAACATCACTTCCCAGAACAAGAAGAACAAAAACAAGTCAAGCGACAAAAACACGCCGATGACGCCGACTTCCAGCATCAACATCATCACGAAAAATTCTTTCACGCGATGACTGATGCTGCTCCATGACGCTATTACCGAAATCGGCGTCAGAAATGTCGTCAGAATCACAAGAAATAGGCTGATGCCATCCACGCCCAGGTGATAATGAATCGGCGGAGTCGTAATCCACTGCCCGTACTCCACCAGCCGGTAATCGCCGGAAGCTAGAGTCGCGCCTCGCAACAAAAGCAGCGAAAACAAAAATTCCGCGACAGACACAATCAAGGCGATGCGGCGAATAAATACTTGGTCATCACTACGCAACAACAGCAATGCCAGCGAACCCACGGCAGGGAAGAAGATTAAAATCGAAAGCAAATGCCCGCCCTGGAAAAGGGAGCCCATCAGCGTGCCACTCCCAGCACCGGTCGTACATAAGGCCAGAAAATCACCGCCACAATCACAATCGCCCCAACCACCACCCACACCGCATAACTCCGGGTGTTTCCCGATTGCGTGCGTCGCGTACCGTCGCCAACCACCGTGATGCCTTCTGCGATTCCATTCACCGCGCCATCGATAATCGAAATATCCACGGTTTTCCAAAGAACTTTGGTTGAAAGCCACAAGAGCGGCCGCACCGCTACAGCGTTATAAAATTCATCGACATAATATTTGTGCAGCAGTGTCTGATACACCCCGCCAAACGATTTCGCCAGTTGGTCCGGCTTGCTCGGCTGCTTCACATACAGCCAGTACGCAGCCAATAATCCCGCCAGCGCGGTAATCACCGCTACGATAGCCAGGGGCGTCTCCAAAGCGTGCGCCACAGCTTCCGCAGTACCCGCCTCACTCCCGTTAGGCGCTGCAAAGACCGGCTCCAAAAACTTCGCAAAGTAATCAGGCTGGCCCCAAAACGCCGGCGCGGCCAGCCATCCTCCGACAATCGAGAGCAACGCGAGAATCGCCAGCGGCACCAGCATGCTTTTCGGCGCTTCATGCACATGCAGGTGATGCTCGTCGTAGCGTTCTTTGCCAAAAAAGGTGAGGAAAATCAGCCGGAACATGTAGAACGACGTGAGCAAAGCAGTGAATAATCCGGCGGCATAAAGAATGTGTCCGAGGGTGGGGCCGCCATTCTCGTACAGATAAGCATTCAACAGAATCGAATCTTTGCTAAAAAAGCCCGCTAGCGGTGGAATCCCTGCAATGGCCAGCGTGCCCGTCAGCATAGTCAGGTAGGTCCACTTAATCTTTTTGCTCAGTCCGCCCATACGCAGCAGATCTTGCTCGCCGCCCATTGCGTGGATCACGCTGCCCGCCGCCAAAAACAGTAGCGCCTTAAAAAACGCATGCGTCATCAAGTGAAAAATGCCCGCCGAAAACGCGCCGACGCCGCAAGCCAGAAACATGTATCCAAGCTGGCTCACCGTGGAATAAGCCAACACTTTCTTGATGTCCGTCTGCACCAATCCAATCGTCGCCGCAAATAATGCCGTTGCGCAGCCCACGATCGCCACCACCAACATGGCCGTCGGTGCATGCATGAACAGCACATGCGACCGCGCCACTACGTACACTCCCGCGGTAACCATGGTCGCCGCGTGAATCAAGGCGCTGACGGGCGTCGGCCCTTCCATCGCGTCGGGCAGCCACACATAAAGAGGTATCTGCGCCGACTTGCCCGCCGCGCCCATAAATAGCAACAAACACGCCACCGTCAGCGTGCCCAGATGTCCAAGGGCGTCCGCGGACAAGGGCGTAGCCTTATCAAAAAGCTTTACGAAATCCAACGTGCCAAACGTGCGATACAGCAAAAACATCCCCAGCATGAACCCAAAATCGCCAATGCGATTCACGATGAATGCTTTTTTGCCTGCATCTGCCGCCGACTTCCGCAAAAAATAAAACCCGATCAGCAAATAACTCGCCAGCCCCACGCCTTCCCAGCCCACAAATAACAAAACGTAATTCGCCGCCAGCACCAGAATCAGCATGAAGAACATGAACAAATTGAGGTACGCAAAAAAGCGGTAATAACCGCCCTCGTGGGCCATGTAGCCCGTGGAATAAATATGAATCAGCCATCCCACGCCGGTAACTACCAGCAACATGACCACCGTGAGCTGATCCACTTGCAGATCGAACCCGGCGCGGAAGTTTCCCGCCTCAATCCACGAGAAATATTGTCTTACCCAGGGAATCTGTTCCGGCGAAAGGAGGAAAAACTCACGCACAACTTCCAACACCGCCAGAAAAGAAAGCCCGGTAGTGCCGATCGCCACGCCATTTACGATTTTGTTCGGCCACCTCCTGCCCCACAGCCCATTCACCGTAGCCCCAAGGAGCGGCAACAGTGGAATGATCCACAGATGTTCAAGTATTGGCATTTAGAGTTTCAGCAG
Organism: Candidatus Acidiferrum sp.; assembly: GCA_035487275.1. Classification (GTDB taxonomy): domain Bacteria; phylum Acidobacteriota; class Terriglobia; order Acidiferrales; family UBA7541; genus Acidiferrum. The sequence continues at coordinate 73,374 of DATHMG010000027.1, read as the reverse complement.
GTCCACGCGCTCTACGTTTAGCGATTGGCGGTTTCTCGCCGTGAGGATAATAATCGCCAGTCCCACCGCAGCTTCCGCCGCGGCCACCACAATCACGAACAAAACAAATACCTGCCCATCCAGCTTGTGCATCGCCTGGCTGAAGGCCACAAACGCCAGGTTCACCGCGTTGAGCATCAACTCAATAGACATAAAAATCGAAATGATGTTGCGCTTAAAAATAAACGCCAGCACCCCCAGCCCGAACAACATGGCGCTAAGCACAATGTAATAATTCGTGGGAATCATGGTCTAGTCTCCCGCTGCGCCAGCACAATCGCGCCTAGTACCGCCACGAGAATCAAAAACGAGGTCAGCTCAAAGGGGTAAACGAAATCTTGAAAAATCATGTTCGACAAATCACGCGTCGAGGCGATATTCCCCGGTTGTGATGCCGCCTGCACCGTATCCGTCGAGCGCGCAATTGTCGCCGCGATAAATCCGGTCAGCGCGAATGCCAATAGCAGCCCGGGAAATCCCGCGAGTTTCGAAAAGTTGGTGTGCTCCTCAATCCCCGCGTTCAGCAGCATGATCACGAACACAAACAGCACCATGATCGCGCCGCCGTAAACAATGATCTGCACCGCCGCCACAAATTCCGCGCCCATCAACAGATACAAACCGGCTAGCGCCACCATCACCACGATCAGCGACAACGCGCTGTGAATCGGATGCTTCTGGAATATCAAGCTCAGCGCGCCGCCCACCGCCAGCGCCGCCAGCACAAAGAAAATGATCAGCGGCGCCGTCATTTCATTGCGCCCCACTTTAAAATCGCGAAGCTGGTGATCACCACGTTGGCGATGGAAACCGGCAGCAGCATCTTCCACCCGAAGGCCATCAACTGGTCGTAACGCAAGCGCGGCAAAGTTCCGCGCATCCACACGTACACAAACAAAAACATGAAAATCTTCGACAGCAGCCAGAACGGTGCCTGAATGTAGTTATTTACTCCCGGGAAAATCACCAGCGCGATGGCTAGGATGCACATCACCGCACCAATTCCCGGCAAAATCACCTTGCCAAAAATTGTTTCGTAGTGCAGCCCATCCCAGATAACCCACAAACCCGCCGGCAGCAGCAACACCGTAGGCAAATAATAGGTCCACGTCCAGGTGGCAGGGAAGGGAGACAGCCAGCCGCCAAAAAACAAAATCGCGCACAAGCACGAAACCGTAATCATGCTGGTGTACTCCGCGATGAAAAACATTGCGAATTTAAAACTCGCGTACTCGGTGTGAAAGCCCGCCACCAGCTCCGATTCCGCTTCAGGTAAATCGAATGGCACGCGGTTCGTTTCCGCGACCGCCGCGATAAAAAAACAAATGAAGCCCAGAAATTGCGGGAAAATATTCCAGCCTAGAATTCCATACCGGCTGGTCTGATCGTTAATAATTTCCGTCAAATTAAACGTTCCCGCGATCAGCAACACCCCTACCACAGAAAGAGTCAACGCTAGTTCATAACTGATCATCTGCGCCGAACTGCGCAAGCCCCCCAGCAATGGATACTTGCTGTTCGAAGACCACCCCGCAAGCGCTACTCCATACACGCCCAGCGCGGTAATCGCGAATAAAGCCAAAATCCCAATATTTACGTTGGGCGGCAAAATTCCCAGATAGATTGTCTGCCCCAATATCTTCCACGGCAAAGGGTCCGGGCCAAACGGAATAATCGCAATGGAAGTCAGCGCCAGCGCGAGAGCCAAAAGCGGTGCAAGAAAATAAACAAATCGATCCACCCCCGCGGGAGTCGGATCTTCCTTAAATAAAAATTTCAGCCCGTCCGCCATCGGCTGCAGCAATCCATGCGGACCCACGCGGTGTGGTCCCCAGCGTGACTGAATGTGCGCCACCACTTTGCGCTCAAACCAGGTCAGGTATGCATTCACGGTCAACACGATAAAAAGCAGCAGCACCACTTTCACAACCGTGATGATCAGCCACGCGTTGGCGTACAGGAAAGCGTTCACGAGGTGACTTCCGTCTCGGCCGCTTCCGGCAGAGATTCCATCATGGTGCAAAATCTTCCCAAGGTTCCGCTGGTAAACAGCGTGTCGTGCGCCGAGCGTATCAATCCCACGGGCACGTCATAAGGCGCGTGGCCGTTCCTGCTGATGCCTAAGTGCGTGGGCTCCGCTGCACCCTCCAATAACGCACCCGGCTGCACGCTGTAACCCGGCACCGTCTTGCGAATCTCCTCAAAAACCGCCGCCGGCGACTTGTAGTGAAACGCTTTGCCCAGTCCCAGCCGCTCCATCTGGTGCGACACGATGCGCAGCAAATCGAAATCCGTGCGCGTGCCCATAATCTCCACGCCCTTGCGGAGCATCTGTATCTCGCCCGCCGTGTTCGTCACCGTGCCGTCTTTTTCGTACGCTGACGCCGCGGGAAAAACAATGTCTGCCTGTTTCGCGGTCTCCGTCAAAAACATTTCGTGGACGATCAGCAATTCCAATAGCCCGCGCCCGGCGCCCAGCGCCCCAAAATGGGACAGCGGATTCGCACCCATCACATACAGCGCTTTCAATTTTCCAGATTGCGCGGCTTCCACCATTTGCGGCGCAGTCATCCCTGCATGCGACGGAATCACGCCGCCCCAGATTTCCTCCAACCCCTCCCGAGCCGCGGCGTCATCTGTGTACGCATATCCCGGCAACCGGTCAGGTAGTACGCCCATGTCCGCCGCGCCGCGCGAATTGGCATAATCGCCCAACGCCATGTAGCGCGTCTTGCCCAGCAGCTTCGAACCAAAATTCACCAGCAGCCCAATCGCCGCGCCAGAAACTTCTTCGCCAAAAACAATCGCGACATCGGACTCCGCTTCGAGCGCCGCCTTTAACTGCACCAGTTGCTCCACCAACCCCGGCGCCAAATTTCCTTGCTCATGCGCCAGATACAAGAGCGCCTTGCCTTCGTGTCCGGGCGGCACCTTCACGAACTGCCTGGCCTTGCGCTTCAGCTTTATCTCGTTGGCATTAATAACGAAAAGTTTCGTCCCAAAGTGCCGGATCCCCGAACGAATCTGCCACGCCACCAGCGGATTCTGATTCGTCGGATCGTTTCCAATCACCAGCACCGCTTTCGATTCGTACAACTGTTCCATCGTCAACATCGATTCGCGCGCGCGATCGCCCAGCGCGGTGATCAGGCCGGTATAGTCCACCGTGCGGTGATGATCAACATTGTTGGTCCCAAAGGTCTGCCGCGCCAGCCGCTGGAACAAATAATTCTCTTCATTCGAGGTGCGGTTCGAACCGATAAACCCGATTGCGTCTTTCCCGCCCTTATCAAAAACATGCTTGAGTTTCGTCGCCGCCGCGAGCGCCGCCTCTTCCCACGAAACGGGATAAAGCTCGCTGCCGCGTCGCAGCAACGGCTGCTTCACGCGCTCCGGGTGTTTCGTGAAATCAAAGCCAAATCGCCCCTTCACGCACAAAAAGTCCTTGTTGATCCCGGAAAGATCCCGGTTGTTCGAACGCATGATCTCGTGATTCCTCACGCTCAGCGTGGTCTTGCAGCCGTTCGAACAATGTGTGCAAATCGTCGGCTCGTATTTCATCTCCCACGGCCGCGTCTTATAACGATACGTTCCGCTAGTCAGCGCTCCCACCGGGCAAATATCAATGCACATGCCGCATTCCTCGCAATCCAGGTGATCCCCGCGGTTCGGAATTATCACGCTGTTTGCGCCGCGCATGCCCACGCCAAGCGCCTTCACGTCCATGCCTTCGTCGCACACGCGCACACACCGAAAACACAAAATGCAACGCGGCGCATCGTAGTACACCAGCTCCGACCACTTTTCTTCCGGTCGGTGAATCTTTTCTTCGATGAACCTGCTGCTATCCGCGCCGTAGCGAAAAACCATGTCTTGCAGCTCGCACTCGCCGCCCTTATCGCAAACCGGACAATCCAGCGGGTGATTGGTCAGCAAAAACTCCAGCATGTACTTCCGCGCGTTGCGCACCTGCTCGGTATTGGTGCGCACGATCATGCCTTCGGTCGCCACCAGCGTGCATGCCGTCTGCAACTTCGGCAACTTCTCTACTTCCACCAGGCACATGCGGCAAGCCGCCTGCAACGACAATCCTGGGTAGTAGCAGAACGACGGAACCTCTGTGCCAATGCGTCGTGTCGCTTCAATCACTAGCGTCCCGGGCGACACGCGCACGTCCTGGTCATTAATCTTCAGGGTGATAAGTTTTTGGTCAGCCATTGAGTAAGGTCATTCGTCTATCGAGAACCAGCCAGCACCGCCTCGGCGGATTTATTTGCGCAGCGGCCATGCAGATGATCTTCAAATTCATTTCGCCACTTTTGCACGATGCTAATCGTGGGCATCGCCGCGGCGTCACCAAGCGGGCAGAAACTGCGCCCCAAAATATTTTTCGAGAGCTCGCTGAGCATGTCGATGTCCTGCTCACGCCCATAACCCGCATGCAGTCGCTCCAGCATCTTACGCAGCCATGTCGTGCCTTCGCGGCAAGGAATGCACCACCCGCACGATTCATGCGCGTAAAAATGCATAATCCGTCGCGCCATATCCACCATGCAGGTATCTTCATCCATCACAACCATGCCGCCGGAACCCAGCATCGAACCGGCTTTGGCCACCGAATCGTAATCCATCGGGATATCGATCTCGTCAGCGGTTAGCAGTGGACACGAACTGCCGCCCGGAATCACGGCTTTCAATTTCTTGCCACTAGTAATGCCGCCGGCCATCCCATAAATAAATTCCTTCATGTTCATGCCTAGCGGAATCTCATAAATCCCCGGTTTGTTCACATGACCAGCCACGCACAGCAATCGAGTGCCGCCATTTTTAGGCGTGCCGAGATTCGCGTACGCTTCACCGCCGCCCAGAATAATTGTGGGCACCGCGCTTAGCGTTTCCACATTGTTAATAATCGTCGGGCAGCCATAGAGTCCAACCACAGCAGGGAAGGGAGGTTTGATTCGAGGATAGCCTCTCTTACCTTCAAGCGACTCCATCAGTGCCGATTCTTCCCCGCACTCATACGCGCCCGCGCCGGTATGAATCAGCAAATCATAATCAAATCCAGACCCGAGAATATTTTTGCCGAGGTATCCGCGCTCGTACGCTTCCGTGATCGCGCTCTGCACAATATCCAGCACATAACGATATTCGCCGCGAATATAAATAAATCCCTGGTGCGACCCAATGGCGCGCCCCGCAATCACCATGCCCTCAATCAGCTGGTGTGGATCCATTTCCATTAGCGGCCGATCCTTGCAAGTCCCCGGTTCGGATTCGTCCGCGTTGCAAATCACGTATTTCGCTTTTGGCGAATCCTTGGGCACGAACGACCATTTCATTCCCGTCGGAAATCCGGCGCCGCCACGTCCGCGCAAATTCGACTTCTTCATCTCATCGATGATCGATTCCGGCGTCATCTGCTTCAGCGCTTTTTCCAGCGCCTGATAACCGCCGTTCTGCAAAAACACATCAATTTTGGTCGAATTCTCGATGCCCCAGCGCTTGCTGATCACCGGAATCTCGCCCACTTCTCGCGGGTGGAGCGCCCCGGAAATAACCGTAACTGGCTCAGCCCGCCTCCCGAAGTCCAATTCTTGAATCAGCTGATCGAAACTAGCGGGCGTTAAGTTTTCGTAAAAATCGTAATTAATCTGCATCGCTGGAGCCCCGGTACAAGCCCCGATGCATTCCACTTCTTCGAGCGAAAACACCCCATCCTTGGTAACTTCCTTGTGCCCGATCTCCAGCCGCTTCTTCGCGCGATCCAGTAATTCATTTCCGCCGCGCAGCATGCACGCTACATTGGTGCACACCTGCACGTGATATTTCCCCATCGGCTTGCGATGCAGCATCGAGTAATACTCGAGCGTCTCCTCGACCTGCACGGTGCGCAGCTCCAGCCGCGCCGCAATTTCCGCAATCACTTCATCGCTGATATACCCAAACTCATCCTGCGCATACATCAGCATGGGAATCAGCGCGCTGCGCTTTACGGGATAAGCATTCTGCAGCCGTTCGAATCGCGCCGTAAGTTGCGGAGACATTTGCAGTGCCATCTAGCGATCCACCTCGCCCAGCACGATATCAATCGTTCCGATGCACGCAATCACATCCGAAATCAATTGCCCTTCCACCAATTTCGGCAAAGCCTGCAGATTTATGAAGGACGGCGAACGGAAGTGTGCCCGCAGCGGCTTCGGCGATCCATCGCTAGCAATAAAACAGCCCAGCTCTCCACGCGGAGACTCCACGGTCACAAACGCCTCTCCTGCCGGCGGCGAAAACCCTTCCGTAAAAATTTTGAAGTGATAGATCAGCGCTTCCATCTCCGTCTTCATCTTCTCGCGCGGTGGCGGCACGATTCCCGGAGCGTCGCTCTTGATCGCGCCTTCATCCGTAATTTTGTCCAGCGCCTGCCGCACGATCTTCAAGCTCTCGCGCATCTCCGCCACCCGGATCATGTATCGCCCGAAACAATCCGAATCCGTGCGCGTCGGCACATCAAATTCAAATTCCTCATAACCCGAATACGGAAACAATTTGCGATTGTCATACGCCACGCCCGCCGCGCGAATGGTCGGCCCCGTCATGCTCAACGCAATCGCATCTTCCGCGCTGATATATCCGATATTTTTCGTGCGTCCCATCCAGATGCGGTTTTCTGTCAGCAGCGTTTCGTATTCATCCACGCGGCTGGGCATATATTTTAAGAATCGCTCGATTGCCTGCCGCCATCCCGCGGGCGGCTGCAACGCCACGCCGCCAATGCGAATGTAGCTGGTCATCATCCGCTGCCCGGCGAACATTTCAAAAATCTTCAAAATCTCTTCGCGCTCGCGGAAGCAATACAAAAACACCGACATGGCGCCCAAATCGATGGCATGTGTCCCCAGCCATACCAGGTGCGAAGAAATCCTCTGCAGCTCCACCATCATCACGCGAATGTATTGCGCGCGCTTGGGCACTTCCAGGTCGAGCAACTTTTCCACCGCCATGCAATAAACCAGGTTATTCCCCAGCGGATTCAAATAATCCATGCGGTCGGTCAACGTAATCGCCTGCGAATACGTTTTGTCTTCGCACGATTTCTCGATCCCGGTATGCAGATAACCAAGGTCGGGGATCGCTTTAACCACCGTTTCGCCGTCCAGCTCCAGCAAAATGCGCAACACCCCGTGTGTCGAGGGGTGCTGCGGCCCCATATTAAGGACCATCGTTTTCGCTTGGCCGACTGGTGTCTCTACCGTGGTCATATGGAGGTCTTCGTGAAGCCCAGTGGCATCGCCGGGATATCCCGGTAGCCTTCCACCGGATAATCCCGCCGCAACGGATAGCCTTCCCAGTCATCTGGAAGCACAATGCGTCGCAAATCCGGGTGGTCGTTGAAATGAATCCCAAATAAATCGAAAATTTCCCGTTCCAGCCAGTTCGCGCCCGGCCAAACCGGCACGAGCGAATCGACAACCGGATCTTTTCCAGACAGCAGCACTTTCAATCGCAATTTTTCACGTCGCGAAATACACACCAGTTGGTAAACCACTTCGAAGCGGGGCTCATAAGGATGGCGGTCTAGGCAGGTCGCATCAGTCAGCAGATTAAATTGCATCGACGCGTCATCGCGGCAGCGCGCCGCGGTAGCCCGCAGCAACTCGCGCGGCACCACTATGGTCGTTTCGCCGCGATACTCGACCACCGCCTCAACGGCGTTCTTATCCCACGCGCGCAAGTGTTCAACCGACGACAAGCGTCCGCCTGCAACATTAGCGTTTTGGCTAGAATGCTCCGTCAAACTTTTAATCCCGTGCGCCGGTTACTTTTGCCAGTCCAACGCGCCCTTTTTCCAGAGATACAGGTAACCCACCAGCAGGATGGCGATATAAATCATCATCTCTGCGAAGCCATACCATCGCAAACTGCGAAAAACGTAAGCCCAGGGGTAGAGAAAAATCGCTTCTACGTCGAACAAAATAAAAACCATGGCCACTAGATAAAAGCGCACCGAAAACGGTTCCCGCGCATCGCCGGTCGGCACTACGCCGCATTCGTAAGGTTCCTGTTTAACGCGATTTGGCCGTCGCCAGCCGACTAAAACCGAGACACCTGTCAACAGGCTGGCGAGCACCAACGCGATGAGCAGGTGTATGAGTAGCGGAGCGTAACTAAGTAGGTCGGAACCGCCCATAAGCGAAACGTTATAATAACGACTCGACTACCAATCGGTCAAATCCTCGCCAAGGCCCTTTATAATAGTTCTTATTCGGGTTTGTGTCTGGCGCGTCATACATCGGGGTCTATCGCGATGATCTTTGGTCATAACACAAATGTCAGCGTCGGCGCCCACAAGTATCACGTGCAAACCGAAGACGCCGGCACGTCCAGCGCGCTCATCGACACCACCGTTTACGCCGGCGGCCGCGTGCTGCATCGCCGCACCAATAGTTATCTCGATCTCTTGCCTCTTAATCCCGAGAACGAAAAAGCTCTCAAGCTTCGTCTCGATGAACAACATCGTCAGGCGTTGGAAGAAATTCGCACCGGCGTACTCCGTCTCCCTCCGCCCACGCCGCCGGCCCCGCCAGCGCCGACCAAATCCATTTATTCGCACGCAGCAGAAAAAAACGCGCCTCAATCGGAATCCCTATCCATCGAATTGCTGAACCCAAAAACCTGGCTCGCCGGGAAGCGCGCCACCTTGCAATTGCGTCTCACCGGTGCACAAGGCCATCCAATCGCCAACGCAAAAATCACCGCATCCGTATCCGGCGCCGCCGAGCCCGCCAATTTCTCCGCCGAATCCGCCGCCACAGGCGAAGCCCACATAGCCTTCGACATGCCGCATCTCGCCGACCGCAACGCCACCCTGCTGATCGAAGCCACACGCGGCCCAGTTAAAGCGCAACTGCGTTTCCAATTGCGTCCCCGCCAGCGCGTTCCGGTGGCTTAGCCACCCGGCGCCAGCCGGCAGGGAAGTTCACCACTAATAAGTCGGTAGGGTAGAATTAAAAAGATGGAAGCGTCACACGCAATCACCGTCAATGGAGAGCGTCGCGAAGCCCCGCAAGGCGCCACAGTTGCCGATCTTCTTCGCGACCTGAATCTCCCCTCCGGCCGCGTCGCCGTCGAACGCAACCTCGAAATCCTCCCGCGCCCACAGTGGCCCAATACCGCCATTCAACCCGGCGACCGCTACGAAATCGTCCATTTCGTAGGAGGCGGCTAAAAAATCCTCGCAGCCAAAATCCTCAAATCGCGGTTTCACCAAAGCAATTTCAAACCGAACTGCACCTGCCGCGAAGTAGTAGACGTGCTCGTGATAGCTCCAGCCGTCGGCGAAACGCCCGACGGTGTGAACACCACTGCATTGGGCAGGTTGAAATTTGCACGGTTCAAAAGATTGAAAATCTCTGCCCGGAACTCGATATTCAGACGCTCAGTGATTCGCGTATCTTTCAATGCGGAGAAATCCCACGTGGCCATGCCCGGGCCGACCAACGTATCTCTGCCAATGTTCCCGTAAAATCCACCGTTTGCCGGGATGTTGCTGGGAGCCACAAACGCATTGGGGTCAAACCATTTGTTTGGAGTCCCGATGATCACAGGCCCACTGAAAGCTGGGTTTGCGAAAGGGCGCACCGGATTCCGCGTGTCCCCATTGTTCGAAGGGTTGTAGCTAAGCTGCGGAGAAAATGGGAATCCGGTCTGCAATGTCACGATAGAGTTCACGGTCCAACCGCTCATCAGCTTGCTCGCAAGCCCCTCTCCATCGCTGAAGAACCGCTCCCCGCGACCGATCGGCAGGGCATACGTTAGGTTAGCTACGCCGATGTGCGTAACGTCGAAAGATCCGCGGCTCTTATCGGAATGCAGGTTGAAAGGATTCGACGCTAGCGCCGGTCCTCCTCCCGATGTCGTCGCGTTGACGGAATCTCCGTCGTCCAAAACTTTAGAGAAAGTATAAACGCCGCGCAGTGTTAAGCCTCCGCTGAACCGACGGTTCAAATCCACTTGCAGCGCATTGTACGAACTAACTCCTTCCGAGAAGTACGTCCAGGTATTCGCAAGAGCCGGATTGGCCTTCTTTGTGGTGGGCACAAAGTACGTGCCTGCAGGGACCGGCGTGCCCGCTATGCCTGCAGGAAAAGTCGTAGGATATCTCGCAGGACACGGTGCTGCCGGACAGATCACAGGAAATGGTTCGTTCGCATCGATGCCGATAATTTCGTGGTACCCATGATTGCCAACGTAGCCCACCGTTAGCGAGGTATTCGGCGAAAGTTGCTGCTGAATCCTCAATGAATAAGAAATCAGCGTCGGCGTTTTCATGTCCGGCTGAACTCCTCCGGGAACAAGCTTAACGGTCGCCGGAAATGGTCCTGCTGGATTGATGGGAAGTTGCGATACCGTTAACGGGGTCGTATACGTGGGATTGAAAGGAGCGTTCTGGTCGGCGCGATATCCTAGAGCATCCTGCAGATCGTTATACGTCCCGAATCCTGCGCGAATCACCGTATGGTCGCTGAACGGACTCCACGCCACGGCCATGCGCGGCTGCGGCAAAAATTTTGCATTGTTTACGGTGAACAGCGAAGGTCCGACGCGCGGGTCAGTGGAGATAATTCCATTTGAGAATGTGTAGGTCGAAGCGCGGCCATGCGCTTCGTTCCAGCCGGTAGAGAACTCATCTCGAAAACCGAATGTCAGCGTCAGTTTCGGGCGAATCCGAAAAGTATCTTGCACGAACCACGCGCCAAACAGCGACCGCCAATTCAACTCCGTGGGCGCGGGATCAAACAAGAAGCTGGAAATGGTGCCCTTTAAAAAAGTCTGCAGACTGGTGAAAGTGGCCTGTCCGAATTGGCTTAGCGCAATGGTTTCATTCGATTGAAATTGCTGGAACCACCCGCCAAATTCTAGCTGGTGACGCCCACGCGACATAGTCAGATGATCCTCGTAGGTGTATAAATTTCGCGCGATTCTCAAGTTGCTGCCGTTGTTACTGCCCGCCAGTCCGAGCTGCGCCTGCGGATTGGACGCCGCACTTCCTCCCACTACCACCGCCCCAACGGGAAGCCCGACCAGAAATCCTGGAACGCCTACGGCCGGCGTGCCGGGCGTCGGCTCTCCGGTAAAAAAATAACCCGCGCGCGAGAAACCAACCCTCGCGGTGTTCACCAACGACGGTGAGAAAACGTGCGTTTCCTCGAAGGACAACACCTGTTCGCGCAGCGTGACCACGTCGCTGCTGAATGGATCAAGCGGCGTGGCCGTAAAATCGTCACCATCATCAATGGTGTAAATTCCGGAAAACGTATCGCGCGAGGAAAACGTGTGATCCACTCGCACCGTGCCGAAATCCTCGCGAACCGTTTGCAGTGGGCTGCCGAATACTTCGGCAATGCCGCTAAAATCCGGAGCGCCAGGCGGCGGCGTAGGCCACAAATTCAGCAGCGGTTTGACGCTCGGTACCGCCGCGGCGCGCGAAGCCGCGTCGGGCACGAAGGTGGCTGAAGTCTGGTGCAAGTGTTGGCGAAATCCCTCGTAGTTGCCGAATAGGAATGTCTTGTTTCTCTGAAGTGGGCCTCCCATGGAACCGCCAAACTGGTTCCGTTGGAACGGCGGAGCGTCTCCTTGATCGAAGAAATTCGGCGCATCCAGGGCGTTATTACGCAGAAACTCGAATGCCGTCCCATGCCACTCATTCGATCCCGATTGCGTCAAAATCACCACTTGCCCGCCCGGACGTTTGCCAAATTCAGCGCCGTAAGAGTCACGTTGCACATTGAATTCGCGCACAGCGTCGACTCCCAGAAGCATGCCGCTCGTTCCCCCCGGCTGCATGTTGTTCTCGGCGGCGCCGGTATATTCCACGCCATTCAGCAGAAAAAGATTTTGCTGCGGGCGATTCCCGGAAACAGCGAAATTATTTCCGGTGGTGGAATTTGAGATTCCCGTTCCCCCAGTCTTTAGCGAGGTGAAATTCACAATCCCCGGATTGAGCGGCAGCAACAAGTCATAGCTGCGCCCATTGAGAGGAAGGTCCTTCACCTGCTGTTCACCAACCAAGCCGGAAATGTCTTGCGTGGTGGGGCTCACCAGCGGCGCATCTCCAGACACGCGCACTTCGGCCGTCACCGCGCTCACCTGCAGCGTGAGTTCTACATTCGCTTCTTGTCCCACCACAAGTCGGATCCCCGTTCTGACTGCTTCCCGGAAGCCCGCCTTGCTCGCCGAAACCTCGTACGGACCGATCGAGAGCGAAACAATCTGGTAGCGGCCCGCGTCATCGGTAATAGCCGTTCGCACCGCGGCCGTTTCGATGTTTTTCGCAGTTACCGTTGCCGAAGCTACCGGTGCTCCCGAGGAATCGGTGACTATGCCTTTGATGCTCGCACTCACTTGTCCGCGCGCCGGCTGCAAGCAGCATATCGTCATGAGCAGCGCTGATAATGCGAACCGAATCCAAACAGGCCCGTTGTATTTAAGCGCTGGACGCTTGCTAGAACTCATCGAATCACCCCCCCAAGAAAACAAACATCTAGAGGACGATAATTCAATACGGTTCGTATCGTTATGTCAAACCGACTTAAGGCAACTCTCAGGTGTAGACGAATCTGCTTCGGACATGAATGGTGACTCGCTGGACGCGTGTTGGCGTTTGCGGCCCACCCCCAGCCGCACGCTTCCCGCCTAGAGAGCGGGGCCTTAAATTTTTGAAAGCTTACAAATAATAGTCTACGGCGTGATTATTTCGCGTAGTGCGCCGCACCCATAAAATGCAGTGACACGTAAGGCTCATCCCCAACCACCCAACTGTCATGCGCCGCTGGCGGAATATAAAACAAAGTTCCCGGCTTCAACTCCGTCTGCGTCCCGTCAGCAAACGCCGCCACCGCTCGCCCTGAAACGACCAGCCCGAGGTGCTCCACTTCACACAACGCCGTGCCCGCCAAAGGAGCAACGTCCTGCGACCACTTCCATCCAGGTTCATAACTCGCGCGTCCAATGGTCATCCCAGCAATATGAACAATTTCGAATCGCCCTTTAGCAAAAACACGAACCTCATCCGGACTGTCGAATCGCTTCAAAATAGCTTCCTGCATGATTCCTCCTTCTGTGTGCAGCGGTAATTTCAACCGGCAGTGTGATTTATTTTTTGCAGCTATGCAGCGTTACGCCAGTAGCACCGCTCAAACTTGACGAGTGTACATGCGGCCAGTAGGCTCATGGCACATGCGCTCGCTATCCAGGAAAACCATATTGGTCGTGCTTGGATTGCTGGCATTGGGCATCGTCGCCTACCAGGTCAGCACCTTCCTGCACCTGGCCAGCTTCAGCGGATCCAAATTGCTTTACGCGGTGCGCGACGCCAATCCTTACTACATCGTTCTCGCCCTGGTGGCCATTTATTCCTGTTACGGCATCCGGTCGCTTCGCTGGCAAGTCTTCCAGCGCAACATCGGCAACACAAATTTTTGGCAAATTTATAAGCTCACGATGGCCGGGTTCGCCGCCATTTTTCTACTGGGCCGGGCCGGCGAGCCGATCAGGCCCCTGCTGCTGGCAAAAAAACAGGACCTACCCGTAGCCGACACCTTCGGCATTTATGTCCTCGAGCGTATTTTCGATATGGCCAGCGTCGCGGTCATCGCCGGCGTGGGCCTGGTCTTGTTTGGTATGCGACCGCATGCTGGTGACATGGCCACCGAGCTGGAAACTGCCGCCAAAACCACCGGCACAATTTTATTCGCGGGCGTGCTGGCTGCCACCATCACGCTAATCTATTTGCGCGCCCACGGAACCGCTCTTCTGGAGCGCCGCCTGCAAGCCGCCGTTCACGCCGGCGGATGGCGCAGCTCTCTCGCCCGCATCGTTCTGGGCTTTGTGCGAGGCGTACAAACCATCCGCACCTGGAAAGATTTGATCCTCGCAACGGGTTATTCCGGGTTGCATTGGATGGTGGTCGCCCTCGTCTATTATTGGGTGTCCCACAGTTTCACGGGAACGCTCCGCACTATCGGCCTGGCGGACTCTTTGCTGGTCCTGGCATTTACTCTGGTGGGCTCGACCATTCAGTTGCCCGGCATTGGCGGAGGGTCGCAAGCGGGCGCCATCATTGCCTACACCACGATTTTTGGAGTAGAAAGAGAACCCGCGGTTGCTGCCGCCATGGTGCTGTGGGCCATTACCTTTGCGGGTTGCAGCCTACTGGGCGTTCCCATGTTGATTCACGAAGGCTGGGGTTTGCGCGAGCTGAAGCGAATGGCCGCGGAAGAAAAAAAAGAAGTGGCCGTCGCATTGAAATGAGCCCGTCAGAATGAGCGCGCAGGAATGAACGCGTTTACAATAGGAAGACCCGAAAACTTTTGCGAACTCAGATATATGAATTAGTTTTGTCAGCTGCCTGGCCCACAGGAGATAACCCCGAGTGAAGTGCCCTTTCTGTGCCCACATTGACGACAAGGTGATCGATTCTCGTGAAGGCCGCGCCGGCGACACTATCCGCCGCCGCCGCGAATGCCTGAAATGCGCGCGCAGATTCACCACCTACGAACGCATCGATGAAATTCCCTACATGGTCGCCAAAAAAGACGGCCGCAGAGAACGCTTCGAGCGTCAAAAAATTTTGCAGGGCCTGCTGAAGGCTTGCGAGAAACGCCCGGTAGCTACTCCAAAACTGGAAGCTATCGTGGACGAGATCGAAGGCGTGGTACACGAGGCCACCGAGCGAGAGCTTACTACCTCGGAAATCGGCGAGATGATTATGCGCGGCCTGAAGAAACTCGACAAGGTGGCCTACGTGCGTTTCGCTTCCGTGTACATGGATTTTAAAGATGTGCAGGAATTCATGTCGGAGTTGAAGGGCTTGCTGAAAGAGCGCACCAAAAAGTAAAGAAGCGAAACAGAAATAACGACGACCAAAGGGGAATCATGCGGAAATCGATCATCGGGGTTGTGATTTTACTGGCGGCCAGCGGTGCCTACCTGGCCGCCCAGACGCCTCATCAAGATAAAGTCGATCCAGAAAAAATTCGCGCCCACGTCAAGTTTCTCTCGAGCGACCTTCTCGAAGGCCGCGGCATGGGCCAGCGCGGCAGCGACATTGCCGCCGAATACCTCGCCACGCAATTCGCGTTAGACGGCCTGAAGCCCGCCGGTGATGAGGGCACTTACTTTCAGGAAGTCCCCATGGTCAGCGTCACCACCCTGCCGGACACCATTGCGTCGCTCGTGCCCAAAAACGGCGAACCGCTACAACTAAAAAACCTCGACGACTTTGTCATCCATAACGAAACTCAAACGGAAGTCGCCGACATTGACGCCCCCATCGTTTTCGTCGGTTATGGGATCACCGCCCCCGAATACAAATGGGACGATTACAAAGGAGTGGATCTAAAAGGAAAGGTGGCGCTGCTTTTTGTCAATGAGCCCACCTCCGACGATCCGAAGTTTTTCAAAGGCAAAGCACTCACCTACTACGGCCGGTGGACCTACAAATATGAAGAAACGGCGCGCCACGGTGCGGTTGCCACTCTGATTATTCATCGCCGCGACCTGGCCAGCTACGGCTGGGAAGTCGTGCGCAATTCGAACGGCAAAGACAAATCCTACCTCCGCCTCGATGGCACCCCACGATTGCAAGGCGCATCCTGGATTCAACTGGACGTCGCCAAAAAATTGGCCGCTATGTTGCAAATGGACGTCGACCAGATGTTTCACCAAGCCCAATCGCGCGATTTCAAACCCGTGGAATTACCAGTGCGCCTGAAAGCCCATGTCGTCAGCACCGTCCGTCCATTTAATTCCAGAAACGTTCTCGCCGTGCTCCCCGGCAGTGACCCGCAACGTCGAGACGAAACCGTGATGTACACCGCCCACTACGATCACTTGGGCATCGACACCAGCGCGAAAGGCGACAACATTTACAACGGCGCGGTAGACAACGCCACCGGCTGCGGCATCCTCCTGGAACTCGCTCGCTCCTGGTCCCAGTCAAACCAGTCAAGTCAGCCGCCGCGATCAATTTTATTTGCCGCCGTAACAGGCGAAGAACAAGGCTTGCTAGGCTCAGAATTCCTAGGCAAGCATTCCGCAACTCCCGTTGGAAAAGTAACCTTGGATTTAAATTACGATGCGGTCGCCCCCATTGGCGACCCCGAAGAAGTAGAAGTCAGCGGCGCCGAACGCACCACCTTTTACCCGCAAGTACAAAAGGCCGCTCAGAAATATGGCCTGACAATTCGTCCAGACGCGCTACCGGAAGCCGGCCACTACTACCGCTCCGATCATTTCAGTTTGGCCCGCGTCGGCATTCCTTCATTTTCAATCAGCGAAGGAATGAAATTCAAAGGCCACGATGAAGCTTGGGGCAGAGACCAAGCCAAAGACTACGTGGAGCATCACTATCACCAGCCCAGCGATGAGTACCACCCCGAAATGGACTTCACCGGCCCGGCCAAAGTCGCGCAGTTCGGTTATGACCTTGGTCTACAAGCCGCATCACAACCCGCACTCATCCAATGGCAGGCTGGAGACGAATTCGAATCCGCTAGAAAAAAAGCCCGCCAATGAGTCAAACCCTGGTGGCACAGATTGTTTAACCCTCGGGTGGTGAATCATGACCTGCGTAGGAGCGAGGACTTTCTAGGTAAAACTGGCGCTGCGGTGGTCGAGCGTCGTGGTCAGATTGGAAGTCGGACTCAGGGCTTTCGCCGCTTTCGAACCGGAGGCGTGAGCGCATCACGCGCCGCGGTTACCTCTTCCTCGCGCACCAGAATTTGAAACCCCGCGCCGGACCATGCAAGATGTTCACGCATTCCTCCCGCTGTATCAGCCCGGATCAAAGCCCGAATGCCGGCATTCTCGAGCGCGCCCTTGGCCAACTCCGCCTCAGCGCGGCTACCGTACGACTGGAGGACGACGAGATTGGTGTGCTGCATTGGGGCATTATACGCTCGGATGGTCGAACGTTCGGTTCGCCCCTCGCCGTTCGAATTATCCGTACAGTTCTCGTGTTGACTCCCGTAATTACTGCGCGAATGGATTCAACTCCGAACAACCGGATGCAAGCGAAGTATCCAGATCAAAATTCCAATCGGAATTCCCACCACCGCGATCGCTATAACAAAAATGACCGCGAGGAACATCCAATCTCGACCGGTGTGATATCCCGGTTGCTCCCTCTCCCGCATCAGTAACCGGTAGTTGCGCCGGTTCGCCTTCCAAATCACGTGAAAAATATCGCCGGCTAAAGGTATTGCTCCCACCATCGTTTCCAGAAGCACATTAGCGATCATGCGGATCAAGGTGACCGACCGCGCGCCGCGCCGCCAGGAAGCAAAAACAATCAAAAACGATGCAGTCCCTGCCAGCGCATCGCCGATCCCCGGTATCCAGCCGATCAGCGCATCGAGTCCAAATCGAATCTTGGTTCCTGGAATTTGAAATATATCGTCCAGCAACGCCGCAATATAGTCCAGGTGCTCATCCGAGGTGAGTTTGCGCGGCATGCCCGCAAGCATTTTACTATCATGCGGCGCTCAATGGCTGGTCCCTCACAGTCGACACGGTGATTCGACTCTTGCCAGCCCAATCACTGCGTGCTTAGGCCTGCGCGCCGCTCACTCTGACAGCGGAGTCTGAAAATATTTGGAGTCAGGCGGAGTAAGTAAGAAATAGGCTACAACTACAAGCAGCACTACATGAGCTATACAGTCTGACAGCGAGCGAAATGCGCTCGCCACAACGTGAAAGGCAAGCCACCCAAGCATCAGCCACCGAGCCCAGTTGCGCCCTTTAAGCAGGAACACTCCACCCACGACAGCAATTATTTCAATAAAGGAAATCAGCACAACCCAACGGTCCAGCGGTCGTTGCGAAAGGTGGTAAGCCAAACCTACCAGACCCACAATGATAAACAGGCAGCCCAACATCGTGACAGGTATCGAACGTTTCATAGCACCGCGACTATAACAGCGCTCTCAAGCCCAAATCGCCAAAACCTTTACCGCGGCCACACGCCCGCCGTAAACGATTTAATAGTGTGAAACCCCAGCCGGTCATAAAGCTGCACAGCAGTGCGGTTCTCCGAAGTAACCGTCAAGGTCAATTCCTTGAATTTTAAAGCTCGCAGCGCATCACTCGATTTTTGCATCAGCATGCGTCCTAGCCCGTGCCCCTGAAATCCCGGAACCACACAAATTTGCGTGGTGTGCCCAACTCCCGGCGACACTTCGCTCGTCAACACCGCGGCAACCAGCTCGTCGCTGCCCGGCTGCCGCAAAACGAACGACGCCGCCGGCACGAACTGCCCGCAACCCGGCAGCAAAATAATATTTTTCAAGAAGCGCAGCGCTCCCGCGATGCTGCGATACTGGTCGTTAATCTCCCCGTCCACATGATCGGCGTACGACAAATAAATTAATTTGGCGCACGGTTCGAAGTACCGGTCATTCCAGCGATCGATCCGTAGCCCGGCGGAATTGTTGGAATTGGTCTTCCCCCCCTTCTGCAAGTCGAGCAGCATGAACTGCCGCGTAAATAAGCTAAACCCTTGGTCCCGCAGCGGGGTATCGATTGGTCCGCTGAAAGGCATCAGCTGCGCCTCGATGCGTTCCAGGTGCGGAATAGCCCGCATGGAAAAGAGCGTCTCCTCCAGCAACCGCTGCGCAATAGCAGATTGCGGAAATTGCGCCGAAACATACAGCCCGCCGATCAATCCCTTTTGTTCTTCCATCACATAAAACGAGTACCCTGCGGCATTACCATTTTCGAGCGCCACGCTCCCCGCTAAAGCGCGCGCCTCCAGAAAACGTTTGATGAGTTCCAGCGCGCCGCGATAATCCCAGTGCAATTCCTTGCGCCAGTGGCGAGATTCTTCTTCAAGAAGGGACTCTAGTTGCCGGACCGTGGTCTGTCGCAAATCGACAATGTTCATGGGTGAATAGGAAGGCGAGCGGCCCTGCCGCCCACATTCCTATGATAGCTGATTCGCGCAATGACGCGGGAATGGCTGCTGCCCTGGTAGGCTCGCCTGCCAGGGCATGCTTGTGGCAGTTTCAAAACTGGGATGGCCTCAGTGTTGCACTCGCTGGCCTTCGGCTCCGCGTTGTGGCGCGATATAAATGCGACACATACCAAGTGCTCGCGAAAGTGCCCGGCGCAAGGGTGTGCTAGCATGCGAATTGTCAGCATTCGTACGAACCCTTTACTGTGAGGAACAGAAAAAACGGCGCTCTTGACGTCCACCTTGCGCAGATCACGCATGTCCATCCTCTCTGAACTACGTTATCCCACACGCTGGTATACCAAACTTCTCACCGCTATTTTGGCACTGCTCTTTTTCTCCGTATTGGCCACCGCCGGCGTGGCGGGTTTCCTGGTATATCGCATCGTCAAGCCGGAGCGCACCAGCTCGGAAATTGATTTGCAAAGTTTTCCCGGACGCCCGGACGCCGTGCAATTCACTGTCTTGAATCACCAGGTCCGCGAAGGCTGGTTCTTTCCAGGCTTCCGCGGCGCTCCCACCATCGTGCTTTGCCATGGTTATGGTTCCAGCCGCGCAGAGTTGCTGACCCTGGTTTCCGCCTTGCAGGACCATCAGTACAATGTCTTCTTGTTTGATTTCGCCGCGCATGGCGGTAATTCTGGGGCCACTACCTTCGGCTATCGCGAAGCCGACGAACTGCGCTCCGCCCTCGATGCGCTGGCCGCGCGCAACGACGTTGATCCCCATAATTTCGGCGTGTGGGGTTACAACCTCGGCGCTTACGCGGCGCTTCGAGAGGCCGAGCGAGATCCGCGCATTCGCGCCTTGGTCCTCGACTCCGTGTACGACACTCCAGCGCAAATGGTGAAAATTGGCGTGGAACGCACCGGCCTCGCCGGATTCCCGTTCATGATTCGTTCCGCGGAGTTCAGTTTCGACCTGCTCAACCTGCCGTTTCGTAAAGAGCCGCCGTTGTCCACGCGCCTGAACGCCTTGACAAACGTTCCTATACTTTTTATTCAGGCTGCGGATGACCCCGAACTCGCCGCCATCGCACGCAATATGTTTGTAAAAGCTCCCGAGCCTCGTGAACAAGCTATTATCGGGCACGGGAATTTTGTGGCCATGAATGATGACGACAAACGCGCCTACGAGAATCGCGTCGTATCTTTTTTTCTAACCCATTTGCCGGCCACCAGGCGTGCCACGCGCTAAAGCGGCGGCCTCTAAAAAGCAGGGACCTCGCTAAAAAACAGTTAAAAGCCCATTAGAAGAATGACCTGAGCACCACAATCTCCGCTTCCGGCGACTGCTTGGAAATTACCGCAACGATTTGCGCGCTTCTCTCGAGCTCCTCAAGATTTTTCTCGCTGGTCACCACCGTGGCCTCCCCGGCTACACTGGGACTCCACTCCGCAATTTCGCGGTGCAGATAAAAATTTAGCTGGTACTGCCACGAGCGCTGCAGTTTAAAGGAATAAGTATTAGCCGCGCGTTCAACGCCAATCTGCCTCGCACAACTCCGCGCGGAAAGCTGTGGATCCAGCTTGCTGAGCGACACATAGACCAAATTGAGCAGGAACAGCAAGAGCACAACAGAAAAAGCTAAACCCGCACGCGTCTGCCGTAGCAACGCCGCCCCAATAACAATCAAACCACCGACCGCCGCCACCATAACGTAAAGCGATACCAGCGGCCCTCGAACATGGGCTTTCGAAAAAAATATCCAAGCCGGCGACACGAAAAATAACGCGCCTATCAGCCCGAGAACGTATTGCCCAGACACCTGCTTGGATTTCAGCACGCGCGTGACCGCGAGTGAAATTAGAAAACCCAGCGGAGGTACCGCCGGAAGGATGTAACCGGGGAGCTTGGATTTCGATAAGGAAAAAAACAAAATGGGGAAGACACCCCACGCCGCCAGAAACAAAATTTGCCTTCGCTGATACCCGCCTTTGTCATTGCGGACTTCTCTATTGCCAAACCATGCCAGCCAAAACACCCACGGCAAAAGTGCTGTGATCGTAATCGGCAGGTAATACCAAAAAGGTTGAATGTGCTGAAATTCTGGCGTCAGATAACGCTTGAAATTGTGTTCGATGATAAAAACGCGAAAAAACTCGGGGTTGCGAAGAGCGCATAACCCGTACCAGGGAAGCGATGCCAGTAAAAATGTGCCGATGGCGAGGGGATGAAGCAGCTGCAGCCCATCGCGCCAACGTTTCGTCAACGCCGCCCACAAAAGTATTGCGCCACCGGCCAGAATTAATGCCGCCGGACCCTTGGCTAGAACCGCGAGTCCAAGGAAAAATCCAAACAGCGCCAAACTGAGATGGATAGTTTTCTTCCTATGCCGGGAGACCGATTCATCCTCACTGTTTTCCCCAGCAGGTAACCCGTCCGGCGGATTTTTCTCTAAAAAATTTCCAGGCACCAGATCTAGCGCGACAGCCGCGCAAACCATAGCGATACTCAGCATGGCGCTGAATGGCATGTCCGTCGAAGCCGCATGTGAAAAACCGATCATTCCCACAGTAGACGGCAAAAGCAACAGCACCCCACGCGCCATCTGCCAGCCGCCGATCCTCAGTGCCATCCCCGCTAACGCAAGTGTGGCGAGCAGCGCGCATATCGCGCTAGGCAACCGTGCGCTGGTTTCCTTCACCCCAAACAATTTGAAACACACCGCCGCGGCCCAGTAATAAAGGACCGGTTTTTCAAACCACGGCTTGCCGTAAAGTCGCGGCGTGACCCAATCGCCGGACTCCGCCATGTCTCGCGCGATCCACGCGTAACGCGGCTCATCAGGCCCGATAAACCCAAAAGCCCCCAGATGACTGAAGTAGCAAACGTACAGCGTCAGAAGAATCAGCACACCCCAGCTGATCTTGCGCAAAGACAGGTCACGAAAAGAGGTGTCGCGGTAGGGATCGTCGCCGGATTTTTTCGCCAGAGCTGGGACGGTATCGGTCATTCGAAAAAAGTAACTACGGACGTGAGTCTAACATCGTGCGCAATGTCCATGGCAATGTAGCCGCGCCCGCAGGCATACTGTCGAGGCAGCGGATAGCAGCCGCTCAGACCAGTGATGAAGGAATGGGCAGAGTACGCGGTTGTACGCGGGTTATTAACAATTCTGGAAGTTTTGCCACGCGAAATAGCCCGGCCGCTGGCCGCTTCCGCCGCGCATGTCCTCTTTCTCCTGTCTGCAAAGTTGCGCAAAACCGCCGAATTTAATCTGCGCCACGCATTTCCAGATTGGACCGAAACGCAACGCGCCGACGTCATTCGCAAGATGACTCGCAATCTTGGCTGGATGGCCGCCGAGTTCGCCCGTCTCCCCAAATATTCAAAACAAAATATCGAAGATGTAGTCGTTCTCGATGGTCACGAAAATTTCCTGCAGGGCCACGAACAAGGAAAGGGAGTCTTGTATCTAACCGGCCACATCGGCGCCTGGGAACTTTCTTCTTTCGCGCACGCTTTGTATGGCTACCCACTGCATTACATGGCCCGCCCCCTAGACAACCGCAGGCTCGATCAACTGGTGAATCGTTATCGTTCTTTAAGCGGCAATCGGCCCATCTTCAAAAACGAATCGGCGCGCACAATGCTTAAAGTTTTGAAAGATGCCGGCACAGTAGGAATCCTAGCCGATCAAAACACCATGCCCGAAGAAGGAGTCTTCGTAGATTTTTTCGGCACGCCCGCGTGCACGACCACCGGACTGGCCCGTGTGGCCCTGCACACCGGCGCCGCTGTAGTCCCAGGCTATGTATATTGGGACGACCACATCAAAAAATACCGCCTCAGATTCGAGCTCCCGGTCCAGTTAACGCGCACCGGAAACATGGACCGCGATATCCTCGAGAACACCCAGAAATTTACAAAGGTGCTCGAAGAAATTATCAAAAAGTATCCCGATCAGTGGGTGTGGTTGCATGGCCGTTGGAATACCAGGCCGCCAGGCCAGCCGCCGTTGTATACATTTAATTAATGTGTTGAGTCTCTGAGAACGAAAAGCGTTAGCGAGGGCATCATGAAAAAAACCGCCAAAGAATTAGCGGCCGCGGTCGGGGCTACAGTCGAAGGGAATGGTGATCTGGAGTTGAGCGCGGTCGCCTCGCCAGAACGGGCCGGCCCTCGTGATTTAATCTATGCCGACTCCGCAAAAAATGTCCCCCGGGCACAGGCTTCCGCCGCTACTTGCGTGGTCGCAGCGTTGGACCTCGAGTTACTAAGTAAAACCATCCTGCGTACCGCCACGCCAAAGCTAGCCTTCGCCAAAGCCGCCGCACTGCTTATGGACCGAACTCCGCTCGCCACAGGTGTACATCCCACCGCGATTATCGCGGCTCTCGCGCAAATCGCCCCGAACGTCAGCATCGGCCCCTACGCCGTAATCGGCGAAGACGTCCACATCGGCGAAGACACGCAAATCGGTCCCCACACTGTAATCGGCGCCGGATGCTGGATCGGCAAAAATTGCAGAATTCATTCTAACGTCACCTTGTACAACGGCGTGCGCATGGGCGACCGCGTGGAGATTCACTCCGGCGCGGTGGTCGGTGCAGACGGTTTTGGATACGCCTTTGGCGAAGGCCAACATTGGAAATTCCCACAAACAGGAATCGTCGAAATTGGCGACGACGTGGAAATCGGCGCCAATACCACTATCGATCGCGGCTCTCTCGCAGACACCAGGATTGCCACCGGAGTAAAGTTGGACAATCTCGTTCATATCGGCCACAACTGCGAAATCGGCGAGCACTCGGTGATTGCCGCCCAAGCGGGACTTTCCGGTTCTTGCACCTTTGGCAAAAACGTTGTGGTGGGCGGCCAGGCAGGCTTCGGCGAACGCTGCAAACTCGAAGATGGCGCCATCATCGGAGGCCAGTCTGGCGTGCTCGGAGGGAAAACTATTCGAAGCGGAGAGACCGTCTGGGGCACTCCCGCGCGCTCTCTCGAAAAATTCAAGGAACAGTTCGCGTGGCAAACCCGCCTTCCTGAATTGGCATCAAGAATCAAGAATCTTGAGTGCAATGTGAGAAAATAAGCAGACCGTATAGTCGCGGAGAATTCGGCGAAATAGCAGTCCCGAGAAGGCAGGCAGCGTTGCAAACATCAGCGGCACAGCAGAAACAAAATTGGCGCCTCATCGTTGTCGGTGGCCACACTCGCAGCATCGGCAAGACCCAACTGGTCTGCGACGTGATCCGCGCGTTTCCAGAAGAAAACTGGATCGCAGGCAAGATCACCCAATACGGCCACGGCGTGTGCGCAAAAAACGGCGAGAATTGCGACTGCGCTCCCGACGAACACAGTTACGCCATCAGCTGGGAAAAAAGCGCCGGCACCGGCACGGACAGTTCTCGTTTCCTGGCCGCCGGCGCACAACGCTCTTTCTGGCTCAGGACCAAGCAAGGCTTTCTAGCCGAAGGCCTCCCGCTCCTGCGCGAGGCACTTGCCGAGCTGCCGTCTAGAAACGACTCCGAGCCGCCCACTCTCATTCTTGAGAGCAATTCCGTTCTGCAATTCGTCCAACCCAGTTTGTATTTCGCGGTGATAGACCCTAGCCGCGAGGATTTCAAAGACTCCGCCCGCATCGTTCTCGACCGCGCCGACGCCTTCGTGCTACGAGTTGGTAGCGTCGATACCCCAGTCGGGGAAGCGGTCCCCTGGATGAAACTCCCTGGTCAGCTTCTGAACCAGACCCCCTCGGTTCTCCAAAGGGAAGGCGAGCCTTTGCCCCTCCCGCTGCAGGTCCTAATCAGGCGCACCCTGGAAGCCCCCGCAGACGTCAGGTTGTAACCTTCTCCCGCCCCATGTTCATCTCCAAATGAGACAATATCGTTGACCCCTGAGGCCAATCCCGGCGATAATCTACTAGTACTAGTGTACGCCCTGCTAGAGGGTCGGCACGCTCAGGTCGAAAATCCTAGGGTGTTCGGGCAACGGGTATAGAAGTTCCGCTTTCCAAAGAATTATCTAAGTTCCCCATCGGTGCTCGCGATGGGCTGATGGGGAGGACTGGCACCTGATGGCGTCTTCTGTTCGCATGGAAGATGAATTGGCAGTTGCTCAGGCGCCGCTACCCTGGCGCCAGCAGGATTGGGCTGAACGCCTTGAAAGCTCCATCGAGCGGGGCGCCAATCACCTATTGTCCTTGCAGACCGAGGAAGGCTACTGGCTCGGCGAACTCGAAGCCGATACCACCCTCGAATCCGACTATATCTATTACCTCTTCGTACTCGGCAAGGCTGATCCAGACCGCATCGCCAAGCTTGCCACCTACGTCCGCCGTCGCCAACTCGCTGATGGCGGCTGGAGCATTTATCCCGGCGGCCCCTCTGAACTGAACGCCACCTGTAAAGCCTACTTTGCCCTGAAATTGGCCGGTGACTCGATAGACTCGCCCCACATGACCAACGCGCGAGCGTCAGTGCACGCCTTGGGCGGCCTGGAACTGACCAATTCTTATACGCGCTTCTATCTGGCACTCGTCGGTGCCGTCGGCTGGGAATTAGTCCCCGCCATTCCGCCCGAGCTCATGCTCCTGCCCAATTGGTTCTATATCAACATTTACGAATTTTCCTCCTGGACGCGCGCCATCGTCATCCCCATGATGATTCTTTCCGCCCTCCGACCGAACTGGAAGCTCCCCGAGCGCGCGCAAGTCGATGAACTCTTCAAGGATGCAACCCGCAAAAGAGCCGCTTTCGACTGGAGCAAGCAGCTTATTTCCTGGCGAAATTTTTTCCTGGCCCTCGATCGGGGCCTGAAGTTTTACGAGCGCCTGCCCTGGAAGCCCCTGCGCCAACGTGCCCTGCGCGAAGCGAAATCATGGGTTCTCGAGCACATGGAGCGCTCCGAAGGATTGGGCACCATCTATCCCGCGATGATGAATTGCATCTTTTCACTGGTAGCCATGGGTTACGGCCCCGACGATCCGTTGACCTGCCGGGAAACCAGGGAATTTGCCCGCTTTGAGATCGAAGACAACGAAACCATCCGTCTGCAGCCTTGCGTTTCCCCCGTGTGGGATACCGCCATCGCCATGGTCGCCCTCGAAGAAGCCGGCGTAGCTCCCGACGACCCCGCGCTAGTCCAGGCCGCTGACTGGATATTGTCGAAACAAATTCTCGGGCCCGGCGATTGGCAAGTAAAAAACAAAGACGCCGAACCCGGCGGCTGGGCTTTCGAATTTCGCAACGACTTTTATCCCGACGTGGACGACACCGCTTTCGTCCTCATGGCCTTGCAACGCGTGAAATTCCCTGACGCCAAGCGCATGGAAGCCGCCACTCGACGCGGCATTCAATGGCTCCTAAGTATGCAGAACCGCGACGGCGGCTGGGGCGCCTTCGACCGCGACAATGATCGCCGCTTCCTGTGCAATATTCCTTTCGCCGATCACAACGCCATGATCGATCCCTCCACCGCCGACGTCACCGCTCGAGTTCTCGAATGCCTCGGACGCTTTGGCTGGCCTGCGGATCATCGCGCCATACGAAAAGCTGTCAAGTTCTTGCTGAAAGATCAATGCGGCGATGGCTCCTGGTTCGGTCGTTGGGGCGTCAACTACGTCTATGGCACCAGCGGTGTCCTCCGAGCGCTCGAAACCGTTTCATTAACCGCGCAGGAATATTGCCAGCGCGCCGTAGCCTGGCTGAAGTCTGTCCAACAAGCCGACGGCAGTTTTGGCGAATCGCTCAAAGCTTATTCCGACGTATCCTCCAAGGGTCAGGGCGCAAGCACGCCTTCGCAAACCGCTTGGGGTCTGATCGGTTTGCTGGCCGGTTCAAATACCAGCGACCCCGCCATCACCCGCGCGGTTTCCTATCTTGTCGGAAACCAAAACGAAGACGGTTCCTGGAGCGAGCAGGACTTCACCGGTACCGGTTTCCCGTGCGTTTTTTACCTGAAATATCATCTTTATCGCAATTCCTTCCCGGTATACGCATTATCGCGTTACCACAATCAGGCCCGCAGAGCCGACGAATTCTGCGCCTTGCAGTTCCAGCCCAACGAATTCCGGCTGCGCTCCGGAATCTAGCGCGCATGATGCGCCTTCCCCCGCGACTCACCTGGGATCTTGCCAGGGTTCGCATCGCGCAAAAATTATTTGGAGCGTCGCGTTACCCCTGGGCCTTGCGGCTTGATTTGGCCGAATTGAGGGCTCACACCGAAGCTGCCCCACCAAACGGCGTCAAATCGTCGTCAGAAATTTCTTCAAGAGATTGGCAAGCTCTCTCGCGAGTGCGCGCAAGTTCCGCGCCTGTAGTGTGGATCGGTGGCGACGCCCCGCTGCAACATGCGCACATCGGCCAGCTGGCACGCGAAATCGTCAATTGCGGCCGTACCGTATTCGTCGAAATGAATGAAACCCTTTTGCGCCGGCGCATCCACGAATTCCGCCCCGTCTCGCGCCTTTACTTGGTGTTGGCTCTCAATAGTCTCGAAGACGTCCACGATTCGCGCGCTCAGCAAACCGGAAATTTTCGCGCCACCATGGAAGCTATCCGCACCGCCAAACTTTCCGGCTTTCACATTTGTATCGAGACCACGATTTTCCCTCGCTTCGACAGGGCCGAGTTCCTCAGGTTAGCAAGGTTCCTTTCGACCCTGGATGTAGATGGCTGGATTCACCAGCGCCCTGCGGCCATCGCTAATGACCAAACTGCCAGCGAGGCGCTGCAGTCCGCGCGGGACTTGATACCGAGCCGGCATTGGAGAGTCTTTTCAGCGCTTCTCGATTTAACCGCTGGCCAACCTCGCTTTGAAAAAAAGCGCACCAGCCCAACGCTTGGAAAGGTTGAAAAAGTGCCCACCCGCGAGGCCCACGAGGAAGGATTGCGCGCGCTATGACCACCCTCGTTACCGGTGCAGCAGGATTTCTTGGCAGTCATGTAGCCCGTCAACTCGTAGCCCGTGGCGAAGACGTACGCGTCCTAGTCCGCGCCTCCAGTTCCAATCGCGCCATTGCTGATTTGTCGCTTGAATACGTCACCGGTGATTTGCGCGATCAATCTTCACTGACGCGCGCCATGAGCGGCGTCCAACGCGTTTTCCACCTCGCAGCTGAGTATCGTCTGTGGTCCGAGAATCCTCAGGACATTTACGACTCAAACGTGGGCGGCACAAAAAACTTGTTGGCCGCTGCCCGCCACGCTGGCGTACAAAAGCTCATTTACACCAGCACCGTAGCCACCATTGCGGTGGACCGCCCTGCCTTGCCCAACGAATTTATCGATTCCAAGATCGACGAAATGATTGGCCATTACAAACGCTCCAAGTGGATGGCCGAGCAAGAAGTCTTGCAGGCCGCCAAAGATGGCCTCCCCGTCGTCGTAGCTATGCCCACCACCCCAGTAGGTCCGGGGGATTGGAAACCAACCCCCACCGGAAAAATCATCGTGGATTTCCTGAATGGCAAAATGCCCGGATACGTGGAAACCGGCCTGAACTTTGTGGGCGTGGAAGATTGCGCGGCAGGCCATCTGCTCCTAAGCGAGAAAGGCAAAATCGGAGAGCGCTATCTTTTGGGCGCTGAAAACCTCACCCTGAAGCAGGTTTTGGACTCTCTCGCGCATCTTACCGGCCTGCCAGCGCCTAAGTTCAAAATTCCTCATAGTCTGGCCTTAGGTGTAGCCTATGCAGAGACCGCATTTTCGCGACTTATCGGACGCGAACCGCAAATTCCAGTCGAAGGCGCAAAAATCGCCGAGCATCTAATGTTTGTGGATTGCACGCGTGCCCAAAGGGAATTGGGCTTTCGCGCCGAACCCGTAGCGGCAGCATTCGAACGCTCCGTGCGCTGGTACGAAAAAAACGGCTACGTAAGCGAACGGCGCATCAAACGCATGGCCCACGCCGTACCAGTGTAGCTGGACAATATTGCAATGAACGTTCTCATCACTTACGCGGTGGAAGCTGAATTCGCCCCCTGGCGCGCGCTGCGCGATCTGGAAGAAGTTACTGTCGGCGGCGTTGCGCTGCACCGCGCTCAAGTTGGGAGAGCGACAGTAGATTTTGTCATCACTGGAATGGGTCCAGCGAATGCGCAGCGCACTGCCGCAGCGGTGATGTCAAAAGACTATTCATTTTGTGTCGTTTCAGGATTCGCGGGGGCTCTGAAAGCGTCGGTTGACTTAGGAGACGTGGTCGTCGCCAGAAAAGTGCAGCACGATGGCAACGGTGGCACCGCGGTTTGTGCGCGAAATCTTTGGACGCGCGCTTTCGGCGATGGCGCGAAACCCATCGAATCTTTATTGACCACCGACCATGTTGTGGGTACCGCGGCAGAGAAGGCGCGTCTCGCTCCTTTCGCGGACGCAGTGGACATGGAGACCTTCTGGATTCTGTCGGTGGCGCGCACCAAAGAGGTCCCGGCTATCGCCATTCGCATAATTTCCGACTCATTCGATCGCGACCTGCCGGTGGATATCGACACGATGGTGGATGAGCAAGGCAATGTGCGTGTTGGTGGCGTCGTCCGCTACGTTGCGAAACATCCGCTGGTGCTCCCGGCGCTGGTGCGTCTCGGTCGCGAAAGCAAAACAGCGGCAGAAGCACTGGCACATTTTCTCGAGGCCTACATCAAAAAATTATCTTTTGCGACGCACGGTTGGCCTCCGCCTGAATTGCAGGAAGTGGCCGCATCATGAGCCGCATCATGAGCGGTACGGGAACCATGCTTCACGCGCCCGCCACATTGGGACCAGTGCCGAAAACCATGCATGCTGGCGTGTACCGCGAAAAGGGCCGCGTATACGTTGAGGAAGTTCCCGTCCCAGACGTCGGCGACGGCGAAGTCCTAATCAAAGTCGCCGCGTGCGGCATCTGCGGCACCGACATCAAAAAAATCTTCCAAGCCTACGTAAATCCCCCGCAGATTCTAGGTCACGAGCTCGCCGGCACGGTTGTCGCCGTAGGCCCCGGCGTCACCCAATGGAAGTTAGGCGACCGCGTCATGAGTTTCCACCATGTACCCTGCGGGAATTGTTTTTATTGCCAGCGCCGCCTCTTTTCTCAATGCAAGCAATACAAGTCCACAGGCTTGACCGGCGGCTTCACTCCCAACGGCGGGGGCTTCGGCGAATATGTGAAAGCCATGCCTTGGGTCGCGGAGCGCGGCATCGTAGCTCTCCCCCACGACGTCACCTTTGAAGAAGCCACCTTCATAGAGCCCATCAACACCATCTTCAAAGCGGTGCAAAAAGCTCGCGTCACCCAAGGTGAAACCGTACTGGTGCTGGGCTGCGGTCCTATCGGCTTGCAACTATTGATGGTCGCCAAGCTCCAGGGTGCGCGCATCTTCACGAGCGATCCCATGGCTGTCCGACGCGCCAAGAGCTTGACCCTCGGCGCCCTTGAGTCCTTCGGCGCTAACAGTGGTGGTAAGCTGGTACAGGAAATTAAGGACCGCACCGAGGGGCGCGGCGCCGATGTGGTGCTGGTGGCGGTCGCGCATCCTGCCGTTGTCGCGGACGCTTTGGCAGCTGCCAGGCCAGGCGGTCGCGTCCTGCTCTTCGCGGCCAATGACCCGGTGACCAGAATCGAGTTTCCGGCTGCCGAAGTGGGCATCGACGAAAAGGAAATTCTGGGTAGCTATAGCGCCGCGGCGGACATTCAAGACACTGCGGCGGACTTGATACTAAAAAAACAGCTTCCCGTTATGGACATCGTCACGCATCGTTTTCCGCTAGCCAGAATCCAAGAGGGATTGGAACTGGCAGCGCGTCCGACAGTAGAATCCCTTAAGATACTGATCACTCACCAATGAGATCGACGACCACAAGAAAAGCGGAGATCGGTGCAGGCTTGAAAACCGCTGCGCCGTGGATGGCCGTCCCCGCCAAAATGAACGCCGCCGTCCTCTACGGCAGCGAAGATTTGCGTGTAGAAAAAATCGAAGTGCCCGCGCTGGCCGCCGATGAAGTCCTCATCCGCGTGCTTCTCGCGCTGACGGATGGCACCGACCTGAAGGTTTGGAAGCGCGGTTATCACGCCAAGATGATTCAGCCCCCAGCCGTCTTCGGCCACGAAGTGGTCGGCGAAATTGCCGCCGTTGGAAAGCGTGTAGATCCTCGCTGGCAGATTGGCATGCGTGTGGTAGCCGCCAATTCCGCTCCTTGCCTGCGTTGCTTCCATTGCCGCCGAGGACAAGAAAATCTTTGCGAGGACCTGCTCTTCAACAATGGCGCCTACGCGGAGTACATGCGCATCCCCGGCCGCATCGCCACGGAAAACATGTTGGAAGTACCCCACTCGGTCGATGACGCCAGCGCCGCCCTGGCCGAGCCTTTGGCGTGTGTGCTGCGTGGCATTCACGAAATGGAATTGCGGGCTGGCGACACCGCCGCGGTAATCGGTTGCGGGCCCATCGGCTTGAAATTCGTGCGCATGCTTTCGCGGCGCGGAGTGCGTGTTATTGCTCTAGCGCGCCGCGCCCAGGCTCTGGAAGTCGCAAAGCGACTCGGGGCGATATCAACGATTAACGTAAACGAGACCCCCGACATTGTCGCCGCGGTTAAAGCACTAACCGAAGACCAGCGCGGTCCCGATGCTGTCGTGGAAGCCGCTGGTAATCCGGTCACCTGGAAGCAGGCCCTGGCCATGGTCCGGCGCGGCGGCGTAGTAAATTTCTTCAGCGGTCTGCCCAGCGGCACACAAGTGGAAATCGAGCCCGCGGAGATTCACTACTCTGAAATTAAATTGATTTCTCCCTTTCACCATACTCCGCGATTCATTCGCGACGCGCTCGAGGCCATTCGGCGCGGCGACATCTCCGCCCACGATTTCGTGACCGAGGAAATCCACCTCGCGGATTTGCCCCAGGCCTTCGAACGCATGCAGGCACGTAGCGGCCAGATCAAGTTGGCGGTCCGGCCATAATTTCGTCCGGCCATAATTATTTTTAACGCGCCGGAATTTTTTCGTAGACTTTTCCAGTGATCGGGAGGTTTATTCGCTGTATGCTGCGCCCTGGGGAACTGCACATCGCCGATCGAGCACCCGCATCGGGCTGCTCCGTTGAAGAAGCTCAGAAATACACGCGCTGGCTCGCCACCCATCACTACGAAAATTTCAATGTAGCTTCCTGGCTTCTACCCGCCGAGCTCCACCAACATTTCTACAATTTGTACGCTTATTGCCGCTGGGCCGACGATTTGGGCGATGAAATACCCGAACCCACCCGCGCACTGCAGTTACTGAACTGGTGGGAACACGAATTAAACGCCTGCTACGACGGCCGTCCCGCTCATCCCGTCTTCGTGGCGATCTGCGAAACCATCATCGCAAAGGACATTCCCGAACAGGAATTCGCCGATCTATTAAAAGCCTTCCGCCAGGACCAAAAAATTAAGCGCTACCCAAACTGGCCTACCCTCCTCCATTACTGCGAGTATTCGGCAAATCCGGTCGGCCGCCTGGTTCTTTACCTTTGCGGATACCGCGATGAACACCGCCAACGGCTATCTGACGCCACTTGCACCGCGCTGCAACTCACCAATTTCTGGCAGGACGTTTCGCGCGACATGGAAAAAGGGCGCATCTACATACCACTCGACGAAGCCGCCGCCCACGGCATAACCGAAAAAGACATTCTCGAGCGCCACTTCGATGACCGCTATATCTCGCTGATGAAATCATTAATCGCCAGCACCCGCACCTTGTTCGCCGAAGGCGCGCCACTGGCAAAAATGGTGGATGCTCGCTTAAGCGTCGATCTCGAACTCTTTAGCAAAGGCGGAATCGCCGTCCTCGACGCCATCGAAGAAATGGGCTACGACACGCTGCACCGTCGCCCGTCCATCAGTAAAACTAAGCAGGTGCGTTTGCTGGGCCGCGCCTTGGTCACACGAGCCGTCGCCACCAATCGCAAACCCGACGACCTGCAAAATTCCATCGCGGTCAGTTCGCTGGCGGATTCCTACCAGGAATGCCAGCGCATCATCAAAGCCGCGCACAGCAATTTTTATTACGCATTTTTCCTCTTGCCGAAACCAAAGCGTGACGCGCTTACCGCCCTCTACGCCTTCATGCGCCTGGTCGATGACGTAGCCGACGAAGGCGACAATGTCGCCGACAAGCAGCGCGGCCTCGCCAGATGGCGCGCCGCTTTCGACCGCGCCCTCACGCAGCGGCGCGATTTGCCGCTAAATGACGAGCCGGACGGCGTCTCAGTCCTGCCTGCCCTGGTTGACACCATGCAGCGCTACAGCATGCCCTCCCGCTACCTTCACGATTTAATCTCCGGCGCGGAAATGGATTTAACGGTACACACCTATTCCACCTTTGAACGGCTCAAGGAATATTGTTATCGCGTCGCTGGCACCGTCGGTCTCACCTGTACCCACGTCTTCGGCTTTCGCGATTCGCACGCGCTGGACCTCGCGGAAAAACTGGGACTGGCCTTTCAACTCACCAACATCATTCGCGACGTTCACGAAGACTATAAATTAGGCCGCGTCTATCTCCCCGTGGAAGATTTGGCTCGCTATGGCGTCTCAGCCACCGACTTCGGTTTGCACCACGCCACACTCGGAGTGCGCGAGTTGTTGCGCTTCGAAGCCGAACGAGCCTGGCTACTGTACAAACAAGGCGCCGCACTATTAAGCCTGATCGACGAAGACAGCCGAGGCACTTTATGGCTGCTCACTCATACGTACAGCGCGCTTCTCGCCCGCATCGAGTCCCAGGATTTTGCCGTGTTCGGTGAACGCGTGCGCCTTTCGCGCGCGGAGAAAATGGTGTTCATTGCCAAGGCGCGCTTCGGCCGCCTGACGGAAGAGAATATTATTGAAAAGCGCGATCGTGATCGGCGGCGGCCTGGCGGGACTGGCGTGCGGCGTCGCGTTAGCTGAAGTAGGTTGGCGCATACGGCTGTTCGAACAGAAGCCTTTCCTCGGCGGCCGCGCCACCTCCTATGTTTTGCCTAATGGCGAACACGTCGATAATTGCCAGCATGTAACTCTCGGCTGCTGCACCAACCTTGACGATTTCTATCGCCGCGTCGGCTCCGCCGGCAAAATCAAATTCTTCGACGAACTCGTTTTCCTCGATCCGCAAGGTCGCCGTGGAATCATGAAAGCGGGTTACCTCCCGGCTCCCTTCCACATGACCGGTTCGTTTCTGACCTTCGCGCCGCTCACCATGCGCGACAAATTATCCATCGCCCGCGCCATGCTGGATATTGTGGCCGCCAAAGGTAAAACCGCCGACCTCACTGAACCGCGCCCAATCTCCATGCTCGAATGGCTGCGTCGCAGGCGTCAGAGCAAAGGCGCCGTGGAAAGATTTTGGCGAGTAGTGCTCGTAAGCGCCCTCGACGAGGAACTGGATCGTACCGACGCACGTTACGGCGTCGATGTTTTCTGGAAAGCCTTCCTCATGAATAGCACCGGATACCGCATGGGTGTCCCGGTCGTTCCGTTAGCGGAGTTATACGCGGGCTGCAAAGCCGCCATCGAATCGCGCGGCGGGGAAGTGAACTTGCGCTCCCCGGTGAGAGGTGTGAATGCCGAAGGGGCCTCCATCAGGTCGGTAGAGTTTGACCAGGGGAAAGAAGAATCGGCAGACGTCTATGTTTTCGCCGTCGCCCACGACGCCCTCTTCGATTTAATGCCCGAAAGTATTCGCCGCGCCGAACCCTCCCTCTCTAATTTAAGCAAAATTAAAACCGCTCCAATCACCGGCGTCCACTTCTGGTTCGACCGCCCGGTCATGGACGAACCGTTCGTCACCCTCCTCGACACCAACACCCAATGGATTTTCAATAAAACCAGGTTGTACGCAGAACAAAAGGGAACCACCAACAACCAGGAACAATACTTGCAAATGGTGATCAGCGCTTCCTACGAACTCCTGAAAAAATCGCGCCAGGAAATCATCGACCTCTGCCTCCGCGAAGTTCGCCAAGCCTTACCCCGCGCACAATCTGCTCAACTAATGAAGTCGACGGTAATCAAAGAAGTCACCGCAACCTTCTCACCGCAACCCGGAGTAGATCGCTGGCGCTCCCACCAGCAAACAAAAATCCCCGGCCTTTTCTTCGCCGGCGATTGGACCGCCACCGGCTGGCCCGCCACCATGGAAGGCGCAGTCCGCAGCGGCTACCTTGCCGCCGAAGCCGCGCTACGTGCCTCCGGCACCCCGCAACAATTCCTCCAACCCGATCTACCCCCCAGCGGCCTCATCTCCCTATTGTTGCCCAGGCAAAAATAAAAATAATCCGCGCGCGAGGAAAGTAATGTCCAACAAAAACTGAAGAGACCCAGAGGGTGCCCCACCCAAAGGTTTTTGTAGGGTGGGTGTTTTAACCTGGGAACCCCCATACCATAACCACGAAGCTCCCAATTGCGTCATGAAAATATTCAATTATCAAAATATCCCAGACACCGCTCAAAAATAGTCAAACTCTGACAATTCCGATCCATCGCCAAATAAGCTGCACGATTCAATTCCTTAAACGATTCATACGCGCTCCGCGACTCCCAAAAATCCAAAGTAACAAATTTGTTAGCCTGTACAGGATCGCGCAACAACCGCGTCTCCAGAAAATTCGGATCCGTCCGAAACAGCCGCGCCCACTCCCCCTCAGCCCCATAGACCGATCGAAACCGCTGCTCACAACCAGACTTGACTTCGAACTCCCAGAGGGCTAAAAACATATAGGCCCCATCTTCCGCTCCCCGGTCCTAGCATTCTGCGTCATAACCTTTGGAACATCGCGCAGGCCGGCCGAGTGTAGCAATCCGAGTGGATTCTCGCCAAGTTGTTGTGCGCCATGCGCGCCAATAGCAGGTTTGCGTTAGCAGTAGTCCGTCGAAATTAACGGACGGAGGCGTCAGTGGATCGAAAGTACAGCCACCGCGGTTATCGCGACGCGGAAAAAGACGAAAAAAAATCTAAAATTCATCATGATCGCAAACCGCCCTCCGGCGGCCCGCGCGGCGCCGACCAGTTCGGCCCACGCACCCCCAGAATGGTTGGCACCGTCACCCGCGGCCGCTGCGCAAATTGCGGCGCCGTTCTGACCCCCGGCTTCGACCCCAACGGCACATGCCCAAGGTGCCAATTCGAACTTCACTCCTGCAAACAGTGCCGCTACTTCGATTCCGGCGTCCAGTTCGAATGCACGCAACCCATTCCCGAGCGCATCACCCCCAAGGACGCAAAAAACAATTGCACCTTCTACGAATTCCGTATGACCATTGAAAAAGACACCGCCCCTACTTCCTACTCCCAGCCTTCCACGGCCACAAGTCCGCCCCCATCACCATCACGCCCCACCGACGCCCGCCAAGCCTTCGAAAACCTGTTCAAAAAAATGTAATCAATTCGCCCACAAAAATCTCAGGAACTCCCCGAGCACTAGTTACTCAATTTTTTTTCTTGATGAATGAACTACTGTGCGTCCGGCGTGATCGCCGTTGCTAATGGAAAAAGCGTCGGCTCGGCCGGCCTAGAAGCAGCAATGACATCCAATTGCGGAAAATGCTGCCGCAACGGCTCCGGCACATTAACCTTAGTCTTCGTCAGAATATTAATGAGCTGCAGCGCGTTCACCACGCCCTTGCCCTGGTAGTGGTTATTGGTGATCACAAAAACCGTGCCAGCCTGCTTGCTCACCTTCCGAATCCGCTCCGCCCACGGCCTCAGCTCTTCGTTGGAATAAAGATAGTTATAGCGTTCATGGGGCGACACAGCGGCATCGTCGGTAAACCAAGTGTCGTACCGCCTCCCATGCAACCGCACATATCCCACCGGAGCAGTCGCCGCAGTGGACGGTTCGAGAGACCGACCAATAATGGGCTGGTCGATATTACAAAATCCCGCATTATGCTCCCGCAGCAATTCAAACGTGGCAGGAGCATCCCAAGACGAATGCCGCACCTCCACCACCAATGGATAAGCAGAAAACTGCTTCAGCAACCGTGAAAGATACTCAACCGTTTCGCGCTCGCGATGAAACGAAAATGGGAATTGCACCAGCAATGCACCCAGCTTATTAGCCTCGTGCAGAACGTCTAAACCCGCACGCGCCTCGCGTTCATCCGCCAAAGTGGCGTCTTGTTCATGCGTGAATTTCTTCCAAAGTTTCGCGGTAAATAAAAATCGTGGGTTGCCGCTCACCCGCTCAGTCCATTGCGCAGCGTGATCAGCCTGCATCGGATGATAAAAGGAAGTATTAATCTCGATAGTGTCGAAGTATTCCGCCAGAAAAGTAGCCGGATGAAAGTTTTTCGGACGCGGCTGCGGATAAACATACCCCGCCCAATCCTTGTAAGCCCAGCCCGCCGGACCTATGCGAAGCAACTGCTTGCTGTTGGGAGTTAGGGACAAGGCCGACTCCGGGCCGGCCGCAGATTTGCGAACCTTGGAAGCGCCTCGTGATCGTGGACTCATCGTTGTCCAAATTAGTGCAGGCAATATTTCGAAACGAGCTTAGGTGTTCCGGCCGCGCGCTGTCAACGCAGGTTGCGAATCAGCAAAACTTGATTGCGGCCTGCGTTCTCTGCTGCTAGGCTGCTCTGGTGGACCTCATGTTCGTTGCCAAACGAGCTGCTCTACTCCATACAATTTTTGTAGGTCCTGACCCAAGCAACCGCCGCTTGACGCCAAACAAAAATTACAGGTGCTTCCGATGAAATTGTCTATCAGTTACAAGCACGTCGATGCGCACGAAGCCATCGAGAAAGACGTTGAACGGCACGTCGCAAAATTAAACAAACTACTCAAAGCCTATGCTCCGGATCTTGTGCAATTGCACTGCGTTTTTGGGATGAACACGCATAAGGAGCAATATTTCTGCACCTTGAATCTCTCCTTACCCACCGGAGCTCTGCACGCCACCGGCGAGGGTAAAAATGTGCGTGCTAGTTGCAAGATGGCATTCAGCGAACTGGAAACCCAGCTAAAAAAACACCAGTCCCTGCTAAGAAAAGATTACCAGTGGAAGCGCAAGCGCCCACGCGACAGCGAACTGGCGATCTCTTAAGTCCTAAGTGGCATCCATATAAGGTCTACAGTGCATTCTCTGGGGCGCCCGGCAAGCCCCTATTCGCCACGCATTTACAGCCTTCTATAGCATCCGCCGCAGCGCCTCTCTCTAATAAGTTCACCGTATGTGATAGTCCGCAAACAGGAGGTACACTTGCGCCAGAAAAACTGAGATGGTAGTCCGGGCAACATCACTCAAAACTTCCCTGTGAATTCAACCACCCAAGCATCGCCGGAGAAAAATCACTATGAGCCAAGTCAGTAAAACGGCACCTGTTCTAGCCCTGGCCGCCGCATCCCTCGTACTCACATTCGTATTTTCAGGATGCAATAAATCGGCTCCAAACTCTGCGCAGACGGAGCCAGGCGCTGCGCCCGCTGATCAGTCCCAGGATCCCGGTGCCTCTGCCAACCTGGTCCCCGTCGCCGCACCGCCGGCAACCTACGATCAGCAAGCCCCCAATTCAAATTATCAGCAGCAGGCCCCGAATTCAAATTACCAACAGCAGCCAAACTATTCGAATAACGATTCCCGCAACTATTCCAGCCGTGATTCCCGCGATTATCGCAAGCGCGATTCCGGCAGCAACTATAACGGCGGCAATTACAACGACCCCAATTACAACAACGGTAATTACAACGATTCTGGCTACTACGCTGACAACTACAACTACGACAATTCCGATGACGACTACGGCCAGCCGGCGATTTATGCTTCCGACCCGCCCCCTCCACTCCCGGAATATTCCCAGCCGGAGCTTCCAGGAGACGGCTATATATGGACCCCCGGCTACTGGAGTTGGTCTTCAGACGGCTACTACTGGGTTCCTGGCGCATGGGCCCGCCCGCCCGAAGCCGGTTATTTGTGGACTCCCGGATGGTGGGGATATAGCGGCCACCGCTATCGCTATCACAATGGCTGCTGGGGCAGGCACATCGGCTATTACGGAGGCATCAATTACGGCAATGGTTACACAGGTGAGGGTTATCAGGGCGGTTATTGGAATGGAGACCGCTTCGACTACAACCGTGCAGCGAACAATGTAACCACCAGCAACGTTCAGGTCTACAACCGCTCGGTAACCAACAATGTCATCAACAACACCACCACTAACAACAGCACCGTGAACAACGTCAGCTACAACGGACCAGGCGGCGTCACTCGCCCACCTGCCCCACAGGAGCTAGCCGCGACTCGCGAGCAGCGCATTCCGCCGATGGCCACCCAGGTTCAGCATCGCGAACAAGCGGCGCAGAATCGCCAGCAATTCGCCGCCGTCAATCACGGCAAGCCCGCCGTCGTAGCCGCAGCCCAGCCAATCCCGCAAGGCAAACCCATTGCTGCAGTGATTCCTCCGCGTCCCGCTGCGGCCCCGCGCCCTGCGCCGACCGCCCCGCAGTCAAACGCAGCCCGGCAACCCAACGCGGCTCAGCAAAACGTTCCGCCGAATCACAACCAGCCGCCTGCCGGACGGCCCGGCGCGCAGACGGCGCCGGCTCCTGCGCCAGTGCAACAGCAGCCGAATCGCAACCAACCGCCTGCAAATCAGCCTGCGGCTAGACCGGCGGCCCCGCCACCCGCCCGCCAGCAGCAAGTTCAGCCGCAAGCACAACCGCAGGCTCGTCCGCAGCAAGCGCCGCCGCCTCAGAACAGGCCTGCCCAGGCACCTCCGCCGCAGCGTCAGCAGCAGGTTCAGCCGCAAAGGCATCCGCAGCAAACTCCGCCACCTCAGAACAGGCCTGCCCAGGCACCTCCGCCGCAGCGTCAGCAACAAGTTCAGCCACAAGTGCGTCCGCAGCAAGCGCCTCCGCCACAGAACAAACCGGCGCCAGCTCCGCCGCCGCAGCGTCAACAACAGGTTCAGCCGCAAGCGCGTCCGCAGCAAGTGCCTCCGCCGCCTCCGCGACAGGAGCAAGCCAAGCCGCAGGCCGCGCCCGCGCAGCATCCGGCTCCGCCAGCGCCAGAGCCAAAGAAAAATCCGCCTCCGCCACCGGAGAAAAAGAAAGAGCCACCGGCAGGGAAGTAGTGATTTCACTGGAGATTTTTA
The DNA here is from genome assembly GCA_035487275.1 of Candidatus Acidiferrum sp. Lineage (GTDB taxonomy): Bacteria > Acidobacteriota > Terriglobia > Acidiferrales > UBA7541 > Acidiferrum. The sequence continues at coordinate 33,291 of DATHMG010000027.1, read as the reverse complement.
ATTCAGAAAATAAAGCAAAAACCCCAGACGCCATTTTTGCGTCTGGGGTTTTCTTGCTAGATCAGGCCAGATTAAACAATCCGAAGCTAGCTCGATTTTCTAAGTCATCCAACGCTATTCGATTAACCTTAAACGCCCTTCAACAAATGCCCCATCTTCGATCTCTTTGTTTTTAGGTACGCCCGCGAGGTCCTCGAAATCCGCGGCTGGCAAGCCACCCGTTCCACCACACGAATCCCTGCACTTTCAAGCTGCCGCACCTTCTCCGGATTATTGGAAAGCAAGCGAATCCTTCGCGCTCCCAGCTGCTTCAAAATGGCCGCGCAAAAATCGTAATCGCGTGAGTCCGCCGCAAACCCCAGCTCCTCGTTGGCCTGCACCGTATCCATGCCAGCGTCTTGCAACTCATAGGCGCGCAGCTTATTCATCAGTCCGATCCCGCGCCCTTCTTGCGGCAAATAAATCAAAACCCCGGCCGGAGCTCGCCCAATCTCTCTCAGCGACATCTCCAACTGCGCCCGGCAATCGCATCGCATCGAACCCAGCACATCCCCCGTCAAGCATTGCGAATGCACCCGCACCAGCGGCGCGACCTTGCCCCCCAGATTCCCGCGCACCAACGCCACCGCTTCATCCAATGCGCCCGCGCCCTTAAATCCATAAATCGTGAAGTTCCCGTAACGCGTGGGCAATTTCGCCTGCGCTACCATCTGCAGCTCCACGTCCTTGTTCTTTTCCAAAGTTGTACTCTTCATGTTTTATCCGTGATGAAAACGCAAACTATGGGGAATGACCGCTTCCCGAACCGGAATCCGGCGCCCAGCATTAGATGCCTATATACAAATTCCAGCTACACGCTTTACATCCCGCGTAACATTAGCTTAGCGTAAGCAAAGCCACTTCAACGCACTATGGACGTAACCACCTCAGCCCGCGACCTGCTCTTTACCTTGCTGCTAAAGGTCGGCGTCGCCTCTTCCATCGCCGCTCTCCTCGCGCGCTGGAACACCTTCCGCCGCGTACTGTTCACCGAAGAGCGCGATCCCGACCAAAAACTCAAACTCATGCTGTTCATGACCCCGCCGCTCATCCTCGGAGTCACTTTGCGTCTCGTTGGGTTCCCGTACCGTTTCGCCGACCTCTCGCTCGAAGGCGCCTTCTTAATGGGCTTGCTCGGTGGCCGCGTCGTCGGCCCGCTCGGCGGCGCCATCATCACCATTCCCGCTCTCATCGGTCACGAATGGCTGGGCATGCCCGCGGCCGCTACCGCAGGACTGATCGGCGGCCTCATCCGTCAAGCCATCCCCAACAAAGAAGACATCTGGAATTTTGGCCCCTTCACTTTTCTAAACATCCCCCGCGCTATCGTGCGCCTCTTGCGCCGCGCGCAACCCTCCTGGGAAATGGCCCCACTCCTCGCGTGCGTCGGCCTCGAACTTGGCCGCGTCGCCCTCGTTCATGCCACCAAGCCCAAATGGCTTTTCGCCATCGACCCGCAATGGAACTGGTGGCTGGTTCTAACCGTCATCGCCACGCTCATGTCCGTCGCCGCCCCGCTGAAAATCTGGAACAACACGCGCATCGAAATGAATCTCGAGCGCCACCAGCAGCTGCTTCTCAAAGCCCGCATGGACGCGCTCTCCAGCCAGATCAATCCTCATTTCCTCTTCAACACTCTCAATACCGTCTCCGCATTGATCCGCTTCGATCCCGACACTGCCCGCGGCGTAGTCCTGAAACTCAGCAATATTTTGCGCCGCCTGTTGCGCAAGCACGAAACCTTCGTTCCGCTTCACGAAGAACTCGAATTCATCGACGATTATCTGGACATCGAAGTAGCACGCTTCGGCCGCGACAATCTAGAAATCATCAAGGAACTCGACGAAGACACCCTCGAAGCCTTCGTTCCTAGCATGCTCCTCCAACCCATCGTGGAAAACTGCCTCAAGCACGGTCTGGCCCCCAAAATTGAAGGCGGCAAAATTCAACTGCGCACCTCCAATCGGGACGGCCGCCTGCACATCGAAATCGCGGACAACGGCGTCGGCATCTCCGAAGAAAAAATGCCTCACGTCTACGTTGAGGGCATCGGCCTCAGCAATGTCCGCGAACGCCTCAAAGTTTTATACGGAGCCGACTTCAACCTGGAAATCGAAAGCCGCCCCGGCGACGGCACCACCATCCGCATCGACATCCCCGAACTAGTCTCCACCTTGCAAGCCGTCGGCTGACCTATTCGCGCTCGCCGCGAGATCGCGTTTGCGAACTCAAGCTTCGACGGCATTCGCGAAGCCCTTGAATTAGCGCCTCGCCGATAAGGTTCGGCCGTATTCGTCGCCCGACGGATCTGTTCTATTCATCTCCAAACCAACTTTCCACTTGACAGCCGCCGGTCCCTACTGTACGTTCTGTTCATACAGAAATGACTGAACACACACAACCACCGCCGCTTTCCCCCGCCGCCCAGAAATTTGTCCTCCACTGGGGCGAAATGGGCACTCGCTGGGGCATCAACCGCACCGTGGCTCAAATCCACGCTCTGCTCTTCGTCTCGCCGCACCCGCTACCCGCCGACGAGATCGCCGTAATCCTCGCCGTCGCGCGCTCCAACGTCAGCACCAGCCTCCGCGAACTCCAGGGCTGGCGCATCGTGCGCGTCGTTCACGTACTGGGCGACCGCCGCGACCATTTTGATTGCACCAAAGACGTCTTCGAAATCTTTCGCATCGTTTCCGAAGAACGCAAGCGCCGCGAAATCGACCCTACACTTAAACTCCTGGCCGAATGCGTCCAGGAAATTAAAGCTCATCCTACAAAAGACACCTACACCCTCGCACGCCTGGAAAGCATGCTCGATTTCCTCAGCGCCATGACCGGGCTGTTCGAAGAAGTAGTGCGCATGCCCGACGCCGCCCTCAGAGGTGTCGTCAAACTGCGCGGCAAAGTAATCACGCTACTAGGCACCGGCCGCAAAAAAGCCGGCTAATGCGAGGGGACCCGCACCCTTCCGAGGATGCGGCGTAGATTTTGGTCGTCCCCAATTGCGAAGTAGTAACAACTGCGGTGCACAGCCATGATTTCGCTCACTTCAGAATTTACAGACAGCAAAGGGCGCCACGCTCGAGGCTGGCTGTTCTTCGACGCCGAGTGTGCCTTCTGCGTAAGAATCGTTCGTGCCCTGGTTCCCGCGCTGCAGAAGCGCGGATTCGCACTAGCGCCATTGCAGGATCCCCGCGTCGGCACGCTCCTCGGCTTATCTCCAAGTGAATTGCTGCTGGAGATGCGCGTGCTGTTAAGCAACGGCCAGCAAACCGGTGGCGCAGATGCCGCCGTTGCACTTGCCCACGAAATCTGGTGGGCCCGGCCGCTCGTCTGGCTCTCCAAGCTCCCAGGAGTGATGCCGGTTTTGCGCAGCGCCTACCGTTGGATCGCTGCCCACCGCAAATGCTCAGCAGCCATGTCCTGCTCTACGCACGTGTCTCATTCAGCTAAGACCTAGTTTTTTGCAAGGGGCCAAGTGCGCTTAAAGCATTCGCTCCAGGTGGAGGCAAAAATGACCGAGCCATCCGATCCCGTCGCAAGTCTGTGGCGCTTCGATGGCACCGTCAGCCGACAAACCTACGCCTTGGTGGGCTTAATCGGTTTCGCTATCAAGCACAACATCGACCGCGTCATAGCTCGAGATTATTTATACGGGATTAACGGACTTCTAAATTATTGGGCCCCGCTCAATAAAGCCGCGCGTCTGACGCATTTGTCGTCTACCGAAAAGCAATTCTTATTCAAGCTAGTAATTGTTTCGCTGCCGTTTATTTACGTCGGCGTCAATCTCACGGTTCGACGATTGCGCGACGCGGCACTACCTCTGTGGCTCGTATGTCTGTTTTTCACCCCGTTCGTAAACGTTCTTTTCTTCCTCGTTTTGTGCCTGGTCCCGTCCAAACATCAAGACCCATCGGACGAAGCCGCTCCGTGGCCCCACGTGCGGCCACTCGACAGATTCATTCCCAGAGATAAGCTGGCCAGCATCCTGCTTTCCATCGGTCTTACAACAATCATTGGGCTTGTCTGCCTTTCCCTCAGCACTCGCGTACTTGGTTCTTATGGCTGGAGTCTGTTTATCGCGCTTCCGTTCTGTATGGGCCTGTTCGCAGTACTGCTACACAGTTATCACGAGCCGAGATCATTTGAGTCCTGCTTGGAAGTCTCAATAATGCCCATCATCATTCTGGCCGCGATACTTCTTGCCATCGCCGTTGAGGGCATCATTTGCCTGATGATGGCCGCACCGATGGCGCTGTTTCTCGCGTTGTTGGGCGGCTCGATCGGTTTCGTCATTCAGCTTCATTATTGGGACACTCATTACAAACCGGCGGTGATGACCGCTATACTCTTCCTACTACCGGCCGCATTCTTCGGCGAACACGCCGCTGCTCTGAAGCCGCCCGATTTCGTAGTCCACTCCGCTGTAGAAATTAACGCCCCTCCCGAAGCCGTCTGGCACCAGGTAATTGCCTTCGCCGAAATCCCGCCGCCGCAAGAATTATTATTTCGCGCAGGCGTCGCCTACCCGATTCGCGCTGAAATTTCCGGCTCCGGAGTCGGTGCCACCCGCCTGTGCATTTTCTCTACCGGCCCATTTGAAGAGCCCATCACCGTTTGGGACAAGCCCCATCTTTTAAAATTCAGCGTCAACAAAAATCCCGCGCCGTTAAACGAGCTAAGCCCTTACAAAAATATTCACGCACCACATTTGCACGGTTATTTTATTTCCCACGGTGGACAATTCTTATTAACGGCTCTACCTGGCGGAAGAACCCGTCTCGAAGGAACCACCTGGTATCAACACACCATGTGGCCTGCCACCTATTGGAGTTGGTGGTCCAACTATGTCATTCATCGCATCCACCTGCGCGTACTCAATCACATCCGCGACCGAGCCGAATCCCAAACCATTCAAGCCGTGGCCACCGCCGCTGATTCCAAAACCCGCTGATAATACCGTTCGTATTGCGGGATCACATCATTCGCGCAAAATTTCTGCTTCGCGTGCAATCTCGCCGTATGCCCCATCTCGCGCCCGCGATCCGCGCGTGACAAAATCTCAATCGCATACGCGCCCGCCCGTTTCACCTCGCCAGGCTCCACCAAATATCCATCCACGCCATGTTCCACAACTTCCGGCAGCCCACCGACATTCGTAGCGATCACCGGCACCTCGCACGCCATGGCCTCCAGCGCCGCCAATCCAAATGACTCCAATTGCGATGGCAGCAAAAACAAATCCGCGGCGCCCAGCTTTTCGTAAACCTGATCCTGTTTACCCAGGAAAATCACATCTTTCTGAAGCTTTTTCTTGCGCACCAGATATTCCGCCGCGCCGCGATCCGGCCCATCGCCGATCAGCACCAGCTTCGCAGGCATCTTCTCCCGCACCATCGCAAATATTTCCACCGCGTCCGTCAGGCGCTTCACTGGGCGGAAGTTTGAGAGATGCATCACAATCGGCTCCCCATTCGGCGCCCACTTGGCTCTCAGCTTTGGATCATCCTTCCGTATATACAAATCACAATTCACAAAATTGGGAATCACTTCAATCGGCCGCTTGATCTCAAAATCCCGAACCGTCTGCTGCTGCAGATAATTCGAAATCGCGGTCACCCCATCGCTCTGCTCAATCGAAAATCGCGTAATCGGCAGGTAACTCCGGTTGCTCCCCACCAGCGTAATGTCCGTGCCATGCAGAGTAGTGATAAATGGCAGCTTGCGCGGTGCCGCCATCGACCGCGCCAGCATTGCGCTCACCGAATGCGGTATCGCGTAATGCACATGCAGCAAATCCAGCGCCTCGGACTCAAACACCTCAAGCATCTTGGTCGCCAGCGCCAGCGTATAAGGGGGATGGTCAAACAGGGGATACGATGCCACTTCCACTTCATGAAAATGGGTATGCGGATCGTTGGGATTCATACGGATCGGCGGCGCATAACTAATAAAGTGAACATCGTGCCCACGTGCAGCCAATTCCGCGCCCAACTCGGTTGCCACCACCCCCGAGCCGCCATATGTCGGATAACAAGTAATCCCGATGCGCATCTCGATTTGCACTCCTCAACAGCGTCGTCCAGCGCCGTAAACACACCACCACCATTACCGCCTGACAATTGCCTGTTAGACGCACCAGCATTCGTTATCGTGACATTAGAGTTATGGCAGGTTTCTTAGGCGCGCCAAGCGCCGGTTGCCACCCCGGGGGCTTGTTCGGCTGGAAAGAGGTTCATGTTCTTTGGCGGGTCACACCGTTGAACATTACCAAGAGCACAAACCGCGAAGGGCGGGCCTGTAACAACCCAGCTCACAGTGCGCTTTCGTCCCAAAATCCTAATCGGCCCTACTCGTCGCCGCCGTGCGCCGATTCTTCTCCATCCTTATACACATACTTAATCACGCGCTTGAACACCAACAAATTGGGGCTACCTTGTCGCGTCAACTTGATACAATCCCGGTCGTACCACTCCACCGTCCCACGCAGCACTTCGCCATCTTCCAACACCACGGCCATCGGTGTGTGCGACTGCATTTGCTTGACCCAATAAAAATTCTCCGCATGGGTCATTTCCGGAGGCGCTGGCTTCTTGCTCGGCGCAGGTCCATTATTCGAGGGACGCGAAGTATTCGGCTCCTTCACATCCGGAAAGCCCGGACGAAACATCCGGCGATTCACCATGACCGCTCCTTGTTAAAACCTGGGGTGGTGTAAGTACCTATACCCGTATGATGCATAGCATCAATCACGGGTTACAGTACTTCAGAGGAAACAGTACTTCACATTAGACGCGCAACTTCATTCCTTGACAACTCGCAGCAGCTCGAGTTTTTCAAATTGGTAGGCCGCACGACTCAAGAGCTTCAAAAACACAAAAACGCGGAGGGTGGGCCATTCCGGGGTCGTTTACAGGGGTGGGTCTTGCTTTTGTTTTGCTGGTCTCTTGCCTTTATCTTCCTTTGCTCTCGTCCCTGGTTCCCACTTCTACCTAGTTCCGCTCTAACTCTGGTTTCGTTCCAACTCACAGTGTCGGACCGTTAAAAAAGGATCCAAATCATCACCCATTCATCGCCAGCGAAGCCGCCAGCGCATCCAATCCCAACTGCCGATTCAAATTCCGCCGCGCCCCGGCATGCAACTCATCAACCCCCGCAATAGCCCGCATCACCCACGCAACATCCACCGTCTTGCTTAACGCCTCCAATTCCTTAGCCAACGGTTCATTCCGCAACACCGGGTTCTTAATCTTCGCGCTCAACTCCAGAAGATCCGTAAGCAGCCCATAAAAAATCCCCAACTGCCGCTCAAACGTGGTCTCCCGGTCCTTCGCCATTGCCGCCGTATCCGCAAACAGTTGTGCAAACCCATGTCCCTGTGCCGCCCGCGTCAAAATTCTCAGCGCATCCTTCCGCCGCTGCGCGGTTATCTCCACGTCCATCTCCATCGCTAGTCCCGGGCTGCCCTCCGCAAGCTGCGCTGCCAGCGTAATCTCTGCGCCCTTGCGATCCGTCTTCTCTTTCAAAATTCGCTCCACATCCACCTGCGGCAACGGCGCGAAGTGAAACTGCATGCACCGCGATACAATCGTCGGCAGCAGCGAATAAGGCGATGGCGCAATCAAAATCAAAGTAGCCGACGGAGGCGGCTCCTCCAATATTTTCAAAAACACGTTAGCCACATCCCACCGCATCGTGTCCGCGCCATCCAGAATAAAAACACGCCGCCGTCCCATCGGCTGAAAATAAGCCGCCCGTTGCACCGCGCGAATCTGTCCGACGCGCAGCATCGGTCGCACCACTGGAGTCTTCAATCTCACCGGATCAGGCACAACCGCCCATACATCCGGATGTGTTTGCAAAATCAGAGGCGTTCGCTCCACCATGGCCGCGTCCGCGCTTTCCCCGCGTTCCGCCAATCCTTGTTGCACCAAAGTCGCAGGATCGGCCAGCAAGGCCACACGTCTGCACGTGTCGCATTCCCCGCAAAAATCATCCTGCATTCGCTCGCACGTGGCCGCCTGCGCAAACATTCGCGCCAGCGTGTACTTGCCCACCCCACTCGCTCCCGTAAACAGCAGCGCATGCGGCACTCGTTCCGCCCGCAACGCTCCGCGCAGTGCATTCACAATCCGCTCATTGCCAACAAAATCTTTAAAGCCCATAACTACGATTTCTCCTCATGCTTCAACCTCAGCAGCCCTTCCACCGCCGCCAATATTTCCGCCGCAATCGCTTCAGGCGCCCTCATCGCGCGTGCTCGCGAATCAAAACACTCCACGCTTATCCAGCCCGGCCGCTTCGCAAGTTCATCGTACATGGCCGCCGCATCTTCCAGATGCCGCAAATTTCCTTCCAGCAAATCATGTGTCGACGCCGTATAATCCCGCGCACTTTTCAGCGCCACCAGCTTCTGTGCCTCCGCCGGAGGCACCCGCAGATAAATCACCGCGCTCTCCCGCGGCAGCCCATAAATCCGGTACTCCAGATGTTCAATCCACTTCACAAATTCCGCGCGTTCTGCCGCGGGAACTCGCGCAGTCTGATGCGCCATATTCGATCCAATATAGCGGTCCGCCAGAACAATTTTTTCCGCCGCCAATGCCTCGACAATCTGCCCCTTGGCTTCAAAGCGGTCCCCCGCATATAGCAGCGCCGTAAAATGCGGATCAACCTCGTCTAACGGCCCAAACCCGCCATCCAAAAATTCCCCCACCATTTTTCCAAACCACGAATCATAAATCGGGAATCCTGTGACAAAAGTCTGATGCCCGCGCGCACTCATCACATCCTTCAACAACTCAACCTGAGTCCGTTTCCCACTCCCATCAATCCCCTCAATAGCGATCAGTTTTCCACCTGTAGTCATAGTCCGACGTTGAAGAGAAATCATTGAAATGTTGGAAAAATTCCGCGCGCCAGCCGCATTGCAGCCAGTGTAACCGCGCCAGCTCTGCCTCGCAAATCCACCCGCGTGCTACGATTTATGTGCCGCCATGCCAGCAACTATCCGCGAAAATATTTTGCGCATTCAGGACCGCGTTGCCAAAGCCCGGCAACAATCCCCGCACCCTGGGGAAATCACTCTCATCGCCGTCTCTAAGACGCATCCCCCCGAATCCATCCGCGAAGCCTACCAAGCCGGCCTCCGCCACTTCGGCGAAAACCGCGTCCAGGAATGGGAAGGGAAGCGCCCGCAACTTGAAGACCTGCCGGCCACGTGGCATCTAATCGGACATCTGCAAAGCAACAAATCCGCTCGTGCCTCGAAAGCTTTTCATTCCGTCGACTCCGTAGATGATTTCGCGTTAGCTCAACGCCTCGACCACGCGCGGACAGAACTCAACGCGACAGAAAAACTCCGCGTCCTCATCGAAGTCCGCGTCGAAAACGAAGCCACCAAGACCGGCGCCGAGTTTCACACCGTCCCGCAATTACTGGAAAAACTCACCCAACTAAAAAACCTCGAAGTCGCCGGCCTGATGTGCATCCCGCCCTTCCTGGAAGACCCTGAAAAAGTCCGCCCCTATTTCACACGCCTACGCAAACTGAGAGACGATCTCGCAGCCTCAACCGCCCTGCCGCTCTCCGTCCTCTCCATGGGCATGTCCCACGACTTCGAAATCGCCATCCAGGAAGGCGCCACAGAAGTCCGTATCGGCACCGCCATCTTCGGCACTCGCCCAAACCCGTAGCACGCCTAAAATTTCTTTTAAATACCGCGTATAACTTACGGTCACCGTATGAACATGGCTTAACTCGACCCGTGAATAAGGGTGCGCAAGATTCGCAGCTGAGTTATGAACTGGGTCTTGCTTTTGCTTCGGTCAAGTGAACCTGATAGGCAAACTCTGGCGTTAATCGCCCGTCGCCAAAGTCTTATTTAAAAACTCAAATTGTTCTTGCTGCCTGTCTGCCCTTGCCCGAGGAGTCGACGCCAAATGCATAACCTGATACCCATTTTTCTTTTCGTATTTCGGCCACTCCCCCAAACCCGCGCCATTCGGGTTCCCGGTCTTCGCAAAATTTGTCCAGTACACTCCTATTTCCTCCGACAATTTGTAATCCTCAGGCCGCCACGAAATCTTCTTCCAAGCCAGGGTCCCAAAAACATATTCAATTTCCGCCGAATGATACGCCAGTCCCGCTTCAGCCTCATGTTTTTCCGAAGGCGGAGGAACCTGATCAAACTCATAGCGATAAACAGCCGCCTCACCCGTCCGCCTATGCATCTCCATCCATTTCCATGTTCCAAAAGCAATAAAGTCTGCCGTACGCAGCAACGCAGCTGAACTTTTCACTTCCTCATCCGATCCACCCGGAAATAATTTCAAAGCCTCCACCGCCGCTTCTCCGAATTTGTGCCGAATTTTCGCCGCATAATTCTCCTGGTTGACCTGCTCCGTCTTAAAAAAGTCCTGGTAGCTCCCCTCATCGCGATTCCATCCCGCCAACAATGGAACATGCGCTTGCTCACCCTTGGCATAAATCTCGTAAGCGCTCGCGGGCATAAAATAACCATCGATGTTAGGTCGGAAACGCTCATTGTCATTCCCATTTCTTGAGGCCTCCAGAAGCTTTTCCGCGCTAACACGGCGTAATTGTCGGACCGATTTCAGTCCCAGCGATTCCGCAAAAATCGCATCGCGTCGTTCGCTCTCCGCCAAACGTCTGGCGCTCAGCGTCTCCCCAAAAAACGCCCCACTCTCTCCGATCGCCGCATGAATCAATCCTTTCGATAGTGGCGAGGCCATCAGCGCACTCACGGAAAACGATCCCGCAGATTCCCCGAAAATCGTCACATTGTGGGGGTCGCCCCCAAACGCAGCGATATTCTTGCTCACCCACTCGAGCGCAGCCGCCTGATCCATCAATCCATAATTTCCCGAAGCATGATGCGCCGACTCCGCTGTCAATCCCGGATGTGAAAAAAATCCAAAAATTCCCAGCCGGTAATTCATGCTCACGATCACCACGCCCTGATGCGCGAGGTGCTCGCCATCCTGCCGCGGCTCCGAAGTCGCCCCCGCCTGAAAACCCCCGCCATAAATCCACACCATCACCGGCCGCTTCTCTTGCGCCGCAATTCCGGGGGTCCACACATTCAGATATAAGCAGTCCTCGCTAGGCCCCGCATCCCGAAAAACCATATCCTCATAAATCCGCGCCTGCATGCACCGCGCGCCAAATTCCGTCGCCTTCCTCACGCCCTCCCATCGAGCCACGGGCTGCGGCTCTTTCCACCGCAACTCGCCGACGGGTGGGGCCGCAAATGGAATGCCCTTAAAAATCACCACTTTTCCATCCGCGCTGGCAGCCCCCTCGACAACCCCCGCCTCCGTGCGCACCTGCACCTCCGCCAGAAGGTCCTCAACGCCAAACAACAGCACCGCCATCGCTGCGATTACTCGTATCGATAGCCCATTCATCATGTTTTCCCCGTCCGCTCCCGGTGTCGGTTCTATCCGCTTGCCGCGTCGCCCTTACGCTTATAAGTTGCCGGCCAATCCCCGCCCATCAAATCCAAATTCCGCACAGAACCGTATAGCATGGTGGGCCGTCTAACCCGAAGAATTTACATCTACGGCCTTGACGGGCTGGTTGGCATACCAGAGAATTTTGTCGGTTTGCCGCTCACAATATGCGCGAAACAAAGCAATTGCACGCAGCATCCAAAAAATCGCCACTCCTCAGCGCCCAGCTTTCCCTTCTTCGCGTACCCTCTGCGCCCGGTTGTCCCACGCGGTTCCCAGCGGCAAAGCCACCTGCCAGCGGTCCCCAATTCATTCAAGAATCCAATCAGCCTCATCAAATTTTCAGTGGCAACGTAACCTTTATCGGCGTAACGTATCCCACAGTTTGGCTAGCATCGGCGCCTCCCCAGCTCGCGCCGCAGAGCAGTGCACACAAATTTCAGCCGAATTCCGAAGTCTGCTCGCACTCGGCTTACAGATCTTCATGGCAGCCTCTTACTGCCTGAGGGATGCAGTTAAATTTCAAAATCGATGGGGGTTCTTCAGCATATGACTAAGTCGAATAAGTTTCTCATCACCGGCGCGGCTGTCGCGGGCTTGCTCGCAGGCACCAGCGCAAGCATCAAGGCGTCCAATCTGTTGCCTGGCGTCAAGTCTGCTATGACCGCCCAGGATGACAGCGCCGACAAAAAGGCCGACAAGAAAGTAAAAGAAAAGCACGCTTGTAAGGGCCAAAACTCCTGCAAGGGTAAGGGCGGTTGCAAGTCCAGCGACAACGGCTGCAAGGGCAAGAACTCCTGCAAGGGCAAGGGCGGTTGCGCGACTGACGGCTCCAAGATGCCTGAGTAGTTTTCCGTCTCTCTTTCCGTGTGATAGAGGGTCGGCCCACCTGACCGGCCCTTTATCCGCTTTTTCCTCATCTCTGTATCTAAATCTGCCTTCGTGAATCTGAGCTAACCTGGAGTCTCATATGGGCACTAACCGCTTCAATAATTTCACTGAGTACGGCATCGGCATAGGCCTACGCCAGCCCCACTACGACCACATTCTCACGCGCAAACCAGTCGTCGACTGGTTTGAGATCATCTCCGAAAATTTCATGATCGATGGCGGGCGTCCGCTTCAAATCCTCGATCAGATCCTTGAGCAATACAAAGTCGTGCAGCACGGGGTCTCCATGTATTTCGGTTCCGCGGAAAAACCCAATCGCGAACATCTCCGTAGGCTAAAAGAATTAGTCAAGCGCACCAAAACCCCGTGGCTCTCCGATCATCTTTGCTGGGGCAGCGTGGACGGGCGCTACACTCACGATCTTCTCCCCATGCCCTACACCTTTGAAGCGGCCAAGCTTACTGCGCAGAAAGTACGCGAAGTTCGCGATTACCTCGAAGTTCCCATCGCCGTAGAAAACGTCAGTAGCTACGCCGAATATCACGTTTCCGAAATGACTGAGTGGGAATTCCTGAACGAAGTAGTGGAGCGCGCTGATTGTGGCATCCTTCTAGACGTAAACAATATTTACGTCTCATCGCAAAATCACAGCTTCGATCCCTTCACTTACGTAAACAGTATCCCCGCGGAGCGCGTCGCGCAAATCCACATCGCCGGCCACTCCAAATACCGCAAATATATTCTCGACACTCACGATCATCCGGTCATTGATCCGGTTTGGAAGTTGTACGAGCGCGCCATTCAGCGCGCCGGCCACACTGCCACGTTACTCGAATGGGATGACAGCATTCCGAGTTTCAAAGAAGTCCACAACGAAGCCCTCAAGGCCAATCGCTTCTTGGCCGCCACCGCGCTAGCGACCGCTGTATGAAGCTACTCGAACTCCAGCGCACCATGGCCCGCGCGGTTATGCAGCCGCTCACTTTCTCGGAGCGCATGCAGCGTACCGCTCCCGACGGCCAGCCCATGCGTGCGTATGCTGCACGCTTCATTAAGCCCAACGATCGGCTCACTTCCTTTGAGCGCCTCGAAATCTACAATCGCCAATATTGGTTTCGCCTGCTCTCCAGTATGGTCGAAGATTTTCCCGGCCTGCGAGCGGTCCTCGGCGCGGCGCGCTTTGAAGCCATGTCCAGGGCTTACATCACCGATTGCCCCTCTCGTTCATTCACGCTTCGCAATCTCGGCTCGCAACTCGAATCCTGGTTGCACAAAAATCCGCGCTGGGCAGGGGAGAAGCAAGCCCTGGCTCTCGACATCGTCAAACTCGAGTGGGCCGAAATCGAAACCTTCGACGGCAAAGCCGAGCCACCGCTGCGCCCCGAAGATTTAGCGGCCAACCAAAGCGTCAACCTCCGTCTGCGTCTTCAGCCCTACATCCAATTATTAAGTCTGCGCTACCCCGTCGATGATCTTCTGCTCGAAATAAAAAACACCAGCGACGACAACGAAGTCGCCAGTAACGCCTTCCAGGAACGCCGCAAGCGCAAGCGCGTCCAAACCGTGGCAAAACTAAAACCCGCCGCCATCGCGTTAGCCGTTCATCGCCTCGACAACAGCGTTTATTTTCGCCGCTTGGAGCCGGAAGAATTTGCGCTCTTAACCGAACTGAAACAGGGAAGAACCCTCCAGAAAGCTGTCGATCACGCCTTTAGTAAAACTAAAATATCGCCGCAAAATTTGCCCGCTCTCGTTCAACGTTGGTTCCACAACTGGGCCGCCCTCGGCTGGTTTTGCCAACCCGAACCCAAAGCTGAAACTTCTGCCCGTTCCAGGAATCGTATAAAAGGAAAGCCAACTGGCGCACGACGAAAAATCGCTTAACTTAATCTGAAAGGAGCGTCCAGCCAACCATGAACGATCTCCTTATTCGCCTCAAAAAACTCTACAACTTATTTTTCTACTACGTGGCCTTCGGTCAATCACCCTTTCTTCTTTTCGTCCGCCTATATTGGGGCTATCAACTCATCCAAAGCGGCTGGGGCAAGCTCCATCATCTCGACAAAGTCACCGAGTTTTTCACCAGCCTGAATTTACCGATGCCTGCGCAAACCGCCGTAGCCATTTCCTGTCTCGAATTTTTCGGCGGCATTTTTCTCGCCATCGGCCTGCTTTCTCGCCTGACCTCGTTCGCGCTTACCATCAACCTGATCGTCGCCTACATCACCGCCGACCGCGAAGCCCTCTTCTCCATCTTCTCCGATCCCGACAAATTTTATGCCGCGGCTCCATACACCTTTCTCGTCGCATCCGTCATCGTATTACTCTTCGGTCCGGGAAAGTTCGCTGTGGACACCGCGCTCAACCGCTGGTTCCCCGCTTTACCCGGAGAAAAGAAGCCTCGGCTGGCTTGGTGATCAAGGCTTCTCCGCAAAGCTCCGGGGGTCTCCATGCTGCAAGCCGTACGCTCGGATTTCCAAGTCTTCGTTGTATTCTTATCGCTTCTCGCAACCGCTTGTTCCGTTGGTGCTCGTGCTCCGCAAATGACTTCTACTCTTATCGTTGGCGGTTCCCACATTGACATCACCGTCGATGACGGCAAGCTCGAGGTTCCCCGAGCCGAGCTCCTCGCCTGGGTACAAGTTGCGGCCGAATCAGTCGCCGGTTACTACAGCCGTTTTCCCGTGGCTCATCTGACCCTGCGCATCATGCCTTTTTCAGGCCACGGCGTTCGCCACGGAATGACTTTCGGTATGCGCGGCGGCTTCATAAAAATTGGTCTCGGCAGCCATACCACCAACGCCGAATTAATGAATGACTGGATGTTGACTCACGAAATGATCCATCTGGCTTTCCCCTCCGTGGCCGACGAACATCACTGGATCGAGGAAGGAATTTCGACCTACGTCGAGCCTATCGCGCGCATCCGCGCCGACCACATGAAAGAAGAACAAATGTGGGCTGATCTCATCCGCGACATGCCCAAAGGCCAGCCGCAAGGCGGAGACGAAGGCCTGGATCGCACCCACACCTGGGGACGCACCTATTGGGGCGGCGCGTTATTTTGTTTCGACACCGACGTCGAAATTCGCCGCCAAACCAAAAACAAAAAAGGTTTGCAGGACGCTTTACGCGGCATCCTCGACGCAGGCGGAAACATCGCTCAGGATTGGGAGCTCACGAAAGCTCTAAAAGTGGGAGACCAAGCGACAGGCACTACGGTCCTAACCGATTTCTACAATCAGATGAAAGACAAGCCAGTGACCGTCGATCTTCAGGAAAAATGGAAGCAATTGGGTATTGAGTGGGACGGCTCCGCCGTGCACTTGCGCGACGACGCTCCCGAGGCTGCCATCCGTCGCGCCATCACCGGAGCCCCTTCAGCTGCCGGCACGAGCGCGGACGCGAGCCTTCAGTACGCGGGCAAGGCCATCGCCGTTTTGGCTGGCCGCAAATCTTCGTAGGCCGTCGAATCTCCAGGTGATTTGAACCGATCTCCGGAAATGGCTGTAGATTCGGTTCGAATTACTTCGGAGGGCTATGGCTGCCGAGGATTAGGCTCTCTTCGTCGTCTTCTTCAACGAAGCGCTTTTGTGAACGTTGTTCGAAGCAGTTTCTCAACTTGGTTCGTCGCGCCGTTTCTCGAATAAATCCAGATGAATTTCGGTGGCGCTCCCAAGAAAACACTTCGTGCTTCAAGGTCTGAGCCTTTGGAAACGATGGTTAAGCCTTGCTCTTGGCGTATTCCCAAATGGCTTCGTCGGTGGCGCTACCAAGACCACACTCGTGAACATGCGACTCGAGGTATAGATCAGACAACGAATCGACGAGTCGGGGAGAAAGATTCTCGTCGAAGGGCAGCTTCACGCGCTAAGAATCTCGGCCCTGCGCTCGCGATCAGCGGCAAACACCAGGCAAGCGCGTATATCTTGCTCGGCCAAATACGGAACGACTTGCAAGATTTCTTCCTGACTCATTCCGGCTGCCAGCTGTTCCAGTACCTCCTAGACCGTGATTCTCAGCCCGCGAACACAGGGCTTTCCGCTGCGTTTTCCCGGCTCCAACGTAATAATCCCCGAATCGTCCATAGCGACTCGCTAAGCGAAAAGCGCGGTCCCACAAGCACTTAGCTTACGACACACCCGATATAGGCCATGATCATCTCTCATCCGGAATCACCGGCAACACCAGCGTATCCACCGTGGCAGGATCGTCTCGCAACTTAATATAAAGCAGCGTGCCATTCGGCCGCGGCACGCTCATCGTCGATTCCATAAAGCCCGCAGGCACCGGGCTAGTATGCGTGAACTGCGGGTCCGAAGCGACCGAATCAATCAAAAATAAATTTGTGCCACTCAATTTGCACTGCTTGTCTGGACTATCCGGGCATCGAATTTCCTTGAGCGTTGGCAATCGCACCAAATTCGCCAGCGGCTGCCAATCGCCCTTCGCTCCCTCAGCATCCACAGGGCGAAACCGCAACGGACCAAACGCCGACGCCCCAAAGCTTTTCAACGGATCGAGTGTCGCCAGCACGTTTTCCGCATCCTGCATAACCAGATTGCCGTCGGCCGCGCTTAGTGAGACATGAAACGCTTCATCCGCCGTCGCCACCTCAATCTTTTCCGCCTGCGAAAACTTTTCCGGTATCACCGCCTTCAAAAAGAAAGCCAACCGCGCATCCTGCGGCAGTTCGTCCGCGCTCCCAAAACGCAGCGCAGTGGGCGTCGGCCCCGGTTGCACATTTTTACTGATCAGCGTCACCTTCGGCCGCGCGGCCTCCACGGTTGTCTGCAACTCCAGAACCCGCGCATCCTTCAACGCCACATGCGCCACTACCTTTTCTTCGGGTAACAATGTATTTGCCGGTGGCCCAGTTGCAGCGGCCAGACGTAGCTCGTCTTTCTCATTTGCACGCGACAATTTCGCGGGCGAAAATTTAACGCCCTTGACTTCCACGCTGTCCACTTCATCCAGCCGCGTCCCGCGCAACACTCCTTGCTGGTCCCCGGAATTAATCGTGAAGCGCTCCAGATGTGCCGCCTCCGCATAAGTGTGCAGCGTCACCTCATCGTCTTTCGCCAACCCAAATTGCTTCACGGACATCGTCACCGCGCCGGGCGCCTCGTCTTTCAATCCCACGCCGACTTCCAGCGTATCCGGACGCAAAACTTTCCAGCTGGTTTTCAATTCCGTGCCTTTTTCGTTCTTAAAACTGACCTTCTCCACGCACACCGCGCACCCCGACTGCACATGCAACACATCATCGCGCCCCACAACCAATGCGCTTCGTTCCGCGGCGGCAACATTCCACTTGCCATTACGCGCAGTCATCAAATCAAATCGCGGTCCTTCGTAATTTTCAAATCCCCACGACCCGCGCAGAGTCCCGGTAACTTCCGGCTCCAGTTCTCGCCCTTCAAGTTCGTGCGCATCAATCAAAAATCCGCCATGCGCGGCGTCCGCTCTGGCTGGCAATTTCACCTCTGCCCCGGATTTATCCTTAAAGCCCAACACGAAATGATGTCCAATATCCGTAGAAAAAACGAGAGGCGCGCCTTCCACCGCCAAGACCAGCGAAGGTTTCTCCAGGCACAAAACCTCACCCGCGTGCACCGGTCGCAGCGGTGGCAATTGCACCGCTTCTACCGCTGGCAAGCCCACCACCAGCACCGATTTGGGTTTGCGAAATGAAGGAGGATTATTGAGACGCAAATTTAATAGTTCCTGCTTCGGCAGCGCCAGTGACGGAATATATTGATAATCAGGAGTGCGAAAACTTTCCATAAGCCTGGCCAAGTCCACAATCGCGCCAACGTACGGACTATAAGTTCCGCCCCCAGCTAACGAGGTGATGCTAACCGCTCCAATCAAATCCGTGGACGGCCCGGAAGTCAGCGCCGCCACCATCGACTGGCTGTGTCCGTCATCCAAAACTTTCTGATCGCTGTTTTGCATCAAACACGAGGGTTGCTGCTCAACCGGCTTGTCGAAGCACTGCATTTCCAACTTTATATTCAGCGTACGGGCCAGCAGCACCGAGCGATCATGCAATTCCTTCGCGTCCATTCCCGCGCTTTCTCGCACCTCCTGCATGTACTGATCCAGCCGCGAACGATCCAGGCTCGCCTGATTTAAATCCTGCGAAGCGCGCACAAAAATTCCCGGCTTTCCGCGGACGGTCGCTCGCAACGATCCATAATCGCCGCCGGTTTCCGGCGCCAGAAACAACAGCGCCTGCTGTGCACCCGGTGGCACAGTCACAAAAAAACCTTCTTCTCTTACTTGTTTATTCCACGCCTCCGCTTTGGTGAACCAGTTTTCTGGCGGCGGATTCGTAGCGCCACGCAAAAAAGCTATCACCACCAAAAAATGCACGGATTGCGAATCAGGAAAATCAGGATGCACCCACAACCGGTCTCCAGCCTGCAAATTCGGCACGTTTGCAATCGGCAGCGTCTTCCCCGCACGCATCACCTTCATCTCCACGCGTGGTCCAGACAAATCAAATGCCGCAGCTCCGTCCGCGCGTACACTGCGCGCCGCGAAAAATGTCATGCCCGCAACCGTGGCCAGCGCCATCGGTAATGCGCTGCCCACAGTCAGCCGGCGCCCTCTGTGCAAAATGTTATTCAGCATCATTTTCCGCATCTTCATTACTTTTAAACTCCTGCAATGGAATAAATGGTCGATACCTCAACCTTACTCCACGCTCACATGTCAGTGCGCTTTAGTTTTCGATTTTGTCACCGGGCTGGACGCGCGGCGTTCAAAGCTGTGTTTATTGTGATGCACTCGGCAACCATTGCGGCGTTACTTAATCAGCGCTGGCTTTCCTAAACTACAATAGCTTTTTCCTGTTCACTCAGGGCACGGACCTCGCCCTTCTGAAGGTCCCCCAACTTCAGCGCCCCGATGGCCACCCGAATCAATCTCAAGATTTCTACATCTATAGTCTCAAACATTCGCCGAATATGCCTATTCCTTCCTTCATCTAAAACAATTTCCAGCCAGCAATTGCGCTCACCTGACCGTATCACGCTGGCGGTCTTGACTCGCAAAAACTCTTCATCAGCCACAGTAAATCCGTGTTGCAACTTTTCTATCATCGCTGGCGTCGCTTGCTCCGCAATTTGAATGTGATAGGTCTTGTCCACATGCGCTTCCGGCGCAGTAATCTTTGCCCCCCACTCCGAATCATTGGTAATCAACAAAAGACCTTCGCTAGCCTTATCGAGTCTCCCCACCGGGGCCACCCACCTCAACGCGCCCTCGTTGTACTTCTGCAGAAAAGAATATATAGTTTCGCGCCCACGCTCGTCACTGGCGGTGGTAAGCACTCCGCGCGGCTTGTTCAACATCAAATAAATCTTCTCCGCTTTCTTGATTTCTTGCCCGTCAATCTCCACGCGGTCTTTGCCCAAATGTACCGGTGCTTCTACATTCCTCCGCACCGCTCCGTTAATCCGCACGCGCCCGGCGCGAATCGCTTCTTCCGCGCGGCTCCGGGAACAATATCCCATCTTTGAAATCGCCCGTGCCAATCCAACGTTGCGCTGCTGGCGATCGGGCGCGCCAGATTTCGCAGTAGTTTTGTGAATTGCAAAAGGTGCGTGGCCGATTTTTTTCGCCTGCGGATTTCTGTGTCGTGTCATCTCGGTGTAGGAGTCCAAAAAAATTCAAGCTGTGAAGCCCGCTCAGTTATTTTTTTTGTCGGGTACGGCAGTAGATGCTTCGCGCTTCACTTCTCCATAGCGGGACGCCAACCATGCCCGCGCCTCTTCTGGATGATAATTGAATGGCCCCATGCCGCCGCGATACGCGATTCGTCCTTGTTCATCAATAATGTAAATGCGTTCTGGCCACGCCGCGTAAGCATCATTTGCGGCATTACTCATATCGTCGATACCAAACTGGGTCGGGTAATTGAAGCGCTTCACAAAATCATTGGCAATCGCTACTCGTTGCTCCAGCGTCTTCGGTTGCGCGTAACAAACCTCTTCCTTCACGTTGGAATTCATCTGCCATTCGTCCGTGGGATGCGCCTCGCGCACATAAACGGTCAGAAAATCAGCGCGATCTTTATAGTCTTTGTAAATTTGCACCACGTCGCCAACCTGGCGCCGGAAAGGTGGTCAAGTGTAGCTGCCGAAAACAATCACCAGCGGACGCGCACCGGTGCGCTCCCGGATATGAAACCGGCTGCTGCCGTCGAGAGCCAGCAGGGAAGCATCAGGCGCAACGTCGCCCACCCGCAGCGTGCCTCGATGCATGTGGGGAAGGGCATACCGCACCAATCCGTAGGCGCCGCGAAGGCTGCCGGCCATCACCGACAATCCGATCACCACTGTCAAAATGAGCAGCACCACAACAGCGCCAATCCACTTCAACAATTTTGTTCCCTCCACTTCACTTATCGCTGAATTTCGGCACGGGAAATTTAATCGGACCGCGCCCATCATCATCCAGCAATTTCTCGCGGACTTTTTTATATCGCGCCAGCGCTTTCTCAATCACCGTTATCGCTGCATATGCGGGACGAATATCCTCCACCTGCACGGTCTTGCCTTCCAGTTGCTTGTAGTCCGAAAAAAATCTCTTCAGCACCAGCAAGCGGTGCGGCGGCAAGTCCCGCGCCTCCACGTAGCTGTTAAACTCCGGATCGCCGGTGGCTACCGCGATGACTTTGTCATCGCTCGCCCCGGAATCCACCATGGTCATCAATCCAATAGCGCGCGCCTGAATCAACGCCAGCGGTTGCACCGCTTCCTGGCAAAGCACCAGCACGTCCAGTGGATCGTCATCTTCGGCGTAAGTTTGCGGAATGAAACCGTAGTTGGCGGGATAATAAACGGCCGAATGGATGATGCGGTCCACGCGCAGCATGCCACTGGTTTTATCCAGCTCGTACTTTACGTTCGATCCCAGTGGTATCTCGATTACCGCCTGAAAATCCCGAGGCAAGTCATTGCCAGGTGAAACGTCATGCCATGCGTGCAACATAAAAGTCCTCTTTCCGCACTATCCCTCGAATCCTAAACTCAAACAAAAATAATGCACCCGGATCAGGCCCTCGCTTTATCGATCATCTCTTCCCAGATGCCTTTGCTCTTCAAGATTAGCTCCACCACTTCGCGCGCGGCACCTTTGCCACCGATTGCGCGGGTCACGTGATGCGCCACGCGTTTTACTTCCGGAGCTGCATCTCCAACCGCTACCGCCAAGCCAACGCGCCGCATGATGGCAATATCGGGCAAATCGTCACCGAGATAAGCCACCATCGCTTCACCAGCACCGGTTTTCTTCAGAATTTCTTCGTACGCTGCAATCTTCTGGGCCTGATGTTCATAGACAAATTCGATTTTCAGCTCTTGGGCACGGCGCTGCAATGCAGCGCTCCCTCGCCCGGTAATCACGCCAGTACGAATACCCGCCGTGTGCGCCAGACTCAAACCTTGTCCATCATGCGCGTCAAACGTTTTGATTTCTTGCGCCGAGCCATCCGGCAGCGACAGCAATGTGACTCCGCCCGCCGTGATGGTGCCATCTACATCCATCAAAAACACGGTGATTTGCTTCGCCCGCTTTGCTAGTTGTGACGGTATGCGCGTTGCAATTTTCTTCGCCGCTTTGGCCAATTAAAAATTTCCTCCGCCGATCGTTTTTCCCAAGCTTGCGTCGCGACAAAAATATTTACATCAATTCCAAAGTCCACAAATCGTGCAAATGCACCACTCCCAAAACTGCTTTCACTTCATCCACCACCACAATCGAAGTAATCTTGCGCTTCTCCATCAAATTTAACGCCTCACTAGCCAAGACATGCGGCCCGATGGTCTGAGCTCCACGGGTCATGCACTCTCCTGCGCGCATTTCGAGCGCGGCGCCGCGATGCTTCTCCATCAATCGCCTTAAATCTCCGTCGGTCAAAATTCCCGCTAACCTCCCGTCCGCCTCGGTCACGGTCGTCATGCCCAGGCCCTTCTTGCTCATCTCATGAAACACATCGGGCATCATCGTCTCAGGAGACACGCGAGGTAAAGCCTCGCCTGCGTGCATCAAATGTTCCACGCGCAGCAGCTTCGATCCCAGTCGCCCCGCGGGATGCAGCGCCGCAAAATCGTCGGGCTGAAATCCGCGCCGCTCCAGCAGCGCTACTGCAAGTGCATCGCCCACGGCCATGGCCACGGTAGTGCTGGCCGTGGGCGCGAGATTCAGAGAGCATGCTTCTTCCTTCACGCTGACATCAAGTACTACGTCGCTTGCTTCAGCCAGGGTCGAGTCCGTTTTTCCCGTCAAGGTGACCAGCAATATTTCCAGGCGCTTCAGCGCTTCGAGCAGCCGCACAATTTCTTCCGTCTCTCCGCCGTAGGAAACCGCCAGCAGCGCGTCGCCGCGCGCCAGCATGCCCAAGTCTCCGTGCAGCGCTTCCGCGGGATGCAAAAAAAATGATGGCGTGCCCGTACTCGAGAACGTTGCGGAAATTTTCCGTCCGATCAAGCCAGACTTGCCCATGCCGCTGACCACCACGCGGCCCTTGCACGCAAACAACACATCCACGGCGCGTTCGAAGCTGCCGTCCAAGCGCGCCAGCACATCGTGAATCGCTTGTGCTTCGATCCGCAGTACCCGGCGCGCGCAATCGAGGCTCATCGCGCACTCCAGCTTCGCACCAGTTCGGCAACTTGCTTCAATCGCTTGAGCAGCGAAGGCAATTGCGCGAGCGGCAGCGCATTCGGACCATCGGAAAGCGCCGCGCTGGGATTGTCGTGCGTCTCCAGAAAAATTCCATCCACGCCCGCAGCCACTCCGGCGCGGGCCAGTGTCTCGATGAATTCCGGTTGCCCGCCGCTGGCATGTCCCTGGCCGCCGGGCAACTGCACGGAATGAGTCACGTCATATACCACTGGGTAGCCAAGTTTTTGCATCACGGGGAATGAGCGCATATCGACGACCAGATTGTTGTAGCCAAACGACGCGCCGCGTTCGGTCAAGATAATTTGTTCGTTTCCGGCACCTACTATTTTTTCTACTACGTTGCTCATATCCCAGGGCGAAAGAAACTGCGCTTTCTTCACATTGATAATGCGCCCAGTCTTTGCTGCTGCGAGTAGCAAATCGGTCTGCCGCGACAAGAATGCGGGAATCTGTAGTATGTCGCAGACTTCCGCAACTGGCGCAGCCTGGGCACTTTCATGAATGTCGGTGAGCACCGGGACGCCAAAATCCTTTTTTATTTTCTTTAGAATGCGCAAGCCTTCCGCAAGTCCCGGGCCGCGAAAAGACTTCAGCGACGATCGATTCGCTTTGTCATAGGAGGCCTTGAAAATATACGGCACACCGCGATCGTGTGCGATACGCGCAATTTTCTCGGCCATCTCGCAAGCGTGTGCCTCGCTCTCAATCACGCACGGCCCAGCAATCAGAAAGAGCGGATGTGCTGCGCCCAAGCGCAGCGCGCCCAATGCGATTTCATGCGCCGGATGCGAGCTCATGCGTCCCACACAACGTCAAGTATTTGTGCCATGCAGAACACTGAAGATAACACGAAGGGCGCAGGGCCAGTCAGTGCCACGTCCGAGATATCACGCGACGCCCTATGAACTACGAGAATTGTTGCAACCGCGGCCGGATGTAGTATCATCCCGCCGCAAAACTCTATGGCCACCTCCAGACAAATTGGCGTCGCGTCTCGCCCAATTCTGGGAATCGCGATACCGACTGGGCGCGTCAAGCTGTTGCAAAATTATTTTTACTTTTCCATGTCGCTGCTGATCGCCGCCGTGGTGACGTATGGATTCAGCCATACCGTCAACGAGAATCTCTTTCATCCTGCGGCGCCGCGCCCATTTATCCTTTATCTTCATGCCGCTGTTTTCACTGGATGGCTTTTGTTCTTTATTTTTCAATCCGCGCTGGTGCGCACAGGCAACGTGCGCATGCATCGCAAAGTGGGCTGGTTCGGGGCGGGGCTGGGCGTAGCGATTCCTATTGTGGGTGTGGCGACTGCCGTGGCTATGACACGTTTTAATATGTTGCATCAGCGTTTTCCCAATGGAGATGCTTTCCTCATCGTTCCGCTGTGGGACGTGACTGCGTTTATAGTGCCATTTGCGTTGGCGATTAACTGGCGCAAGAAGCCGGAGTTCCATCGGCGGCTAGTGTTGATCGCGACGTGCGCGTTGACTGCTGCGGGGTTTGGCCGCTTCCCGAGTTCCGTCATGCCGGACCACTGGTTTTATGCCGGCGTAGATATTTTGATTTTTCTGGGTGTGGTGCGCGATCTTATCGTTAACCGCCGCATTCACGCGGTCTATCTCTACGCGCTCCCTGCGTTCATCTTTGGGCAGATCTTCGTGGTCTACACTTACACACATACCTCGCCGTGGTGGATGGCCACAGCGCACGCGATCCTGCGTTAGAGCGTTTCGCTATTTCGGTTTCGATAATTCAGTTTCGCTACTTCTATTACGTTACTTCAGGGTGATGTCGGCGTCCAAAATATCCTTGTCCACTGGCTGGGCCACCTCATCAAACCGCGGTTTATGGTGGCCATTAAAAGGGCGCCAAAATCCGCTAGGCTCCTTCGGCGGGCCAAACCACCACATATCCAGCTTGCCATTGGAATTGCGATCTTCGTACGCGCTCACCGCCCAACGACCCTTTATCACTGCAAAGTGAAACACTGGCTCAGCCCCCGGCTCAATCTTGATTTCTCGCACCGGCTTCGTCAGAAATCCATCCGCCTGCCACAGCGTCACATACACTGCGTTCTTCCCTGAAGCTCCCAACAACCGTCCGGCCACCTTAAAAGTTTCCGGCGTCGCCGCTCCGATCCGCGCAGCGAACAGCGCGAAAAAAGTTAGAGCAACGCTAAGGCCCACTGCACTGATTCGCGGCATGCCGATTCGCGGTTTCATCGTAAGCCCCCCGACCATTGACGTGACAAAAGCGCATGGGTCTTAATCCACGAATTGAGCAAAACATAACACGAAGCCGATTCGCACGGTGGGGATGAACAATAACCAAAATTCAAGGTCGGTGAAAGATCTTGTTTGCCGCGCCCTACAGGTAGATAGGAGCAGAAAAGAACGGACGGGTATGAACATCAAAGGGTCGTGCCCGACAGGATTGGTTCTCGTCGGGTTGTTACTTCCCGGCGTATTTGCGCAACAGCCGATTTGCTTCCTATAGAAGATCGCGACAAACCGATCGAAGTATTAGCCGAGACAATCAAACCGATTTCTTTTCATGTTGGCGGGGACAGCGATGCCGTGGAGAACAAACTTTTTGCAACATGGTGCGGCTGATTATCCAGGATGCGTATCGACGAAATCCGCAGCCACTGCCGGTTCTGTTGTTTCTGGACGGCGATCATATAGGCCAACCCAAGTCGGAACTAAAGGAGCTGGTGGACGATTTCCTAGAGACGTCAGGGATTATGATTGGCATTAAAGACGAGCGCTCCCCATCAGTAGGGCTGCTGTTATTCAAGCAAAGAGAAATCATGCATTACATGGCGCGTCAGATCGGTGGGTAGTTCTTCGCCGTTGCTCCTAGCGGGTTTGGCGGGGCGTTCGAGGCGGTCATGATGCAATTGCATTTTCGCTATGAATTGGGATTTGTGCCGGCGGTCATTGACGGCAAACGGCACAAGCCGAAGGTGGTGCTGGCGAAGGAGGCGAAAGAGAAATATAGGGGAGTACCGCTGACGTTTCGCCGGGAATATATTCTAGCGGCGGTACCGGACTGGGCGCGTTGAAATTGGAATTTGTTGGGATGGTCACCGACATTTTAAAGGCGCCCAGTTAGTCGCCAGTAACCGCAAGATTAATGTAACCAGGAGGACATGGCTGTCCTTTTCCTGTACCGGCGTTATCTGGCGTAGTTGTCCGGAGATGGAGGAAAGTGTGGGTGGAGGCAATATGAACACCCGATTGATTGTTTTCTCCGCAGCACTACTTTATTCGAGCGCCGCGTCTGCGCAGCAGACGACCGCGTCAGTACCGCCGAGTACCGTTCAGATGGAATGCCATGATCTCGCTTCGAGCGGGAATTTCGTGGCGTCGGACGAAACGCTGGTCAATGGCATGGCCTGCCGGCAAGTGAAGCAATCGTCGAAACAGAGCCTGTCGGCTCAATCCACGGGTCAGGCGGCGGCCTCCACGGCGGTAGCGGGTCAGAATTTCGCGACCTCAGCTGCGTCTGCGGCGCCGGTTGCCCCGGCAATGGCGGCGAGCATGAATATTGTGGCCGGCTCAAAGGTGTACATAGCGCCGATGGAAGGGTTCGAGAATTATCTGGTGGCGGCGTTTGGCAAGAAGAAAGTGCACCTGATACCGGTGGCCGACCAGAATCAGGCTGACTATGTGATTTCTGGCACGTCGGTGGATAAGAAAGCGGGATGGGCGAAAATTGCGTTCATGGGGAACATACACTCGGACAACGCCGCCAGCATTACGATGACGGATCGACGAACTGGCGCGATTGTGTACGCGTACGCGGTGGACAAGAAAAGCACCCTACATGGTCAACAGACCACAGCCGAGGCATGTGCGAAGCATCTGGAAGCGCACATCGAAGGACACAACTGAAGTGTAGTCAGCAGGGAAATTAGTCGGATCTCAAATGCCTAAGGTTCACCCTTAAAAACAGGGTGGGGCAGCACACCAAGCGAGAACCTCACATGTGAAGGATGGCGTGATCAAGGCGACGACTAACGCTTACTTCACTGATTAGTTAAATTACGCTTGAAAATCTAAAGGCGGGAGAGAATCTGCGACAGATACGGACCACTTCGGCCCGCTAAAAGCTTATTGCAATGCAGGAGACTAGCTATGCGAATGGCACGCATTGGTGTGATTGCGGTCTGTACGCTGACATATGGATTGGTCCAGGCTCAGGAAAGAGCCGAGGGGCCCACGAACGAAAAAGCGCAGAAGACCTATCAGGAAGCGCTTCGATATTTGCACGACCGTGAGAAAATTCAAGCTTTCGATAGTTTTAAAAAAGCAGATAAGCAGGATGGTGGAGGTTGTGTAGCTTGCCAGAAGCAGGTCATCAAATTCGGATTAGAGCTGGAAGATTGGAAGGCCGCTGAACTCGCTGCACAAGAGATGGTCGCGGAAGCGCAGGGCGATCGCGGGACGGCCCTCGCGCACTATGAGTTTGCGAGCGTGCTCATGACCGAAGGAATGGTGAGGAAGAAAGACGAGTATTTAGCGCGTGCGCACCAGGAAATGGGCAGAGCGATCGCGGCCTTCGCCAATTTTCCCGACGCGATATTTGTAGATGGACAACTGCTCGCGCGTCTGCAGCAGGACGAGGCCGCCAAAGCGCAGTTCGCACAATTCGTGAAGATGAGCCCCGCCACTGATCCCAACCACGGTCGAGCTCTACGCTATATCAGTCGGCCGGAACTGGCGCGAGCGAAGATGACGCCGGCGTTTTCGGTGACCACCATGGATGGCAAGCAGGTTTCCATGGACGAGCTGCAGGGCAGAGTAGTGCTGCTGGATTTTTGGGCCACGTGGTGCGAGCCGTGCCGTGAAGCAATGCCGCATATCCGCAAAGTGGCCAAGAAATTCGAGGGGCAGCCACTGGTGATTCTTAGCGTGAGCTTAGACACCGATGAGCAGAAATGGAAAGAATTCGTCGGCAAAAACGAAATGACTTGGCTGCAATACCGGGATGGCGGTTTCACCGGACCTGTAGCGACAATGTTTGGGGTGAAGTCTATCCCGCACACCTACACGATTGACGCAGACGGCGTGCTGCAGGAGGAACATATAGGCGACAGTGCGGTAGAAGGCAAGCTGAAGAAACTACTGGAGCGCGCGCGGGAAGCGCAGTCACAGGATAAAGCTGCGGCGCCGCTCGCAGATGCCGGCAAGCAGTGAGGGTGCAAGTGATAAGCGCTGTTAGTTGATGGTGATTTGGGTTTGGAGCAGGATGTTGCGCGAAGAGTTGCCGACCATGATTTGGTAGGTGCCTGGGGCGACGCGCCAGCTGTGGCTAACTACATCCCAGTAGGAAAATGACCGTTGGTTCAGGGTTAATTGCACCGGGGTGGTTTGGCCGGGTGCAAGCAGCAGGGTTTTTTGAAAGGCCTGTAGGGATTTGGGTGGCTCGGGTACGGTGATCGAGGGTAGGCCGAGGTAGAGCTGCACGACTTCCGCGCCGGGCAGTGTGCCGGTGTTGGTGACGCTAAGATTTACCGTCACGGTCTGGGTTGGATTATTGGTGAAAGTGAAGCTGGTTGGGGCGACTGCCAGGTTCTGGAAAGAAAAATTGGTGTAGGACAGGCCAAAACCGAATGGAAAGAGCGGGGCGATGTTGGCTTGATCGTAGTGGCGGTAGCCCACAAAGACGCCTTCGGAATAGGTCGCGGTGGGGACGCCGTTGATCAGGACGCCGGGATATTGCGCGGCGGCATTGGCTGGAAGATCCGATAGCTGCAGCGGGAAAGTGAGCGGAAGTTTCCCGGATGGATTGAGGTCTCCAAAGAGGACCGCGGCGACCGCGTTGCCGTCTTCCTCGCCGGGATACCAGGCTTGCAGAATGGCGGGGACGGTGCTGGCCCACGGCATCAGGATTGCCGTTCCACTCTTCATCACGACGATGGTGTTTCGATTGGCGGCCGCGATCGATTGCACCAGGGAGTCCTGGGTGCCGCTAAGCGAGATAGAGTTGTCCACGCCTTCCGTCTCGCTGTCGCCTACCATAACGATGGCGGCGTCGGCGGTTTGCGCGAGCGACACAGCGGTGGAGATGGTGCTGCCGTCGTTGTACGAGACCGTGACGGTTGGACCCACTCGGTTTTGGATTCCTGTAACCGGTGTGACCGTGTAGATGGGCTTCACTTGGGAACTTCCTCCTCCGCCGGTCATTGCTGCGCCTGCGTAGGGGCCAATCACGGCGATGTGGTGCAGGCTGGCGGCATTGAGCGGCAGAATCTTAGTGGTGTTGAGAGGCAAGACTCCCGGCTTGTTTTGCAGAAGCACCATGCCTGCTTCGGCAATCTGGCGGGAGATCAGGCCATCCTGCTGGCTGGAGATGGTGGTTAAGCCTGGGGGATTGTTGAAGACACCCAAATTCATCATGGTGGAAAAGCGGCGGATCAGCTTATCGTTAATGACGGTCTGGGGCACCTGGCCGGCGGTCACGGCAGACTCCAGCAACGTATCGAAGAAAACTCCTGTGGGCATTTCCAGATCGAGGCCGGCATTCGCGGACGCGACAGTTGAATGGGTGGCGCCGAAATCTGAAGTGACGAAGCCGGTGAAGCCCCATTCCCGCTTCAGAACTTGATTGAGCAAGAAATTGTTTTCACACATAAACGAGCCGTTGACCTGGTTGTACGCGCACATGACTGCGCCAACGCCCGCTTTTACTGTGGCCTCGAAGGCGGGCAGATAGATTTCGCGCAAAGTGCGTTCATCAATAATTTCGTTGACGGTCGTGCGGTTGGTTTCCTGATTGTTGGCAGCGAAATGTTTGGACTCGGTGATGATTCCCTGTGATTGCACGCCGGTTAAATTAGCTACCGCAATCTGGCCAACAAGGTAGGGATCCTCTCCGAAGGCTTCGAAAGTGCGACCGTTTTGTGGGACTCGCGCAATGTTGATGTCCAATCCCTCGAGGAGACCGTTGGCCCAGGCCTTGGATTCAGCTCCCAAGACCTTTCCATATTGATTGGCTAGATCAACGTCCCAGGTGGCCGCGAGGGCGATGGGCGCCGGTAAAGCGGTGGCGGGACCCTGGTGACCTGGGCCGCCATTGGTGGCGCCGGCAGGTCCATTGGTGACGTTGAGTAGCGGAATGCCGAGACTGGATATTCCGGGCACCACACGGTAATCGTTGCTGTCCTGAATGCCGTGCAACTCGGTGATGTCGTTACTGAGGGTCATCTGGTTGATGATCTGGGCGACCGCCGCGTTTGCGGTGACGGTAATTGTTGCGGTTGCCGAGTGAGTCAGACTTCCACTTGCCCCGGTTATGGTTACCGGGAAAGATCCTTTGGGCGTTGAAGCGGTGGTTGTGATGGTTAATACGGAGTTTCCTGAGCCGGTTGTGGAAGTGGGACTGAAGTTGGCTGTCGCACCTGATGGGAACCCGCTGGCGCTCCATGCCACGGTTCCGGTGAAACCATTTAAGGCGTTGAGGGTGGTGGTATAAGTTGCGTTGGAGCCGGCTCCAACTGTTTCGAGCGATGGAGCGGTGGAGACGGAAAAATCGGGTTTGGCGTTGGCGGGCGCGATTTCGAGGCCGTTGATCAGGGCGCTGTTGGCGAGGGCGGTGAACTGGATTATGAATTGCCCGCTCGAATTCGGGGGCTGCGTGAATTGCTGAATGTTGGCGATGTTCTGGCCGCCAGCGGCTGAGAAGATGTCAAAATTCGCCAGCACCTGGGTTCCGTTGATGCTCACGTTAAACACACGCATGGCGGGCGCGTCCCAGTAGGTCTCGCAGAAGTGCAGGCGGACTAAATAGCTTGTCGTGGTTTTGAAACCGCCGATGGTGTAGGCGAAATTGCCGATGCGACCGGTCTGATAGACCGCTGCCGGAGCGGGATTGGTTACCTTGGTGGTGTTGATGGAGTTGGCGTGGCTAATGGTGGTGCCGCCGAGGTAATCCTGATCAGCCAGAAATGAGCCTGCCGCCGCGCCGCCGGCGTTGATGGCAATAAGTTGCGGGCCGACAATAATGGATTGCGTCGTCGCGCTGGCCTGGTTCGAGGCCGCAGATGAGCCGACCGAGTCTACCGCTTCCACCAAGTAATAATAGGTAGTCGAAGGCGTAAGGCCAGTGTCTGAGTAGGCTGCGGCAGTCACGCCACTGCTGATCTGATTACTGCCGGAGGGTGTGAAGCCGGCTGTGGTGCTGCGGAAAATGGTGTAGGTAATGCCGGAGCAGGGCGACGAACTCGCCGTCCATTGCGTACTAATCTGGCTGCTGGAAGTTGCGGTTGCGGACAAAGCAGAAGGCGGAGTGGGGGTCGTGCAAGAAGGGGAAGATGCTATTTCAATTCCGTTCACAAGGGACTTGTTGATAATCGTGGTGAACTGAATCACGTATTGACCTGAGGCATTGGCGGTCACCGTGAACTGCTGGATGTTGGCGATGTTCTGCCCGCCAGCGGCCGCGAAAATGTCGAAGCTCGTTAGCAACTGTTTTCCATTGATATTGACGTTGAATGCACGTTGCCCGGCGGCGGACCAGTAGGTTTCAGCAAAGTGGAGCCGCACTGTTGCGCTTGAACCAGCAACGAATCCGCCAAAGGTATAGGTAAAGTCTCCGACACGGCCGGTCTGATAAACCGCTACTGGGGCCGGATTGACAACCTTACTGGTGTTGATGGCATTGGCGTGACTGATGGTAGCACCGCCTATGAAGCCTTGGTCCGCCAAAAATGGCGCCGCTCCGGGGCCGCCGGCGCTGATCCGCAAAGTGGTGGCACGTATCGATGTGGGAAAACTAAAAAGCAGGACAAGGGCAGACAAACTGCAGAAGTAGACGGTCGCAAGCTTTCGCAAGAAAACACCCTCAGCAAACCCTGTAGCTCCCGATGAAAATTGTCTGCGGAGTATATACTTCCTCTGTCCTATCAACAACAAAGTAATATCCTTCAAACGGCGCCGCAAAGCATTGCCGTGATGCGGTGTCTTCAGTCTGTTCGGGGGAAAATCCATATAGATCCGAAATTGTTGAGCCTTGAGCGGGGCCTTGCAAATGCTTGGCGGGGAAATTTCGAAGAACGCCAGTTTTGGCGTGTAACATTGAACAGACCGCTTTAATTCGAGCGTGGCAGTGTGCAAAACGCGTTGCGGCCGCGATCGGGTACACTCAAGATGCCTCAATGGATGTTGAGCTGTCCCGGATGCACGAAGGTATTCAGTCACAGCCAGATCACACCAAGTTCCGGTACGGTTCCCGTATTATGGTCTTTGGCCCCACAGACCAGAATTCCCTGCAAGCGGCGCAAGAATTATTTGTCCACATTGTAAGGGAACCGCGACATACCAACGGTTTGAACTGGGGTATTCGCCGGAATGATTATTCTGTCCTGCGAACGGGATGTTCCCAACGGAACACCAAAACTGCACAAAATGGAACATTTCGTGACTCGAGGGCTTGGTATGGTAATTCAATGAAGAAAAGCGATCTAACGGCCAAACAGAAACTCTTTGTTCCATGTCCTGTCTGCGCTGCGGTTGTCGGCGAGAACTGCAGGATGTACTCAGGTTTCGGGGTGCGCAACGAAGCGCATTCAGAACGGAAATATTTCGCTATGCAAGCCATCGAGCATGACTGTGAGGTGGTCATTCAAAGTGAACGGCCCAGAGGGTGAAGTTGCATCGGAGACCTTTTAAACTCTGCTAGTGAACTGTGCCGGATTGAACGTTCGTTCATAGCACTTCATGCGAGCATGTACCATGGTCAAAAGGCGTAAGACGGCCAAGGCCATTCTTGCCGCGTTGAACATTGAGATGGGGCAACCTCACATCACTGCGTCTGCCCTCGCGGCGATGCACGGCGGAGCACGCAAGCTAGTCCTTATAGACTCATTCCATGGCCATGCCTGCAGTAAATGTAAGTGCCGGTTCCCCCAAACCAAGGTGCATTTAGGTAAAAACATGCCTCTCGCTGAGAGGCGCCGACGGTATTCCATCCACCGGCAACAAGAATTCGCCGCGCACCGTTGTTCAAAAATGATGTTTGAGAATTGACGTGTGTGCGGATATTTCGTCATGGATGAGAATACACAACGCGTGGAGCGCTGAAAAAGGCAAATACTCTAAACTATTTTCCACCAGATGGCCGCTTCAATATCCCGCGCCGATCAGTTCCAATGGGTTTGCATTAGGGAAGGCGGGATTCATAT
>DATHMG010000026.1:0-56292 GCA_035487275.1 Candidatus Acidiferrum sp. | reverse complement strand
TGGGCCGAATTTTGGGTAGCAGAGGCCCTGTTTCGCGCTGATCCAGATGCTCCACCACCTGTTTTTTCCATCGTAATTCCACCGCCCAACGTGACCGGGTCACTGCACATCGGGCATATGCTGGAGCATACCGAGATAGATGTTCTGACGCGCTGGCATCGCATGCGCGGATACAACACATTGTTTTTGCCGGGGACTGATCATGCCGGCATTGCAACGCAGCGGGCAGTGGTGCGGCAACTGGCGGAGGAAGGGATAGATTACCGCGAACTGGGTCGCGAAGAGTTTGAAAAGAGGGTGTGGAAGTGGAAGGAAGAAAGCGGCGACACGATTACGGAGCAGATGAAGCAGATTGGAGAGAGCTGCGATTGGTCTAGGGAAAAGTTCACCCTGTCGCCGGAGATGTCCCGGGTGGTGCGCGAGGCGTTTGTGCGCTTGTACGAGGAGAAACTGATTTATCGGGCGCATTACCTGACCAATTGGTGCCCGGTGTGTTTGACGGTTTTGAGCGATCTGGAAGTGGTGCATGAAGAGCGCCAGGGACACCTGTGGCATATCAAGTATCCGTTGGCTGACGCCGAGGGCGCCGGCTCCGGGGGGCCTAGTGCCAAATTTCTGGTGCTGGCGACCACGCGGCCGGAAACCATGCTGGGAGATACGGCCGTCGCGGTGCATCCCGAAGATGAACGATATAAAGATCTGATTGGGAAAAACGTGGTGCTGCCCTTGATGAATCGCTTGATCCCCATCATCGCGGACGAGATGGTGGATCGCGAGTTTGGTACGGGCGCGGTGAAAATAACGCCGGCACACGATCCCAACGATTTTGAAGTTGGGCGGCGGCACCACTTGCCGGAAATCAACGTAATGACGGACGACGGGAAAATGAATGCCGCAGCGGGCGCTTACGCGGGCATGGACCGGTTCGAAGCGCGGAACAAGATTGTGAAGGATTTGAAGACACAGGGATTGCTGGAAAAGGTGAGCGAGCATACGCACGCGGTGGGATTGTGCGAACGGAGCAAGACCATCGTAGAGCCGCGCGCGTCGACGCAATGGTTTTGTAAAATGAAACCACTGGGGGAACCGGCCATCGCGGCAGTAGAGCGAGACGTAATTCGTATCGTGCCGGACAATCGCCGGGAAGAATATTTTAACTGGATGCGAAATATTCGCGATTGGACATTGTCGCGGCAACTGTGGTGGGGCCACCGCATCCCGGCATGGTATTGCGAGGAATTCGGGCACGTCACGGTGGCGCGGGAGACGCCCACCAAGTGCGAAACCTGCGGCTCGGGAAAGCTGAAGCAGGATCCGGACGTGTTGGACACCTGGTTTAGCTCCGGGCTGTGGCCTTTTTCGACGCTGGGCTGGCCAGAAGAGACCAAAGATTTCAGGACTTATTATCCGACGACTTTGCTGATCACCGGGTACGACATTTTGTTTTTCTGGGTCGCGCGAATGATCATGCTGGGGATTCACTTCACCGGGCAAGTTCCCTTTCGCGCGGTGTATTTGCATTCGCTGGTGCGCACCGGTAGCGGTGAGAAAATGTCCAAGTCCAAAGGGACGGGACTTGATCCGGTATTGCTGAATAAACAGTACGGTACGGACGCTATGCGGTTTTGCCTGGCGTCGATGGCCGCTCCCGGGACGGACATTGTGCTGTCGGATGACCGGCTGGCTGGCGCTCGCAATTTTGCCAACAAGATATGGAATGCGGCGCGTTTTCTGTTTGTAAACCTGGAAAAGTTTGAGCAGGGCGGCGCCACATTGGAAGAATTAGCGGCTCCGGACATTCGCGCGAAGGCTCCTTATGCACTGGAAGGCGCTGTACCGCTTCGGGATGCCTGGATTTTTGCGCGGCTGGGGGCAACGATTGAGCAGATGAATGACGCCTTGGCGAATTACCGCTTCCACGAGGGAGCGCAAGGCGTGTACCAATTTTTCTGGGGTGATTTTTGCGATTGGCACATTGAGTGGGTAAAGCCCGATCTGCAAAGCGCGGACCAGGAGCGCGCTGTTGTCGCGTGGCGCAATTTATTTGCAGCGTTCGAGGTGGCGTTGCGACTGCTGCATCCGTTTATGCCCTTTTTGACGGAAGAGTTGTGGCACCAATTTCCGCAACGAACTGGGGCGAAGTCGATAGCGCTGGAACGTTTTCCTGAGGTGCGGGAGAGTTGGCGCAATAATGCCGCGCTGGAAGAATTTGGACTGCTGCAGGAAATAATTACTGCCGTGCGCAATATTCGCGCGGAAATGAAGCTCGATCCCAAAAAAAAGGTGGCCGCGGAGCTTTCAGTGGCCGATCGAGCGACGCGTACGTCGGTGGAAGCGAATCGTGACGGCATTGTGCGGCTAGGCTTGCTGAGGGATTTGAAGATTACGGATGGGCGGCTAGCGCAGAGCGGTGGCGCAGTGCGCTCGAGCGCCAAATTTGACTTGCGGATTGAATATGCGGAAACGATGGACGCCGCCGCGGAATGCGCCAAAATCACGAAGGAACTGGAAGGGCTGCGCAAAGCCATTGGATCCAAGGAAAAACAACTCGGCGATGAAACGTTTCGAAGCCGGGCGCCGGAAAAGATCATTCGAGGATTGGAAGCAACGCTCGCGACGCAGCGCATCGAAATGCAAAAACTCACAGAGCGTTTTGAGCAGCTGGATTGTTAGTTGGGCATGGAACGGCTGTAGGATGCGCGCAGTTGGTTGAGTCAGGACACCCCTAATGGCAGTCCGCGTTAGATCTTCAGGAAATATTGCTGGGACCACGGAGCGGCAGGTCGCTGCGTTGCTGACGCTGCTGGCGGAAAATGGAACGATCGTTATCAGCGGGGCAAGAATCGCGCGGGAAATCGGAGTATCGCGTTCGACAGTGTTCCGATGGGTCACGCGTTTGAGGGAACTGGGTGTAAAGGTAAAGGGACGCGCGGCCACTGGATATTTTCTCGAACAGGTGCCAGACATTTTGACCGCGGACATGCTGCGACAGAGATTGCGTGGCAGTTTATTTGGGAAGCGGATTTATCACTTTTTCAAGACGGATTCGACCAATCGTGTGGCCCTCGAGCTGGGGCACGCCGCTGAACCGGAGGGCGCGGTGGTGCTGGCGGAAGAGCAAACAGACGGACGCGGTCGAGCTGGGCACACGTGGCATTCCGAGCGTGCCACGGGAATTTACGCGACGCTTCTGTTGCGGCCGCGGCTGGCGCCGGTACAAGCTCCGCTGCTCACCATGATGGCGGGGTTGTCGGCACACGCAGCAATACAAGGGGTGTCGGGCCTAAATGTGGATTTGAAATGGCCGAACGATTTGCTTGTCAACGGAAAAAAAGTAGGCGGGATTTTGACGGAAATGCATGCGGAACCAACGCAGGTGCGATTTGTGATTGTGGGAATCGGGATCAACGTGAACCAGGAGAAATTCCCAGCCGATTTGACTGGCAAGAGCACTTCCCTGCGGCTGGAGACGGGCCGGGCTCAATCGCGCCTGGAAGTGCTGGTGCAGTTCCTGCGACAATTTGAGCGCGATTACCATGAGATGTTGCGCGAAGGCGCAAAGAGTGTGGTGAAACGGTTTGAAGCGACTTCGAGCTATGCGCGGGGCAAGCGCGTACGAGTAACGAATGGGAGAGAGAGTTTCACCGGAGTAACGGCGGGATTAGAGGAAGAGGGTTTACTGCGCGTGAAGAGCGATACGGGTGAGACAACAGCGGTAATTGCCGGCGACATTACCGAGATCCGGTAAACTGATCATACGGATGAACTGGAGAATATGCTTCTGACCATTGATGTTGGAAACACAAACACGGTTCTGGGGGTTTTTCGCGGCATGGAACTGGTTGCGAATTGGCGCCTGAGTACGGCACGGGAACAAACGGTCGATGAATATGGCGTGTTGACCAGGAATTTATTCACCCTGGCGGGCCTGGATCGGGACGCGATTACTGGCGTGATGATCAGCTCGGTGGTGCCGCCTGTCAATTGGACGCTCAGCGAAATGGCGCGGATTTATTTGGGGAAGAAAGCGCTATTCGTGGAACCCGGCGTGAAGACCGGGATGGCCGTGCTGGTTGATAATCCGCTGGAAGTGGGCGCGGACCGAATTGTGAATGGCGTGGCGGCGTTTCATGAATACGGACCGTGCATCGTGGTGGATTTTGGGACGGCCATTACCTTTGACGTGATTTCCGCGCGCGGTGAATATCTGGGTGGGGCAATTGCGCCAGGCATCGGAATTTCCTCGGAAGCGTTGTTTGCGCGGGCGGCAAGACTATCGCGCGTGGAGATTAAGGATCCCGGGAAAGTCATCGGAACAAATACGGTGAGCCATATGCAATCCGGGTTGTATTACGGATTCGTGGACTTGGTGGATGGGATGCTGAAACGCATGAAGGATGAGCTTGGCAATGACGTTACGGTAGTGGCTACTGGTGGACACGCGAAGCTGGTTGCGCGGGGCTCTAAACACATTCAGCACACCGACGAATTCCTAACGCTGAAGGGTTTGCGGCTGATCTGGGAAAAGAATCAAAACGCGGAGTCAAGCAAGGCGGGGCGGCCTCGCGAAGCAGGCGCTGGCGCTGCAGAGAAGAAAGCCCGGCGATAATCGCGGCGGCAAACTTAACACCTGGTCGGCTACCCTTTGTCATCACACATGAACGGCTGGAACTACTTCAACTACTTCACCGAAATCGAAGAATATTTTTGGAAGAAGCGTGGCGCGCACCTTCTGGTGTCGCCGCTCGACTGGGCGATTATGGAGACCTGGCAGAAAGCGGGGATTCCTTTGGATGCGGCTTTGAAAGGAATTGATCGAGCCTTCGAGAGTTATAAGAGATCGAGACGGGGTGGGTTGGGCAGGCCTCTGAAGAGCCTGGCTTACTGCACAGACGCAGTGCTGGAAGCGGCGGAGGAACAGCAAGAGTCCGCAGCGGGGACGGGACCTAAGGCCACGCGGGCCGCGCGAGCTGCACCGAAGGAAGTGTTTTCATGCCAGGAGATTAAGGCTTATTTCGCGCGAAATGCGGATCGCGTTCAAGCGGTGGCGAACAAGCTGGCGGCAAACCAGGCGGGAGTTGAATTCAGTTTGCATTTACGGGAAATCGCAAAATCGCTGGAATCCAGCATGGTGCTACTCGATACACCCGGGTCAGTCGATCTGGAAGATCTGGAGCGACGATTGACCATTCTGGACGACAAGCAACAGGCGCTCATGGCCAGTCAGGTCAGCGAAGAAAGGATGCTGCAACTGAGGCGCGAGATGGATGGTCAATTAGCGGCGTACCGGAAGAAAATGAAGGCGGAACAACTGGCGCTGGTTGAAAAGCAATATATGCAAAAGCGACTGCTGGTGGAGTTTGGATTGCCGAGGTTGAGTCTTTTTTATTTGGCGTGAGTTGTGACGTCGCTGGACAAAAATATTTGGGTCAATATTCGGACACCCAAGACCCATGCGCCACGGCGGGTAAACCCTAAAAATCGAG
The DNA here is from genome assembly GCA_035487275.1 of Candidatus Acidiferrum sp. Lineage (GTDB taxonomy): Bacteria > Acidobacteriota > Terriglobia > Acidiferrales > UBA7541 > Acidiferrum. Next base: position 50,806 of record DATHMG010000026.1, on the reverse strand, counting down.
CGCGGAGGTACCCTCTGCGTTTTTGTGATCTGCTAGCAGGAGCGACCGCGCCGTGTTAACGATCATGGCTATGAAATGTGGTTCGACGAATTTTAGCTAGTGGCAGCTGCGGTCGTCGTTGTAAGTACCGCTGAGCACCATGGAATTCAGGAACTGGCCGCATTTTTGAGTTTTCGCAAGAGTTGGGTCGTCCTTCAGGGCATTGGGATCTACGACCTTCGCAGCATTTAGTTGCTGACGGTCAGCCTCCACTTGGTTGGCCCAAGCGGTGATCATGTCGGCTTCGTTGCGCAATAGTTGAACAGCATTTTTATCAGCCTCGGTGGAGGCCGCCACGCTTGCTTGCTCAAGGGCGTCCAGTGTCTGGCGATGATAGGCCTGCACCCACGTTTCACTGACGGCCAGCCCGTAAAGAACCATGGCGCGGACGGCCACGCGCCACTCACGCATGGCGGCAAGAGCAGATATAGCGGCAGATGAAAAGTCGCGCGAAAGTTTTTGTGAATTTTGTTCGGAATCGTCACTCGCGACAGCGCCGGCGTCCGAAGGAGGTAGGGTGAGCACGACACGATGGGGCTCAACTGTGAAGACGGCATTAGTGGCCTGAGCGAGGGTCTCCAGGTCGACGTACAAGCGGCCGTTGATTTGCCGGACGCCCGCCCCGGCGGTTTTACCGTTTACCACCAGGGTTTTATTGGCGCTCTGCGCGAAAAGCGTTCCAGAAAGCGCCAGTACCAAAGCAAGGTAAAGAACGAAACGGCAAGAAAGGTGTCTGTTGATCATCGCACACCGCGATTTCTGGGCTGGAGTTGATATTGTACATCGACGGGCTTTTTTGATGCGTGTCGGTTACACTTTCGATTGCCCACAGTTCTCCTAGACGTTGGGACGGCTGCGTCCAGACTTACTCAGCTAAACTTGAGGCCTAACTATGTCAGATGAGTTACTATTATCAATTGAGAAGCTTGTTTATGGCGGTGATGGATTGACGCATGCCGACGGCAACACCGTATTTGTTCCTTACGTTCTGCCCGGTGAAGCTGTGCGTGCGGCCACCAAGTCCAAAAAGAAAAAATTGATCTGGACCAAGCTGATGGAAGTAACCTCGCCTTCCACGGAACGGATAGCGCCTGCGTGCCCACATTTTCAGATTTGCGGGGGATGCCATTATCAGCATATCCCAGCGGCGGAGCAGGTACGGTTGAAAATCGAGATTTTGCGCGAGACGCTTTCGCGACTCGGTGGCGTTCAGTGGCATGAGGAGATTGCTGCACACTCGGGCGAACCTTACGGCTATCGTAACCGGGCACAGTGGGCGGCACGAAGCGGAATGCCGCGGGCTCTGGGGTATTTCCTACCGGAAAGTTCGGTGATTCTGCCGATCGACACTTGTCCAATACTCTCGCCGCGATTGCTCGAGACTTTTACGCTGTTGCAAGAAATGGCGCGAGGCGGGAAATTGCCGGTGGGGATTCTCGAGATAGAGGCGTTCACAGATTCCGCGGATGAGAAAATTGCGCTTAACGTGGCATTTGATAAATTTCCCGGGCCACCTGAAGAGATCGCTGCCCTGCTTCGCAAGGAATTGCCGCGTCTTGAAAGCTTGTTGCTGCTTGACCAAAAGAAGGATCGGTTCGAGCTGACGGGACCTGGATTTTTGATTCACGAAGTTGGCGGATTCAAGTACCAGGTGAGCCACTTGTCGTTTTTTCAGGTGAATCGGTTTCTGACTGAGGAGTTGCTCAAGGCTGTGACGGCCGGCGCAAAGGGGGATCTCGCGTTGGATTTGTATGCGGGCGTGGGATTTTTCACGTTGCCGCTGGCGCAGACATTCGGACGGGTCGTGAGTGTGGATGCCAATCTGGCGGCTACGCGGGATTTGTTTGCGAACGCGAAAAGTGCGGGTGTGGAAGTAGTTTCTCACAACCAGCATGCGGAAGAGTTTTTGAAAAAAACCACGGAGCGGCCGGATTTTGTGGTTCTGGATCCGCCCAGAGCGGGGCTGGGAACCGCGGCGGCTGCTGCACTTGCATCCTTAAAAGCAGCGGAGATTGTTTATTTGTCTTGCGACCCTTCGACGCTGGCCAGGGATTTGGCGGTATTGACGGGATCGCAGCGAAAGTCTCGCGGGACATTCGTTCAAGCGGGCGCTGAGGCTGGCGCGGGAATTGGCGAGGACAACGCGGCTGGCGTTCCCAATCGCTACGAAATCACCGAGATGGCGATGTTTGATTTGTTTCCGCAGACATTTCACATTGAGACGCTGGTTCGATTGCGAAGAGTTGCGTGAACCTGCCGGCCATAGCAGCCGCCGCGGACATTTTTCTTGGGGATCGCTTTCGGCCTCGTCCGGAAATCACTCCTCGTGGTAATTCTCACCGGTTCGTTGCATTTCTTCTTTTCAGCTGGATGGCGTGCAAGGCGAATTTTTGTGGCCGGAGATTTCGACAGCCGATGCCGCAGTGGCGGCGAAGAACAACGATTCGCTGGTGTTGAGGTTGAAATACCAACACAGAACCTTACTACTTCCCGGTGACGCGGAGAATCAGGCGGAACACGCGATGTTAGAGGAGAATTCGGCGGACCTCCATGCAGATCTATTTAAAGTTTGGCCATCACGGCATCAAGAATTCAACGACGCCGAAACTTCTGGAGGCGCTAGCACCGCTAATTGCAATCATTTTGTCCGGGGAAGGCAATCCTTATGGGCACCCCAGCCCGGAATTGCTGGAACGGCTAGAAGCGAGCGGGGCGCCGGGATGGCGCGATGCATATTGTGACGGATGGCGAGCGACTCGGAGATTTGCTGCCTCGTGGCATGCCCAGAATTACCGACGGCGACTACTTCAAAACGTGCGGAAGCGCCAAATCAGGACCAGAACGATCAGCAATAACAGGAAGCCAACGGCCGCTTGCCACTCGTGATTTTTCTGGTATTGCATGGGCGAGAATGCTGCACTGCCATTAACTGAAAGTTTGGCCGGAGAGAGCCTCGGAAAGAAGAGAGGAACGGCCGTGGCGTACCTATCAAAATTCTCAGCATGACGGAGGCGTAGTTCGTTTTCTTCCCTGCGCATCACCATGGAATAAAAGACTGCGAAGTACATGCCGAGCAGCAGAGACGAGATCCATGAGCGAGTCGCGATAGCCACGCCCAGGGCAAGCACGGCGCTTCCCAAGTAAAGAGGATTGCGAGTGTACGCGTATGGACCGCTGACAGTGAGAACTTCCTGTTTATGGAGATAGCCGGCAGCCCAGGCGCGCAGTGCTAACCCAACCAAGCCGACCAGGGCGCCATAGAGAATGCTGCGAGGGTTCGGCCGCGCAAAGAATAAGACTGCGATTGCCAGAGGGTAGCCCAAGCGAACTCGCCATCGCACGAAAAATGCGCCTGTCGAATTCATTGGCGGGCCTCGACGATTTTATGCACGGCTTCGAAGACGGTTTCGACTTGAATCTCGAGCATGGACGGATGTGTGTGATCTCCGCGACTGTGAGTGGTTATTATGTTGGGAGCGCGGAGAACTATGTCCTGGGGATCCCGGCGATCCGCGGATTGAGACGCGGATGCCAGCCTAGTCGGGTTGCGATATGGGCCGTTTCGCGCAGGATCTGTTGGGCCGAACAGGGCTACGACTGGCGTGTCTAATGCAACTGCGAGGTGAAGAGGGCCGGTGTCTCCGCCTACAACGCAAACGGCGGTGCGCAAAAGCGACATCAGTGCGCCGAGTTTCCCGTTAAAGAGCACCGGACCGGCGGCACCGCTTGTCTCGCGAATCTTGGAGGCCAAATATTCCTCGCCGGGTCCGTAATTTATGAGGCAGCGCAGCGACAACGACTGGAATATTTTTTGGCAAAGCGCGCCGAAGCGTTCGGGGGGCCAACACTTGGAACGCCAGCCGCCTCCAGGACTTAGAACGATATAATTCTTCACGCCGGCGCTGGGCAAATGCTTGGAAATTTCGTCTGGTTGCGAGGGCGGCGGATCCAGCCGGAAATATGCGACTGCGTTTTGAGCTCCGGCACGCTTAGACAATTCCCCGTTCTGGTCGGCGACGTGCGCCCTTGTGGCGTGGACGCGATCCGTGTAAAGAAGTGGCACGGCAAATTCTCTGACAGATTCTGAGGAAAAACCGACTCGGCGTTTGACGCCCCCTAGAAAAGGCAGGCTTGCAGATTTCCAGAGGCCCTGATAATCGATCGCGGTGTCGAGTCCGGCGGTGCGAATTTCGCGAATCGTTTTCATGAGTGAAGATATTTCACGGCTTTCGGTGGTCCATATTTTGGAGGCCAAGCCGCTGGTCTGCACAAGCAGTTTGTAACGCGTGTGAGTGAGCCAGATAATTTCCGCGGCGGGAAAAGATTCGCGCAAAGCAGATACTGCTGGGAATGTGTGCACGATATCGCCGAGAGACCCGAGGCGCACGACCAGGAAGCGGCGCTCAGCCATGCGGCGCCTTTTGCAGGGAGGACAGCAATGCGCGGGTGGAATGATTTTTGGGATCGCCGACGATGGCGACTTTGATGCCGAGTTCCTTGGCGATGGCGCGCTCGGGCACAGTGTCGACAGAGTAGTCGGTACCTTTAGCGTGAACATCTGGAAGTAAATCGCGGAGCAGCGATACCACAGTTTGTTCGCTGAAGATCACCACGTAATCGACGGCGCGAAGTGCGGCTACGAGCCGGGTGCGCGCAGATTCATCGAGGACTGGGCGTCCAGGACCCTTCAGGCTGCGAGCGCTGGCATCGCTGTTTACCGCAACAATCAGGAGGTCGCCGTGCTGACGCGCGGCCTCCAAATATCGGACATGGCCGACGTGTAAGATATCAAAGCAACCGTTAGCGAACACCACCGTTTGACCGCGCTTTTTGTGATCCGCCACGAGAGATTTGAGTTTTTGCCGCGAAACGATTTTCGATTCCGATGAGCGCATAGGTTAAGCGGAAACTCCGGCCACTTGATCATGAATGGCGGCTAAGAGTTCGGCGCGCGTCACGGTGGCAGTTCCGCGCTTCATGACCACCAAGGCACCGGCAATATTGGCGAGGTGAGCGGCCTCGAGCGGGGAAGCGCCGCATGCGAGGGCTAAGGTGAAGGTCGCGAGAACAGTGTCGCCCGCGCCAGTTACGTCGACGGATTGATCACTGCCATGAACGGGGATATGCGTGAGGCGCTTACCGGATTCGAAAAGTGTCATGCCATGGCGACCGCGAGTGACGAGCAAGGAATGTAGTTTCATAGTCGTGAATGTGGCGCGCCCAGTGCGCGCCAATTCTTCAAGGTTCTCGCCAATGGAAGTGTGATGTTGGGATTCCAGCTCTGCTTCGTTGGGCGTCGCGGTGGTAATTCGCGAGCGGCTGTAGGTATGCAAATTGTGCCGGGCGTCCAGAGTGATGGGTAAAACGTTTTTTCTTTTGGCTGCCGCTTCGAACGCCAGCGCGGGCGTGGCAACGCCGAAACCATAGTCGGAAATCGCCAGTGCGTCGGCGGTTTTTATTGCGCTGAATAGAAATTGACTTAATTTTTTGCGGACTTCATCTGGTAATGGCGTTTGCGGCTCGCGGTCGACGCGCAGGACCTGCTGACCGACAGTGTGGGCCCAACCAGCCAAGAACCGCGTCTTCGTGGGGGTATGCCAATTTTTGGCTCGCAGAATGCGTGAAGCGTCTAACTTCTTCTGGCGAAAATATCGGATCAAGGCGTCGCCGTTGGAATCGTCGCCAACAACGGTCACGGGCAACACCTTGGCTCCCAAGTCAGCGAGGTTGTTGACGGCGTTTGCGCCACCACCCGGCACGAGTTGCGTTTCCCGATGACGAAGGATGAGAACCGGGGCTTCTCGGGAGACGCGAGAAATTTCGCCGAATTCGAATACATCGGCGACGAAGTCACCTAGGACAGCAACGGTCTTCGACGAAAATTGCTCGACGTGTTCGGCGAGTGCGCGCAAATCCACCGACGGAGGAGCAGTTTTTTGCTGGGATTTGCGCTTCAATTCGTTTGCTCCAGGATCCAATCTGCTGCCACGGCTAAATCCGCGGCGATAAAATCGGGCTTCAATGTCCACTTTGGCGCATGCCAAAGAATTTCACCTTCGCCGTATCCGGTGCGCACCATGATACTGCGGGCGCCCACTCGGTGCGCTAACTCCACGTCGCCATGGCGGTCACCGACCACGAAAGAGCGCCTTAAGTCGACGTCATGTGCAGTGGAGGCTTGATCCAACATTCCGGGACCAGGTTTTCGGCATGCGCAAGCATCAGCGGAGGTGTGGGGGCAATAATAAATGCCGTCAAGATGGGCTCCGGCTTTAGTCAGCTGCTGGGTCATCAAATCGTGGACGGTGTGCACCAGAGATTCTGGGTAGTATCCACGAGCGACCCCGGACTGATTGGTTATCACAAAAACGAGTAGGCCACTCTCGTTTAGTCTGCGGATGGCTGCCGGCGCAAAGGGAAACATACAAAAGCGAGAAACGTGATTCAAGTAGCCGACTTCTTCGGAAATGGTGCCATCACGATCGAGAAAAACGGCGGGTTTTAGGCAGTGATCAGACACGCTTCACCACAACGGACGCCAGCCAGGGATCGACCGCGGCTTCCACTTCGTTGGTGGTGATACGGGTCATGCAGCGATGGTCAATCGGACAACGCCGAAGAAAACACGGGCTGCAATAGGGTGGTTGACGGACGATGGTGTGGCGGGGCGTCACGGGGGCGGTACCGAGTGGATCGGTGGGTCCGAAAATTGCGACGGCGGGAAGCCCGACGGCGGTGGCAACGTGCATGGCGCCGGAATCGTTGCCAATGAAAACGTGGCAGTGCGAAAGAAGCGCTGGTAGGTCGGCGACGGTGGTTTTTCCGGTGAAATCGATAGGGGCGCGTTTCATTTCTGAAGCAATGGCCGACGAAACATCCGCTTCGCCGGCGGCACCAAAAAGTATCACGTCGGCATCCCATTGCGCTTGAAGTTGATTGGCTAATCCCGCGAAACGCGATGGCGGCCAGCACTTTGCCGAACCATAGGAGGCTCCGGCACCAATGGCGATGCGCATAGCATGGCGCCGAACGCCGGCAGACGCGAGTTGATCGGCTGCATGCTTGCGACTGGCTTCATCAACGTGCAATTTGATGAAGGGCTCGTCCGGGATTGAATCGATCCAGCCGCTGCGGTGAAGCAATTCGAGGTAATAAAACTTTTCGTGCGCGGGAATTTCGCCGGGCTGGGGCACGGGAACGGCTTTGGTCAGCAGGATGCTTCGGGCATCGCGGGCATAACCGATGCGTTGGGGGATTCCTGCGCGCCATGCGAGCCATGCAGCATCGAAGGCGTTTTGCAGGAGGATGGCAACCTCAAAACCGCGAGAGCGTAATTCGGTCGCTAGGCGTTCGCGACCTGAGATTCCGGCATGTTTTCCGCATTGATCGTAGATGATCAAGTCATCGGCGACGTGCTGATCACGGTAGACGTCGGCGACATAGGAGCGGGCTAAGATTGAAATGCTGGCATCAGGGCGATTCCGAATGGCGCGGATAGCGGGCAAAGCCATGATGGCATCTCCGACCCAATTGGTGGCGCGTATGAGAATTTTCATGCGCGGGGACCGCGGGCTTGAAGAGCACCGTTGATGGCGGCGAGAAATTCGGTTTCGCCGGACATTTCCAGATCGATGACCGAGACAAAAACGGGCATCGCGGAAAACTGCACTTCCTTCAGATTCCAAGAATCTTTTTCGGTGGTCAGCAGCGACTTTGCGCCGAGTCTTGATGCAGCTCGTTCGATAGCTTGCACGTCTTCGAGTGTATAGCGGTGGTGGTCGGCAAAATACATGTGGCCAGCGGGCATTATGCCCCAGCGTTGGAGATCGCTCTCGAATGCTTCTGGATTGCCGATGCCGCAAAAAGCAAAGAATGGGCCGCCGCCAAGGTCCGCGACGGTTTGTAGGGCGCCGTCACCGCCGACGCAGCGAAAACCGAGTAAACGAGTTGACGCGGCAAAAATCGGCAAGTTCGTTAAGCGTTGGATGGCTTCTTTCGCGCCCGCGGCATTTTCGGCGCGGGTAAAGATGATGATTCCGGCGCGGGCTAGCGCGGAGAGAGGTTCGCGCATTGGTCCAGCGGGAAGCAACGGTTGCGTCATGGAACGCGAGGCGTCCATCAGCACGATATCGAGGTCGCGAGCTAACTTGAGATGCTGAAAACCGTCGTCGAGCAGGAAGATGTCGATGGCTTGATGGGATTCCATGCGCTTTCCTTCGGCAAAGCGATTTTTGCCCACTCCAACGATAACGCGATTTTGCAAGCGTGAACGCATCAGTGCCACTTCGTCGCTGCTACCGGCGCTCCCCCGATAGCCTCGGGTGAGAATGGCGACGCGTTGGCCTTGCTCAAGTAGCTTTTCCGCCAACCAGATTACGAGGGGAGTTTTGCCGGTTCCCCCAACGGATAAATTACCTACGCTGATGACCGCGGCGTTTAGGCGTTTTTGTTTTATCCAACCATGGGCGTATAGCCGGGTTCGAACCGAAACGCCGACACCGTAGAGTTTAGAAGCAGGCCACAATAAAACTTGGAGCGGCCGCGAAAGCGTCATCGCCGCGGCGCACCGTGCTCATTCAAGAATCCTGAGATCACTGCGAGTGCACGGTCCGTGGCTCCACGACTGTCTTCGACCAGTGCGCGTGCAGATTCGCCCATCTTGCGCATGCGTTCCGGCTCACGAAAAAACTCAATCCACGCCACGCCCGCGTCTTCCGGGCTCTCCACCTGCACTGCGGCGCCTGCGGATACAAACCGCGCCGCAATTTCTGAAAAATTTTCCATCGACGGTCCAAACACCGGAATTTTGCCGAAGGCCGCCGGCTCCAAAATATTGTGGCCGCCGGAGGGCACGAGCGAGCCGCCTACGAATACGCCATCAGCGCAGCGATACAAAGAAGCCAATTCACCAATACTGTCCAACAGCAACACCGTCACATCCTTGGGAATCTCTGTGACCGCGGAATGGGCGCCATTCGTCGAAGGTTGAATAACCAGTTGCGAACGTCTCAAAAATTTGCGGCGCGATTCATGTATGAAATCGGCTGCATCATCGAATCGCTCCGGCTTGCGCGGTGCCAGTACCAACAGCGCATTCGGATGCTCCCCTTGCAGCGTCCCGAAGGCGATGAGCGCCAGCGGTTCTTCCGTGGCCACCACGCTACCCGCCACAATCACGGGAGTGCGGCCACTGCGCGCCACCTCGCACGCCAACCAATTCGAAACAGCAGTAGGAGCAGGCAGATCCAGATCGTATTTTAGATTGCCGCTGGCTCGCACGCGATCGGCAGGTGCGCCGAGAAAACGGATGCGCTCGGCATCTTTTTCACTTTGCATCAGGAACATGCGGGGATCGGAGAGAGCGCGCTTGAGAAAAGGACGTAGGAAAAATCCGAAGGCTCCAATATATTTCTGGTAGCGAAGAAAGGAGCGATCGGAGATGCGGCCACTGACGAAAAGTATCGGAGTGTTGCGGCGACGGGCCTGGCGTAGAAAGTTGGGCCAGATTTCGGTTTCAAGGATGATGACGAGGGAAGGCCTGATGGCATTCAAGGCGCGACGGACACAGAAGGCCCAATCCAACGGGAAGTAGATGACCGCATCGGCGAAAGGCATGCGCTCGCGAGCCAAGGCGTTTCCGGTCATGGTGGTGGTAGAAACGACGAGTGCACGTTCCGGGTAGGCTTCCTTCAATCTGCGCGCCAAAGATACTCCCGAGAGGACTTCGCCGACCGAGACCGCGTGCAGAAGAATTGTACCTTGGCGATTTGTGGCTGGTTTGAACGAGGGATAGGAAAAGCCGAGACGTTCGAGGAGATTTGAGAAATATTTTCCGTGGCGCAGCCCCTGCACAAGCCAGTACGGCGTGAGCGCAAGAGCAGCAATACCCAAAAGAAAGCTGTAGATGAAATACACTAAAGCGGCTCCGGTCTGTTTGCCCCGCAGATGTTAAAGTGTGGCAGCGCGGGGGCAACCCCGTACATCGCCCCGGAATCGAAGGCGTCAGATGAGAAAGGTCTATTATAACTCGATGCGGAACTTATCCGGGGCAGTTCCCTTTCTGGCGGCGTGTTTGATCGCTGGGGGCCATGCCGGCGCACAACAAAGCGGGGGCCAGCGAGCGTCATTGAAAACGGCGTCACTGGAAACACACGAAGGGCTCACGATCTCGGCGCAGCCTTGGACGGACGCAGCTTTATATAAAGAGAAATTTCCAAAGAAATCGCCGTTTGGCGCCGGGATAGTGGCAATGCACGTTGTGTTTCGTAATGATTCGAACGAAAGCATGAAAGTCAGTCTGGATCGTATCCGTTTAGCGATACAGGTTGACGAGGACAACCGACAGGAATTGCAGGCGTTGACTGCCGCTCAGGTGGCGGACGAAGTATTCAAACCCGGCGGGAAGGATCCCTCGAAATCGCGATCGAAGATCCCTTTACCGGTAAGCATCCCTCACAACGGAAATGACAAACACTGGACGGAGCTGCAACAGCAAGCGGAAGCCGCTGGTGTTCCAGCGAACGTGATTGCTCCGCACAGCACGGTTCAAGGGCTTTTGTATTTCGATCTTCAGGGACAATTTGATTTATTGAACGGGGCGCGCTTGTATGTGCCAGACGTTCTGGTGATGGAGAACAACCGTTCGCTGACGTATTTCGAAATTGAGTTGAGCAAGCCCAGCGGGAATTAGCCTTTTCTTTTTTTTCACGCGGTACAATTTTATTCTGCGGCTGATTTCATGAACAGATCTTCGTTTGCACGCACCGAAATGGTCGGCTACGATGAGATGTGCAAAATATTTCTGAAACTAACGGACGAATGTTAAGTCTTCTCGAAGAATTAAATCCCGAACAACGTATAGCGGCGGAAACCACAGAAGGCCCCTTACTGATCCTGGCGGGCGCAGGCACCGGCAAAACCCGGACTATCACTTTCCGCATGGCTAATTTGATTGCCAACGGCGTGCCCTCCGAAGCCATCCTGGCGGTAACTTTTACCAACAAGGCTGCGCAGGAAATGCGGACACGAGTCTCGGATCTGCTGCTACGAGCGGGAGTGCCGCCATCGTCTCCTTGGCTTTCTACATTTCATTCGTTGTGTGCGCGGCTTTTGCGACGCGAAGCAGTAAACGCAGGATTGCCGCGCGATTTCGTGATTTACGACGACGATGATCAACTGGCTGCTGTCAAATTGGCGATGGCGACGCTGAAGATTGACGACGATGCGTTGACGCCCAGGAATGTGCTGAGCCACATCAGTCACGCCAAAAACCACGGAAACACACCGGAGTCCGTTCGCGCCGAAGCCATCGACAAAAATGGGCGTCACGTCGCAGACATTTTCGCTGCTTATGAGAACCAATTAAAACAAAGCGCGGCTCTGGACTTCGATGATCTCCTGCTGCGAACCGTAAAGCTGCTTCGGGACTCTCCCCAGGTGCGCGAGAAGTGGCAGGCCCGCTTCCGATACATTCTTGTCGACGAGTATCAAGACACCAATCGCGTGCAATATGATTTGCTCAGGCTGCTGACCGGACCGAAACATAATTTGTGTGTGGTGGGCGACGAAGATCAATCCATTTATCGTTGGCGCGGCGCGGATGTTTCGATTCTGCTGAGTTTTTCGCGCGATTTCCCGGACGCCAAGGTAATCAAGCTGGAGCGGAATTATCGCTCGACGCAGCAAATCCTCGATGCTGCTGGTGCGGTAGTGGGCAACAATCCCGAACGCCTCGGCAAAATCCTTTCAGCCGAGAATGGCGAAGGCACGAAGCTGCGTTATTTCGAAGCTCGTGATGCGCAGGCCGAAGCGGAATTCGTGGCCGGGGAGCTAGAACGCATAATTGGCGATGACCCTTCGCAGACCTGCGCAGTGGAATACCGCACTAATTTTCAATCACGCGCGTTCGAAGAGGCTTTTCGGCGGCGGGGATTGCGCTACAAACTGGTGGGAGGATTCAGTTTTTATAATCGCGCTGAAGTAAAGGATACGCTGGCGTATGTGCGGCTGGCGATGCATCCTGATGACGATGTGTCGCTGCTTCGAGTGCTAAATGTTCCGCCGCGCGGCATCGGGAAAACTACTTTAGATGCTCTGCGCGAAACCGCCCAAGCAGATGGCTCGTCGTTGTGGACGGCAATCGGCAGGCTTATTTCCGAAGCCAACGGAGGCCGCGCGGTCACGCCATTGCGAGTATTTCAGGGAATGATCGCGAAGTTGCAGTCCGCGCTAGCGGATAAAGAACCTGCGCATTTTCTCCGCACCGTTCTCGACGAAACCGGTTACATGGACATGCTCAAGGATCACAACACGCCTGACGACGTCGCGCGCATTGAAAACCTCGAGGAACTGACGCGCGCGGTGGCCGAAAGTATGGATGCAGGTGAAACTTTTGCAGATTTTCTGGATGCCGCGGCACTGGTGAGTGACGCTGATTCCTTCGAAGGCAAGCCGGGCGTCACATTGATTACGCTGCACAGCACGAAGGGTCTGGAGTTCGATCACGTGTTTTTGACGGGTCTTGAAGAAGGGATCTGCCCGCACAGTCGCTCGTTAAACGAAGAGAAAGGGATCGAAGAAGAGCGTCGACTGTGTTATGTGGGAATGACGCGGGCGCGAAAATCGCTGACCCTTAGCCGCGCAGTGTACCGGCGCGTTTTTGGGAATGAGCAACAAATGCGAGCGTCGATACAATCCAGGTTTCTAACGGAAATTCCCCGCGAACTGGTGGATACCGTTCGAGGATCGATTTCGGAAATCGGCGAGAAAAGGCGTTACGAGCTCGACCCGGAATATTCCTACTCGTCGGAGGATTTTTTGCAGCGCGTGCGTAGTGGGCCGAAGCCGGTGGCGTCGTCGCAGCGACGACAGAGTAGCCCGAGCGCATTCACACGGCCGCCATTGAAGCGGGGAGCGAATTCCAATCCGATGCTGGGGCGAAAAGTTCGGCACCCGATGTACGGTACTGGAACAGTTGTGGGCGTCGAAGGCGATGATGAAGATAGGCGCGTGTCGGTAAGTTTTCCGGGCCGCGGCACCAAAAAATTCATTGAGCGCTACGCGCAACTCGAGCTGGCATAGAATTCGCGGCGCAAGCTGCACCGCGTTGTTGCGTCGACTGCCTTGGCAAGGTACATTGAGGCGCAACCAGCCCATCCTCGCTGCGAATTGGATTCACCTGGTCCAATCGCCCTGGGGAACCCAAGAGCGATTGGAGCGTGTGCGTGGCATCAGATCTCTTACGCTGCAAGAGCATCGATCAACTGCTTTCAGATTCTGAGAATGCTGAAGTAGGATTAAAAAAATCGCTAGGCTGGGTCAGTCTCACGGCGCTGGGAATTGGCGCGGTGATTGGGTCGGGAATTTTCACGGTAATCGGTACGGCGATCGCCGGGCAGCGCCTGCAAGCTTCGTCCATCCTGAACGCCCCCCTGCTTGAGTATTTGATTTACCATTCGGCGTCCTTTGGACGACCGGGCGCTGGCCCTGCGATTGCACTGTCGTTTGTGCTGGTGGCGATTGTTTGCGGTTTTGCGTCGGTGTGTTACGCGGAACTCGCTGCGATGATTCCCATCGCGGGGAGCGCCTACACCTACACGTATGCGACCATGGGTGAATTGGTTGCGTGGATCATTGGTTGGGATTTAATTCTGGAATATGCGGTGAGCAACATGGCGGTGTGCGTGGGATTTTCGGCGCACATCGTCGACTTGCTCGATTTTTTTGGTGTCCATCCCGATCCGCGCTGGATTTCTCCAGCTTACCTCCCCACCGGTCTGTCAGATTTTCAGGGCAACATGCTGCTCGGCCCTGGCTGGCACGTTGGATTTAACTTCCCGGCATTTTTGATCGTCATGCTGCTGACCATAATTTTGATTCGGGGCATTCGCGAATCAGCCGGCGCGAACAACGTGATGGTGTTGCTAAAAATTACGGCCATCCTGGTCTTTATTGCGTTTGCCGCGCGCCTGGTCCATCCCGCTAACTGGCACCCGTTCGCACCCAATGGATGGCCGGGTATCTTGACGGGCGGCTCGATCGTTTTTTTTACCTACATCGGATTCGATTCGGTTTCGACCGCGGCAGAAGAATGCAAGCGGCCGCAACGCGACTTACCCATCGGAATTATTGCCACGCTGGTGGTGTGCACAGTGCTCTACATTGGAGTAGTCGTGGTGCTGACCGGCCTGGTGCCTTGGCAGACGCTGCTCGACGATGCCGCACCAGTTGTAAACACGTTAAAGAAATTGCATTTCACTGGTGTGCGATTAGTGGTCTTAATCGGAGCGCTGCTGGGGATGATTTCTTCCCTGCTCGTTTTTCAATTGGGGCAAGCGCGGGTGTGGTTCGCAATGTCCCGCGACGGATTATTGCCCAGGATTTTCAGTCGTGTACACCCGCGATTTCAGACTCCCGATTTTTCCACGCTGATGGCCGGAATAGTCGTCGGCATTCCAGCGGGTTTGTTGGATATCGGAACGCTGGCGGATCTATCAAACATCGGAACGCTTTTTGCGTTCGCTTTGGTGGCGGGAGGAGTTTTGATTTTGCGTTATCGTGAGCCGGAAAGACGGCGCGCATTTCGCGCTCCGGGAGGTCCGATAGCGCCGATCCTCACGATCTTGACTTGCCTGCTGCTGATGGCGGGCCTGCCAATCACCAACTGGATTCGTTTCTTTGTGTGGATGGTTATCGGACTTGTGATTTACTACAACTACGGCCGGAAGCGCAGCACCTTGCGAGCCGTAGCCCGACCGTAAAAGAGCGCGCATTGCAGACTGAGACCGCATAAGTCATGTCACCGGCACGCTATAGAGCAACGTTTCGTCGCACGCGGTTCATCAGCGTAGCCGTGATCTTCGTAGTGTTTCCGCACAGTGCCCGCGCGTGGGGCCGCAATGGCAACAAGCTGGTGGTAAATAAAGCTATCGATACTTTACCGGCAGACATTCGTGGGTTTTTTGAGTCCAACCGCGCACTTTTGTCTCAGCACGTTACCGATCCCCTCGATACCATCGCCACTAAGGCAGCGGAGCGTCACAATCACTTTCTGTATCTTGATAAATACGGGCGGTTCCCTTACGACGCTCTCCCGCGAAACTACAAGGCAGCGGTCGCTAAATACGGAAAAACCAAGCTTCAGGCAAACGGTTTGCTGCCCTGGCAAATCGGCGTTTACAGCCAGAAACTAACCGAGGACATGAAAACGGGGCGTTGGGACGAAGCCAAGCTCGACGCTGCCATCCTTGCCAATTACGTCGCGGAAGCTCACGACCCATTTAACACCACCGATGATTTCGACGGCCATCTTACTGCCCAGATCGGAATCAATGAGCGCTTCGGCACGACGTTGATCGACCGCTACTCGTCGTTTTTTCCGATGCGGCCAAACGACGCGGCCTACATCAGCGACCCCACCGACCATGCCTTTGAAGCCTGCCTCAGTTCGCACAGTTGGCTGGAAACAATTCTGATCGCGGACCGAAACTCTAAACGTGGCGAAAACTCTTACAATGATGAGTATTTCGATCACTTCTATAACGCGGCGGCGGTGATTTTAATACGACAGCTGTCCGATGCGGCAACGGACGTTGGGTCCTACTGGCTGACTGCCTGGATTAACGCCGGCCGCCCACAACTTCCCCGTTGAACCCGGAAATTCAATCCAATCTGCTCTCCGCCGATTTCCTCGCGCTGCCCCAGGCAGAATTGCACGTGCACCTCGAAGGTTCGCTGCAACCGGAAACGGTCTGTGCCCTGGCCGCGAAATACGGAGTGCCGGCGTCGCTACAAGATGTTCTTCAACGCTACGCCTACCGCGATTTTTTGGAATTCATTGAAACCTTCAAGTGGGTCTCCTCCCTGCTTCGCGGCCCAGAAGATTTTGCCTTGGCGGTCCACGATCTCGGCGAACAATTGCTGGTTCAAAACGTCGTTTACGCCGAAATCACTCTCTCTGTCGGGGTCATGCTTCTGCGGCATCAATCCCCGGAAAAAAACTTCGAAGCCATCGTCGCGGCCGCCGAATCGCTTCATAGGCGCGGCCTGCAACTTAACTTCGTGTTCGACGCTGTCCGCCAATTTGGAGCCGACGCAGCAATGAAGGTCGTGGAAGCCGCGGAACGATGCGCGTCAAAATACATCGTGGCGTTTGGAATCGGCGGCGACGAATTGAGTATCCCAGCTAAGGAATTCCAGCCCGTATACGAAAAGGCCGGAGCCATCGGCCTGCACAAACTAATGCACGCCGGGGAAATCGGGGCCCCTGAAGAAATCCGTCAAGCCATCGAACTGTTAGGGGCCGAACGTATCGGCCATGGCATAGCGGCAATCGCTGACCCATCGTTGATGGATTTACTGGCTGGCCGACGCATCGCCCTGGAAATTTGTCCGCAGAGCAACATCAGGACCGGGGCTCTAGCGAAGCAACTGGGGCTTCCCTCAGCACAAATCGAGCAACACCCATTGCCGCAACTATTTCGGCACGGAATTCCAGTGGTGCTCTCTACTGACGACCCGGCAATGTTTCACACTAACCTGCGATGCGAATATGAAAATGCGCATCGAATGGGATTGCAGGAAGCGGAACTGAAGCGCTTGGCGAAAATGAGCTTCGAACATGCATTTATCGACGACAACACCAAGGCCGCGCTGCAGGGACGTGGGAAAGCCACAAGGCGTTGAACTAAGCTCTCGCACAGCCAGCTTGGCTTGCCTCAGAGAGGTAAATGTTATAATCGGGAGATGAAAGCACACGTCTGGGTTATGCCAAAACGCACCGTGCTCGATCCCCAAGGCCAAACCATCCAACACGCACTTGCCGGCTTGGGTTATGATGAAGTCAAGGACGTCCGGCAGGGGAAATTTTTTGTCTTGGACCTCGGCGGTTGGACCCGCGAAGAGGCCCAAGGTCAACTTGAGCGCATCTCGAAGGACGTATTAACCAACCCGGTCATCGAGGAATACCGCTTCGAAATTATCGATTGATTCAGAAGTCAGGCCCGGACGCGTTGCCCCAACGCACATAACCTCATTCGCGACATGTACTTTTGGATTTTGCGGGCCATTTTTCGCGCATGATAACCTTGAAGTATCAATAGGAGCCTCTTTCATGTGCGGTATTGTCGGTTATATCGGCCCTAAAAAAGTTGTTCCGGTGATCATCGAGGGCCTGCGGAAACTTGAATACCGCGGCTATGATTCTGCCGGCATCGCCGTAGTCAGCAAGGATGGCAAGCTAGAAATCCGCCGGGCCGCAGGAAAACTCCGCAACCTCGAAGAAGCCATCGCCAAATCCCCTATTGAAGGCACCTACGGCATCGGCCACACCCGCTGGGCTACCCACGGCCGACCGACGGAAGAAAACGCGCATCCGCATCGAGATTGCAGCGGCCAGATCGTGGTCGTGCACAACGGGATCATCGAGAATTACCTGGAATTAAAAGAACAGCTTCAGCGCGAAGGCCACAAATTCGTAACGGAAACTGACACGGAAATCGTGGCGCATCTGGTCGAAAAGCATACCGCCAACCACACCCCACTCGAAGAAGCAGTCCGCAAATCCCTCAAGGAACTCCGCGGCATTTACGCGTTGGTGTTCCTGTCCGCCAAGGAACCCATGAAAATCGTGGCGGCACGACTCGGACCGCCTTCGGTTATCGGAATCGGCGACGGGGAATATTTCGTAGCCAGCGATATACCCGCGCTGCTGGAACACACCCGGGACATGTTCTTCCTGGCCGATGGCGACATCGCAGTGCTGACCTGCGATGGCGTCAAAGTGATGGATCATGACGGACGCACCGTCGAACGCCCCACCCAGCACGTCGCGTGGGACCCCATCATGGTGGAAAAAGGTGGTTACAAGCATTTCATGCAAAAGGAGATTTTCGAGCAGCCCCGCGCCGTGCGCGACACGCTGCTGGGCCGAATTTCGCAAGATACCGGCAAAATATTTCTCGATGAAATGAAAATCTCCGAGGAGCAATTCCGTACTTTCGAAAATGTGCGCATCGTGGCTTGCGGAACGAGTTGGCACGCCGGCCTGGCAGCCAAATTCATGATTGAGCGTCTCGCGCGCATTCCTGTGGAAGTTGATTACGGCAGTGAGTTTCGTTATCGCGACCCCATCCTGGACTCCCGAACGTTAACGGTGTGCATCAGCCAATCCGGAGAGACGGCGGACACGCTCGCCGCGCAACGCGAAGCCAAGTTGAAAGGTTCGCCCACGGTAGCCATCTGCAACGTCATCGGATCCATGATCACCCGTGAAGCCGCGGGAACCATTCCTACTCACGCGGGTCCGGAGATCGGCGTGGCCTCGACCAAAGCTTTCACAGCGCAGCTCACAGCACTATTCCTGCTGGCCGGTTATCTTGGCCAAGTGCGCGGAAAAGTCAGCCCCCATTGCGCCATTAAACTGATGCAGGAGATCACTCGCATCCCGCACAAGATGGAACGCGTGCTGCAAACAGACGAAAAAGGAATTTACGACAATCTCGCCCGACAGTTATTTCGTTACAGCGATTTTCTGTACCTGGGCCGCGGCATTCATTACCCCATCGCGCTTGAAGGCGCACTGAAGCTAAAAGAAATCTCATATATTCACGCGGAGGGCTACCCGGCTGGAGAAATGAAACATGGCCCCAACGCATTGATTGATGAGAACC
The DNA here is from genome assembly GCA_035487275.1 of Candidatus Acidiferrum sp. Lineage (GTDB taxonomy): Bacteria > Acidobacteriota > Terriglobia > Acidiferrales > UBA7541 > Acidiferrum. Next base: position 32,099 of record DATHMG010000026.1, on the reverse strand, counting down.
TTCCAGTGGTAGTGCTGGCCACTCGGGACGAAACTGATCCCGAGTCGATGACGCGCTACGAAAAAAGCGTTTCGAACATCCAGGAGGTGAAAGCGCGCGACGGTATCGTAATCACTATCGCGACGGAGAACGATCACCTGGCACGCGCGGCCTCTGATCACATCATTGAATTACCACCCGCGCCGGAGCTGCTTTCGCCGTTACTGGAAATCATCCCACTGCAACTACTGGCTTACCACATTGCGGTACGGCGCGGCTGCGACGTGGACCAGCCGAGAAATCTCGCGAAATCAGTCACCGTCGAATAAACGCTTCCCTTTGACAAAAAACTCCCGCGATTTTCCGTTAGAATGAAAATATGGGTCGAAGATCGGTGCTGGTCATTGTTTTACTTTGTGTGACTTTTCATCTCATCCCCGCTCCGGTTATTTCCGTCTTCGCGCAAAACGGCGAAAATCCAACAGCGACGCTAAAAGCCGTCCGCGCCGAGGGCGCCAAGCACCTGAGCCAATCTCAAGTAGTCGCCCTGTCCGGCCTCAATGTAGGGAGTGCCGTCGGAAAACAAGATTTGCAAAGCGCCGCCGATCGCTTGGTCCAAACCGGTCTTTTTTCCAATGTAAATTACGTCTTTCAGTCTAAAGAAGACGGCTTGTACCTGACTTTCAAGCTCGCCGAAGCCCAGCGAATCCCCGCTTATTTCGACAATATCCCCTGGTTTGCCGACAGCGAAATAAATGAGGCCATTCGCAAAGTTTTGCCTTTCTACGACGGCACACTGCCCGAGGGCGGTGCCACGGTAGACCAGGTCAGCTCCACTCTCATGGATATGATCGCTGCGAGGGGGATGCGTACCGTGGTCGAACATCAAGTCATCGCCAATCCCCTCGGCGAAGGGAGCGTGCAGGAGTTCCGTATCGCCGACGTAGTGCTGCAGATTTCCAAAATCGAATTTGGCGATCCCAAGCTGGCTGCTTCAAAGGCCATCCAACAGCATCTCGGCGAAATCCAGGGCAAAACTTATTCGCGCATGACCGTGGATTTATTTCTGGCGGAGCAGGTAAAACCGATCTACCTGCAGCAGGGTTTTTTGCGCGCCAAACTCGGCCCTCCCGAAATTCGCCTGAGCGGAAATCCGAATCAGCACTTGCCCGATCAGATTCCCGTCTTCGTACCGGTCACACCCGGAATCGCCTACAAATTCAAAGGCGCGCAGTGGAGCGGTAACGCGCTCTTGTCGGTGTTCACGCTGAATCAGTTGCTGGGCATGAAACCCGACCAGATCGCGGACGGGATGGCCATCCAAGCCGCCCTGGACCGCATTCAGGAAACCTACGGGCATCTCGGGTATCTCGACGCCAAAGTCGAATCCGAAGCCGATTTCGACGACCAGGCGCAAACGGTCTGGTACCGAATCACCATACAGGAAGGCCGCCTCTATAAGTTCGGTAAGTTAGTGCTCACGGGAATTTCCCCCAGCGGCGAAAAACGTTTGCGTGCCGCGTGGCCCATTCTGAGCGGCGACGTTTTCGATAAAACAAAGTTCGAAGATATTCTCTTGAAGCTGCAGGTGCACAAGGAGCAAGTTTTCGTGGACTTGCCGATCCACTATGATTCCGTCGGGCACTGGCTGCAAACCGATCCTGAAACCGGAAACGCCGACGTTCTGCTGGATTTCAAGTAAGGGTTTACCGCGCGCACTGGGGTTGTTTAGGCAGTCTCTGGGATATACTGAAACTCATGGCAAGCGCCCTCGTTCGCATTCGAGAAAATCAGCAAAGCGCGCTTTCTGCGGAGCAAAAAGAGCGCGAACTGCTTGCCCGCCTGGCGCAGTGCTCTTCCATTATCGTGGCGCTATCCGGCGGGGCAGACTCCGCCTACCTGGCGTGGGCTGCGCAACACGCCTTGGGTGAGCGAACTTTATCGATTACCGCGCTTTCGCCAAGTTTTTCGGCTTATGACCGCAGTATGGTTGAAGATTTTGTCGCCAAACTCGGGGTATGCCACGAATTCGTCGAAACTCACGAGATGGAAAACCCCTCGTATCGCGCGAACGCCCCGGACCGTTGCTATTTTTGCAAAGATGAGCTGTTCAGCGTGCTCGATCAAATTGCCATCGAGCGGAAGTTCGAGGCGGTATGCTACGGCGTAAATGCCGACGACACGCTGGACTTCCGCCCAGGCCATCGCGCCGCCAGGGAACACCGGGTTCTGGCTCCGTTGCTCGACGCCGGGCTGACCAAAGCCGAAATTCGAAGCTTATCGGAGCGCGCCGGCTTGCCCACCTGGGACCGGCCCGCTTCAGCGTGCCTTTCCTCGCGCCTTCCTTATGGAACCGAAGTAACCCCGGAACGACTGGCACTCGTCGAGCGCGGCGAATCCGCGCTGCGTGATCTGGGCTTTCGTCAATTCCGCGTGCGGCTGCACGACAAACTCGCACGCGTTGAAATTAGCCCCGACGAAATGCCACTGGCGTTTTCCAAAGATATGGCCGCCAAAATCGCCCAGAATCTAAAAAAAGCGGGATTCACCTACGTTGCACTGGACCTGGAAGGCTATCGCCAGGGATCGCTGAACGACACTCTTTGGAAAGCCAACCATTCCGTAGCTAATCGGCACACCGGAACATAATCGCCTTTTCTTGCGTATCTAAAATAGGTAGAAATATCACGCATCTGTGGTGTTCCAGAGGGAAAACCGTGACGGTTCATGAACGCCTTACAACTTCGGCCGTACTCCTTGCTGCCGCTTTCGTGCTGCCGGGATGCATGAGCGGTCCCGGAGTAAGCGGCTCTTTTGATCGCAACTACACCGTCATGGGACACATTCGCCTAGAAGTCACGGAGCTATCTGGCCAAGTGAACATCACTGGGAGTGCCGACGGTCAGGTGCACATTCACGGCGACGTACACGCGAGAAGCATGGGCTTTGAAAAGCCCAGAGAGCGGCTCGACCAAACCCTTGCGGACCTGGGCATCGAGCAAAAGGGCGACACCATTCGCGTTGGCAAACGCCTTTCCAGCATGCGCAATGTTTCCATCGACTACAAAATCGAAGTGCCCCACGACACGGAGATCAACGTCACGGCCATCTCCGGATCGCAAAACATTCACGATGTGCGCGGGCCGGTGACCTTGCAGGGAGCTTCCGGCGCCGTACGTGTGGATGGTGTTGAGCGCGATACGCGGATAAATAGCGCCAGTGGATCGATCGAGGTCACTGATATTGGCGATGACGTTCGAGCCTCCAGCGCTTCCGGGGAAGTCACCATCAACAACGCCAAAGGCGACATCCGCGCCAATTCGCTGAGCGGTTCCGTTCACGTAACCAAGCCGGGCGGAAGGGTCGACGCGGACAGCGCTAGCGGATCGATTGACATCAAAGGCGCCAAATTCGACGTCAAAGCGCACGACGTGTCCGGCGAGGTCAACATCCACGGTGATCCCGGAGATCATGGTTACTGGGATCTCAAAACCGTCTCGGGTGCGGTGCAGGTGTACGTGCCGTCCAACTCCAATTTTCGCTTTTCTGCCGAAGCCATATCAGGAGAAATCCGAACAGATATTCCGATCGTCATCGAGGAACAAGGCAAACACTCTCTACGCGCCCACATTGGAAATGGCGGCGGCCGGGTAGAGGTGCACACCGTGTCGGGAGAAATTCACGTTAGCGGCGGTAGCTAAGCCCTCGGTGCATCCTACGAAACTTTGCGATCCAGCGCAGTGCGCGTTCCGGCGCTCAGTCTGTCACACAATTCGGCATCAAATCTGCCAATGCCTTAGAATCGAATCATGGCGTTAAACCACCGTTGGTTCGTCACGATAATTCTGCCAGTGCTACTGCTGAGTCCGGTCAGCGCCATTTTGATCTCTGCGCAAGATCCAAACAAACCGGCAACACGACCGACTCCTGAAGGTCAAAACCAAGCCCAAAAGCCCAGTTCCGAGAAAAATATCACCCCACCGAAAGCCCCATCCCCCAGCGAAGAGTTGCAACAAAACATCAACGCCGCCGGTAACGACCGCGCCGCTTTAGTGCGTAATCTTGAAGCCTACCTCGTGAAATATCCTGAGTCCCCGCAACGGCCGCAGATTTATCGGGCCCTCGTAGAAGCCAGCCTGCAGCTTCAGGATGTAACCCGAGCCGCGGACTACGCCGAGCGCATCGTGGCGCTCACGCCTGAAGACATGAACATCACGCTGGTAGCGATTCAATTGCTTCAGCGCACAGGCGATGAAGCAGCACTGCGCCGCGCTGTCAATTACGCAGGACGCGTTCTGACCTTCGTGGCCAAAAGCGCGATAGATGACAAACCTCCCAAAATGTCCCCGGCAGAGTGGGCCCTGGCGAGAGCACGGGATCGCGGCTCGATTTTGCTGCTTCGCGGAGAACTCTATCTAAAACTAAAGGACACCGCCGCAGCGCAAAAAGATTTTGACGCCAGCTATGCCGAACTACCCAGCGCGGGGGCCGCCGAAAAATTAGGCGAACTGGCTGAGATGAACAAGGATCTTGCTGGCGCCATCAAGGACTACGCCCGAGCCTTCGCTTTGGCCGACGGAGCCAACAACATGGCGAGCCGCCGCGAAATACGTCAAAAACTTGGGAACGTCTGGCGCTTGGCCCACGGCTCCGAAGATGGTCTAGGCGAATATGTGCTGCGGAATTATGACGAGATCGCGCAAAACTCCGCCGCACCCACGGTGAAGAAAAACGCAGGGGCTCGAGAAGTATTTGAATTCACGCTGCGCAAAGCACCTGACGGAACGCCCTTTCCTCTGGCAAACACCAAAGGCGGGGTAGTGGTGGTAAATTTCTGGGCCACTTGGTGCGGCCCGTGCCGGGCGCTTGAACCGCAATTCGAACGGGTCGCGGCACAGTTTAAAGAAAATCAGCAAATCTCTTTTCTAGAAGCCAACTGCGACGATGATGAAAGCCAGGTCGCGCCCTATCTGGAAGAAATAAAACCGCATGTCCCGGTGGTTTTTGCGGATGGTTTAAATCGCCTGTTGGCAGTCAACGATCTCCCCACCGTGGTTATCATCGATCGCCGCGGCAAAGTCGTCTACCGCGCAGAAGGTTTTGGAGAGGAAGGCTTCGAGCGCGACCTCACCGCCGCCGCTAGACGTGCGCTGGAAAGTGCAGCTACGATCCCGCCGATCCCGCTCCCTGCGACTTCCGCTCCGTAGCTTGCGGATATTTCTCAGCCACCTCGCGCGCGGCGATAATCGTGTTTACGTGTATTGTGGTGGTATCTTCGACCCGTCGCGCGTAACCACCCGCAAGCGCGGTAGCTAGCGGGATGCCGCGAGAGCGCGCCGCTTCGAAAACCTGGCGGTCCCTGCTTTTTAATCCAGCCTTTGTCAACCTAAGGCCTCCCAACTGGTCCTCTTCGTACGGGTCAGCTCCGCCAATGTAGAACAGCATGTCTGGCTGAAAGCGATCCAGCTGCCGCTGCACCGCCGGAATGAGCGCCGCTAAATATTCCTCATCGCCAATCCCGTCAGGCATGTTCAGGTCCACGCTCGACGGTGGCTTATGGGCCGGATAATTATTTAGCTGATGAATGGATATGGTGAACACCGAGGAGTCCCCGCTGAAAATAGCAGCCGTCCCATTCCCATGATGAACATCGGTGTCCACGATCAGCGCTTTCTTGATGGCCCCATCGGCTTGCAGCCGCCGCACCGCGACCGCCACATCGTGAATGGCACAAAATCCTTCACCATGATTGGCGTAGGCGTGGTGAAAACCGCCGCTCAAATTTGAACCAAAACCGTCCCGCAATGCCGACTGCGCCGCCAGAATCGTGCCGCCCGCGGCCAGCCACACGGCTTCCGCAAACTCCTTCGAATAGGGGACCTCCAGCTTCATAATTTCGCTCGCGGTTAGCGTCCCGGTTCTAAGTTTGCTAATCCACGCCGCGGTGTGTACGCGCAGGAGATCAGCATCCGAAGCCGGCTCCGGGCTGAGAAAGTCACTGGCGTCGGCGATCCCGGAGCTAACCAATTTTTCAGCAATCAGACGGAATTTCTGCGAAGGAAAAACATGCGCTCCAAGATTCAAATCATAACGGGGATGGTAAACAAGCTTAAAGGGAAGCATTTTGGCCTGCGGCGTTCAATTCTCTCGCGCAAGAATAAAATCCGGCAGGGTCATCAAAGCCCGCCCATATTCGCTGTCGGAATGCCCGTTCAAGCAAGCCTTCGCGCGGCGCGCATAGTCATGCGCAAGTTCGCGAGCGCGTCCGAGAGCTCCGGAGTCACGCACCAGTGCGACCAGCGTTTCTGGGCGGACGGAATTAAATTCCTTTTCTTCGAGCACCTGCGCAACGAGTTTACGTGCATCGCGATGCCCGTTCTCCATCGCGTAGATGAGCGGCAGCGTGACTTTGCCTTCTTTCAGATCGCTAAGTACGGGTTTCCCGAGTTGCTTTGCAGAGGCGGTAAAATCCAGCAAATCATCGACTAGTTGAAAAGCCAGACCGGCGTAGCGGCCATAATCCGCGAGAGCTTCTTCCTCTTCTCCGTCGAGTCCGGCGAGCACCGCGCCCAAGCGCGAACACCCACTAAACAGGCACGCGGTTTTGTACGTCGCGAGGCGCACGGCGTCGTCTTCGGTGACGTCGATGCGGCCGATTTTTTCAAGTTGAATGAGTTCGCCTTCCACCATTTTTTGGGTGAGGTCGATCAGCACATCGAGGATGCGGAAATTTCGCTCTTCCAGCGCCATCTGGAATGACTGCATATACAGCCAATCGCCGGCCAACACGCTGCGGTGATTGCCCCATCTGGAATTCGCGGAAGGACGGCCGCGGCGGGTGTTTGCGCTGTCGATTACGTCGTCGTGAATCAGTGTAGCGCTGTGGAGCAGCTCAACGACCGCCGCCAGGCGAATCGCACCGGGGCTGTGTGCGCCGGCATACCGATTGCAAAGAATTAACAAAGCGGGACGCAGGCGTTTGCCGCCGCCGCCTAGAAGGTAGGTGGTGATTTCGGAAACCGGTTCGAATGCGGTAGCACTTTGACGTGAAAGTTCTTCTTCGACGAGGACGAGATCGTCGCGGACTAGATCGAAGATCTCCTTAGCCGTTAGCAGCGCGATGGGAATCCTCCTGGCACCGCTCGAATCATGCGCCCGAACCGCAATCGCGGTCGCATCAAGATATAGCAGCCGGAGATTCTGGCGGCCGGACAAGATGGAAGAAACGCCGAAAATTTGCTGCTGTGGAGGCGGCGAGTTCTTCCGGCGACAAGTTTCTCACATTCGCGAGCGTGCGCGCCACTTCCGCGACATAGGCGGGCTCATTGCGTTTGCCGCGATAGGGTTGCGGAGCGAGGAAGGGGGAGTCGGTTTCGATCAGCATGCGTTCGAGTGGAACTTCTCTGGCGACGTCGCGGATATGCTGGGTCTTCGGATAAGTGGAGTTACCAGCGAAGGAAATCATAAAGCCAGCGTCGAGTCCGCGACGTGCCTCCTCAATCGTGCCGGTGAAACAATGCAGGATGCCGCCGATTCCGGTGGGGCGCCAGAGCTCTTCGATGAGCGCGAGGCAATCGGGCCAGGCGTCGCGACAGTGGATGATGATGGGGAGTTTGGCGTCGCGAGCGATCGCCATCTGGTCGCGGAATACCTGGTGCTGGATGTCGCGTGGGGAATGATCGTAAAAATAATCCAGTCCAATTTCGCCCCAGGCGATTACTTTCGGGTGTTTTGCGAGCTTCGAGAGTTGTTCGAGGTGCTGCGGCGTGACTTGCTTCGCTTCGTGCGGATGGACCCCAATGCTGGCGTATATCCAGTCATATTGATCCGCGTATGGCAGCGCGGAGTCTAATTTTTCTGGTCCTGGCCCGGTTCCGATCGCAAGCAAAGCCGAGACTCCCGCTGCGCGGGCTCGCTCCAGCATGGCTTCACGATCATCCGCGAACTGCGGAAAATCGATGTGGGCGTGGGAGTCGACAAGTTCCATTCGGAATGGATGCTACTTGAGGCGGGCTCCCACTTCCACATCTTCGAGGAAGCCCGCCAGGACCGGTCTGCCTTCCGGGCCGACCGACGCGGCGACGATCATGCCGTTCGATTCGACACCGCGTAGTTTACGAGGGGCGAGATTCGTAACCACTGCCACTTTGCGGCCGATCAGTTTTTCCGGTTCGTAAAATTGGGCGATGCCGGCGCAGATTTGGCGCACTTCGCTGCCGATATCGACAGTGAGTTTCAGCAATTTGTCCGCGCCAGGGATGCGCTCGGCGCTTTGAATTTGCCCGACGCGCATTTCGACTTTGGCAAAGTCCTCAATGCTGATTTTTTCCGCGGCTGCGGGTGTGGCGGTTGGAGCAGCGGCGGCAGGGGGTGCATTTGCGGAAGCGGGTAAAGCGGATGGCCGTGCAGCGGCCGGTTTCTGTGACTGATTCTCCATGGCTTCGATCCTCTCCACTGCTTCCGTTTTTTCGACGCGTGGAAACAAGGCTTGAAATTCTCCCAACTTCACATCAGGCAAAAGTTGGCCCCAGCGCAGGTTGTCTAGTTCCAGCGAGGCTAAATTTCCAGTTTGTCCAAGAAGCTTCCAGACCTTCGCGGTGCTGTCCGGCAGAACTGGATGTGCCAGGGCCGTTACGATGCGCAGAACCTCGGCGGTCACCCAAAGAATCGTCCCGCGACGTTGCTGGTCCGCGTCGGACGTGCCGAGGCTCCAGGGCTGCTCGATAGTGAGATATTTATCGGCAGCAGCGACCATGGACCAGACCAACTCGAGCGCCCGGGAGAATTCGAATTTGTCGTAGTGTTCGAGGACTTCGGCGATGGAGGTTTGCGCGACTTTGGCGAGCTCCTGGTCTTGCGGCTGAAGTTCAGCGGGCCTGGGGATTTTTCCGCCAAAACCGCGCTCGATCATCGCAGCTGTGCGGCTGGCGAGATTGCCCAAGCCGTTGGCGAGATCGCTGTTGTAGCGAGCGATCAGCGCCTCGCGACTGAAGCCGCCGTCTCCGCCGAAAACAATTTCGCGCAGCAGGAAGTAGCGCAAAGCGTCTACGCCGAGAACGCTGACGATGGGTTGCGCGGATTGAATGTTGCCGCGCGATTTGGACATTTTCTGGTCCTGGAACAAGAGATGGCCGTGCGCGAAAACCTTTTTGGGCAGATCCAAGCCCGCAGCCATCAGGAAGGCCGGCCAATATACTGCGTGGAAACGGATGATTTCCTTACCGACCAGATGTACGTCGGCCGGCCAATAGCGTGCAAATTCGTCCCTGCGGATCGGGTAGCCTACGGCGGTGATGTAATTCGTCAGCGCGTCAGTCCACACGTAGAAAACGTGTTTTTCGTCGCCCTGCCAGGGGATGCCCCACTTCAAGGTCGTGCGGGTGATGGAAAGATCACGCAAACCGCCACGCACGAAAGAAATTACTTCGTTGCGGCGAGCTTCCGGCTGGATGAATTCGGGATGTTGGTCGTAATAATTCAGAAGCGGTTTTTCAAATTTTGACAGCTGGAAAAAGTAATTTTCCTCTTTAACGCGTTCCGTCACGCGACCGCATTCCGGGCAAGTCGCGCCGGGCGTGGAATCGTCAATATACATTTCGTCGGAGACGCAATAATTCCCTTCGTAGTGCCCTTTGTAAACGTAGCCGTTGTTTTGAATCTCACGGAAGAGGTGCTGGACGGCATGGGCGTGGCGGGTTTCTGTGGTGCGGATAAAGCGGTCAACGCGGAGGCCCAAATCTTTCCAAAGTTCGCGATACTCCGCAGACACGCGATCGACGAAATCAATCGGAGATTCGTTGTTGTTTTTTGCGGAGCGCTCCACTTTTTGGCCGTGCTCATCGGTGCCGGTCAAGAAGAGCACGTCGAAACCGCGCATCTGTTTGTAGCGCGCGATAGCATCCGCGGCGATAGTGGTGTAGGTGTGACCGAGATGCGGCCGCGCGTTTACGTAGTAAATCGGAGTAGTGATGTAATACTTCGGTTTTGCGGAGGCCATTTCCTCTATTTTGACCTAAGTGTCTCGGATACTGATCTGAATTTATTGCATGCTGACTCAGTTGCCGGGTGCGCTTCCAACTAAATTGACGATTAAATTGAGCTAGCTCTTCCCGCTGGCTTGATAGGTGCGTAAGGCTTCGCTAATTACTTGTTGCAACGGGACTTGTCTTTCGACGGCTATTTTGCGGCAGTCATCATACTCTGGTGTGACGTGCAGAATGTCCCCGTTCGAACGTGAGACTTTGATGCGCACCGGGCCATAACTGGTAGAAACTTTCACCCATTCCCGTGCCAACGCGCGGCGTTGTGCGCGGTGGGTACGCACACCGAAGGTCGTCGTCTCGGCAAAAATAAGCGACATCATCGTGTCGGTATCTTCCGGCCGGGACAAGATTGTCAGCAGCGTACCGGGGCGATTCTTTTTCATTTGCAGTGCGGTGGTGTACACGTCCAGCGCGCCCGCCAACAGTGCTTTTTCCAAGACGTAGCCATAGATTTGCGGATTCATGTCATCCAGATTAGCTTCGATGATGGAAATTTCTTCATCGCTCGCCGAGGAAACTTTGTCGGCAGTTTCGCCAATCATGATGCGTAAAACGTTGGGCTGCCCTTCGAGTTCGGCCGTTCCAGCGCCGTAGCCGATGGCAGAAACAGTCATGGATGGCTGCGGCCCAAATGAGTTGCACAATGTGGCGACAATCGCGGCACCGGTGGGGGTGACCAGTTCACGCTGTACACCATTCGAGAAGGTCGGCGCGCCTTGCAGCAATCTGGCTGTTGCCGGCGCGGGTACAGGCAACACGCCGTGGGCCATTTTCGCGGTTCCGCCACCGACATTCAGCGGCGAAGATGCAAAGCGCTCAATGCCCAGCGCCTGAAACCCGATACACGATCCAACGATGTCAACAATGGCATCGACCGCGCCTACTTCGTGAAAGTGAATCTTTTCGATTGGCGCGTCGTGAACGTGCGCTTCGGCCTCGCCAAGTTTTTGAAAAATGCGCGAAGCGCGTTCTCGCACCAGAGGAGCGAGTTGCGAATTCTTCAAAATTTCAAGAATGGTGGAGAGTGAACGATGCTTTTGCTGGTCCTCGGTCTTGACGTTCACGTGAGTGGCAGCCATGCCGTTTTTCCAGACTCTCTCAGTGGTCAACTTCCAACCGGCGACTTGCAGTGATTTTAATTCCGCTCGCAGCAAGTCGGCCGGGCAGCCCGCATCGACCAGCGCTCCCAGGGTCATATCGCCGCTGATACCCGAAAAACAGTCAAAATAGGCAAGTTTCATGGGTCTTTGGTCGCACCAGAAAATCCTGCACGGCAAATGAAGTGCGCGAGCGGTTAGTTGATAGTAGCGACGGCGCTAAAAGGTGTCAAACATCGGCCTTTATGGCAAGTTTCAGAATTCGAGGACCATGTGCTCTTCGTCGTGGTGCTGGTTGCCAATTCTTACCCCCTTCGGCTCAATGCCGATAGAGCGGAATCCAAGGGATTGATACAGCTTTCGTGGAGCCGGTTGGTCGACCGACACCGTTAGCAGAATCATTTCTAAGTCGGGGATGGACTTGGCGCGTTTAATGGCTTCGGCCATCAAAGACCTGGCGACTCCGCGACCTCGCGCATCCTGCTTGACGAAGACGCCCCAGATCCAGCCTTTGTGACGGCGCTTGATGGACCTCTCCTGGTAGAAGCCAGCCATTCCGAGTGGGGTTTGCTGTTCGAAGGCACCGACAACAAAGTTCGCCGCGTTGTTCGCGCGTAGACGCGTGGCGTATTCGTCAACCGAAATGGCCCGTAGTTCCTCCGGCGATTCGACGAAGGACCACGGATCGGTCTCAAGCGCCAGCATGCGCAAATTCCAAAGCGTTTGGGCATCCTGCTCTGTAAATAATCGGATTTCCACCGGACTCTTCTCCACTGTCATGCCACGAGAATACCAGCGCGTCGGAAACTTGACATCACTCAGTCAGAAACAGGAGACTCTTCCGCAATGTCTGGTGAAATTCACCGATTGTTGATCGGGATTGGAAAGAGGAGGGGTAAATGAGGCCGAATTATGTGGCGGTGTTTGTAGCCGCGCTGGTCTATTGGTTGCTCGGTGCGGTGTGGTTCGGAGTGGTGTTCGGCAAACCGTGGATGGCGCTCGAACATGTTACCCCGGAGCAGGCCAGCGCTATGAATCCCATCGCGCCATACATCATCTCGTTTATTTTGAATCTGGTTATTGCGTTTGTGTTAGCACAACTTTGTGCGTGGCGAAATGCCAACACGGCGGCGCGTGGCGCGGCCCTGGGTATACTTATATGGATCGGATTTCTGGGTCCGGTGACCTACACCACATACATGTATGAAATGCGCCCTAAACAGTTATTCGCCATCAACGAGTTCTACTCGTTGGTGGGGTTGTGCTTGATGGGCGCCATTCTGGGCGCGTGGACGAGGAAAACAGCCTCATAAATTCCTTCGCCATTGCGAAACACCTAATTCATATTTCGCTCGCCGTGTTAAATCTAGGTGTTTAAGTTCATCCACGGGATTGAGGAAAAGTGTATCTGAAGCTGACAAAGCGATTCCGCGACGCGTTAGGCGCGCATATCCGCGAGAAGTACGGCTTGGATATCGGCATCGTTACGGAGCGTCCGCCAAAAATCGAAATGGGCGAGGCGGCTTCGCCGGTTTCTTTTGAACTGGCGAAACGGCTGAAGCGCGCTCCGCGGCAGATCGCGCAAGAAATTGCTGCCAGCCTCGCAGCCATCCCGGGGATTGCAAAAGTTGAAGTTGCGGGTGCTGGATATCTGAATACCTATTTTGACCGCGCGAATTTTTTGCGAGAAGTTCAACGCGAGGCAGGCGCGGTCGCGGTACCTGATCGTGCCGGCAAAATTATTGTCGAGCACACCAGCATTAACCCGAATAAGGCGGCGCACATCGGGCACGTGCGCAACGCGGTGTTGGGCGACACCATCGCGCGTGTGCTGCGGCACACTGGCGGTGCAGTGCAAGTACAAAATTACATCGACAACACTGGTGTGCAGGTCGCCGACGTGGTCATCGGCTTCGTGCACATGGAGAAGAAGAATCTCGCGCAGGTACGCGAGCTGGCCCGGCAGCCGAAGTTCGATTACTTGTGCTGGGATGTGTACGCTCGGGCCGCACAATTCCTGGCGGGAGATAAACAACGCGCAGCGGCGCTCCGCGGCGAAACTCTCAAGGCCATCGAGGCGGGTCACGGTGAAATCGCTGAGATGGGCGCAGTAATTGCGGATGCCATCGTCAGTCTCCATCTCCAAACCATGGCCCGACTGGGGATCTTCTACGAACTGTTGGCGCGCGAGAGCGAGATTTTGCATTTACATTTTTGGGATGCGGCGTTTGCACAGTTAAAGGCCGCCGGGGCGATTCGACTAGCGACGAGCGGGAAGATGGCCGGATGCTGGATCATGCCTGCGAAAGAAAAACCCGGCGCTGAAAACAGGGATTCGGCTGCCCGGGTAAGCCCGGATGCCAACGAAAGCGCAGACTCAGACTCCGATGAAGATCCCAACAATCAAGACAAGATTATAGTGCGTTCCAATGGGACAGTGACCTACGTTGGAAAAGATATCGCTTACCAATTATGGAAATTTGGGTTGCTGGGTAAGGATTTTTTCTATGTTAAATGGCCCAACGCGCCTGGCCCGCGGACTTTATGGAGTACTGCAAGCGAGGGTGGTGATCCGTCAGCGCCAAATTTCGGGGCTCCAGCGACGTCCGTTTATAACGTGATCGACTCGCGCCAGGCGTACTTGCAAGACGTCGTCGCGGAGGGGCTGCGCGCGTTGGGTCACAATAAAGAAGCGGATAACTCCATTCATTTTGCGTATGAAATTGTAGCGCTGACTCCGCGGTGCGCGGCAGAGATGGGTTATGAGCTGTCTCCGGAAGAGACCAAGAAACCTTACGTGGAAGTCAGCGGCCGCAAAGGATATGGGGTTAAGGCGGACGACTTGCTCGACAAGCTGGAAGCTGCAACATTGAGCGAGGTGCAACAGCGGCACGCCGATATGGACAGTGAAACGCAACGGCAAACCGCGCACAAGATTGCCGTGGGAGCGCTGCGATTTTTCCTTTTGAAATTTACGCGTAACGCGACCATCGCGTTTGATTTCAAGGACGCGTTGAGCTTCGAGGGAGAGACTGGTCCTTATTGCCAGTATGCGGTGGTGCGAATCCGTGGGATTCGCCGTAAAGGGATGGAAGCTGGCGCCACGCAGATGGAAGTTACGGCCGAAACGGTGGCGGCATTATTTTCCGGACCGGAAGGCGACGGCTTGTGGGATTTGGTGGTGCTCGCCGGCTCGCTTGATATGGCTGTAGAAGCCGCGATTAAAGGACAGGAGCCAGCTTTTGTCGCGAAGTTCGCGTTTCAATTAGCGCAGGCGTTCAACCTGTTCTACCACCACCATCACATTTTGTCGGAAGCGGATGAGCAGAAACGCGCGTTCTTGTTGCGGCTGACAGAATTGGTGGAAACACAACTCCTGAGAGCTCTGGATTTATTGGGCATCGAGGCGCCGGAAAAGATGTAGCTCTGATTGAGAGCTTCCCGGGAAATTATTCAAAAACGTGCTCAAAACAGCCGCGGATAAATTCAGACGCGCGCCCTTGAAATCTCAAAGGTGCGGCTGCGGTGCGGCCCTACTAATACGACATGAGCATGTGCACTAGGGTGCGCACAGCGCTTCCTGTCGCGCCCTTGGCCATCCACGGTTTTTGCTCATCATTCCAGGCGGTGCCTGCGATATCGAGATGAATCCATGGGGTATCGCCGGTGAATTCCTTGATGAACATGGCACCGGTGATGGCCCCGCCGCCTTTTCCGCTACCGATATTCTGAATATCGCCGACACTACCCTTGATGAATTCGCGGTAGTCGTCATCGATGGGCATCTGCCACATTTTCTCGCCCGCCGCCTTAGAACTGGCCAATAGTCGGTTGGTGAAAGCCTGATCGGATCCGAAAACGCCGGCGTTGACATTGGATAAAGCCACTACGATGGCGCCCGTTAGGGTCGCAGCGTCAATTAAGTGCGTGGCTCCCAATTGCTTGGCAAAAGTAATGCCGTCGGCCAGAATTAACCGACCTTCCGCATCGGTGTTCAGGACCTCGATGGTTTTGCCGGACATGGCGGTTTGAATATCGCCGGGTTTTTGCGCTTTTCCGCCGACCATGTTTTCGGTGGAGGGTACGACGCAAATTACCTTTACGTTTGGTTTCAGGGAGGCTATGGCACGCATGACTCCGAGCATGGCTCCGCCTCCGGCCATGTCATATTTCATTTTTTCCATGCCGTCGGCTGGCTTGATGGAGATACCGCCAGTATCAAAAGTGACGGCCTTACCAATGAGGCCGATCACAGGCAGATCGGGTTTTACATTTGCGGGCACATAGGTGAGTACCATGACTCGCGGCGGCTCAGGTCCGCCCTGCGCGACGCTGAGGAGCGCGCCCATTTTCAAGTCGGCGATCTTCTGTTCGTCCAAAATTTCGACCGCCAGGCCGGCTTCCCTGCCCATGGCTTCGGCTTTTTCCGCTAGGATTCTGGGGGTCAATTTGTTGGCGGGCTCGTTGACGAGGTCGCGAGTAAAATTCTGCGCTTCGGCGATGGTTCGGCCTTTTGCTAAACCTTTTTCTCCTAGGGGCTTTTGCGCGTCGGAGTAGCCGGTCAGCAATACTGTTTCGATGGATTTGTCGGTCTTTTTGTCGGTTTTGTATTTGTCCGATTCAAAATTGGCGATGACAACGGCTTCGGCAACAGCTTGGGCAAATTCCTCGGTTCGGTCCTTGTCGGGCGCCAGAACCGCAAGCTTCTTTATGGAACGCGATTTTAGATAACGCGCAGCGGCTCCAGTTACTTTGCGCGCCGCAGCACCGTTGAATTGTTCACGTTTGCCGGCGCCAACTAGCAGCAACCGAGAAGCTTTCAATCCCTGGGGCGAGTGGATCAGCGTGAACTCGAGCAATTTGCCCGAAACTTCACCGCCCTTTACGAGCTTACGCAGCAACCCTCCCGATCCACGGTCGATTTCGTCCAACTGGCCCTGTACGGGGTCAGTTTCCTCGAATAAAAAGGAAACGAGTGCGTCTGTTTCAATTTCAGAATAATTCCTGGTGTCCAACGTGATTTGCATACTGCGTTATCGCCTCCGGTTCTGATACATCGCGTCTTCCGCTTCTCTACGAGCTTCCTTGGTGCGTTCATCCTGACGGCGGTCCCAGGATTTCTTCCCTTGCGCCAAGGCGATTTCAACCTTGGCAATGCCTTTGCGGAAGTAAATCTTGAGCGGTATAACCGTCAAACCTTTGGCCTCTGTGCGACCGGCCAACTTGTTAATTTCATTCTTGTGCAGCAACAGTTTTCGCGCGCCCAAGGGTTCGTGATTCCATGGCCCCCCGGGTAAATATTGGGCTATGTGAGCGTTAGCCAACCAGGCCCCGGTGGGTCTAAAATCAACGTAGGCATCTCGGATGTTGGCTTTCCCCTCGCGCAAAGCTTTTACTTCGGTGCCGTGGAGTACTAGGCCAGCCTCGAACTTATCCAGAATGTGATAGTTGTAGGAGGCCGCGCGGTTTTGCGCAACAATCTGCTCCTCAACCTTATCAGCCTTTGCAGATTTTTTGGCGGGTTTAGCCACAACAAGCCATCATAACCCGGGCTGATAAATTAGCGCCACCCGGGTTGTTGTATTTAAAGGACAGCCAACCCGCGAATCCTTGCCCGGCCTCTAAGCCGAGTGTTAGACTTTCGATTGACCAGTCGAGATTCGGAGAATTCATGCGACGTTGCGGTATTGCAACTGTATACATTTGTCTTGCCCTGCTCGCTGCAGGCTGCCCAAAAAACGGGAAAACCGAGTATTCTCAAGGACGTAAGGCCGAATCAATTTCCGATTACGACGGCGCGCTGACTTATTACCAGCAAGCGTTGAAGGCCGACCCGAATAATGCCAATCTGAAGATCAAGGTAAACCAGCTCCGGTTTGAGGCCTCCAATTTTCATTTAAAGCAAGGCCTGGAGCTGCGGAAGAAGGGCGATTTGCAAGCGGCCTTGGCGGAATTCCAGCGGGCTGGGGTAATTGACCCGTCCAGCCCGGTGGCCGAGCAAGAGCTGCGCAGAACCGCCGCAATGATTTCGGACAAGAATCGCGCCGCGGATGCTGCGGCGGAGGTGCCGCCCGAACCTAACGAGCAACCCTTGGCCGCCATGCCTCCAGAGATCAAGCCTCTCTCTCGCGCGCCGATTAATCTGAAGATGTCCAATGACGCGAAGATAGTATTCGATACCGTGGCCAAGCTAGCGGGATTAACGGTGATCTATGATCCGGACTTCCCTGCCCGGCGCATTACCACGGAACTCAACAATGTGACGCTGGAGCAGGCCCTCGATATCGTGTCGCTGGAGAGCAAGGCGTTTTGGAAGCCGGTCACTGAAAATATTATTTTCGTGATTCCCGACCAGCCGCAGAAGCGCCGTGATTACGAAGAACAAATAGTAAAGACGTTTTATCTGGCCAATACCGTGCAGCCGCAGGATTTGACGGAAATCGTGACGGGGCTGCGCCAGTTACTGGATTTGAAGCGCATTCATCAATTGAATTCGCAAAATGCGATCATTATTCGCGACACGCCGGACAAATTGTTGCTGGCGGAAAAAATGATCGGAGACATCGACAAAGCCAAGCCCGAGGTGGTTGTGCAGGTTGAGGTTTTGCAAGCGCGCACCGACCGCCTGCGTGATTTGGGCATTCTTCCCATGCAAAGCGCCTCTGTGACTATAAATCCGAACGCTGCGACGACGACGCCTACAACGGGTACCAATACTACGACTCCGGCAAACAACACGGTGACTTTTAATCAATTGCGGCATTTAAACGGAAATTCTTACGCAGTCACGGTCCCCAGTATCACCGCCAATGCAATTTTGACTGACACCTTCACGAAGATCATTCAGAACCCGGAGATTCGCTCCATCGACGGGCAGCCGGCTAAACTACGTGTGGGTGACAAAATACCGGTGGCCACGGGCAGCTTTCAGGCTGGCGTTGGTGTAGGAGCCACGGGGGTCAACCCGTTGGTGAACACTCAATTCCAATATCTTGAAGTCGGCGTCAACGTCGATATTACTCCGCGCGTGCATCCCAATCACGAAGTGAGCTTGAAAGTGATTATCGAAGTGTCTTCTCAAACGGGCGTTTCGACTATTGGAGGAATTCAACAGCCCATCATCAGTCAGCGCAAGATTGAACAAGATATCCGTTTGAAAGAAGGCGAAGTCAACGTGTTGGGAGGCTTGTTCGAAAAGACGGATACACGTTCGTTAAACGGCTGGCCGGGACTCGCCAAGATTCCGCTGATGCGCTATCTCTTCTCTGACGATAAAATTGACCATCAGGAAAACGAAGTCTTGATCGTCATGACCCCGCGCATTGTACGTATTCCGGAATGGACAAAAGGAAACTTGCGTCCGTTGTATGCAGGTTCTGAGTCGAATGTTCAAGTTCGGCGCGATCGTGACGTTCGAACGCCCACGTCGGAACCGA
Organism: Candidatus Acidiferrum sp.; assembly: GCA_035487275.1. Classification (GTDB taxonomy): domain Bacteria; phylum Acidobacteriota; class Terriglobia; order Acidiferrales; family UBA7541; genus Acidiferrum. The sequence goes on along the minus strand of DATHMG010000026.1, from coordinate 13,544 downwards.
CTCCGGGCGTTCAACAACCTGGGGGAGCGCCCAACCAGAATCCCGCGCCAGTACCTCCGACAGGGACTGGCGGAAATACCGGCGGCAATCCGGATGGAACCGCAGCGGGTTCGGGCGCTGGCCAAGGTGCGCAAGCAGCAAGAATACGATTTGAGCCGAGAGCTGTTTCGCTGAAGGCGGGACAAACGACTACGGTGGGCATTGTGGTAGACAACGTTAACGACCTTTATTCCATACCGCTATTGCTGCAATACAACCCGGCGGTCGTCAGCATCGAAGAGGTCCAACATGGCGGTTTTCTGTCTGGCGGCACCCAGGAAATTGCCATTGTGTCGCGCGTCGACAAGGAGCATGGGCAAGCCATTATCTCCGCAACCCGCCAGCCAAATACACCCGGTGTCAATGGAAGCGGGACGCTGATGGGAATTGTCGTTAAGGGGATCGCGCCCGGCTCGTCAAATCTGTCTATCGTGCAGGTTAACGCCAAAGACTCCCAACAAAGACCAATTCCTCTGGTCAGCGGTGAGGCTACCGTGCAGGTTCAGCCATAGTGGGAGTGATAAACGGCCATGCTGGGCAACGCTAAAAAGTTTTTCCCCGTCCACCGAGTTCCGCGTGAAACGGGGATGACTCTGATCGAGTTGATCATCGCTTGCGCCATCCTGTTGATACTCGCGTCGGCGGCCCTGCCCATTGCCAAGTTCACCGTTATTCGCAGCAAAGAAAGCGACCTTCACCGAGATTTGCGCGAGATGCGGGATGCCATTGATCGTTACAAGGATGCCGCTGATCGCAACCAGATCCGAGTGGAACTCGGCAGTGAAGGCTATCCGCCGGATCTGGAAACACTAGTGAAGGGTGTGCAACTGGGCGCTTCGAGCGACAAGAAGATCCGATTCCTGCGCAAAATTCCAGTAGATCCCATGACCGGCCAACCTGAATGGGGTTTGCGTGCGGTGCAGGATGATCCGGACTCCACCAGTTGGGGCGGAAAAAATGTGTTCGATATTTATTCAAAGTCGCAAGGTATTGCGCAGGACGGCACGAAATATTCGGATTGGTGATTCGCGAGTATGTGTAGATTGAAAAGACGCCAAGTGATGAACGCGAATGCTCGTTCGCAGCGGCACGCGCGTGGCTTTACGCTGATTGAATTGATGATTGTAATTACAATCATCTTTATTCTGCTGGGGCTTGCGGCGGGGCGCTATGACCGTTCGGTAGCTCGTGCGCGCGAGGCTACTTTGAAGCAGGACTTGCAGGTAATGCGCCAAGCCATCGACAACTACACCCTGGACAAGCAATCTGCTCCGCAGTCCATTGAGGCGTTGCAAGAAGCCGGGTATCTGCGGATCGTGCCGACCGATCCGATAACTCAAGCAAAAGATTGGCAACCGCAATTCGATGAAGTAGTGCTGAGCCCTGATCAGACGGGCACCGGCATGGTGGATGTGCATTCCAATTCAGATAAAACCTCACCGTTTGATGGGACGCCGTATAAAGACTGGTAGCTTGATAGGCTATTGTTTGTTGGAAAACTGGGCGAGCTAGTCCTGGTTTGCCGGTCCACGAGTTCGCTTATCTGCGATTTATGGATGCCTCGATTTACCAATAGATGGAAACCCGCGTCTGAATAATAACGAATGCATTTCTCGGATCGCAATGCTGGCGTCTTGTTAGAGCTCATGTACAAGCTCCGCGCTAATCTGAAGTTTGATGGCAATTTGACGCGACGGCACGCCTCGGCTATAGTCAATACGCGGGGTGGAGCAGCCTGGTAGCTCGTCGGGCTCATAACCCGAAGGTCGTCAGTTCAAATCTGACCCCCGCAACCAATTGAGTTGAAACTAAAGGGCTTGTTGGATGCTCCCAACAGGCCCTTCTTCTTTTTGGGAAAGACTTGGGAAAGAAATCAGTTTTCCCATGTCATTTTCCGGCCATGCTGCCCCGAAAAGTTCACCAAGTTTTTCTGCCGCGTCTCGCTCATCTTGCGTGAACGTGTGCGTGTAGTTCTCCGTTACACTGTTCCCGCTGTGATCCAGACGCTGCTTGCGAATCTGTTGTGGTATAGCGAGCGAATCCATTGCGGTTGCGTTCGTGTGGCGAAAGGAATGCAGCCCAACAGATGCAGCACGTTTCTCGCTCTTCGTCGCTTGTTCAACGGCTCGGTCCTTACCAACATATTTCGCAAGGAGCTTCACGTCGGTCTTCGGAATCTCAAGGCGGTTAAGCAGCGTGTTCAACTTTCGCTCAAGCACATTGCCTGCGCCCCACGGTTTCCCTAAAGAAGTTTGGAAAAGGAAGCCTTCTTCCCTTCCGTTTAAATATTCCTTCAATTGGTTACCAAGCCTTGCCGAGATGCAAACGTTTCTGAACCCGGCTTCAGTCTCGGGGCTGTGTTCTGACCCGTTCCAGCCATTCCACCGAGGTCTCTGACCGTTCCTTTCGACCCGCTATGGCCACGCAAGCCTAAATTTCCGGATGGCGGTCTGAGCCTGACGTGCCCGGCGTGCCAGAAAACTTCCACGTTCCAACGATTCGAGTTGATGTACCGCCCGACCTGATTGTGCGGGTCAGTCTGTCGCCAACTAACAATATTTTCGCGCTCATTCCCAATCGTAAATGTTTGCCGCGCTCTGGAGTCTCAAACTCAAATGCTGATGATACTAGGATCGCCTTACCAGTGACGTCGCTTACTCAGGGCCGCAGAGTTTCAACTATGGACCGGAATCTGACGCCGTTAGATGTTCATCTGCCTGCCGATATCATTAAACTGGCCATTGACCAGCACGGCCCTGTAATCCGGCTGTCATACATGGAAATCGCCTCGGGCATTAATAGCTTGTTACACCGAGGCATACCGAACGAGGTTATCGCTCAAGTAGTAAGTGAAACTATCGAAGCTCTCACCAAGGAAGCTGGCGCAACCCTTCGAAACCAGCAGCGGTAATTATGCATGCGGGGCTTGGCGTCAGTCCTTCGCGCAGTACATTTTAATTGTAGAAATCAAGGTAGAGAACAAGTCGACCTTGTCCAACAACGCCACCGCTCCGATTTTTTTAGCCAACGCGATAGCATCCCCATCGTTCCACACGCACATAGCTAAAATACATCCGCTGTTTTGGAGCAGCGGTCCCTTAACAATTTCCGGCGAATAACGCTCCCCATCTGGCATATGCAAGTCCATCAAAACAATGTCTGGTTTCAGAGTGCCAGCCCGTTCAAGGGTTTCCGCGAAGTTAGTTGCTTCGCCCACCACTTCAAGGTCAGAGTCGGCTTTGAGCGTCTTAGCGATTGCGGCACGCATTACGTCGCTGTCGTCTGCAATTAACACTCTGATTGCCATTAGGTGAGGGTCTCCCCGGAGGTTCTGGCATGGGATGCTTATACCCTATGCGTATACCATGTGCCACGATAATTTGAAGGTAGGACGACAAGCACAGCAGATGTGCGCTAACTTCCACTTCTATTTTGTTTTGGAGTCAATTGGAATCAGGTTTTCTACGGCTGAAAATTCACGCTCTACGATTTCGTAGCCAAAATCTTCTGCAAGGTCAGCACATGCGTCCATAAATTCTATTCCCAAGGGCACCGCATCCGCTGATTTCAAATCTACGCCTGCTGCCACTAACGCTTCCACTTTCTTCCTTGCTGCCTCAAGCCGTGCGGTCTTCTCCTGAATCGTAGCCATCGCAATAAACCCCCACTCACAACTACACCGCTTGCACGTTCGGCACCCTACCATAAAGCATGTATTGTTTTATTGTTTTACGCGGCCTAAAACCTAAGCTTTGATGTTCCCAAAAAGATATTCACCCCAGAGAGCGGATGTCGAAAAGTATTCTAATTGCTGATGACAGTGCGACCATCCGCACTCTCATTCGCGCGTTCATAGAGAATCGGGCAGGCTTTGAAGTCTGCGGAGAAGCTGTAGACGGTGCCGATGCAATCGAAAAAGCGAAGGAACTAAAACCTGATTTGATAATTTTGGACTTAGCGATGCCACGAATGAACGGCGCAGCTGCTGCTTCTGTTTTGAAACGCAGGATGCCAAAAATTCCAATAATATTGTTTACGATGTATGACGAACTGATGAGCGAGACCTTCTCTTCTGCGGTGCAGGTGGACTTAGTTCTTTCCAAGCCGAATGGCTTGCACGAGATGGTGACGCACGTGCAGGACTTGCTCGGCTCGTAATAATTCCTTTCCTCGTATGGCATCGCTGGATGGACGAATGTCCGTCAATCTCTTTCCCCAAGCCCGCCTTCCCGGATGGCGGCGTGAACCTGACGTGCCCGACGTGTCAAAAGGCTTCCATCTTCCAACGATTTGAGTTGATGTATCGATTCGGCTAACAAACACGAGCCTGGGGTTCGCGGACATCGTGATGCGCGGCTTACCTAGTTCAACCCTTGCTTCGTCGATGGCCCAGTTGGAAGGTCTCTTTGCTTTGGGCACGTTGCGATGGTGTTCGAAAGGCGGATAACGCGATGAGTTTACGCAGGACAGATGAGGAGTGAACGAATATGGCCACAAATCCATCCAAAACGCCGGAAGGTCAAGAAGAGAAACCGAATAAGCCTAGCCGTTTTATAATCGCGATGGTTCCAGTGAAAAAAAAGCCCCTGCCACCATCACCCACGAAGTGACGGCGAGAAATCTATCCTCGTAAGCGGACCGACCAGCGCGGGAGTGCAACTACTATCAACTTTCTTTCAGCCATTGCCTCTGCATTACGTTCGTTGACTTATCTCCCGACCGCAACCTAAGATGTGCGCCAAATGGAGGATTCCCACTCACTCCTCGGGCAGACCTTTTCGCATTACCGCATTCTGGAAAAACTTGGCGGCGGTGGGATGGGCGTGGTTTACAAGGCCGAGGATACCCGCCTGGACCGTGCCGTTGCTTTGAAATTCCTGCCGCAAGATTTAGCGCACGACCCGCCGACACTCGAACGTTTTAAACGTGAAGCCAAAGCCGCGTCCGCGCTTAACCATCCGAACATCTGCACAATTCATGACATCGGCGATGAAAATGGTCAGGCGTATATCGTGATGGAATTCCTTGACGGTATGACCTTAAAACACCGCATCGCTGGTCGTCCCCTGGAAATAGAACCGGTTCTCAATTTAGCCATCCAGATTGCGGACGGACTCGATGCCGCTCACGGAGAAGGCATTGTCCACCGCGACATCAAGCCAGCCAACATCTTCGTAACCAAACGTGGCCACGGAAAAATTCTGGATTTCGGGTTGGCCAAACTCGCTCCCAAGCGAATAGTTTCACTGGCAGTGGCCCAACCTTCGGATACCACGGCCGCAGTCAGCGAAGAGCACCTAACTAGCCCCGGTACGGTTGTGGGAACAGTCGCGTACATGTCACCGGAACAGTTAAGCGCCAAGGAACTGGATGCACGGACGGATTTATTTTCGTTCGGTATCGTGTTGTACGAGATGTGCACAGGAACATTGCCATTCCGGGGAGAAAGTTCGGCCATCATTACAGAGGCGATTCTGAACCGCACTCCCGTTGCTCCAGTGCGACTAAATCCCGACGTACCGCCGGAGCTGGAGCGCGTAATCAACAAAGCGCTGGAGAAAGACCGCAATCTGCGTTATCAACATGCCGCCGACATCCGAACGGATTTGCAACGTCTGAAGCGCGACACCGGAACGGCACGCTCGGCGACGGTGGTCGAAGAACCCGCAGCGGCAGCAACAGCTGCGAGTCATGACGCTGCAAGCGACATACAGAAAGTAGTTTCTTCTTCCACGGTTCCGGCTGTCGCTGAGCAACCCTCGGGACCCTGGAAGATTGTTATTCCCGCTGCGGTGATTCTAATAGCTGTCCTTATCACTGGTGGTCTCTACTACCGGCTGCATAAGGCACCTCCGGCGATGAAGGCCACAGCGCTCACCGAAAAAGACACCATCGTGCTGGCCGATTTCACCAACACTACCGGTGACGAGGTCTTCGACGACACGCTCAAGCAGGCTCTGGCGGTGGACCTCGGCCAATCGCCCTTCTTGAATATTCTTTCAGAGGACAAAGTTCGCCAGACGCTGCGAGAGATGACCCGCTCGCCGAATGAGCGATTGACCCGAGACCTGGCGCGCGAAGTTTGCCAGCGTGTCGGAAGCAAGGCGTATCTGGCGGGCTCGGTTGCTGCGCTTGGAACGGAGTACGTGATTGGTTTGCAAGCCTTGAACTGCGCCACCGGGGAGGTGCTGGCACGCGAACAGGTGACCGCTGCGGGAAAGGAGCAAGTTCTCCCGGCGATGGGTCAAGCCGCCGTAAAGTTGCGTAGCGAGGTCGGAGAATCACTCAGCTCGGTACAGAAATTTGACGTCCCGCTGGAGCAAGCCACCACTAATTCGTTGGAGGCCCTCAAGGCTTATACGCGAGGCATAATAGCCTCGCACGAAAAGGGGGATGTCGAAGCCATACCATTCGGCAAGCGCGCCATCGAGCTCGACCCCAACTTCGCGTTGGCATACGATGCTCTGGGAGTCCAGTACTCCAATCTGAGTCAGCCGAATCTGGCCGCTGGTTACCTGAAGAAAGCTTTTGACCTGCGCGACCGCGTCACTGAACGCGAGAAGTTCCACATTACCGCGCTCTACTACGAGATAGCTTCAGGCGACATGAAGAAAGCGAACCAAACGTATGAACCCTGGATACAAGTTTATCCCCGCGACCCCGTGCCCTACGGCAATCTAGGTGCTGATTACATGATTCTCGGGGAGTATGAGAAGGCCGCCACTGAAACCCGGGAATCTCTTCGGCTGGACCCGAACCAAATCGTCGAATATGCCAACCTGGGCCAGATTTACCTGGCTGTGAACCGCTTCGACGAATCTAAGGCCACAACCGAGGAAGCTCTAGAGCGAAAACTCGACGATATTCCCGTGCACATGAACCTGTACGCCTTGGCTTTCTTCGAAGCCGACGCAGCAGCCATGAAGAAGCAGGCGGATTGGGCTGTTGGAAAACCCAGCGCGGAAGACTGGATGCTTTCGCTCGAATCCGATACCGAAGCCTGGGCTGGGAAACTCGGGAAAGCCCGTGGACTATCCCGGCAAGCTATTGAGACAGCCCGCCGCAGTGATGAGAAAGAACCCGCTGCTTTGTGGCAAGCCAACGAAGCGATTCGCGAGGCGCTATTCGGTAATTCGGATCTGGCCCGCCAAGACGCCGGCGCGGCAGCAGCGCTCGCGCCAGGAAGTCACGATGCGGAGACACAAGCGGCGCTGGCCTATGCTTTAGCAGGTGATGTGGTCCGCACCCAATCGCTTGCGAATGACCTCGACAGGCGGTTTCCGCAGGATACTGTGATTCAGTCGGTTTGGCTTCCGACCATTCGTGCGCAGATAGAAACGAACCATAAGAATGCTGCCCGCACCATCGAACTTCTGCAGACCACGGCACCCTATGAGCTGGGCATGCTAAGTGGCAGTGTGCCTAACTCTTGCTTGTATCCTGTCTACGTACGCGCCCAGGCTTATCTGAGCGCTCAACAGGGCGCGGCCGCCGCCGGAGAATTCCAGAAAATTCTCGACCACCGTGGTCTATTGTGGAATTGTGCGACAGGCGCTCTCGCCCATCTTGGTCTTGCCCGCGCATACGCGCTAGAGGGCGACACCGCGAAAGCCCGGGCTGGATATCACGATTTCCTCGCGCTCTGGGAAGACGCCGACCCTAATATCCCCATCCTGATTGCGGCCAGAGCCGAGTACGCGAAGTTGCAGTAATCGAACCGATGAAGCCATCACCAGCTTTGGCGCATCCACAGCAAGCCAAATTCTACCGTCAACGATTACGGTCATCGTGTCACCAATAGCAGACAGCTGCGGCAAAAAATCATCTGATTTTTCGGCAAAGGCCGCAGAATTTCCATCGGTGCAGATAAAGGATTTACAGTGTCGCGCTATGGCGAAAGTCGGTCGGGATTTATTGGCAGTACGGTCTGATGATATTTTCCAACACATCTCGGCGGATGTAGGATGTCCACCTTGAATCTGGGAACAAAAGTCTTGGAGTTGGCATGGAAAACAGAGGCGGTTCCGCCGGGGTCGGTTTTTGGGGTTTTGGAAGTATGCTCGCCATCACCATTTCATGGAGCGTCAATCATTCCATTCTTTGGATGATTCTTCACGGCATTTTCAGTTGGCTGTACGTCATCTACTACGCAGTCAAGCGATAAACACTGGGGAACGAACGCGAAGAGGCCTCATTTACACTGGCCGGGTCATTGCGGTGTACCGCTTGCCTCCACGAAGACTGAACCAAAACAGTGGCGAACTCTCTCGCGACATAACGGCGAACACCGTGAGCAAGTAGGGCATAATTCTTCCGTGAGCGATTCCCAAAAGGTCAATTGTGGTGTCCACGGTTGGCAAGAACAGACGTTCGTTTGCCAGCACATTGCGCAGTCCCTGCACACCAATATTCCGGTTGGGTTTCACTGGCCGTCTGAACAAACTGACGCTCGCCCTGATGCATGGTGCTCAACTTGTGAAAAAGCTCGCGTAAACGCGGGAGGCGACTGGACTCCCGAAGTCAGCGAGAAGCTTGGGGTAAAGTTGCTTTGTGGCGCATGCTACGACTACGCAAAATCCATTTGGTCCAATGGGCGTAAGATTACCCAGTAAAACTCATCACTCGAAGTTGCTAAAAATCCCCGGCGAAGTCCTGCTAACAGGATATCCATCTGAAATCCACATGTCCGGTAACGCGACGGCACTTACGCCTGCGTGGCAAGTTGCATCCGCACTTCTCATGGAATAATTCCGGAATCATTCTCCGGGATTCAGGACGAACGTTCGCTCGGATTCAAGGAGTTTTGAAACCTCATCTATTTTGTCATCAGGGACGCCCACTTCCTGGAGTGCTTGGCGAAAGAGCTCGAGAAACTGGTCAAAATGGCCGTCGTGCACATGAAAGACCTGATTGAAGCCTTCCACAGTGCATATGCAACGTACCTGAAAGAAGCCTTGACCGACACCGACAGACGGAACGAAGTCATGAGCCACGCGAGCATTTGGACTGCCTCCATGGGACCTGAGAAAATTGATGCCTACCTAGCGGTGACGTCAGCGAATCCGCGCCCAGGAAATCCAAAAGCGCCGTCGAAATAGCGATAAACGGAGTTCGGTTATTCCGTGGACTCAAACAGGACTTCGGTCAGCTCGCTGGGTGGAGACCAGAGTCCCGAAGCTGCGCGAACATATTGTTGAGTCAGCAGAACGACTTTTGCGCGGCTGCCGAACCGGAGCTGCCGGCGCTCGATTTCTGTGAGACCTCCGAAAGCCCCAGAGGTAGCTGTCCCTCGCCAAAACTCTGGGAGTACTGAGCTTCACCCCTTTAACAATGCTACAGGCCAGTGCGCAAGCTGTTGATTTCGAAGTCGGTCATCATTTTGGCGAGGGACAGGGGTCAAAAATTTTCCACCATCCAGGTGTTGCACTCTGTGGTCGGTGCCGGAATAGCCACGTACTTTCCGTCGTGCGAAGGAATCGCCCAGGTGGCCTGGAAGTTCTTCACTTGCCAGAGCGCTGTCGCATTCCCAGTTAAGTCCACGTACAACAGCGTGGCCAAGCGGCCCGTAGGGTTGCTGGAAACAAAAAATCCTTTGCCGTCCGCCGCCCAGTCAAGGGACATGAAATTGTTCCAGTTTTTTACGTTGATCTCACGCCTGGGCTGGTCTGCCAGCGAGACCAATCGAATCTGATGCTGGGTGGCGCCTAATTGCACTGCGGCAATAAGAGTCCCGTCCGGAGAAAGGCCCCAGTTCCACCCGTTCGGCGTTTCTTCAAGCTTGGCGACCTGGCGTAGCGTGCCCTTGATGGGATCAAATACCGAAAACGGATACTCTTTCGGTCCTGCCTGGGCTAGCACGCAGACGTTGGTTGGTGCTCGCGAGCATTCGAAATTGATGATGTTGGGAGCTTCCAGTACAAATTGCGAAGAACCTCCCTGGAGTGGCGCGCGCATCAGACGCACGACTTGCGACTCTTGTTGAACCTCGGATCGGCGTTGTCCGCCGATGTCTTGCGAACTCGACGGCACCGAGTACAAGATCTGAGATCCGTCAGGACTGAGCCGTGAAATCGGCTTTTGTTCCGGGCCGGAGACCAGCATTTCCGCGGAGCTTTCGCCTATACGTTGCCGGAAAATGTTAAAGATGTTGCCCGCGTTTCTGTTCGAATTGAACAGCACGGCACCGTCGATCGTCCAATCGAAGGGCAGGTCGTCCGCGTCGTCAAGTGTGAGGCGTCGAGGGGTTCCGAGATGTGGACCCTTGGCGAAAAATTCCGCCACGTAAACATCCAGTTGTGGCTGGTAGCGGCTAAACACCAGTCTCTTACCGTCGGCAGTTACGCTTGGTTGATTTACATGGTCGTCGCCGCTGGTGATTTTGCCAGGAGTGCCTGTGGAACGCCCCGTGGTCGAGTCGACCTTTACTATCCAGAAGTTCGAACTGTTCTGGCTCGGAGGTGGTTCGGCTATGGCATAAATCAACCGCCCGTCAGCCAGCCATTCTAGTCCCCACTCCAGTTGAGGTTCAGTGATAATTATGTTTCTGGTTGCATGCTCCAGATTGAAAAGTTCGATCCACGCTTCATTGCTGTACGCTCCAAAGCGAAACTTGTCATACGCGATGCAGTGTCCATCCGGGGACCACACCGGCGAGGAAAATGCCGTAGCCCCGTCGTCAGCGGAAATTATCCTGCGTTGGTTGCTTCCGTCCGCCCTCATCAGCCAGAGCTCCACGCCGGCCTCGCCGTACATTGCAGCTTTGAGAAAGACGATTTGTGAGCCGTCAGGAGACACCGAGGCCGACCAACCCTCATCAGAGAGCTGTCGCGGGTTTCCTCCCACAATGGGCATTACCCACAGGCCTATCTTAGCGGCCGGTGACGGCGACCAAGAAATCAGCAACCGCGTGCTGTCCGGATACCAGCTCAAGTATTGAACGTCGTTATTCTTTGACAATAAAGAGTGCACTTCGCCTGTGGATATGAGTCGCAAGTACGCCCCCGTTCTGTCGGAGTACGCCAGGTACTTTCCGTCAGGAGAAATTGCCGAGACGGAGATGGGATTTTCGGTGGGATTCGACGTTAAGCGCCGCGGAACCGACAGAGGAGCTTGTGTGATTTTGGATGGGATACCTCGATGCCAGGCAAACCATCCTGTGAGTGTGCCAACGATGACGACAGCTACGACGGCAGTGCCGATTTGCCAGTTCTTCGAAGAATGCTGACCGGCGAGGGCCGGTGTCACGTGAGCCGCGGTTCCGGAGATGGAGTCGCGCTGCAGCCGCTTGAGATCAGCTTTCAGTTCGGCGCCAGACTGACAGCGGACCTCGCGATCCTTTTCTAGAGTTTTGTTTATGATTTCTTCGAGCCTGGCAGGAATTCTCGGATTTAAACGAACCGACGCCACCGGCGCGCGATTGAGAATCGCTTCAAAGATCACTCCGGAAGTATCGCCTTGGAAAGGCAGCGCGCCGGTACACATCTCATAAAGCACCGCGCCAAAAGAAAACAGATCCGTGCGCCCATCCAGCTCCTTTCCGCGCACCTGTTCCGGACTCATGTACGCGACCGTTCCAATCGCGGTGCCAGGACTAGTCAGATTTTCTTCCACGGTCAAGGTCGGCGCGGACGTTACCGCCCCGACTTCCTTCACAGTGAGTTTCGCAAGACCAAAATCCAGTACCTTGGCCTGACCGTGCTTCGTAACGAAAATATTGGCGGGCTTGATGTCGCGGTGCACGATGCCCTTGCTATGGGCCACCTCCAGGGCAGCGGCGATCTGTATGCCGAGCTCCAGAACCATATCGATTTCCATCGGCCGGCCTGCAATCAGATGCTTGAGAGTGCTGCCCTCCAGCAATTCCATGGCGATGAAGGTTTGGCTTTCGCTTTCATTAATTTCATAGATGGTGCAGATATTTGGATGGTTGAGAGCCGATGCCGCGCGAGCCTCGCGGCGAAAACGCTCCAGGCTTTGCGGATCGTGAGCTACATTTTCTGGCAAGAACTTCAAAGCCACGAATCGGCCCAGACTCGTGTCTTCAGCCCTATAAACGACGCCCATTCCGCCGCCACCAAGCTTCTCAACAATTCGATAGTGAGCAATGGTTTGGCCGATCATGGACTGATAAGGCTGTCATATTAGGAGGGCAGTCAGGGTAAGTCAATTGAGCAGCGCGGCATAAGTCCTGGTCGCGTACTCGGAAAAGTGGCAGTCACGGGCCAAACGGCGTTCAGGGAAACCTCTCTCGTTGCGCTGTTATGGTTGGGTCTTGACGTGATGATTTCCTGGAATGCGAGATCGCCGGAATTGAAAGCGAGCTGAGTGCGTTTGTTGTTACCTAATCTAGTGAAACCGACTTCTAGTCCGGAGTAAGGGGGAACAGCAGTTGACTTACTTGCGACGCCGGTCATCCTCCTGATGGTGTGTCCGTCCGAGAACTCGACCGAAAGCTCCCGAGCCTACTCTGCGCCTTCAGCGATTAAGACCATGCAGAATCAGAGGTGGCGCGATCCAGCCCCGCGCGAGCCAAGAAAAGCGCCGCCTCCATTTTTGCCGATCCAAACACAGAAAATGGGTCTTAACAGCTCTCTTTTCCGTCGAGCTCAGGCCACCACAAACCGATCGTGATCCATCACCTTGATCCACGCCGCCACGAAGTCTTTCACAAACTTCTCCTTGGAGTCCATGTAGGCATAGACTTCCGCGAGGGCACGCAGCTGCGAGTGCGAACCGAAGATCAGGTCGACGCGGGTGCCGGTCCACTTGACCTGGTTCGTCTTGCGGTCGCGTCCTTCGTACACTTCGCCAGAGCCATTGGAGTGATTGGACGGCTGCCATTGCGTGCTCATGTCGAGAAGGTTGACGAAGAAGTCGTTGGTCAGCGTGCCGGGCTTGCTGGTGAAGACGCCGTGCTTGGAATTTCCGGTGTTTGCCCCGAGAACGCGCAGACCACCGACGAGGACCGTCATCTCAGGCGCGGTCAGCTTCAGCAATTGCGCCTTATCGACCAGCAACTCCTCAGCCGACAGCCGCTGCTTGCCCCGCAAATAGTTGCGGAATCCATCTGCTTTTGGTTCGAGCGGTTCGAAGGATTCCACATCAGTTTGCTCCTGCGACGCGTCCATGCGCCCCGGCGTGAACGGGATCTTCACGTCGGTTCCGGCGTCTTTCGCGGCTTTCTCGATCGCCGCATCGCCGCCGAGAACGATCAGGTCCGCTAGCGAGACTTTCTTCCCATCAGACGCAGAAGCATTGAACTCGTTCTGGATTGCTTCCAGCTTCGCCAGCACCCTCTCCAATTCCGTGGGTTGGTTAACCTCCCAGAACCTTTGCGGCACGAGGCGAACGCGCGCGCCGTTGGCTCCACCGCGCTTATCAGAGCCGCGGAACGTCGACGCCGACGCCCAAGCCGTCGAGACCAGCTGGGAAACGGACAGGCCAGACGCGAGAATCTTCGCCTTCAGAGCAGCAACGTCCTGCTCGTTGACCAGCGGATGATTCAC
>DATHMG010000025.1:0-27834 GCA_035487275.1 Candidatus Acidiferrum sp. | reverse complement strand
GACTCGCGGAACGAACACCGAAACCCAAAAACCAAAGCAAACCCAAATACCATGTGCCCGCAGATCACCCCTGGAGAAGACCATGGAAGCGGACATTTCTATCTGGCGAAAACCCGGACATTTCTACTTTGCGTTGACACGGGCGGAATAGAGGTCAATAGAAATCCGATTCCACAAAAAAACCGAAAATACTTGGTTATGGAATGCTTTCTTGCGGCCCAAGGTTCCGGCCGTTCTCACGGTAAAACGCCAGCGGCCACCTTCAAACGGATTAATCGAACGCGCGCGAAACATCCTGCCGAATTTTGCGTTTCGATGAAAACGCGCGTCCGATTGATCACTAGCGTTATACGTGCAGGTGACTGATTCGCCGGACTGGCTTACAAGATGCTCCGAGGCCTGTACGTCACCAAAATTAAAGCCCACTTGAAGGGAATAACATACTGGAGGTCATCTAACATGTTAGATTGGCGCCCGTTGCGGAGTTTTGACGAAGGACAGCCGCCGACCCCGCAATCGTCGAGTACGTCGCGGCAGAGACAGCCCGGCACCGTTCGCTCGGGTTTTGTCTGGAGCGATTAAGGAGGGCAAAGATGAGTCCGACGGACCTGATACTCTCGTTTTTGGGAGTGTTGTTGACAATTTTTGTTTTGAGCGTGGTCTTTGGTAGAGACGGCGCAGGTCGCCATCGTGCAGCGTCTGGGTAAGTTCTCACGCGCGATGTCGAAGATGAGCACTTTCACGATCGAGCAGCCGGGATTGGCTGAAACCTGAAAGGGATGCGCTTATGGCGCGTCTGGTGTGATCTGTAAAATTCGTCTATCAGGATTCGCTTCCACCGGGTAAGCGCATTGGTTTAACGCCAAGATTGGCGATGTGCTTGAACGCCTCGCGTGCCACCAAATCGGCTGACTGGAGAGGACGGGCCCTGATCAGTGGGATAGATTCGACATCTTGTGGGACGCTCGTCCAGAGGCTCCCCGGCTGTCTTGATGTATTTACAAACCGCATGTTGGCTACATACCTGGTTAGGCGACACTTTCTTTCACTTTGCTTCTTAGAATCGACGATTCTCACGTCAGCTTGGCAAGTTTTTCGTGCTCACTCCAATTTCGTCCTTTGAATTTAGCAATTACGAGCGGATCTCGATTCCAGGCACGTTGGAGATCCGCTTCAAGTTGAAGTTGCCGGTCGCGGACCCAAGGATTGTAGTGCTCCTGCGTCACTTTAATATTGGAATGTCCCAATGCGACGGCGACCTGTTCTATCGGTACGCCCGCAAGTAATAATTCGACGCTAAACGTATCGCGAAATCGGTGAGCGTAACCGTGCTTTATTCCTGCGGCGCGGAGTAAGGAATGCAAGGTTCTCTGCCAGATTCCGTTGACGGTGTACATCGTCGAATTTCCGGTCCAGAAAAAATAGCGCTCGCTAATTCTTGGAAGGCATCCCAGAAGGTCCGCCACGAATTGCGGCAGTACGCAGTACACGGGCACGCCAGTTTTTTGCGTATAAAACAGGATTTTATTCCCGATCAATCGATCTGTACTGAGCGCGGCAACGTCGCCCAGGCGCATTCCGGTATAACGCAACGTGAGTACAAAAGCGCGTAGACGCAGCGCGTTAGATTGGCCGGTTTTACGCGATTTGTCTCGGTACTTCTCAGGCGTTAGCTTGCCTGAGAGCGTTGACTGCCATCGGAGAGCGACCTAAAATGTGCCCACCATGCCAGATCCGCAGGCGCCACTGATCGGGCAGACTTTTTCTCATTACGAAATTATCGAGAAGATCGGCGGCGGCGGCATGGGTGTCGTCTATAAAGCCCACGACACCCGACTCGACCGTGACGTCGCATTGAAATTCCTGCCTGAAGATTTGGCCCACGAACCTCAAGCACTTGAACGTTTCAAACGCGAAGCAAAGGCCGCTTCCGCCTTGAACCATCCAAATATTTGCACCATCCATGAAATTGGAGAACACAGCGGTCAGCCTTTCATTGCGATGGAATTCATGGAAGGCACCACACTGAAACACCGCATTTCCGGCAAGCCGCTCCCGAGTGACCAAGTGTTGGACTGGGCAATTGAGATTGCGGACGCACTCGATGCAGCGCACGCCAAAGGAATCGTCCACCGCGACATCAAGCCGGCCAACATTTTTGTTACCGATCGCGGCGGTGCCAAAATTCTAGATTTTGGATTGGCCAAAGTAGACGGACGAGATAAGGACGCGGGGGCTGGAGCTTCACAACTGCTTACAGTGGATTCGTCGGAAATGAGCCTGACCAGCCCCGGCACCGCGTTAGGCACTGTAGCTTATATGTCGCCGGAACAAGCCCGAGGAGAACAACTGGATTCCCGGACGGACCTATTCTCGTTTGGCGTGGTGCTGTACGAGATGACCACCGGCAGGCTTCCGTTTCCAGGTAACACCTCGGCGGTCATCTTCGACGCGATGCTGAACCAGACTCCTATTTCGCCGCTTCGCCTAAATCCAGCACTCCCGCCCAAGGTCGAGGAAATCGTCAACAAGGCTTTAGAGAAGGACCGCCGGCTACGTTATCAGAGCGCCGCGGATCTGCGAACTGATTTAGCCCGCTTGAAGCGCGATACGGATTCGGTGATCGCGCCGGCAAGTTCGCTCCCCGCTGTGGTCACTCGGCGAACGTGGCGGCGCGGCCGTGGAGCGCGATGGATTGGTATAGGTATGGCGCTTGCTTCGTTGCTTGCTGTCGGCGGCCTGGTGATACGGCGCTCGAACAAGACGACGACGTCAACATCGCAGTATGTCCGGCTCACCAATTTCCCCGACTCCGTTTCCCAGCCAGCCCTCTCTCCCGACGGTCGCATGCTCACCTTTGTGCGCGGCACGAGCACTTTTCTCGCCCCCGGCGAGATCTACGTTAAGATCCTGCCTTCCGGCGAGCCTGTCCAGCTCACCCACGACAATCTATCCAAGATGAGTCCCGTCTTTTCGCCTGACGGCTCGCGCATCGCTTATACGGCGCTGGACCGGCCATTTAGCTGGGACACCTGGGTCGTGCCGGTGCTTGGCGGGAAGCCGCAACTTTGGCTGCCGAACGCCTCGGGCCTCGTCTGGATAGCGCCGCAGCGGCTGCTGTTTTCGGAGATTAAAACCGGCGAGCAGATGGGCATCGTCGCCGCCTCGGAGAGTCGCGCAGAGGCCCGCGACATCTATGTGCCGCCGGACGCGCGCGGTATGGCCCACTACTCTTATCTCTCTCCTGACAGCAAGTGGATCCTCGTGGTGGAGATGACAAACGGCGAGTGGCTACCGTGCCGTGTGGTTCCATCCAACGGCACCACCGCCGGAAATCGGGTTGGCCCTGCCAGTGCCCCATGTACAAACGCGGCCTGGTCGCCGGATGGCAAGTGGATATACCTCACCGTGCATACCGGGGACAACTTTCACGTGTGGCGCGAGCGTTTTCCGGAAGGAAAGCCGGAGCAGATCACCTCCGGCCCCACTGACGAGGAAGGCATCGCGCTCGATCCCGACGGCCGGTCCTTCATTACCTCCGTAGGCCTCCGTCAGAGGATCGTGTCGGTTCACAACGCGAGCGGCGACCGCCAGGTCTCCCTGGAGGGCTACGCCTACCTGCCCACGCTTTCACCGGATGGCAAGAAGCTGTACTATCGCATCCTCAAGGGCGGCACTTCTCCGTTTCTCGGCGCGAGCGAGTTGTGGGCAGCAGACCTCGATTCCGGCCGCAACGAACCGCTGTTCCCTGGCTTCGCTGTCACTAGCTATCATCTCTCGGACGACGGTCGTCGCATCGTCTTTTCCGCGCTCGATTCCGGCGGCAAGCATCACCTCTGGCTGGCCTCAACAGACCACCGGACGCCTCCGCGACAGATCCCGAATGCCGAAGGAGAGATGCCGGACTTCGGGCCGCCAGGCGAGCTGCTCTTCCACGCCTACGAAGGCAGCTCCACGTTCGTCTTTCGGATCCGCGAGGACGGAACCGGACGGAGGAAGTTGGCCTCGCAGCAAATCAGTGAACTGCGCGACGTTTCCCCGGATCGCCAGTGGGTAATCGCCTGGGCGGCCATTCCCGGCGACAAAAGCAATAGCGGGACGCAGACGCACGCTTTCCCGATCGGAGGGGGCCCGCCGATTCTGATTTTCGGCGATATTTGCATACTGCGATGGCAACCGGGCGGGAAGCTCCTTTATCTCTCTATCTTCACCGGCATGCAGTCCGCCGGTGCGACCGGGAGAACGTATATCCTGCCGCTGTCCCCCGGTAAGATGCTCCCAAACATCCCGCCCGGCGGTTTCCGATCCGAAGCCGAGATCGCAACACTCCCTGGTGCTCGCGTGATCGACGCGGCTGACATCGCACCCGGGCCGACCCCCGATGTCTATGCCTTCTCCCGCCAGACCGTGCAACGCAATCTCTACCGTATTCCGATTCCATGAATCTCGAAAGCTAGCAGGCGGGCGGCCAGCGTTTGATCCGCAACTGCTCATCAGTTTGGGTGTATGCCTATAGCCAGGGGATCGGCTCGGCACGAGAAGTGGCCCGGCGCTGTGAGTACGATCCAGCGTTCCAGTGGCTGACAGGATTAATGGAAGTGAACTATCACACCCTGGCGGATTTTCGTGTGGAAAAACAAGAGGAGCTGGATGAACTGTTCACGCAAGTGTTGGCCGCGCTCAGCAAGGAAGGAGTGATAACCCTGGAGCAAGTGACACAAGACGGCACGAAGATTAAGGCATTGGCGAGCCGCAGGAGTTATCACCAGGAGGAGACGATTCGCGAGCATCTGGAACAGGCGCGACAGCGGGTAGAGGCGATGGGCGATCCCCGAAACGACGAGGGCAGTCCGAAGGCAAAGCAAGCGCAGGCTCGTGCGCGACGCCAGCAACAAGAGCGGCTGGAGAGTGCGCTCGAAGAGTTGCAGAAGTTGCAGGCTCGCAAGGCCGGAGATCAGATGCATGCGCTCATGACGCCCATTCTGCTGCGGATGGCCGGGCTTGACGCGCTCAATACCAATCCCCCAGGCGGAGCCACCACACCGCGAGCTTGCTCAAGTTGAACATCGCCTGTGCGGAAGCGAACGGCACCCCGTTATCGCTGCGGATGTTGGCGGGCCGGTTCACGCAAACCGGCCTCCCTTTGACAGATCCACTAGTGGGTGCCCGCCGCCGCTTTCGCCGCGGACTGAGTGAACCAGGTTTCGAAACGCGTCTCGCCGAGTCGTGCGTCATCGCCGGGAACGAGTGTCATCTCACTCAGCTCCACGCCGTAGTAACGCGCGCGCGGGTCAGCGACAACCTCGCGCGGATCATTGCGTGCGGCTAGACCTCGCCGGACGAGTTCATCGAGACGAAACTTTTCTGGCCCACCTACTTCCACGGTGCCATTCACTGGTGAGCCCATAGCGATCCGGCCTACCGCACTGGCGACATCATCGGCCGCCATGGGCTGGATGAGCGCAGATGGCAGGCGCACTTTGTTGCCATCAGTGGAAAAATCGGCGATACCCTTGACGAATTCGAAGAACTGCGTCGCGCGAACAATTGAATAAGGGATGGAGGAACCCTTGATTAAATTCTCCTGAGCGATTTTTGCACGGAAGTAGCCGCTTTCGAGCAGACGCTCAGATCCTACGACAGACAGCGCAACGTGATGTCCCACGCCCGCGGCCGCTTCATGGGCGAGGAGGTTACGGGTTGAGGTGTCGAAGAACTTCATCACAGCCGAGTCTTCCCACGAGGGAGAGTTCGATACGTCAACGACCACCGACGCACCCTTCAGCGCTTCGGCCAGTCCCTCGCCCGTGAGTGTGTTGACGCCGGAATTGGGAGATGCGGCAACTGCTTCGTGCCCGTGCTCGCGCAACTTGGTAACGAGCTTTGACCCGATCAGTCCACTGCCGCCGATCACTACGATTTTCATGATTGCCACCTCTATTTTCGTCTGTACAACCATGCGTGTCTTCTGTCAAGCGAACGAATCCGGTTCCTTAGAGTTCGCGTTACCGCACAAGTCGTTTCGCGCGAAAGGCACCTCTGATTACGGATTCAGTTCTTTAAGCGGATTCGCCACGTCGTAGTCCTACAATCCTTGCCACTTAAGGCGGTCCGAGGCCAATGCTCGCCTGCCGTTCCTATACGAAATAGATTTTTGCGTACTCACGATTCCGGCCGCGAGAAAAGTCCCTCGGCAGGGTTCTGCGTAACCGCCGCGTAACCGTGAAACACGTTTTGGCGTTTCTGGCGTTTCTGGCGATTCGTAGAATCAACAACTTACGTGATTTCAAGGTGGCCCGTTGGTTCGATTCCTCCCGCCGGCACCACTGAATAAAAACAACTTAGCGAAGATTTTTCTGCCCCGCGCAACCGCCGCGTAACTTTGCCTGAAAGAAAAAGACCGCCCTCGAACGTGCTTGCGGAAATAGCGTTTGATACCCTACGGTGTTCTCGGTATTTTCCTTTGCGGAAAGACTGATAGTCTGGTTTCTCTCAAAGAGGTTTTTCTGACCAGGATTTTAATCGCCGACGACCGTCAGCTAATGCGCGATGCGCTAAAAGCAATCTTTGCACTGCGTCCGACTTGGAAAGTATGCGGCGAAGCCAGCGATGGTGCCGAAGCAGTAGCGAAAGCGGTTCAACTGCAACCCGACCTTGTTATTTTAGATTTTAAGATGCCGCTTGCCGATGGTATCCGCGCAGCAAGCGAAATTTTAACGGCGATGCCATCGACTCCGATCGTGATGTACACGCTTTATAAAACGGAAGAATTGGAATCGGCAGCCAAGTTAGTGGGTGTTCGCGCGGTCGTCGGGAAAGAAGATGGTGTTCGCAATTTGCTAAGCGCTGTCGACGCTGAGCTGGCGGCTAAATAGTATCGCGTGTTGAAGCGGTCAGCTGGTTACAACCTCGGGCCAAGTTTTTTTTGCCCCGCGTAACCGCCGCGTCACTTTTATCGCTGCCCTCACCAATGTTAGCGGTCAGGACGGGCTTCAAACTGATGGATGACGCCGGATACTTCCTCTCTTCTGTTGCGCTTTTTTATACCGCGAAGCAAGCCTAATAAACGCTCTACGAAAGCCTCGCTTCAAAACCATGCAGTGATCGCAATTGTTTTTTTTGGTCGTTGGCGCGGAGGCTTTCATCAACGAAGCATTCGGGATGGCTCCTAAGTGTCGGCAAGGTGACCCCGACGAAAAAAAGAATTACAACTTTCGCCGAACTGGGCAGACAAATCGAAGAGTCTCACGGGTCGCTAGAATTGAAATATCAAACTGCAGGTGGTCACATCACTTCGGGGTGGACGTCGCTGCTGGATTCTTACACTGGTACAGTGAGCGCAAGGCTTCGAAGAATGGCTTAACGCTTGCATCAACGGCAACATTGCCGGAATATCTGACTCCCTCTTGAGCATCCAGATAAACTTCAGCACTGCTCTCGGCAGCGCGGAAATGCAGCGGCTGCGGTGCCGGAGTCGTCTTGTCGCTCAGGGACAGAAGCCTTCCGCTCTCGCAGGTGTAGGACTTCACCCAGAGCGAATCAAACAGGGCCTTCGCGCTCGCCTCCGGTTGCATGTCACCCGAATAGGTGATCCTCTCCGCGTTCCACTCCAACATCCCGTTTCGGCCTTCATTGCCGTGGAATTTGATGACGTGCCGGGAATCCTGAGGTGCGGGAAAGGCCTGGCCATCTGCTGTAGAAGCCTCGTCCGCGGCTTTTTTCGTTTTGGCCGAAGAGCCGGAAATGATCTGTGCCGGATACGGAAGGTCCACTGAACCAATCATGCCGGTCCGCGTATCGCAGGCGAGTAATCGAATGCGCGCGGTTTCCGGTTTTGGCACGAACGAGATTGTATGCGAAATGCCGTGTGCTTTTATGGATTGATACTCAATTTCAGTGAATTTCTGTCCGACGCTCTGACGATTGTATTGCAGCGGCAGCCCCTGCGCGTTGAACATGCAAGTGGCAAGTTCAATCTTCACATTTCGCATCCCGCCGTCGGGCGCTCCGAACGAAAGAGCATTGGGGTCGATGACCACAACATACTTTGTTTGCCCCGGTTGATCAGGAGGCAAGGCCCTGGCTTCGAGAAGAATCGAGGTAGCCGTCAAAAAATCGTTGCAGGCGGCTTGAGATATATGAGCATCCGTGTCCTTCGCATCCTTCGCCGAAATCGTGGCATCGGCTTCGCGCGCAAAGTACCCTTCACGAAATGAGAGCTGTGCGCCTGGCCGTGAAGTCTTCACGGAAATCCGGCGAAACTCTCCGTGCCAATTTGTGTCGTTGGGGTAATAGCTCAGCTCATAGTAAGACGAAGAATCGTCGATCGCTCTTTTCACGCATTCCGAGAGGTCGTTATCATTCAGACAGACTTTTCCGCCGGTTTGCTGCGCAAGGTTTTGCATGGATTCTTCAGTTGAGAAACGCACGTTGCTTTCGCGGTTCAACGTAGCTCCTTCTGAAAAAGGATTCGCCCTCCCGCGCGACTGTGCGTCGAAGAACGCCGGCGTTTGCATACCTCGGGGGTCAACGGGATAAACGGCGATCTGGGCATCCGTTAACGCGCTCGCCACGGCGCTCATCGCGGCGCCGTAGTTGCGCATTCCACTGAACTTGGCCACCATCGTGAGGTTTGCGTCCGGCGTGATAGCCAGCGGAAACGCGGACGATAGCCATAACAGGTTTTTCCTGCCAGGGTAGCCGCTGACGTGGCGTGCAATCAAACGCAACGCGTCGAAGGTCAACTTTACGCGCATGTCCATCGATTCCGCGTATTGCTCTCTTTCAAATCGCTGTAGTTCCAACGCGCGCATCGCCAGCATTGCGTTGGAGTTACTGCCTGGGCGCGGCGCTCCTCCGGGAACGTCGCTTTGCCCCTCAGCTCCCGCCATTTGTTCCAGCAGCGAAGAGTGACTTAACGTGTCGTCGCGAGCGTCTTTCGCCTGGAGGTTGGTGGCCTCCAGCGAGAGAGCCAGCTGCGCGGCAGCATGGAGCAGCTTCGTGTCTGTCGTAAATCCTTGCAGCAATCGCAGTTCTCTCCCGAGCAGGAAAACCGCCATGGGAACGTCGCTCGGAGCGGAAGCCAGCAGCCGAACCATTTGCTGCCGCACCTGCAATTGTGTTGTGGCATCCGTGTTCAGTCCATCCACCAATAAAATCGTGGGCGGCGCGGACAAGTTCTTTGTAGACACCAGATTCGTAAACACCCCGGCAGGAAGCAGCACCGCCGAGCTTTCCGAGTTTTTCAAAGAACGATCCAGAAACCGGAAAGATGCGATTTGTTGTTGGCTCTTGTGTGACCCTGATTGCTCGGAAATCTGAAAGTCCTCGGCAGTCAGGTCACGCACCGGATTTCCATGGCGATCTCTCGCCACCACGTCCACCGTAACGAGTCGCGTGGTCACCTTCAAAACTGCGGAAGGTTCCTGCTGTCGAGGTGGCGTTTGCAGCTGGTCCCGTTGCTTGGAAACCCCCGCTGTGCAAAGGAAAAGAACAGGTACAGCGATAGAAAAGAATCGGGCGGTGGTTCGTCTGGTTGGAGTAGACGAAATATTCATTTCAGTCGACGCGCGTCATCCGGGTCCTGTCGCCTTGGTGTTGTCTGATGATATAAGTCTAATTCAGGGTGCGGTAATTTTCGATGCAGTTTAGCCGGTCTTAGGCACTTGACCACGGCTACCCCGCACTTGCTAAGTACGAATACAAAATTTTTGGGTAACGCTGATTTTGCGCCCCAAACATACGGCGATGGCAGACCATGTCCATGTTCAAGTTATACGGTCTTCCCCCGATAGGCAGCATTCACCTGCAGGATAAAATCACAAGCCGGGTAATGCATCGACGCGATCGAGAGAATTGAGGAAGTATGAATAAATTTGTTTATACCTCGGCCTTGAGCCTACTTTGTGTGCACGCCGCGTACGCCGCTCCGCAACAGCGCGAACGCACGCGAGATTCGCAGGCGCCGTCTCTGATAAATATTCGTGTATCGAGAACCGTGCAGGCGGTGAACTACCGCGACAGGGCTTCCACCAAAATCGATTTTCGGGGTACGCCGCTCATGCCGCGAGCCGAAGGAAAAGCCGACATTGAAGCTAAGCGCGGACGAATTGGAATTAAAGCTGAATTGGAACATCTCGAGCTGCCGTCAACTTTCGGCTCGGCCTATTTAACCTACGTGCTGTGGGCTATTTCGCCCGAAGGCAACCCCAATAATCTGGGCGAGGTGGTCCTCGACGGCAGTAAGAGCAAACTGGAAGTCACCACCAACCTGCAAACATTCGCTGTGATTGTAACCGCTGAGCCGTATTTCGCGGTCAGTTTTCCCAGCGAAGTAGTGGTCATTGAAAATGTGGTCCGTGGGGACACCAAGGGCTCCGTGAGCACCGTGGATGCAAGATTTGAACTCTTAAAGCGCGGCGTCTACGATGATATGCGTTTAGAGCGTTTCACTACCGATGCCAGCGCTCCCCTATCGCTGTACGAGGCTCGTAATGCTTTGCGCATTGCGAAGGCTCAAGGAGCCGCTCAGTACGCGCCTGAGTCATGGGCAAAAGCCGAAGACGCTATGCGGCGGGCCGAGGATTATCAGTTACGCAAGCAACATAAGGCTGTGCCGACAGCTGCAAGAGAAGCAGTGCAAGCCGCGGAAGACGCGCGCAACATCGCCGTAAAACGCCAGGAAGACGAGCGCATCGCTCAACAACAGCGCGAGGCCGATGAGCAAACACGCCGCGCCAAGGCCGCTCAGGAGGACGAAGCCCAGCGCCGCACAGATGCTGAGCGCCAGAGACTGCAAGCAGAGGTAGCTGCCGCGCAAGAGGCTAAGGCCCGTGCCGAGGCGGATGCGCAGCGTCAAGCAGCCATGCTCCAGGAACAGCAGGCTCGTGAGCAAGCTCAGGATGCTCGATCGCAGGCGCAACAAGCTCAACAACAGGCTCAGCTCGCCCAACAACAGGCCGCGCAATCCGAACGTAACCAGCAGGAACTCCGTGCCAAGCTCCTTCTACAATTCAATCGCATTCTCGAAACTCGCGATACCGTGCGTGGCTTGGTTGTAAATATAGGCGACGTATTATTCGACACCGGAAAATATACCTTGCGTCCCCCAGCGCGGGAGGCCTTGGCTAAACTATCTGGCATTGTGCTCGCCTACCCAGGACTGAAACTGCAGGTGGAGGGTCACACCGATTCCACTGGCACGACGGCATTCAACCAGAAGCTTTCTGAGCAAAGAGCCATGACTGTTCGTGATTATCTCGTCCAGCAGAGCGTGGATATGAATTCCGTCACCGCGGCTGGCCTCGGTCAAGACATGCCTATCGCCGATAATTCGACCGCAGCCGGACGTCAGAAAAATCGACGCGTGGAAATCATCGTCAGCGGGGAAGTAATTGGCACCAAGATCGGTGGCCAGCCGGGAGATCCACCACCGCAGTAGCAATTAATTCAATTCAGGCGCATGAAACGAGCCGAGATGTTGGCGCCTTTTTCTTTTCTCTTAACTCTTCTTCGTATCAACCTTGAGGTTAACTACAATTTCTTTGCGACTTTCAAAACTCGAAATTGTGCGCGTGGGCGATTTGGCGCCATCCTTTTCGGCGTGCAGTTCGTAGTCGGTATTGGGATCGAGGCCGCTGAACCTGTAATTTCCAGTATCGTCCGCAATATAGCTGCGCACCGCATTGGTCCGCGTATTCTTCAGGAACACCACTGCGCCAGGTATCGGTGTTTCCGGTTTATCGGTGACAATTCCATGGACGCTGCGGAGTTGCGACTCGTGCTTGGCGTCTTGAGCAGCGGCGAACGAGGCAAGGAATAACAGTGCTAGCGCCAACCCAACAATCTGTCGCGCATACTTCATTTTTTACCTCCGCTGACCGGTTGCATATGCAAAATAACGCTCTCTTCCGATTGCCCGTTTATGGCCTGGGATTGTTTGGCATAGCCTTTATTCTCGGCGGCGATTTCGTAATCGGGGCCTTTACGCACGCGCACCGCGAATTCTCCTCGAGAATTCGAATAGGTCTCCCAGCGGGGTTTCTTTTGATCGGACCTGCGGATTCGTAATTTAACGCCCGGCAAAGCCAGACCGCGCTCGTCGAAAACGGTTCCGCGAATCAGCAGATCGTCGGCATGACTGTGTTTGGATTTCCGTGCCGACGAAGAATCGGAAGGCGGGGACTGCGTACCAGCCGATGTCGTTGCATCCTGCCTGGCAATAAGGGACACGGGGGCGGTAAGCAATATAGCCGTGAGAATGATGACACACCGTTTGCGATGCATCATTTCCTCCGCCTATTTGGATGATGGCCCAAGCACTGAAGATGCCACACTACGAAAATCGCCCTCACTCTTCGTCTAACTCTTCCTCTTCTTCTTCTTCATCGAGCAGATCTCCGTTTTCGGCGACCTCGACGGTCTCTTCGTCATCATCGTCATCGTCTTCTTCCTCATCATCGGAGATGATGTTGAGGTGAACCGGGTGGGTCTGCGAGACTTCCAGCTCGGATTCGCATTCCGGGCAACTGAGAATCTCGCCTTCTTCTACTTCGTCTTCATCGACATCTATTTCGGTGGCACACTCGGGGCAGCGAATCACGGCTCCATCCTCCATCGATTTGTTAGCCCGGCAGCCCGCGAAGCCCGCTCACTGCCGCGAGCCTATTATATACTCCGCAGTATGAAGTCAACCGTGTAGGTAAAGTGTTATGTGTAGAAATTGGGCATTAAATGTGCCCCAGTAACACGTTTCCGCTTAATAATGGCCTCTTCGCGCGAATATCCTGAGCGCCCCTTGGTTGGCGTGGGTGGTGTGGTGATTGACAACGGCCGGGCGCTATTGATCCGGCGGGCCAGCGAGCCCCTGCGCGGCGAATGGTCCATTCCCGGAGGCATGCTTGAATTGGGTGAAACCCTCGAAGAAGGTGTTGCCCGGGAATTGCTCGAGGAGACCGGCCTGCAGGTCCGGGTGCTCGAGCTGATCGAAGTCTTCGATCGTATCGTGTACACACCGAACGGCGAAACTGCCGGTGGTGATAACTTGGAGCGACCGCGTTTCCATTACGTGATCGCCGATTATCTTTGCGAGCGCATCAGCGGTGAACACGCCGCCGCGAGCGACGTCACCGATGCGGCGTTTGCGAATGAAGAAGATTTACACCGGTTTCACTTGACCGAAACGGCTTTGCGCATTCTACATAAAGCTTTCGCCATGGATCGCGCGCGTCATGGCGGCCGAAGGATCACAGGCTAGGCAGCCGGCAATGTTCCCCGTGTGCGTTCACGCCTGCTAAATTCCTGCACCGCCATGTGCAGATCGCTGGCGGTGAAATCCGGCCAGCGTTTTTGAAGAAAAACAAATTCCGCGAAGGCGCATTCCCACAACAAAAAATCGGAAAGCCTTTGTTCCCCGCCGGTGCGGATCAGCAAGTCCACATCGGTCGATCCTCCGCGAAAGTCCACAAGAATTTTGCCGAAAGCTTCGCAGGATAATTCCGTAACCTTGTAAAAGCGGCACGCCGCCTGATAAATCGCTTCACGCGCGGAGTAATCGATTGCCAGGCGAAGATGCAACCGGTTGCCACCCGCGGTCGCAGCCTCGGCATCCCCGATTGTCTGACGCAAGTTGACCGGCAAGCGGTCGCGCCGTCCGATCACTGTGAAACGCACCCCTTCTTCCATGCAGTGGGATGTTTCGGTAAGCAAATATTCGTGCAGAAGCCGCAGAATCCCTGCGATCTCTGGCGCAGGCCTCTGCCAGTTGGCGGAAGACAACGCGAATAACGTCAAAGTGTGAATACCCATGCTCGGAGCCGCCTCGATAATCTCTCGTGCGGTTTCCGCCCCGGCGCGGTGCCCAGCGGATCGCGGA
The DNA here is from genome assembly GCA_035487275.1 of Candidatus Acidiferrum sp. Lineage (GTDB taxonomy): Bacteria > Acidobacteriota > Terriglobia > Acidiferrales > UBA7541 > Acidiferrum. Next base: position 13,961 of record DATHMG010000025.1, on the reverse strand, counting down.
AGGCCCTTGGCCGTAGCCCATCGCCCGTTTCCATCCGAGATGATGGCCACATGAATGCCGCTGCTAGCCGACCGGGTGTTGGAACCTGATTCGATAGAAGTTAAAGAAGGCATGGTCGCCTCGCTGATAATTTATTATCGCAAACTACTCTATAAAACAAAGTAAATACGCCTGGAAGTACCGTCGCCCCACGGTCATTCCCGCGCCTATTTCTCCCGTGTCGCCCGTATCAATGCTTCCATGTGATTCAGGTAACGTTCCAGCGCTTTGCGCCCGGCCCCGGCCAGCCGATATTCAGTCTTGGGCAAGCGGCCATCGAAGGACTTGCTGCACACGATATAACTGGCCTCTTCCAACTTACGCGCATGCACACTTAGATTTCCGTCAGTGGTCTTCAAAAGCGCTTTCAATTCGTTGAACGTCAACGATCGGTTCACCGCCAACGCGCTTACGATGCCCAGCCGGATGCGTTCGTGAATCAAGCGATCGAGATCCGGCGAAACCGCCTCGCGCGTTTGTTCTCGTACCGTTGCCGGGGAATCCTCGCGCTGCCTGGCACGTGGAACGCGGTCTTGTGGAGCTGCAGAAGACTTAGCCATATCCTTAACCTCCGTAGTGCCGGGCGATCCATAGGCCGAACGCGATTTGCACCACTCCGAAACCCGCGGCCATGAAGTAATTTCCCCAGGCTGCTGGTGCGAACAACGCGCAACCGCCCAAGCCCATCAGGCACAGTCCCATCACCGGTACTACCCGCACAGAAAAAGCGCCGCCGGTCACTACCGCCGCGCCATATAGCAACAACCAGACGGCCGGCAAAATCGCGAATGATCCTGAACTGTAGAACGCAAATGTCATCAAACCGCCAACAATGATCGGAGGCGCAAAGCTAAGAAGAAATTTTCGGCCTGGACCCGAGAAAAGTTTTGAATTAGCGCGATGCGCTTTAGTAGCCGCGGCCGGGGCGGCTATGGCTACCGCGATGAACGCTTCCACCAGCCATACGCCAAACCAGGCACGCGGCGTGGTCTGCATGGACGCGACCTTGGCTGCAACTATCGCGGTGATCCCCATCGCCACGCCACCCCATCCCGGCACGGCGGTAAATTCCGCCGCCGATTCCATGGTTTCGCGGATGTAGCGAAGATGGTCCGCCGCCCGCGCGTCGATGGGAATGGGACCGGTTCTGGGAGCAGGGACGGAGCTGGTCTTCAACATGGTCACTTCAACCTTGTCAATTCTGAGAGCTTAAACGTCGCCAGAAAACTAGCAGACGTATTATGAGCTGTCAAGTACTTTATGGAGCAAAGTACAATCACGCGGCCGCAACGCTTCGGCTGGCCCGCGCATACCGTCCGCTCATCGCGTTCCAGCGAATCGTGAATATGTCCGCGAACATTTTGAGGCTGTCGCCCAGCATGCTGACTTTTGTCGCCGGTGAGTGTCCCCAGCGCACCGGAATTTCGACGGCTCGCAATCCGTGATGCCTCGCCAGGTATAACAATTCCGGATCAAACCCGAATCCCTCAATGCGCTGTTGCGCGAAAATAATCCGGCAGCGCTCCCGCCGAAACGCTTTGAATCCGCATTGCGTATCCACAAACGGCAGACGCAACACGATGCGCACAATTTTGTTGAAGATGATGCCCGCGAACTCCCGAAAAATTGATTGGTGCGTGCTGATCAGGCTGCGATCCATCGCTCTCGATCCGAGGGCCACATCGTAGCCATTATTTAGCGCTGTTAGAAGTTTGTCGGACTCCTCAATAGGCGCGGAGAGATCAGCGTCCGTGAACAGCACCATGTCGCCCTGCGCCTCCAGCATTCCATGACGTACGCTGTACCCTTTTCCGCGATTGGTGCCGTTTGAAAGCACGCGCAGTCCGGTAAGCTTCCCGTGGAATGATTCCGCCACCGCTGCAGTTCGATCCGTCGAGCCATCGTCTACGACCAGCACTTCGGTGCGTAGTCCCAGCGTGGGCAGATACTCAGCGATGCGTTGTAATGTTTCCGGCAAACGCGCCTCTTCATTGTAGGAGGGGATAATGATGGACAGATCGAAACAGCTGGCGTTCATTATCTCGAATCCTTCGAGACCTTCGCCTCGGACGTCCGCGCGTCAAGCGTTGCAACAATCTCATCCATTTGTTGCAGGGTAAAATCGCACTCGCTTTCCGTATTGTAAAAATGCGGCGAAATGCGTACTCCCGCTTTTGGGCGATAGTCGACGAGGATATTGCGCTGCACCAATTCCTGGCACACTTCGGCTGCGCGGGGACATTCCACCGATACCGTTCCAGCGCGCTCCGCCCCATCTACCGGGGTATTCACCTGCCAGCCGCGCGATTTTGCGTCCGCCAGAATCCGCGCGGTCATACGCAGCGACTTTTCTCGAATGGCGCGGACGCCGACCTTATTAATCATGTCCAGCCCAGGTTGGCACGCATAGAGCGCCGGGATATGCGGCGTTCCATTCAAAAATCCAAACGAATCTTCGCGCCGGTCTATCGCGCCGGTTTCAAATTCGAAAGGGCGCCGGTGCGCGAGCCATCCGGTCAGAGACGGTCTTAACTTTGCGCGCAAATCTTCACGCACATACAAATACGCCACGCCTGGACCACCGCACAGCCATTTCAAAACTCCGCCCACGGCGAAGTCCACCTCTAGACTCCTCACATCGAGTGGTATTGCCCCGGTTGCCTGGAACACGTCGAGTATCACGTACGCGCCAACGCGATGAGCCCGTTCAATGATCTCGCGCGCATTCACAATGTACGAACTGCGAAACAATACCTGCGAGATGGGCACCAGGAGGGTGGTCTCGTCAATCGCCGCCAGCAACTTGTCCAGATCGAGGCGAATCGGATCTGCGCTGGCTACCGTCTCAATGCGCGCGCCATGGCGACGCTGTTCATTATAAAAATATTGAACCGACGGAAATTCCTGTACCACCATAACAACTTTGTTTCGCGCACCTCGGAAATCAAAACAGGAGCTGATGATCGCCTGCGTAATGGTGACGTTCTGGTGCAACGATAACTCACCGGCTCCGGCGCCGATCAGTGGCGCGATCTTGTCGCCCACGCCCACGGCCATCTCCCACCAACCCTCTTCCCATGCGCGAATCCCGCGGTTTCCCCACGAATCCGCATAAGCGCGCACGCTTTCATAAACCGCACGAGGCATGGCACCGAGCGAATTGCTGATCATATAGGTCGATTTTTCCAGTATCGGAAACTCGCCGCGCAACTGGAGAAGGTCATTCATAGGGTTTTGCGCATTGTATTTTAGCCCGAAGGTATTCGCCACCGAAGAAGCCACAGGCGCGCCTTCCCTTCCATGACCAAGGCCTCCATTTCGGGAAATCTCGTTCACGCAACCGGCTCAGCGCGTCCAATTATTTTTTACAAGACGGCGTTACCTTGAATCTCTGCGAGACGCGCCTTCAAAATGCGCTCGAATAAGTGGTAACCTCTTTTATGGGGAATCGCCCGCGTCTTCACTTCATTACCGATTCCCAAACATTGTTCTGACTTTTCATCATAGCGAGGCCATTCCGTAAGCCCAGTTCCATTGGGATTGCCGGTCTTGGCGAATTGCGTCCAATAATCGCCCATCAAGGCCGCAAGCTTCTTATCGTTCTCATCAGGCTTCCAACTTTTCCAATAGGTATCTCCGACAAACATCATTTCTTCGCTATGAAACGCGCCAAGCCGAGCAAAAGACCCACGCCCGACGTAAGAAAAATAGTAAAGATATGCAGGTTGACCATACTGCGTCGTTATTCTCGCCAATCGATAAGAACCAAATCCAAAATCGTAATCTGTCTGCATTCTTACAAATACATTCTGAGCTTCCCTATCGGAATTAGCCGGATACTGTTTCCAAACCTCATCGGCGAATTCGCGGAATTCTCCAGTGAGCCACTTGCGATACTCAGCGACGGTTTTTGGGCGGGAATTTTCTAACGCGAGCGGATCGGATTTGCCAAAGACGGTGGTTTCGTGCGAATTGCTGCCAATCAATACCGGGACGCGGGCCTGTCGGCCTTCCGCGTAAGTCAACGCGGGTTGCGATGGCACGATCCATCCGTCAACGATGACGCCAAAATCGCCGGACTCCAAATCCTGGGAAGCTTTCAGAAGTTTGTCTACCGGGAGGGTTCGCAATCTATCCGCCGCATTTTTTTCATTCGGGATTCCGAGTGCAGCGGTGAGCCGCATCCCTAGCTTCTCTCCGGGACCGTGGTTGAGGTAATAGTTCTGCTGCTGGCGTAATGCGGAATAGAGGGAGTCCATGCAGACACCGCTTTCCAAAATAGCTCTATGAATCAGCCCCTTCGAAAGTGGGGACGCCAATAAATGGCAAACATCCTCGCCGCCCGACGATGCTCCGAACACTGTGACGGAACCCGGATCTCCTCCAAACGCACCAATGTTTTTCTGCACCCATTGCAGTGCTGCAATTTGATCCAGAAGCCCGTAATTCCCAGACGAGTTATGTGTCGACTCGGCAGTCAGCGCGGGATGCGCTAAATATCCAAGCACTCCGAGCCGGTAGTCAAGGCTCACGACGATCACTCCTTTGCGTGCGAGCGCTGGTTCTATCAGGGGCGTGTGGCTTGAACCCTCGACATTGCCGCCGCCATGAATCCACACCATTACTGGCTGCTTCTGCTGTGCGGATAAATCAGCCGTCCATACGTTCAGATAGAGGCAGTCCTCGCTCGTTTCCAGTTGATCGACACCAGCCATTTCAGCCCACCAGGAGCTTAGCCGCTGCGGACACGCTGGGGAGAACTTCGACGCGCTGCGAACTGCTTCCCACCGTTCGACCGGCTGAGGTGGTTTCCAACGAAGATTCCCGATTGGCGGGGTCGCGAACGGAATACCCAAGAAGGCTACCTCGTTTGAATTCAGGCCAAAGCGCGTCCCCGCGAGGGCACCTGAATCAATTGTTACTATTGGAGCAGAAGCGTCCGAAGATGGTTCGCCTGTGGCTTGGGAAGCGAAAGCCATCAGCAGCATCAACAGCATTGAGCGGTGTTTCATAGGTTTGCTTTCGATTAATGCCATGGTCGAGGTAACCGGTCGCTTATTGTGTGCCTTGGTGCCTGTCCACGACGCTGTAATTTCCGATATTTTGGTAAAAATCTGATACATTGCAACATTCCGAGAATTTGATCGCTGCCAACCAGTACGTTCGGCAGCCTGACAAGGGGTAACAAATGCGACGAGGCGCGGCCACTGTGATTGTATGCAGCATGATTCTATTCGTCGCGGCGGCGGCAACGGTGAAGCCGAAAGACGACGAGCGCTTGAAGGGATCATTCCGTCGGCCCACATTGAATGGCTGGACGGTCGTGCACCTGGAAGGCACGCCCGCAGAAATAGGCTTCCAGCATGGTTACCTGCTGGCCCCGGAAATTCAGGATCTCGAAAAGGTATACCAACTCGAACTTACTCACGACACTGGCAAGGACTGGAATTTTTTGCGAGAAGCAGGCAAGACCGTGCTGTGGCCGCATGTCGAAACTGAATATCGCGAAGAGATGCAAGGCATCGCAGATGGCGCGACTGCGCGCGGCGTTAACGTGGACATTTGGGATGTGGTCGCACTCAATGCCGCCATGGAGTGGAGTTATTACGTCGCGGAATTCGATAAGGCTCACAAAATCACGTCATTGCCAACGGTAACCGCCCCCGACCACTGCAGCGCGTTCGTGGCGGTGGGCAATTACACAAAAAATGGCGGAGTGGTGATCGCGCACAATAACTGGACGAGTTATCTGGATGGTGCTCGCTGGACCATGGTCTTCGACGTCGTTCCAGCGAAGGGCTATCACTTTATTATGGACGGCCTGCCCGCGCTAATTCACAGTGGAGATGACTTCGGCTTGAATTCGGCTGGAATGGTCATCACCGAAACAACCATCAGCGGTTTTCACGGTTTCGCCACCAACGGCATACCGGAATTCGTACGCGCGCGCAAGGCCATGCAGTATTCGTCTTCCATCGATGATGCGACGCGCATTTTTCGCGTTGGCAACAATGGTGGGTACGCCAACGACTGGCTGATTGCCGACACCCGCAAAGGCGAAATTGCCAGCCTCGAGCTCGGCCTTAAAAATGTGACTCTGGAACGCAAGACCGACGGCTATTTTGTTGGCTCCAATTTCCCGATCGCGCCCAAGCTGGCCGCGGAAGAAACAAATTTTGCCACCACCGATATGAGCAATAGCCCGAATGCGCGTCATCGCCGTTGGGAACAACTGATGGCCGAAAACAAAGGGCAGATCGACGTAAACCTGGCCGAGAAATTTCTAGCCGACCATGTGGACTCGTTCACCGGAAAAACTGAACCGAGCGAGCGCACCCTCTGCGGCCACGTTGAACTTTCGCCCCGCGGGATGGGCTCATGGCAAATACCGTATGGCAACGCCGGAGCCGTGCAAAACAAAGCCACCGATACGCAAATGGCCGCACAAATGGAATTTGTTGCCGCCGCCGGCCATGCTTGCGGAATGGATTTTCTCGCCGCGAAACATCTCGAGCAACATCCCGAACAGTCCTGGGAAAAACCCGCGCTTCGCGACATGAAGGCTTACCCCTGGACGACCATCAGCGTCCAGAAGTGATCAGTTACAAACGTTACACACAACCGCGAAACATTTCTTCTAGCTAGCTTGTTCTTGACTTTACGAACTAAATTGTCAAAATGCGCTCAACATATGTTGGTTCTCAGAGACAAATGGCTTGAGGGTGAACTTGTCGAGGGTTGACTGCTAATTCTTCCTCTCGAAATCCGCCATTCGCTCCGGTGCTGGAACCATTCAAAGCGAGGGGGCGAGTGATGCGAACTTCCACATACAAACGTATTTTCATTGTACTTTCCATTTGTTTTGCGCTCTTCACCACAAAAGTTGCGGCGCAGACCGGCACTACCTCGCTGCGCGGCTCAATTTTAGATAAATCAGGCGCGAGCGTTGCTGGTGCTGCCATCACTCTGACGGACAACGAGCTAGGCGTCCAACGCAGTACCGTTTCCGACAGCACCGGTGCCTATGAATTTGCGTCCTTGCAGCCAGGAACGTATTCGCTGAGAGTACAGGCACCTGGGTTTCGCGCCTATGACCAAAGAAATGTTCAGCTGCTAGTAAATAATCCTGCCACCGTGAACGTAACTCTGCTCATCGGAACGGCAACCGAAACGGTCGAAGTATCGGTGGAATTGCAGACCATCAATACTACCGATGCTTCCCTGGGCGTCGCGTTTGGGGAAAATCAGGTCAAGCAACTGCCCCTCGAAAGCCGCAATGTGGGGGACCTACTATCCCTGCAAGCTGGTGTGGTCTATACCGGAAATAATCCATCTATCGTTCAGAACGAGAAAGATACGGACACGCGCAGCGGCGCGGTCAATGGCGCGCGCAGTGACCAGAGCAACGTCACCTTGGACGGCATCCCCGTTAATCCCAAGGGTGGGTACGCGTTTCAATCCGTACTTCCCGTGACCTTGGATTCAGTCCAGGAATTTCGGGTGACCACCAGCAATGCGGAGGCCGATGAAGGCAGCGCCGGCGGCGCGCAGGTCGCCTTAGTCACTAAAAGTGGCACCAACAGAATTCATGGCAGCGCCTACGAGTACAACCGTAATTCTTTCGCCAGCGCTAACGATTACTTTCTCAAACAATCGCAATTGCAGAGCGGCGATGCTAACAAACCGCAATTCTTGAATCGCAATATTTTCGGCGCCTCGCTGGGAGGCCCCATCAAAAAAGACCGGCTGTTTCTATTCATGAATTATGAGGCGTATCGCGACGTCGAGCAGCAAAGCGCGCTGCGAATTGTGCCCAGCGCCGCTCTGCGGGATGGCGTGGTCCAATACGTTTGCGACCCGTCGGCAACTTGTCCTGGTAACAGCGTTCAGGGCCTCAGTGGCGCTACTTACACCGCCGGTCCCGGAAATTACATCCTTTCGCCTGGACAATTGAAAGCTATGGATCCTCTCAGCACTAGCCCTCCGCCAGGCTATACCGGACCAGTCGGCCCGGATCCCACCGTGCTCTCCTTCTTCAACACGTATCCATTGCCGAACGACTCCAGTCAGGGTGATGGATTCAATACCGCAGGCTTTCGTTTTGCGGCCCCGACCCGAAATACGAAAAACTGGTACATCGCCAAATTGGATTACAACATCACGCAAGATGGCAAACAGCGCGTATCACTTACTGGAGCTTTGGCAAACGAGAACCAGGCCAATGCGCCATTTTTGCCTGGACAAGCTCCGACAAGAGATTTGGTCAACTACAATAAAGGCCTGATCGCGAACTATTCCGCGGTAATCACCAACACTCTCGTTAACAATTTTCGGTACGGTTTTGTTCGCGAGAGTCTTGGCACCATTGGCAATACCAATCTCCCCTGGAACACCTTCCGAGGTCTCGATCCCACTTTTAACCACACCTTGAATTACTCCAAGGAATTTCAAAGGCCCATCAACAGTTTCTGGGACGACCTTACCTGGACACATGGAAAACACAGTTTGCAATTCGGCTTCAACATCTCGAGGATTCGTAATCCGACTTCGAGCTCGACAAGTTCTTTTAGCAGCGGTTACATGAATTCCCAATGGCTGGATACTTCCGGTTTGGCCGGTCGTGCCTCTTCACCGCTGAACCCTGCAAATAATGGCTATCCAGCGGTCGATTTTAGTGGTTTCGGTGGCAACTACGATAATGCTGTAACCGCTTTGTTCGGCATGGACGTGGAAGTGAACGCTCAATATAACTACGCCAGAAACGGTACTCCGCTGGCCCAGGGCGCCCCGGTTGTCCGCCACTATGCCGAAGACGGGTACGAAATATACGCGCAAGATACCTGGAAGATTAGGCCCAGCCTCACGATTACATTGGGTTTGCGTTATTCACTTTTTTCACCACCTTGGGAGACCACCGGCTTGGAAGTTACACCCACCGAAAGCCTCAACACCTGGTTTAACGGGCGCGGCGTCGGCATGAACAACGGGGTTCCTTCTATCGCCGCTCCTCCCATCGCGTTCAACTTCTCCGGTGCCGCTAACGGCGGCACTACCGGATATTATGGGTGGGATTGGAGGAATTTGGGGCCTCGCGTGGCTCTTGCTTGGGCGCCAAGTGGGGATTCCGGACTAATGCATGCGCTCTTTGGAGGATCAGGCCATAGCAGCATACGAGCCGGCTTCGGCATCGTCTACGACCGTATCGGTGAAGGGCTTCTGGACACCTTCGACAACAATGGCGCCTTTGGGTTGTCTACCAGCATACCCAATGCGGCAGCATCGGAATCGGTTGCCACCACGCCACGCATTACCGGCTTAAATACCATCCCGCAATTCGACAATGCCGGGGCCCCAATCTTCGTTCCAGCTCCCGCAGCAAATTTTCCAGAGCCGTATCCCAGCAATCCGGCCCCCGGCAGCGAAGCCATCGCCTGGGGCCTCGATAGCCACATCAAGACGCCCTATTCCTACACACTCGATTTATCTGTGCAAAGGCAATTGCCAAACGGATTTACTTTCCAGGTAGCCTACGTGGGAAGGCTCTCTCACCGCTTGCTGGCCCAGGCAGACTTGGCAATGCCTTTGGATCCCTTCGACAAGGCTGCAGGCATCGATTACTTTGCGGCCGCCACAGCATTGGCCAAGATTTATCGCAGCGGCGTAACCACCAACAATTTCAATCCCAGCACGGTGCCTGCCAGCGTACAAAAATATTGGTCGGACATCACCCAGCCGGTAGCGCCCGGCGGGGCCTACACTATCGGCGCGAACAGTCCGTACGGCACTTGCGCTACGAACGGCCTGAACTCCACAACGAATCCAACCGTACTGGCCTTCGACCTTCTATGCGCTAATAGTTTGAACGAGTCTCTCTCGATCTACGAAATGGACACCGGCGGGGTTCCCGATGCGAACACCGGCAACCTCTACTACTACCACATCGGAAACTACACTGGTCCCAACGTTTTCTACAGCCCACAGTATTCGTCGCTGTTCGCACTTCGGACGGTGACTAATGCCAACTACAACGCCTTGGAAGCTACCTTGCAACACAAGATGACTCACGGCCTTCAGTTTGATTTCAACTACACCTATGGAAAATCCATCGATGTCGCGTCTGACGCCGAACGTGTAGGGACGTGGGGCGGTCTAGGTGGACAGATCATCAATGCCTGGAACCCAAGTTCGAACCGCGGTCCCTCGGATTTCGATCTACGTCATCAGATTAACTCGAACTTTATCTGGGAAATGCCTTTTGGGCGAGGTCGTTGGATCGGCTCTGGTGCCAATGGCGTTACAGACGCGTTGATCGGAGGATGGCAACTGTCGGGCTTGGCTCGCTGGACCAGCGGTTTCGCCGTCAACGTCGACAACGGCCCGCAGTACCCGAGCAACTACCAGTTGGAAGGTAATGCCAACAAGATCTGCTCCGTTACCACCGGTAGCTACTACACCGGACCCACCAGCGGAGCGGCGAATACCGCTCCCAATCTCTTCGCAAACGGAATCACCGCCGCAAACTGCTTTGACTATGCCTTTCCAGGCGGAACCGGCGGTCGCAATCAGATTCGCGGCCCGGGCTATTTTGGAGTGGATCTCGGTCTCGCGAAGCGCTGGAAAATGCCTTGGAGTGATGGCCAAAGTTTGCAATTCCGTTGGGAAGTTTTTAACGTGACCAACTCTGTGCGTTTCGACGTACAGTCTGCCTCCGCCTCCACTGGCGGCAGCTTGGCGAACGGCAATTCGGCCACCTTTGGGAATTTCAGTGGGACCCTCACGACGCCACGCATCATGCAGTTTGGGCTGCGTTACGAATTTTAAGGATTACTAGCGCCGTTCGCCGCTGACTGCAGCGGAGTGAAGGCCATCGCCTTCGGCTTACGTGCTTAATTAATATCGGCCGGGGGGTATCGAACTCCCCCTTCCTTAATCTTTCGACTTGTCACTTTTGCCGGGGATAGTCGTGCGTTGCCATCTAAAACATAACTGCTTAGATTAACCCGCCAAGGTCTCAAAAGTACTGTTTCGCGCAGCGCCCATTCATCCTAAAATTAAATTGCCCAGCAAGGAGAAAACATGGCTACTCGAAAACAATCGCCAGCCCATCATTCTGCTGGTCATTCAGACGCGATTCGCATCGTGCCGTTACATCACCCTCAAGCCCTGCAGGCATCCGCGCCTCAGCTTACCTATCGCGATGGTCCGTTACTATCGGCGGTCGAGGTTTTCACCGTGTTTTGGGGCGCCGCATGGAACTCCGCTCCGCAAAATACCGTGATGACGAATATGAACGGTTTCTTCGACTACATTCTGACCAGCGCGCTGATCGATCAGTTGGCGGAGTACAACGCAGGAAACTACAAGATTTCCCACGGCAGGCGCACCGGCACGACCGTCATTACGCCCGCTACCGCGAGTTCCGTGAACGACACCACCATCCAAAAGGAGCTGCAAAGCGCCATTGCGTCCAATAGTGCGTTCCCACAGCCAGGCGCAAACAGCTTGTACTTTGTCTTCATGCCAGAAGGAGTGAAGGTCGTGCAGGGCGGCGCAGCTTCATGCCAGGCGTTTTGCGGGTATCACAACGATATCAACGGCCAGATTTTTTACGCCGTCATGCCCTACCCTGGATGCGCAGGCTGCACGGGTGGTTTGCAACCGTTCGATGCGCTTACCTCCACCAGTTCGCACGAATTATGCGAGGCCATCACCGACCCGATTCCAGGACAGGGCTGGTACGACGATTCCAATGGCGAAATTGGCGACATTTGCGCCTGGAAAACCAAAAAAATCGGTCAGTACACCGTGCAGCTAGAATGGTCGAACAAAGCTAACCAGTGTTTGTAAGACGCTTTCTCGCAAACAAAGCGCAAATCAACTACTGATCTGTGCTGATCCGGTGCCGAGTGTCGAGGTAACCACCAGGGACCATCCTGGTCTTAAAACCACTCGAAATAGTTCATTAGCCTTACATGTCGGTATATAATTCCCCGCAAAGAGGGCGCCTTCTGCGGGCGTACAAGACGTTTAGCCAATAGCGGCTTAGTATGGACGACCCCAAATTACCCCCGGGTCATGAGGAGAAACCTCGCACCCCCGCCTCTCCAGGTGTGCGTGCACCGGCTAAGGGGGAGAGCTCTTCGAGCGATATCAGCAGCGACGCCAAAGCACCATTCGATTCGGGGGACTCAGGTTTAGACGGCGCAACCATAGCTGATAAGTCATTCACGCCAGTTCCTCATGCCGCTCACCCACGCACTACCAGCCCTACCACGAAGTTACAACCCGGCGACATTATAGGCAGCCGCTACGAAATCCTCGAGTTGTTGGGCGAAGGCGGAATGGGCGCCGTTTACAAAGCTTCTGACCGCGAACTGAATCGATTCGTAGCGCTTAAATTGATTCGTTCGGACCTCGCCTCGAACCCCGCCATCCTGGCGCGATTCAAACAGGAGTTGTTGACGGCCCACCAGGTTACCCACAGGAATGTCATCAGAATCTACGATCTCGCCGAAGCTGACGACGTCAAATTCATTACCATGGAGTATATCGAAGGCTATGACCTTCGCCGCCTGCTCCTGGACGAAGGCAAACTGCCCCCAGAACGAGCTGTCGAGATAATTCGGCAGGTTTGCCTGGCTCTCGACGCCGCACACAGTGTGGGCGTCATTCACCGTGATTTGAAGCCGCAAAACATTATGTGCGACAAAGCCGGCCGAATCCTGGTCATGGATTTTGGGTTGGCCCGCTCCATCGAGTCAAAGGGGATGACCCAGACCGGCGCCTTGATGGGAACGATCGAATACATGTCGCCGGAACAAGCCATGGGGAAGCAACTGGACGCACGCTCGGACTTATTTGCTATCGGATTGATTTTCTATGAATTGCTGACGAACAAAACGCCCTACAAAGCGGACTCTGCTATGGGCAGCTTGCTGTTGCGCAACCAACAACGCGCGGTGCCCGTCTCGGAGTTGGATGCCTCGGTCCCAAAAGGATTGAGCGATATCGTAGGCAAGTGCCTGGAGCGCGATTTGGACTCCCGTTATCAGAGCGCCCAGGAAATTCTGACCGATCTTGACGCCTTACAGGCTAAGCGCCCGATTTCGGCCTCCAGGGTAATAGAGGAGCCGCTTAAGCCGCGCACCGTTCCTTGGAAATGGATTGCGGCGGGGGCGCTAGCTTTGGTGCTGGGCATCGGAGGATGGGCGCTGGTCGGAAAGCTGCCGCACAAAACAGCAACCGCCGCGACGGCGGCGCCGGACGTATCGCTGGCAATTCTCCCATTTCGCAATGGCTCTGGGGATAGCGGCCTTGATTGGCTGGGACCCAGTTTGGCTGACATGCTGACCACGGATGTGGGTCAATCGGTGCACTTACGCACTATCTCGCCAGACCGTTTACACCAGGTTCTGTCCGACTTGCGTATCAGTCCTGATACGTCAATTGATCCGACAACCGTGGAACGCATCGCTGAGTTTAGCAATGCCGATACGGTGATTTGGGGGCAATACGCCAAGTTCGGCGAGCAGATCCGAATAGACGCAACGCTTCGCGACCTCAAACATCAGCGCTCTATCCCCGTCAAGGCCGAGGCCGCTAATGAAAAGGCTTTACTGCCGGCAATTGCACAGCTCGCTCAGTCCATCCAACAAAATCTTTCACTTTCTTCCGATGTGCTGCAGGAATTGCGGTCCAAGTCGTTTCAACCGTCCTCCATTTCACTGCAGGCCCTTCGAAATTACAACGAAGGGTTGCAGTTATCCCGCCAGGGAAATCACCTTGAGGCAGCTAAGCGTTTTACGGCGTCCATTCAGGCCGACCCCCTTTTCGCATTGGCTTATTCCCGGCTGGGACAGACCTATAGCGATCTCCGGAACGACGACAAAGCTGAGCAATATTCCCGTAAAGCTGTAGATCTA
>DATHMG010000024.1:0-2282 GCA_035487275.1 Candidatus Acidiferrum sp. | reverse complement strand
CCAACCGCTGAGAAAAGCGGCGAAGCCGATGATGAGCCATTTTGTAATATCGAACGGACGAAACAGGATTAATCTCGTTAGCTCGATTGCTTGATTGAAAGGCGATAAGATTTCGATTTTGCGGACGGGCCCGTTCATGAGCGCATTTCAATCGTTTTTCCCGGTCACAAGCAAAACATTTTGTGTCGTCACTGCCCCCCAACTCGATGTAGCCGCCGCTCTCGCCAGCACCAGTCCAGCCATTCTGCCGCCGCGGACGCCAGCTACAGCAAGGAGTTCAACCGGTATGCTGCACTTCCATTCCCACAACGCAAACATCGTCGTCGAACGATTTGCGTTCGGAAAACTGGCGAACGTCGCTGATGACACGGTCAAAAAATTCCTGGGCCGGAAGGCCAGCGTAGCGAGTGACGGTAGTGTGCAGTTGCTCCTCCGTGAAGAGTGTGCCGGAAGCATCTTCCACTTCGAATAACCCGTCGGTAAATAGCATGACACGATCGCCTTTTCTCATCGGACTACTTGACGTGACATAACTGGCAGTTGGGAAAATTCCAATGGCCGGACCGGGGCGTCCGTTGCCCTGAAGTTTGTGCGCAGCTCCATTACCGTGCTGAATGTGAAGGGCGGACGGATGCCCCGCATTAGCGAAACGCAACTGCGCGCGTTCGACATCAGCCACGACATAAAAACAAGTCGCGAACATGGTTGTGTCCGCTTGTTTGAGAATGACGGCGAGAGCACGATTGATCCGCGTGAGTAGCTCGCCCGGATCTGCCGCGGCCTGCACATGCTCTTCCACTAATCCGCGAATCATGCTCGTGATCAGAGCCGAGCGCACGCCATGTCCCATCACGTCGCAAATAAAAATACCCGCCGCTTTCTCTCCAATGGGAAAAACATTGAAGAAATCGCCGCTAACATCGCCAGTGGGGAAGTACAAACTGAGAAACCGTAATGCGCTTTCCTGAACCGGGACATCCGCGGGAACGGTCGGAAATTTTTGCGGTAAAAGCGCGATTTGAAGCTCGCGCGCCATTTGCAACCCTTCTTCCATTTGTTGATTCTTCAGGCGTAATTCGCGCGTGCGCTCCTGCACCTTGGTCTCGAGATGGGCATTAAGCGCGAGTAATTCGGCTTGAGCAAGGTTGCGCGCAGCTTCAGCGCGATCGATTCGCCCGCCGACCACATGGGAAATCTGCGAAATGATCAACGCGATCAAAGCAGCGAAGACCACAGCGCAGAGGGCGGAAGTGACCGCGGGGTTGACATGGATGCGTGCAGGTAATCTCGCGTTGATCCAACCATTGATTAGTGCCGCTGCGGTAATGAGCGGCACAAAAGCACGCAGCAACAGCGCGCGGGTGGAGTCGCCCAGAAATGCTCGCAACGGCCATCCCGTCGCACCGGCCGCCATCACGATGCCGATTCCCGATAGAAAAAAACCGCAGGCAGTGGAAAGCGCGACCGGGATAGTGTGGCCGCCATAAAGCAATGGCGTTCCGTACCAATAGCCAACAAGAACAACCGCGCCGATCACAGCGGCGAGTGCAGCGAGAGGACCGGCGAATTTTGCCGGTTGCCTCCCAGCAAGAGCGAGCAGGCCGGTTCCAATAAAAAGGAAGTTTATGGCAGTCATCGGTGCCATTCGTCCGGTCGGGACTGCGCCGAATAGTCTGGGATTACGCACGAACCAGGGATCGATGCCAAAGTTTAAATCGCCAAAAATTTCGACCAATTTCGCGCACGCCACCGCAAGCACGACCGATGCAACAACCCGTGGAATCCAGCGTAACGCTGCCTTCAACAGGTGAGCAATCAGTCCAACGCCAATTAAGGTGAAACAAAAAGCCGTGCTCGGCGCCATCGGAATATAGTTGGCGCGAACACTGGCCAGTAATGGCACCCCCGAAATCCACCCGATAAGCGTGAGTAAGCCCAACGCGATCGCAAGCAATGCGCAGATTAACGGGATAACACGGAAACTGCGACTTTCGCTTCCTTCTTCAGGCACACTTTAGTCTGCCGAAACACCGGCATCTGTCCACGTATGGCCGCCTTCGAGTTCACCGCAAGACACGCTCAACTGGTTTGTGGTGGACGATATAATTACAGGCGCTGCATCGTTAGGAATAGAGCGGTGGGCGCACAGTTGGAATGGAGAAAGGAAAATTAGTATGATTAAATCCTTGATTGGTTTCGCATGCGCCGGCGTTCTCTTCGTCGCTATCGCAAATGCTCAAGTCTCGACTGTGACCGGAACAGAGAGCACAGGCAAAATTACC
>DATHMG010000023.1:0-53579 GCA_035487275.1 Candidatus Acidiferrum sp. | reverse complement strand
CAATGAGCGCCTGAGCATCCGCGATTTCAGCAACGAGGTTGTCTTTTGTAGTGAGGACAACGTTCCACCCTGGCTGCTCCTTGAGCAGCTGCACACCCCGCGCGCTAATTTTGTCGGCAACAATTACTTTCATGCGCTTCTTCTCCGCCTATGTAGTGAAATTTTTGTATATCGTTAACCATCAACGGTAGCGAGCCCTCACCGCAGTGTCAATGCAACCGGCGAACATTCTGTGATAATTTTGCAATTACAAATATCTCGCGCGAAAGCGGCCAGCGCTTACGACCAAATTGAGGAGCCGGTGATGAGTCTGTCTGAGCGGATTCAAAAGGATCTGGTGGACGCCATGCGCGCCAAGGACGAGCTGCGCCTGAGCGTGCTGCGCGGCATGAAAGCCGCCATCAAACACAAAGAAGTGGAAAAAATTCGTGTGCTGGACGAGGCCGAATCCATTCAGATTCTGCAAACGCTGGTAAAGCAGCGCAAGGAATCGATCGAGCAATTTTCCAAGGGCAATCGCCCAGAACTAGCTGACAAAGAAACCAAAGAGCTGGCCATTCTCGAAGGCTATCTTCCCGCCAGCGCCAGCAAAGACGAGATGAACGTCGCCATCGACAAGGCCATCGCAGAAACCGGCGCGAACTCCATGAAGCAAATGGGCGCGGTAGTGAAAGCGTCAAAATCCGCACTGGAAGGCAAATCGGTGGACGGCAAGGCGCTCAGCGATCTGGTCCGCGAGCGCCTCGCAAAATTAGGATGAGTTGTAACTTGTGCGAACGCGAGAGGTCGGGACACTCGCCGATTAATTTGCGCCAAGCTTTAGAACGGCGTTATTCCGATCGTCATTTTCAATCACGCAATAGAACGTTTTCAGTTCGTCAGCCTTGCTGACCAGCACGCTCAACTCCTTAATTTCAAAAGCGCGGGTATTTTAGTGTTTTGCCGGTAATATCCGCTTTGCTGTGGTAGCTTGCGAAACTGTAATCCGCGTTGACCGGCGGAGGCAGGTTGTCGAGTTCATATCCTGCTGGAAGCGCGATCTCAAAGGTATCGGTGTTGCGCCAAGGTTCGGCAAATTCAACAGGATATTTTCGCGCTTCTTTAGTCTCCATGAAATTTTTGCGATTCATATCCAATCACTTGCGGCCGCACCAGCAACAAGCCCCCCGCCGATTTGGCGTAATTTTCCGCCACCAGCGAGTAGTCGCAGATGAAAGGTAAATTGGTTTGTGTCAGATTTCCTATAGAGGCTTTGGTGATCTGAAAAGTACCGAGCGAGCGGGCCAGATGGGCTGCCATTCATCGGCATGTATTTGCACCGGCGGGCGCGCGAGGAAGTACGCGCAGCGAATACACACGAGGAGAAGCAAGCGGCGACATTTCATGTCGTACCTCCCGGGGATGTTCTGGAGGCAGGGCTCCACGGCTTGCGAGGTAGTGGGCTTGCCTCACATCTCCAGGGCATCGGCGTTTGAACAGGTGTTGATGACCTGGGAAAGTATTGTGCCGGACAATATAGGATGGGCTAAAAACGAGGCTGTCAAGAAACCCGTCTGCCCAACGTTCCCATACTGAAAATCCCTCTCGCCGCCCAAGATTTGCTTCCCCGCTTGCCCCTCGTGCGGCATAATCCCGCACGCAGCCAATTTGGTTTGGCCCAGGGAGGCCTTCTTGAGCGAACGCCCGTGGAGTTCTACTGCACCGCCAAGCGAATTCCGGCCGTTCGTCCCCGATGGAGAAACTCTCAAAGAGTTCACGCTACGCGCGGTAATTCTCGGAGCACTCTTCGGTCTTCTGTTCGGCGCCATCACCGTTTACGTAGGATTGCGCGCCGGCCTGACCGTATCCGCTTCCATCCCCATTTCCGTTTTGTCCATCAGCATCCTGCGCGCCTTCGGCCGCTCCACCATTCTTGAAAACAATATCGTGCAGACGACGGGCTCCGCAGGTGAATCGCTCGCAGCCGGCGTGATGTTCACTATTCCCGCGCTGATCTTCCTGGGCTTCGGCGCGGAATTCACCTTCTGGAGAATTTTTCCTCTAGCGCTGCTCGGCGGATGGCTCGGCGTCCTCTTCATGGTGCCGCTGCGCCGCCAACTCATCGTCAAGGAGCACGGCAATCTCAGTTTCCCCGAGGGCACCGCCTGCGCCGACGTCTTAGTCGCCGGCGAACGCGGCGGCTCCTTCGCCGGCCGCGTTTTCTGGGGCCTGGGTCTCGGCGGCGTTTACACCTTCCTCATGAACACCGTTCAGGCTTGGACTTCCCAGCCGGAAGCGCGCCCGAATTGGTTTCAGGGGGCATCCTTCCGCATGACCATAACGTCCGAGTACCTGGGAGTCGGCTACATCATTGGCTCACGCGTGTCCGGCATACTTTTTGCCGGCGGCATTATTTCCTGGCTGGTCATCATGCCCGCCATCCGTTTTTACGGCCAGCTCGCCAACAACGTCCCGATTTATCCCTCCACCATTCCCATTCCGCTGATGAGCCCAGACCAGATTTGGGGCACCTACATTCGCCCCATGGGCGCAGGCGCCGTCGCCGCCGCGGGATTGATCACTCTGCTGCGCACTCTGCCCACAATATTCTCCGCGCTCAAAGCCGGCCTTAAAGACGTTCGCGCCGAAGGCACAACCGACGCCATCGCGGCGACCCGCATCGATCGCGACATGCCCATGCGCTGGGTCATTCTTGGCTCCCTGCTGATCATCGTAATGATGTGGATTCTGCTCACCTTTCACCCCATCCCGGGAGCCGAGACGCGCTGGTACCACAATCTTTTCGCCGGCATCTTCGTCACCGTCTTCGGCTTTCTCTTCGTCACCGTCGCCGCGCGCATAAGCGGACTCCTCGGCAATTCCTCCAATCCCATCAGCGGCATGAGCATCGCCACGCTGATGGCCACCTGCGCAATCTTCTTCGTTGCTGGATGGACCGCGCCAAACTACCAGGTGCTCGCGCTGATGATTGGCGGCGTGGTGTGCATCGCGGCGGCCATCGCCGGCGCCACTTCGCAGGATTTAAAAACCGGCTACCTCGTCGGCGCCACGCCTTTTTGGCAGCAGATGGGCCTTTTGATTGGTGTCACAGTTTCCACCATGGCCATCGGCACCACGCTCAACTTGATGAACAAGGGCCTGGAAAAATACATCCCCACGCAAATCCCTGTCACCGTCGAAGCCCTGCCCTCAGGCGTCAAAGTGGAACGCGACAGCTTCACCTATCAGGGCAAAAATTATCAGCTCATCAATTCCCTGGGCTCGCATGAGGTTCCCGATGGCGAATATTTGTACAGTCCGCAGAGCAAACAAATCGAGTATCAGTGGGCTCAGGGCATCGGCAGCCTAAAGGCTCCCGCTCCCCAGGCGCGCCTGATGGCCACGGTCATCAGCGGTATCCTGAATCAACGCCTTCCGTGGCGCCTCGTCTTGATGGGCGTCGCTTTAGTGATCGCGGTAGAAATTCTTGGGGTGCGCTCGCTGGCCTTCGCCACCGGCTCGTATCTTCCACTCGGCACCACCGCCGCGATGTTTGCAGGAGGCCTGATCCGCTCGCTAGTCGATGCCACCACCAAGAAAAAAGACGAAAGCGAAGCCAGCCCCGGCGCGCTCTACTCCAGCGGACTCATCGCTGCCGGAGGTGTCTTCGGCCTCCTCGGCATCATCATCAATCTGTTGCAGGACCCCGAAATTTCCAACCGCGTGCCGCACTGGCTAACCTCAGTCCTGCGCCTCCCTTGGCCAGAAAAATTGTTCAGTCTCGGCCCCAGGTTCTGGCCCGCGCTGGCGGTGAACGAAAAGCTGCCCATGCCCACTTCCGCTCAATCCCTACTCGGCATAGTGATGTTCGCGCTGCTGGGCGCCTCGCTGTTCTACTTCGCGCGCAAAAAACTCGATTAAGCGTTCTCCCCAAACACTAAACTTCTTATAAGTTCTCGAGCGCTGCACAATAATCTATCCTCAGACAAATCTGAATAGCATCGTCGGCCAGCGAAACTTCGGTAGCCAGTTTCCTCGTTTTGCGGTAAAACGGAGGATGACAAGCAGTTTATTAAAGGATTACTAGCAATGTCGCCCGACCGAATGCCCCTTTTGGTCAAGCAGATAATGACGGGCCTGCGGTATCGGTACGCTTCCCTTAATAACACTCATTACGAAGCTGCCTGGACGGACAGCCGGGGTGACTGTCGCTGCATGCACAAACACAAAATGCTCAGCGACGCCGCCAGGTGCGGCCTGCCTCGGGCCGCCGGTTGGTACATTTTGGCGGTCGAGCGCGGCGAGCCGCGGCAATTAACGACTGCGGAAAATAAGATCGTGAATGATTTCCGATTTGCCCCCAGAAAAACTAAACCTTAAAACCAAATAATTTCTGCACTCGATTGGGCCAAGAATGCCGGCAGTGGCAGAAATTCCTTCCTGAACTTCCCCTTATCTTTTGGGACACTTGGTTTCGAAGGCCATAGCCTGCCAACGACGCGGATGAGCAGCACACATAGTTCAAAACACATTGTTGCCATCATTGCCGTCAGCGCAATCGACAACGCCAATATCACAATGGTCCGTTAATATTTGAGAATAGTTTTCATCGCTGATAGGAACCTAGTAACTCCGCCCACCAGCAAAGCGGTGCCAGCCAGTAAAGTAATGAGCCATTCATTGATATGCACATAAACAGCCCCGCCGCTGTACCACCGCCCAAAATAATCATTTCAAGAAGGTGGGCCCTGAGAATCAGAAGGCGCGGCAGATTTAAGTGCATTGGCGTGTTCAGTAGATACTGGTTATATAACGATGTCCTTATTATCCACAGCTGGTATAATTACATACTTCTACATAAGGCGTTCTGCTTAGTGTGCAATATTGCACAGTCTGAGTTTGGGACCTCGTGGCAACATTTGGACAGGCAGCCAGCGTCCGGGCTTAGAAAGTTAAGCACATGCCCCAGTGGACTTTGCACTGCCCTCATTGCACGAGAATATTCCGCCACAGCGAAATTGATCCTCATCCCGATAAGTTTCTTTACGATCCACTATGGCCATACCGACCTGAATTTCCAGAATACGGGCTGACATTGTGTTGTCCGCATTGCCAACAGCCCGCAACATACCAACGCCTTCAACTCATGTACTCGCCGGAATAAGTGTTTGCATTAACGGACATTGGTAGGCAGGGTAGCTGACGGGCAAACTAGAGACCAGCTACCTCCGAGACTTATGACTCATTTTTTGGTGGTTGGCCACTGATTCTCTCGGCTTCCGCGACCAATCGACTCATTTCGCGGAAGAGCGATCTTCTGCGGTCCGGGTCTGTCGCGGTCCTCAGTTCTAAAGTAATTCTCTCAAGCTTCTCTTGTACCACGTGGAAAGAATCATCGACCATGTGGTTTGGATTATGCCAGTTCTAGAACGGAGTGGCACCCTTTGTCATTCCACAGGTATATGGTTTGGAGATTTTGGGGTTCAACAATTCTCTGAGGACCTGCTCGTTAAAGACTGGGTTTATGCCCGGCATGGATGGTACTGAATTAACGAGGCAGTCTTTCAAAGCTCTACTCCGCCTGCCCGTTGTTATTCTCTCGTTTTACGATTTGCCCAAATTGCAAGGGATTGAAAAGGCCGCAGGAGTACATTTGCGAGGCGTCGGAGAATCTTTCTTGCTTAGTTGGAGCGATTGAAAACGCTTGCAATCTTCCTCCACTCGCCTGCCTGCTTCAGCATCTAGAGCAACAGAGGCGGTTGGCCCGCCTTTGCGGCTACTTGTTTTTCACCTTCGTGCCGGTTCAACTTTAATCTCATCTCGATAAAAAGTTGCACTCCACGGAAGACTGGGGAATCGCCTGCCTCACTCTTTGCGAGCTTCCTCTGGCTGAGCCATGTATCTCAGGCGTTCCGCCACACACATTCACGAACATCATCAACGTGGAAACCTCGCTTTGACGCCGCTGCACCCTGGGCCGTACACTGCGCTTATGCCTCCGACGTTCAGCTCGCGCCGCTACAACTTCGATTGGCGCGGCTTCATTACCCCCGGCGTCAAGCTGATCGTATTGATTTGTTCCGGCGTTTTTCTGCTGCAGACGCTGGCCGATATTCTGCTGGGCGGCGTCCCCGCGTACCACTTAATCGTTCAGACTTTTGGGTTGATACCCGACGCGGTGATTCATGGCCTGCGCATCTGGCAGCCCGCTACCTACATCTTTCTGCACGGCGGCCTATTTCATTTACTGATCAACATGCTGATGTTGTGGATGTTTGGCCGCGAACTGGAACAAGTGTGGGGCAAGCGGCGCTTCCTGAATTATTTTTTCCTGTGCGGCGTGGGCGCTGGCTTGATCGAAGTTATTATAAAAACGATTGCGACGCTTTTCGGCAAGCCAGCGTCTTTGGTGCCCACCATCGGGGCCTCGGGAGCTATCTTCGGCATACTCATCGCCAACGCTATTTTATTCCCCGACCGGCGCATCTGGCTCATACCCCTGCCGGTGACGATTCCCATGCGTCCCTATGTAGCAGTCATGGCCGCCATCGAATTTTTTGGCACGCTCAGCAGCGGCGGCGACAACGTGAGCCATCTATGCCATCTGGGCGGCATGCTGGTGGGCTACATCTATTTGCGGCGCGGCTCGTTCCTCTACAATGTGCGCAACAGCGTCACGGACTGGAAAGTTCAACGCAACAAGAAAAAATTCCAGGTCTACATGAACAAGCAGAAAGACCCGCCCTCGCGCCCCGACAACTGGGTAAATTAACTGCACACCCTCCTATGCGAGACCCCGTCGTGTTTCGACCATTGGATGACTTTGCCGAAGCGGGCGCAGTAACTACTCGCGTTGAGAGTAGTTTCGAACTATGAGTTTCCGTCACTCGAAAATAGTTTGCACCATCGGACCCGCCAGCAAGTCGCGGCGCATCGTGGAAAAACTGCTGCGCGCCGGCATGGATGTGGCGCGACTGAATTTTTCGCACGGCAAGCACGAAGATCACGCCGCCAATATCGCCCTGCTGCGCACCGCCGCCCTGGAACAAGACAAAACCATTTCCATCCTTGCTGATCTTCAAGGTCCCAAAATTCGCACTGGTGTGTTGGCCGGCGGCAAGCCCGTGATGTTGAACGCCGGGCAACAATTTGTAATTACCACCGCGCGCATTTTGGGGGATTCGACGCGGGTGAATACCACCTTCACGCCGCTGCCGCGCGAAGTTCACAAGGGCGACAGGATTCTGCTTTCCGACGGGCTGATTGAATTGCGCGTCATGAAAGTGCGCGGCCGTGAGGTGATTTGCAGAGTTGTGAATGGCGGCGCGCTAGGCGAGAACAAGGGAATTAACTTGCCAGGTGTCAAATTGCGCGTGCCAGCACTCACGCCCAAGGACAAGCAGGACTTAAAATTCGCGCTGAAGCACAATGCCGATTACATCGCGGTGAGCTTTGTGCGCCGCGCGGAAGACGTGTTGCAGGCCAAGGCGCTGATTCGCAAAGCGGGCAAAGACACTCCGGTAATCGCCAAGCTGGAAAAACCGGAAGCCATCGAAAATCTCGACGCCATTTTGCGCGCCGCCGATGGCGTCATGGTCGCTCGCGGCGACCTCGGCGTCGAGATGCGCCCGGAACGCGTGCCAGTAGTGCAGAAAACAATTATCGCGCGCGCGCGGGAATTTCGCCGTCCGGTCATTACCGCTACGCAGATGCTCGAATCCATGACCGGAAATCCGCGGCCAACGCGGGCGGAAGCTTCCGACGTGGCCAACGCGATTTTCGACGGCTCGGACGCGGTGATGCTCTCGGCCGAAACAGCTTCGGGAAATTATCCCGTCGAAGCCGTGCAGATGATGGCCAAAATTATCGAGGAGGCCGAAAAAAGCATCAGCGAATTTCCGCGCCCTTCCATGCAGGAGCAACTGAAAGTCGCGGAAACCGTAGCCGAGTTGGTGTGCCACGCTTCCCGCGAACTGCACATGCGGCTGATCGCGGTGTTCACGCACAGCGGATTTACCGCGCGACTGGTTTCGCGATACCGCCCGCTGGTGCCCATCATCGCGTTTTCTCCAGAAGCCAACACGCGCAGGCGCATGGCGCTGATCTGGGGCGTGATGCCCGCGGAAATCAAAGACCCGCACAAAATTGACAGCCTGGCGGCCATTTCCGAAAAGCGTTTGCTCGAAGAAAAGCTAGTGCGCAGGGGCGATGTGATCGGCATCGTGGCCGGCACGCCGATGGGCATTCGCGGCACGACGAACTTCATGAAGTTCCACGTGATCGGCGGCGAAACGTAGTCGGCGGTTTATTGGGGTCTTATCTATTTTATTTTGACTTGACTTTATTTTGAGGCGGCAAATTCTGCTACGATGCGCGCGAGAACATCTACGCCTTTGTTGAAGGACGCCACCGGAAGCCTCTCATCATCGCCGTGGACACGCAGGTAGTCCTCTTCCGTGAGCGGAAATGGAACCAATCCGTAGGACTGCACATTGTGGAGCCGCAGCTGCGCCGAATCTGTCGCGCCGGTCGACTGAAACGGCAGCACTGGAGCGTTTCCAAACTGCGCTCCCGCAACTTTGGTGATCGTGGCGTAAAAGTCCGCCTCCAGCGACGACGGCGGCGCCGCGAGCCCGGCGTCCGGTTGAACTTCAAATTTTATTTGAGGATCGCTCACGAGCTTGTTCAGAGCCGCGAGCAACACGTCGACGGTGTTGCCCGGGACTAGTCGAATATTTAGATTGGCGCGCGCTTCCGCAGGGATCACGTTGTTGCGCACCCCCGCGGACAACATGGTGGGAGCCACCGTATCGCGCATCATGGAACTCCACAGCGGGCTCGCTTCGGAGACGACTTTCTGTGCGTGTTCGCCACGGTCCTCGGAATCCAGCACGCGCATCCATTTGCCCAGCTCGTCAGGTTCAATGGCCGCGAGCTGCTCGAAATATCTGCGCACAATCGTGGTGAAATGCGCTGGTGCGGAGTACGCACCTATCTTGGCAACTGCTACTGACAAACGCACCACGGCGTTGTCTTTTGTCGGCCGCGAGGCGTGCGCCGAAGTTCCGCGCGCTACCACCATGACGTTCATGGCCACTTTTTCGCTGGCCTGCACGGCGACGTACTGCACCCTGCCATTCTTGAGAAAAACTTCTCCGCCTTCGTTCAATGCGTAACCGGCGGCAAATTTATCCCAGTACTTGGAAATCAGGATCTTGATGCTGGCGTCGCCGCCCTGCTCTTCATCGGCGGTGGCCAGAAAAATAACGTCACGGTTCAAACGCGCGTTGGAACGTTTCAGCGCAACAAATGCCGCAAGATTCGCGGCCAGCATTCCTTTGTCGTCGATGGATCCGCGGCCATACAGATAGCCATCCTTTATTACCGCGGCAAATGGATCGACGGTCCACTTAGATCGATCTACGCCGACGACATCCATGTGCGCGACCAGCAATAACGCTTTCGAAGGATCGACCATCGCCGAACTACGCAAACGGGCCACCAGCGCGCTGCGACCGGGCGCCAGATCCAGCAGCTCCGACTGGATGCCTTCCTTCTCCAGAACATGCGCGAGGTATTTCGCCGTGGCCTGTTCATTACCCGGCGGGTTTGTGGTGTTGGTGCGGATCAGATCGATTAGCCAACCCTGGGCTTCTTTGGCGAGCGCGGTGGTATCACCGATGGGAGATGGGCTGCTGATGGTGACCGCTGGGGATTGCGAAGACACCTGTGCAGCCAGCGGCAGACGCGCGCTCAACAGCAGCGCCCCTACGCCAATTACCACCTGCAGTTTGCGTTTCCCGTTCACGAATCTCCTCCATTTTAAATCGAAGCCCTAATAACCGCGCAAATTTCACGCTGCAACACTTTTCTGCGATTGTGCTTCATACTAACATGCAGGGTGTAGTCGTTCGGGCGTTCCGTGGAGCGTAGTTGCGAAGACCCAACGCATTGGTGCAAGCGCGCCGCGAATTTAAAGTAATGGACGTCAAAAGGTGAGGATCCAGATATGAAAGCTATCTCTGGCAAAATTTGTATCGTGAGTGTCGTTACGCTGCTGGCATGCGCGCTGATATACCCGGTATGGGCTCAAGCGCCCGCTGGGCCGCAGGGCGGGCAGCCGCAGCAAAGCGCGCCACCCACTCCTCCTCCGGCCGCGCAGAATCCCGCTGCAAAGCCGCCGGCGCAGGCGCCACCCGAAGCTGGCGTGACGATCGCGGTGGATGTTCCGGTGGTCACCGTGGATGTGATCGCTACCACGAAAAATGGCGACATCCTGACCGGCTTAAAAAAGGAAAATTTCCGCGTGTTGGACGATGGCGCGCCGCAAACAATTACGAATTTTGCGCCCACGGATGCTCCTATCACGATGGTCGTGCTGATGGAGTTCAGCGGCCGCGCGTATGGCTGGTTTGCCGCGTACGCCAAGTATTGGGCTGATGCGCTCTTTCCGAACCTGCAGCAAAAAGACTGGGTGGCGCTCGAAACGTTCGACATGAGGACGCGACTGGAAGTGGATTTTACCCAGGATAAGAATGAAGTTCGCGCGGCCATCAATCGGCTGTATTTCCCGGGATTTAGTGAATCAAACGTTTTTGACGCCATTCTCGAGACGAATGAACGGTTGAAAGACGTGAAAGGTAAGAAATCCATCCTGCTGCTGGCCAGCGGTGTAGATACTTTTTCCAAACACACTTTGGACCAGACCATGAAACAGTTGCGCCAGAGCGATGTCACCATTTTCGCCGTCGGCCTGGATAAAACATTTACAAATTATCTGGACTTGCACGGTTCGCGCGGCGCGCACATGGATTATCTGCAGGCGGAAAATCAGTTAAAAACTTTTGCGAATGAGACCGGAGGATTTTCCTGGTTTCCGCAATTCGATGGCGAGATTCCGGGAATTTTCCAGCAAGTAGCCGCGATGCTGCGCCACCAGTACAGCATTTCCTACACTCCGGGAAACGGCGCTAAGGACGGGCGTTTTCACAAAGTAAAAATCGAGTTGGTGGCTCCCGACGGCGGCCCGCTAAACGTGGTGGACCAAAAAGGAAAGAAACAGAAATACGTGGTGTATGCGCGTGAGGGTTACCAGGCGCCGAAGAGCGGAGTCGGGGACTAACTGGCGCACCCGATTTGAATTCCAACGAAAAGTAAGCGCGTAGTTTTTTAGGAGCGGATTGTTTCAGGCAACTTCAGTAGCCGCGTACGAAATCAATGCGGTTGAAAAGCTCTCGTCCATCAAACCAGCGCTCCAGTAAATCCACCAACATGGCCGTCTCGCGGCGCCATAGCCTGTCGCTGAGGGCGCTGGTATGCGGCGTAATAAATAAATTCGGGGCGCGCCATAGCGGACTTGAAGCAGGTAGAGGCTCCGTCTGCGCGACATCAATTGCGGCGCCGGCAAGCGCTCCACTTTCCAGTGCGGAAATGAGCGCGGTTTCGTCCAGAAGCGATCCTCGCCCTACGTTGATTATTCTCGCGCCGCGTTTCATCTGCGTCAATTGCTCGGCACCTATCAGGGAATTGGTCTCCGCCGTTTCGGGCGCGCAAAGCAGAACGTA
Organism: Candidatus Acidiferrum sp.; assembly: GCA_035487275.1. Classification (GTDB taxonomy): domain Bacteria; phylum Acidobacteriota; class Terriglobia; order Acidiferrales; family UBA7541; genus Acidiferrum. The sequence continues at coordinate 42,036 of DATHMG010000023.1, read as the reverse complement.
ATCGGCGTGCGGCAAGACGGTATGCAACTCAGACGAGGCCACAATTTTTTCGGTGTGGGTTGCCTCACCTTTGCCGGATTTGGTCACGCCCCAAACGCGCATGCCCAGCGCCTGCGCGCGTTTTGCGACTTCCCTGCCGATCGATCCGTAGCCCACGATAAGGAGCAAAGTGCCGTTGAGCTCGGCGAGATGCTGCGGCTTATCCCATAAATCCTGTTGCGACCAAATTGCTTTTTCCTGCTGGCGCAAAGTGTCTGGAAAATTTCGCGCCAGGGCCAGCAGCAAGCCGATGGTGTGTTCCGCTATGGGCACGGAAAAAATGCCGCTTGCGTTAGTGACTACCACTCCAGAATTGCGCAACTCCGGATACATGAGTTGTCCGACGCCCGCAGAAGTGGAATGCACCCACTTCAATTTTTTTGTGATGGAAAACTGGGCCGGCCTCAAGACACTGCCGACGAAAATGTCCGCGTCGGGCAATTCGGCGGGCAGTCGCTCGACATCGGTGACGTGTACGACGTTCATCTGTGGCCAGTGTTGACGGAGGGTTTCCGTCATTACGGGCTGGGCATTCCATTCTGAGAAGGAATGCCAGACACCAATCACCACTTTGGTATTCGCGGGTTCGCTGCGAACGCTCACAGTGCCTCTAATTTGTTGGGCATTGAAGATCGTTAGGATGAGAGCCGCAGATCGGTTCCGGTCATGTCCTTTGGTTGACGCTGCCCGAGCACGCCCAAGATTGTTGGCGCGATGTCTCGCAGCGAGCCGCCGGACTTCAAGCGCAAGTGTTCGTCGCCGTTTACTAAAATGAGGGGCACGGGATTGGTGGTGTGATAGGTGTGCGCACCACCGGTGTTGGGATCGACCATCATTTCGGCATTGCCGTGATCGGCGGTAATGAGCCACGTGCCTCCACAGGCTTTCAGCGTTTGATAGACCCGCGCCAGGCCTGCGTCGACGGATTCGACCGCCTGGATGGCGGCTTCCAATTTTCCCGAATGGCCGACCATGTCGGCGTTGGCATAATTCATGATGATGGCGTCGAATTCGCCTTTCTCGATGGCGTTCACCACGGTGTCGGTGATTCCCGCTGCGGACATTTCCGGTTTCAAATCGTAGGTAGCCACTTTGGGCGAGGGAACGAGGATGCGTTCTTCGCCGCCGAAGGGCTTTTCCACGCCGCCATTAAAAAAATAAGTCACGTGGGCGTATTTCTCGGTTTCGGCGCAGCGCAAATTCTTGTAGTCGAGCTCCGAGAAGACTTGCGCCAATATTTGTTCGAGCTTTTCTGGAGCAATGACGTATTTCAGCCACGGCCAATTCTTGTCGTATTGCGTGGTGGCGACCAAAAAGAGATTTTTAGGTCTTTTTGGATCGGCAAATTTATCGAAGTCGGGGGCCGCGAGCGCATAGGTCATCTGCCTAGCGCGATCGGCGCGGAAATTGAAAAAAATCACGGCGTCGTCGTTGCGAATCAGGCCGACCGGTGGAGCTGACTCGCTGGTACCTTTAGTGACCACGATGGGCTTGATGAATTCATCGGTGACGTCCTGCTCGTAACTTTTGCTGAGAGCCGCCACGGGATCGTCGGTGCGCGTGGGCGCTTCGCCGTGCACCATAGCGCGGTAAGCCAACTCGATGCGCTCCCAGCGATTATCGCGGTCCATGGCGTAGTATCGTCCTACCAGCGTGGCAATTTCGCCTACGCCCAACTCGCGCATCTTGTGCTGCAGCTGCTTTACGAATTCGAGGCCGCTGTGCGGCGGCGTGTCGCGCCCGTCCATGAAGCAATGCACAGAGACTTTTTGTACTTTTTTGTGTTTGGCCATTTCGAGCAACGCAAACAAATGTTGAATGTGCGAATGCACGCCGCCATCGCTTAACAACCCGATGAAGTGCAGCTGCCGTTCCCGGCCGCGATCCATGACCTGTTGAAACAGCGGCACGTTTTCCAATTGTTTGTTGGCGATTAACAGATCGATGCGGGTGATGTCCATATGTACGATGCGCCCGGCGCCGATATTCATGTGGCCGACTTCGCTGTTGCCCATCTGACCTTCGGGAAGGCCAACGAACGGACCGGAAGTGTGAATCAATGTGTTCGGAAATCTGCGCAGGAGCTCATCGTAAGCAGGCTTGCGGGCCAGCGCGATGGCGTTGCCCTTCGTTTCCGCGCGGTATCCCCAGCCGTCCAGCACTGTTAGCACGATTGGTTTCATTTTTTTTGTCATAGCGCGTCAGAATACACGGATTCGCGGCGCTCTTGTAGTGAAGGCATTGGGTAGTGGCGGGCTAGTTTCCGCTTAAGCGACTTGACCAGGAGTTAGAACTTAACCCTCGAATTTCATCCCGAATTTTAGGCGGGCCGACTAGCGAAAGTGCAGCATCTATGCGAGGGCCTAATCTGGTTTGGCGGGCGCAACTGCCGGCGGCTGCGGCGCCTTTGCAGCTTGCTGTTGGGGCTCGGGCGGCAATTCGTCGCGCAATTCGATGGACATCCAGTCTCCCGCGTATTCCTTACTGACGGCGGGACGATAACGGATGACCGCGTGCATTCCTTCCACGTGGTGACAGAGACTGAAGTGGTCGCTGCCATACCAGAGGGTGTCTGAATAGCCGATCATCTGAGATCCTTTGCTTTTGAAAACCAGCAGGTCGTCACCGCGCTGCAAGGTAACTTCCCTCTTGTCTTTCTCGTGGCACGACAATGAGAGCACTTTTCCTTCCGCGGCCTGTGATTGTTCCGCAACTTCCTCGACCACAGTAGCGTCCGCAGGCCTGCTGGCAACCGGGGTGCGGTTCCACAGAGCGACAGCTTCGTTGTGATCGGGGCCGTGCCAGCGCTCGGCGACATACTGCGCAGATTCGGCGGCCTCTTTCTCGCGTTTCATGCGAAGCAGAATTTCGCCACTCAATAAATGATAGCCAGCTCGCGAAGGTTCTAATTGCTCCGCTTTGCGGGCGGCCACCAGCGCTTTCGTGCCTTGTCCGTCGGCAATGAATAACATCGCCAGTTGCACATAGGCGGGAGCAAATTGCGGGTTGATTTTCGCTATCTGCAGTAACTCCGCACGCAGCGCCTCGCGCTGCTCGGGCGTTTCACGTTTGGAGCTCATCATGGCCTCGAAATATTGTGAAAGGTAAAGCGTTTTATCCAACTCACGGGCGCGAGAAAATTCGTGCATGGCGTCTTCATCTTTGCCTTCGCGGAAATTAATAAAGGCCTTCTCCTCGTGCGCCGCGCCGAGTGCGGGATCTTCTTGCAATGCTCGTTCGACGAGATCTGCGGCTTCGGGAGCATCGTGCTCCCACAATCGATAGCCGGCAATTTCTGAATCCGTTTCTGCCTGGGTCAGCTTACGGGAGGTAAAATCTTTTTCCTGAATGGTGGTGAGATTTTCGAGAGAGTAAGCATGAAACGCAAAAGCCTGGATATACTTTTGCAGCCCATCCTCCACATTTTTCAAATCTCCGAATACTTCGCGGAACGCTTTTATCTGCTGTTCTCCGGCTTGTAATTGAGCATAAAAACGACTGAGCTTTTTGCCTACCTCCATGCCCGGCCCAAACACGAGGTAATGGACCAGGGCCCAGGATTCCGCGTAAAAGGTGGAGATTTGGTTTTCGTCTCCGCGAAAATAGGACCAGGGATTTACGACCATCAGAGTTTCGAGCGGGAGCATTGCGCGGTTTTTCAACTGGTACACGCGGGTGCTGGGCGCGCCCACGTACGTTTTTTTGCCCTCAAATCTGGTGCTTCCGTAAAAATCGGCCAATCCTTCGTCCAGCCAGGTAGGCAGCCAGCGAAAATTACTGTGCAGCAAGGTGTGTACATATTCGTGATAGACCACGTTATAGCTGCCTGGCACGTCTTGATCGAGACGCACAATTGCAAATTGTTTCTCCCATCCATGGTCGAAAAGGCCGGCAGGCAGCGGGCCTTTGTGGTTTTTCCATAACGCGGGAGCCAACATTTTCAGATCGTTTTCAGTTTGCAGCGCGAAGATCAGGAGCGGCGCTCCGGTGGTCAGGCGCATGTTGGGAAATCCGACGGCAAAGACGGCGCGCATCTGTTCGAATTCGAGCGCGATTCTGCGCGCATCATGTTCGCTGCCATTGGTGAGGACACGGAAATTCGGGCTGCGAACTTCGGTGAAGGGCTTTTCGCCGGCGAAAGACGAGGCTGCAAACAACAGAGCCAGAGCGGATAGGAAAGCGAAGAATTTGAAACGGCCACAAAACAACAAAGTCATGAGACGCAATCCTCGTCGGCAATCTAACACGTTACTATTGGGTTAGTTTTGGCCGCGTCCGACTATACACCTGGCTGGCGATTTTCAATGGCGGCGGAATTCGCGCAAGGCCGCCAACAGCCTATCTACTTCTTCGGCGGTGTTGTAGTGCACCAAGCCGATACGCAGGAGGCCTCCGGTGGCTTGCACGCCAAGGCGCTCGGTCAAGTTCAGGGCATAAAAATTTCCGTCCCAGGTGAAAATGCCACGCTCGCCGAGAAAATTCGCCACCTCAGTGGGAGTATGGCCATCCAAGCGGACCGAGACCGTCGAACATCGCTGATCAAATCTCGCGGGATGGGTAATGCCGAAAATGCGGAGGCCCTCGACGCGCTGTAATCCTTCCATCATTTTTGCGAGCAAGGCCATCTCATGTTCGTGGGTCACGCGATAAGCGGCCAAAAGCGCGCTGCGGCGGTCGTGCGCTGCTGGATCGTGGCGCCTCCCGAGCTCCGCGAGATATTCCACTGCTGCCGCAATTCCGGCGATCAATTCCTGGACTTGCGTGCCGGTCTCCCAACGGTCCGGGAGTGCATCTGGCGCGGGGCGCACTTTATATGGTGCAAAGCGCATCAAGAGGTCGTGCTTGCCGTACAGTGTGCCCATGTGCGGGCCAAAGAATTTGTATGGGGAGCACGCCAGAAAATCGCAATCTAGGGCCTGCACGTCGATCGCACCATGAGGCGCGTAATGCACCGCGTCGACAAATACCAGCGCACCCACCGAATGCGCCAGCCTGATAATTTCCACTACGGGATTGATGGTCCCCACGGCATTGGAGGCGTAGCCTACCGCGACAAGTTTTGTTTTTTTGGTGAACTTGCGCTTCAAATCGTCCATGTCCAGCGTGCAATCCGCTTCGCGAATGTCTACCTGTCGCACAATTGCGCCTTTTTCTTCCAGAGCGCGCCACGGCGCCACGTTGGCGTCATGGTCCAGCGTGGTCACTACGACTTCGTCTCCGGGGTTTAGCTCGCGGCCCATTGCGCGGGCCAGCGCGAAAGTGATGGTGGTCATGTTTTGGCCGAAACTGACTTCATCGGGCGCGCAATGGAGAAAATCTGCCATCGCCTGGCGCGCGCCGGCAATCATGGCATCGGTACGCCGGCTAGTGGAGAAGGCTCCGCAAGTATTGGCGTTATCGTGGAGGAGATATTTCTGTATCGCGTCCATGACCTGCTGGGAAACTTGCGTGCCTGCCGGGCCATCGAGAAAAGCCGCTGGTTGTCCGTTCACTTGTGTCCGCAAGGAAGGAAACTGCTGCCGCACCCAGGCGGAGTCCAATGATTTTTTTCCCGCGGGATGCGCAACTATTGAGCTCATAGATATCTCCGGTTGGGTAGTTTCTCACAAAGGCGCGGTAAGTGGAGCGGTGCATAGTGGAATGCCACATTGGCCGTTGCGGGTGGCGCGTAGCGACGTGTTAGCATCGAATTGATTGTTCCTCACTCATGCCGCTTTGGCGCCGGCTATCAACTCCGCGCCACGCTTCTTATTGAGGTGCATTTTGCCGGAAACATTCTCGCCGACTGAGCGCACGCGGGTAGTGCGCGAACCCCATCGCGGGTCGTTCGACCGCGACACCATTTACAAAATTCTCGATGAAGGATTTGTTTGCCACGTAGGATTCACGGTGGAGGGCCAGCCGTACGTTATTCCCACCATGTTTGCGCGCGTGGGCGAGGCAATTTATTTTCACGGGTCGGCGGCCAGCCGCATGTTACGGGGAGTGAGCAGCGGTCTTGCGGTGTGCGTCACGGTGACATTAATCGACGGGCTGGTTCTGGCGCGCTCGGTCTTCAATCATTCCATGAACTACCGGTCGGTAGTGGCGCTCGGCAAGGCTACGCTGGTCGATCAGACGGAAGAAAAAATCGCGGCGTTGCGGGCGTTTACCGAAAAGATCTTGCCTGGGCGTTGGGACGATGCTCGGCAGCCCAACGAAAAAGAATTAAAAGCGACGAGCATCCTGCGTCTGCCGCTTAGTGAAGTTTCCGCCAAGATGCGCACGGGGGATGTGCAGGACGACGAAGACGATTACCTTTTGCGGGTGTGGGCTGGGGTGTTGCCGATTCGCCTTGCGGCCAGTGCCCCGATTCGTGATGAACGCTGCGATCCCGGCCTCGCGGTTCCGACGACGGTCACCAATTTCGACAAGCGACTGGGTGCCAGGTAACTGGTAATTCACGGCTGTACGGCGCGAACGAGGTCCGCAACCAATCCGTAGCCTGTGGCGTCAATGCCCGGGTTGTGTTCCACGATCGATAGGCCAAACACGTCCATATCGAAACGAATCGCGGAGCTGGAGCCTTCTAGATTCGCAAGTGGATCGCCAGCCAGGAGCAATTCCGGCGCCACGCTGCATTCCACGCCCAAGCCGCGCCGCTCGGCCCGGCATACGAGTTTGTAGCGCATCCCGGCGTCACGCACGGAGCGAATCTTTTCTTCGCTTAATTCGCGGATGCCAGTGCGCCGCACCTGCTCAATTTTTACCGGCACGCCCATAAGCACGATTGCTAATGCCACTACCTTGAACGCCGCGTCCCAGCCATCGACGTCCGCGGAGGGATCGGTTTCCGCAATACCCATGGCTTGGGCGCGCTTGACCGCTTCATCGAACGAGAGTCCCCTTTCAATTTCAGTCAGCACGACATTGGTGGTGGAGTTTAAAACTCCATGGAAGCCGCGCAGATCCACCGCCGGCAAGCCCAGCGGAAACATGGAAAAAATGGGCACGCCATCCATGACCGTTGATTCGTAGAGAAATTTTTTCTTTTTCTCGACGGCGAGTTTGGTCAATTCCGCAAATGCGTAGACGATCGGTCCTTTGTTGGCAGTGAGCGCGTGGGCGCCAAACTCCAGCGCCGTTTTGAGGTGTTCGATGGCGGGCTGGCCAGACTGTAGATTGAGCGAACTAGCTTCGATGAAGACATCCGCGTGCGATCTCTCCAGCCACTCTCGAATGTCTTTAGCCGGTATATCTCGCTGCGCCGGCCAATGGCCATTTAATAGCGCAATCGGATTCAAGCCGTGGGCATCAGCCAACCAGCCGGAGCGCCGCGTCGCAACTCCCGTTAAACGCCAGCGCACGTCATAGCGCCTGCGGAGTTCCGATTCTTTTGCAATGAGCACCCGCAAAAAGGCGCGGCCAACATTGCCGAAACCGATTAGAGCGAGATTGTATGAAGGAATGGCGCAGCCCTTCCAAAACGAGTGCGATTATTTTCGTCGCAACGCGAAAAACCGAAGCAGCCAGTCAATGCGCCGCGGCACCAAGTTTTGCGGCCGCTGCCGAGATCAATTCGGCCTCGTCCTGCAGCACACTGGCTACCACAACAATACCGGCCTCGGCTTGTTTCCATTGTTTTTGTTCGATGGCCTCGCGCACCGCGGGCATCGTTTTGGCGGCGTAACCGGTGTAGAAACCTGGAGCGTAAATCTGATGTTTAAACCACGGCCGGTTGGGCAACCCTTCCGCGTTAGTAAGTTTCCGTTCGCTCTCGATCAACAGTTTGTTTACGTCCGCCAAAGAGGCCGCAGCCATTGCGCTGCCACCATTTGCATTTATTTTCTCGAGGGCCTTGCGATACTCCGTTGCGCTGCGCAAGAGCGCTCCCGTAGCGTTGTCCAACGGAGCGAAGTTCAAATAGGGCGGCACAGTTTCGACGACCGGAGCGATCAGCGGTTTCTTCGGATCGTCGGTCGCCTGGAACACCCCTTCTTCGATCTCGCGGTTGCGTTCCTCAATATCGGCCTGCGTTTTCTGCGCCAGGGTTTTTAATTCTTTTACGTAGGTATCCATGGTGTCGGCGAAATTGCCGAATTCGAAGGGCAACAGGTCGGCATCGGCCAGCCGCAGAATCGCGGTGCCTCCAGTTTGTGCCAATGCGCGGCCATACTGAAAGTTGGTGTCGCTGAAATGGGTGTACCAGTAGAAGTCGTCGTAAATGGAATGGTAGATGCCGCCGCCATCTTCTCCGCCGAAGGCAATATTCATGGAGGCAACGCCATCGTGCTGCAGAAAAGCGGTGTAGTCGGATCCCGAACCAAGCGCTCCAATGCGCTCATCACCGCGCTGGCGCACCTTCTCGCGTTCTTCCGGCGACTTGGCTTCAGCGATTTCGTGCAGGTGATTACGTTTCCAGGTGGAAAACTTTGTTTCCGGATCGCTGATATCGCGCGCGACATCGTTGCCGAATTTTTCCAGCGTGTGCGAACCCTCAATGTCCAAGTAACCTCTGCCGTTGGAATCTGAGTTAATGTAGGCTACTGCATGCGCGCGTAATTCGTCGTAGTGGGTTTCTGCCCACTCGGTTGATCCCAACAACCCTGGTTCTTCGCCATCCCATGCGCAATAAATGATGGTGCGTTTGGGTTTCCATCCGGCCTTCAGTAACTCACCCAGGGCGCGCGCCTCCTCGATCACTGCAACCATCCCTGAAGTTGGGTCTTCCGCACCATTCACCCACGCGTCGTGATGATTTCCGCGCAACACCCACTCGTCTGGGAACGTCGCGCCGGGAATTTTCGCGATCACATCGTAAACGGGTTTGGTGCCCCAGTTGGATTTCACCTTCAGATGTACTTTTGCGTCGCCAGGCCCCACGTGGTACGTGATTCCGAGGCCGCCACGCCACTGCGGCGGCGCGACACGCCCGGTCAAGGCTTCAAGGAAGGGTTGCGCATCGGCATAGGAAATTGGCAGGACGGGAATTTTTGTAATGGTGGGGGCATCTTCGATCTTCAAGCGCTTGGCATCTTTCGTCGCGCCCACGCCAGGGGTCAAGGGATCGCCGGGATAAAGGGGCATGTCGGCGACACTGCCGCGCTGCACGCCATCTTTAGGGCGCCACGCGCCTTTGGGAAAGGTCTCACCTTGCACAAACCCATCTTCGTGGGGGTCGGAATAAATCAGGCAACCGACGGCGCCATGCTCGGCAGCCACTTTGGGCTTGATACCGCGCCAGGAATGAAAGTAGCGGGCGATCACGATCTTGCCCTTCACGGAAACACCCATACGATCGAGTTGTTCGTAATCCTCGGGAATTCCGTAGTTCACGTACACCAGCGGAGCGGTAACGTCGCCGTCCTTGGAATAGGCATGGTAGGTAGGGAGTTGTTCGGCTTGCTGGCTTGAGGTTGGATCATCCGGCAGCGCGGGTTCCTGAAGTTTCGCGGAAAATTTTGGTCCGCCTTGCACCAACTCCACGACGCGTTCCTTTGGCGTGGGATAAAGCACGTCGAATTGCTCGATGTGCGTGTCGAGACCGAAGTCTTTGAATTTCGCGGCGATCCATTCGGCGTTTTCCTTGTCGTAAGCGGTGCCGACATTGTGCGGCCGCGCGGAGAGATGCTGCATGTAGGAGCGCAGATTCTCCGGGTTCGGGATTTCGCGAAACTTCTCTTCCCACTGGCGCTCGACGCGGGACGAGTCCGACGAATATCCTGCAAGCGATTGATCGTCGGCCGAAACTTTTGAAACCTTATAGGCGCCTGGGAGTGTCATCGCCAACCCGCTCAATAAGACGCACCCAACTGCAACGCTGCGATTCATGTCATCTCCTGAAGGGAGGAGACATTCTGCCTGAAGAGGCCTTAGTTTGGAAATGCGGAACGATTCATCGCAAGAGACTAAAATCCCGATACGAGCAATTCCATACCTCGCTTGCCTGCGGCGGAGCTACTAAAAAATGCATTTCGTCAAAGTAAGTCGATCTATCATTCTTTAGATGGACATTAAATTGACGCACTCAGTGAGGTGCGCCGGCCTGAATTGCGCTGGCCCGATCCAGCAATTCGATGGACTCGCGATCCAGTTGTAAGTTAGTGGCCTCCAAAAGCTCCTGAAGTTGAGTGACGTTGGTGGCGCTGGCGATGGGAGCGGTTACCGTAGGCTTTGTTAATAGCCACGCTAACGAAACCTGCGCAGGTGTCGAGTTATATTTCGTCGCCGTTTGGTCCAGCGCCTCTAATATCCGGAAGCCGCGCGCATTCAAGTACTTTTTTACGCCTTCGCCGCGGGGACTCTTTGCGAGGTCAGCTTCCGAGCGATACTTGCCGGTCAAAAATCCGCTGGCCAAGGAATAATAAGGGATAACGCCAATTCCATTTTCCCGGCAAACCGGCTCGAGAGTGGCTTCGTAATCCGCACGATCGTACAAATTGTAAAGTGGCTGCAACGATTCATATCGTGGAAGCCCATGTTTTCTGCTGACTTCCAGTGCTTCCGACAACCTTGGCGCGGTGTAATTGGAGACTCCAGTGGCGCGGACTTTTCCCTGTTTAACGAGCTGACCAAACGCTTCCAGCGTTTCCTGTAACGGCACTGTTGCGTCATCTGTGTGCGCCTGGTACAGATCGATGTAGTCGGTTTGCAAACGGCGCAAAGACGCCTCTGCGGCGCGCAAAATATAATCCTTAGAGAGGCCTTTCATACCTGCACCCATGTCCATGCCAACTTTGGTGGCAATCAAGACCTTTCTCCGGTTGCCGCTTTTCTTCATCCAGTTACCGAGAATCGTTTCCGATTCCCCACCTTTATTTCCGGGCTTCCAGGTCGAATACATGTCCGCTGTATCCACGAAATTGAAGCCGGCGGCCGCAAATGCGTCCAGCACCTGAAAGGAGGTTGGCTCGTCGATAGTCCAACCAAAAACATTTCCACCGAGCGCCAAAGAAGGGAGTTCCAATCCCGAATTTCCAAGCTTGCGTTTTTTCATGTTTGATTTTCCATTCTTAAGGGCGGGGCTGCACCTTCTCGCCCTGCCGGTTGGATGTAGTGGAGACTACTAAAGACTCATGGAACTGTTCATCCGGTGGAGGTCTCGAACCAGACTGTCACCACAATGGACACATACAGTCTTTGCCCTATTGATGGCTCCTGAAGGGCTACATACTCTCAAAACATCCCGAGGGTCTTCCCAGCGGACGCCCGCTTTTCGCAGTTCCGGCCGAGAGAAAGTGTCGTGAGTGGTGTTTTGTGAGTAGGAGTCGAACGCGTTTCTTTGCATTTTAAGGAGGATAGAACATGAGAAAGTTTATTGGCGCAGCGTTGCTTGCCGGGATGCTTTTGACCGGCTCACCCGCCCTTAAAGCTCAGGTATCCATCGGAATCGGAATCGGCGCGCCACCTCCGCCGCGGGTGTATCGTGTGCGACCCATTGCACCGGGGCCTGGTTATATCTGGGTAGACGGCTACTGGTACGTGGTAGATGGCCGCTACGTTTGGCACCGCGGTTATTGGACTTACCCACCCTACGCCGGTGCAGTGTGGGTCGGACCTCGTTGGGAGGACGGCCGATACTATAACGGCTATTGGGAAGGCGAGCGCGGGCGCTTTTATCATGATCACCGCTGGGACCGCGAGCGTGAGCGAGACCGCGACCGCTGGCGCGACCATGAAGATCGCGAACACCAACGAGAACGAGACCGCGAGCACGACCATCGCTAACGTTATTTTAAAAATCCAGAACGCCGGTGTGGCTTATCCTCGAACATGTGCTTAGGACTAAACAAATAAGCTACGCCGGCATTTTATTTGGCTACCAAATTTAGCGGTTGCGGTGCTTGAATGGCGGATCGGCTGGTGCCAAACTGGCGGCCCCATGAAAAATAGCTGATGGAGCAAAAAGGAAAAGACGGTAAGTGGGCGAATTTCGCGGATTTCAAGATCCGCCGGTCGTCCCAATAGACCTTCGTGAGCAATATCAACCCCGGTAGCTTCAAGAGCTGCACACGTACAGCTATGGCCAAAAAAAACATCTCAGCGAAATAATTTGAAAGCGCTTGCGTATTGCACAGTATGGAACCCGGCAATCGCTTCCGGCGTGTGCTGTGGGGCGGTGTTATTTTTCTGGCGCTCATCGGAACTGCAGTCGCGGTGAGAAGGATGGTGAATCTGGTTCCTATCCTGCTCCACGGGTACCGTCCGCCAGCGCCCGCGAGCAATCCTGTCGCGGAGCAATTCAGTGCGCTTGACGATTTATTTGCGCATTATCCGGTGCTTACGCTGGTTCATATTGTTCCCGGATTGCTGTTCATGCTGTTGGGGCCGTTGCAGTTCAGCTCAACTATTCGTGTTCATCATCTGCGCTGGCACCGCTGGAGCGGCCGAGTTTTCGTGGCCTGTGGATTTGTGATTGGAATTTCGGCGCTGATAATGAGTCTTGGGATGCCGGCGATTGGAGGCGTCAATCAAGCCGTCGCGACTACGCTATTTGGATCATACTTTTTGCTGGCACTGTCCAGAGCATTCTGGCTGATCCGGCGGCGAGAAGTTGCGCTGCACCGCGAATGGATGATTCGCGCATTCTCCATTGGGCTTGCGGTAGCGACAATCCGGCCGATTATGGGGATATTTTTTGCCACCAGCCGGATTTCAGGGCTGACGCCGCGCGAATTCTTCGGTATCGCGTTTTGGATCGGTTTTGTGCTGCATCTTATCGCCGCCGAGGCCTGGATCCGCGCAACAAGTCATCCAACACTTCAGACAACACAGTCGCGGCAGCGACTCGAACCCGCACGCGAACTACGGTAAGATTCAGAAATTGCTGAATCCAATCTCGCAAATTGCAGCAACACTTTTATTTTTTGTGAGTGGTGTTGAGTATTCCGTCGGGAATGATCAGACGGGCTACCGGTGTACCGCCGATGATGTGTGAATCGATGATTTCGTCAACATCCTCGGGCTTGACGCTTCCATACCAGACTGCTTCGGGGTAAACGACCACCGTAGGCCCCAGTTCACACTGATCGAGGCATCCGGATTTATTGGCCCGCACATTTTTTAATCCACGCTGGGCCAGCTTGGTTTTGAATAGCCGCTGCAGTTCGCCTTGTCCGGTGGGGTCGCAGCAGCCGCGCGGATGCCCTGGTTCGCGCTGATTCATGCAGACAAAAATGTGTTTGTCTAGTTTAGGCACAGCTATCAGTCTAACTCATGGCTGCGAAGCAAATCGCGTTGGCTGGGTGCAGTGAGACTGTTTGGCAAAAAAAATCTGAAGATTAGGAAAGTCCCAGGTGGTCGAGTTGGTAGCGACCCTGATTAATCACCTGGTCTTCATCAATCCAAACGTCACACTTGCGAGTCAACACATCGACATGGGTCTTGGAGGACCAGTCCGCGTGGGTCTGGCTGCCATACGGATCACCGAAGGCCAGATGTACGCCGGGAAATTTTTCGTCCTGGAGTAACACGCCGATCATGCGCGACAATCCCAAATTTGTGCCGAAGGCTAGCTCACCGACGCGGTCGCTGTTCTTATCGGTGTGGCAATATTCCCAGAATTCCTGCTGCAGATCCTTGCGCGCGCACTCGGCGTGAACCAGCCGGGCTTCCTTGATTTCCAGAACCAATGGCGTAGATTGCAGGTCGCCGTACTTGCCATTGAAGTGGTCTCCGGCCGTGGCATCACAGACGAAGGTGCCGTCTACCGTCGCGGGAGTGGTAAAAACTTCGCCGGCTGGAAGATTCGACCAATATCTGGGGCTGATTAATCCGCTGGTTTTCACCCAATCGAGACCGGGATCAAAATGTGCGGCGATGTTTGTGCCGGCCTCGGTTTTTACGGACAGGGTTTCGGCGCGCATCATCCGTTCGCGTAGTTTGTCACTCAGGCGGTCCACCATGCGGTAGTCGGCGCGCATGCCTTGCTGCATGATTTCCGCGGTCACGCCTACCATGTGGGCGTAGCGAATCTGCCGGCGTTCGACAATTTTTACGATGGACATGCGCGCGCCAAGCTCGCCGGGCTGGGGTGTCATGCACATAATTCCCACATTGGCGGTTTCCAGAGCGTTCAAAATTTCCGCGGGAGTCTCGCGCATGGGGCGCGGGCCAAAATCTTCAAGCAAAAACGGGTTGCATTTCGCACCGCAATCTTCGAGCGCCGCCACAAGACTGGCTGCTACTGGCTTGCTCACCTCATCGGCAATTACGGTCACGCATTCGCCCGCGCGCACAGCGAGGCAGGTCTCCACGGCATTTTTGGCGCCGGGCATGAGTTCGTTTTTTGCGCTGCCGAATAAATTGCGCATGATTCCATTTTAGCGAATTTTTAAGAAGGAGTTCAAAAGTTGGTGGACTAGTTGCTTGGGCTCGACTGCTGGGCAATCCACTTGTCGGTGCGCGCGTCGAGAAGATCGAGTGGCAAGGTTCCTCCGTCGAGCATCTCGTCATGAAATTTGCGGATGTCGAACTTGGGGCCGAGTTTTGCCTGCGCGCGGTCGCGTAGTTCGCGTATTTTAAGCTGCCCCAACTTGTAGCTGAGGGCCTGCGCGGGCCAGGAAATGTAGCGATCGGTTTCCGATTGAATGGTCGGCTCGTCGACGGCACCGGATTTGCGAAAGAACTCCACAACTTGATCGCGCGTCCATCCCTTCGAATGGATTCCGGTGTCGACTACCAGACGCACCGCGCGAAATAGTTCGGAGGAGAGGCGGCCGTAATCGGAGACGGGATCCTGATAGAAGCCGACTTCCTTTCCAAGTTGCTCGGCATAGAGTGCCCACCCTTCGATATAGGCATTGAAGCCGAGTCCGTGCTGGCGAAACTTAGGCAGACCGGTGAGCTGTTGCTGCACGGACAATTGCATGTGATGTCCGGGAATGCCCTCGTGGTACGCGATGGCTTCGTCGTCGATCAGCAAACGCTCGGCGAATTTCGATGTCGCGACCACGACCCGGCCCGGGCGCTTGCCGTCCGGCGTGCCGGTGACGTAGTGAGTTGCTGCGGCGGACTGAAAGGCCGGTATGGCTTCGACGGTCACCGGCGACTTCGGAAGTAGAGTGAAAAGCTGAGGCAGTTTTGGCTCCATTTGCGCGATGTAATGGCGGAACTCTTCGAGAATTTGGTCCGCAGAGGTGGGGACATATTTTTTATTGGTCTTTAGCGAAGCGCGAAATGCAGCGAGATCGGCGAAGCCTTCTTTTTTCGCGATGGCGGTCATTTCTTTCTCGATGCGGTCTATCTCGTTAAGTCCCAGTTCATGTATCTCATCGGGCGACATACGCGTGGTGGTTCGCGCATAAATACTGTTCTGGTAGCGCTTCTGCCCGCCCGGCAGCGAGGTGATCGCCAGCGTGGTGCGGCCTCCAGGCGCGTATTTGGTGCGAATAAATTCGCCGAAATTGCGGTACGCGGGAAGAACTTCATTATTGACCGCGTCATTGATCTGCTGCGTTAGCCGCTTCTGTTCTTCGGGGGAAATACTCGATGGGAATTTTTTTGTCGGCTGAAGAAAGGGGTCGGCGTCGATAATCCCCTGGCACTGGCCGGGAATTTTCTCCGCGAGGAAACGCACGGGCATGAGCTTGTCTTTCATGCCGGCCTGCAAGACTTCGGTGGTCTGGTTGAGCGCGCGCGGGATCTGGTGAAGACGAGAAATGTAGTCTTCGTAGTGCTTCACCGAATCTAGGGGAACGGAAAGCGGCAAATCCGCGAGCTTGGTGTGGATGCCGTTCTGCTGGTTGATGGGCATCTCGTACTCTTTTAGATTGAAATCTGCGATGCGTTGCTGGAGCACGCGGACGAGCAAGTCGTGAGAAAGTTGGTCCTGGTCAGCGAATCCGGCGGTTGAAATGGCTTCAATACGCGCTAGAACGCTTTCATCCTTTTTATGGTGCTGCATGATGGCGTCGAGCGAGTAGTCGTCGAGCTTGTCGTTATACCTGTAATCGCCGAAAGCCGTGGCGCGTTCCGGGAAATTGCGCAGTTCAGACTCGTAGTAATCGTCGAAGATGGCATTTTGCGCGGCAATGAGGTCCCCGACAGGTTTTGTGTCTTGGCCGGAAACTGGGACTGCGACGGCGAGTAGGAAAACCAAACTTAAATAATTTCGCATAGTTCGGCATCGTACCAGAGCCATCATTGCGACACAAAATAGCGCGTACTTGATGGCAAGTTAAACGTGTTCGTTGGTGTTCTGAATTCGCGCCGTGTCTGTTTATTCCGCGTCAGTGAGTTCGCGCGCCCAGATGTTCCGATAGCGCACCGGGTGATTGTGATCTTGCAGCTCCAAAGGCAATTTTGCGGCGTGCGGTTTATACGGCTCTCCGGTCGCCGTGGGCCCGCGGATCTCGACGTTGTCCTGCACCAGCACGCCGTTCTGCAGTACGGTCACGTGTGCCGGGCGCAATAGTTTGCCGCTGTCGTCGAATCGTGGCGCGTGAAATATGATGTCGTAGGTTTGCCACTGGCCGGGCGGACGCGAGACATTTACGAGCGGCGGATACTGGCCATACACCGCGCCGGCTTGGCCATCGGGATAGGTTTTGCTCTGGTACGAATCGAGCACCTGAATTTCGTACAGCCCCATGATGATGACGCCGCTGTTTCCGCGATCCTGATCTTCGCCGACGGGCGGCGCAGGCTCGCGGAATTCCACGTGCAATTGCATGTCTCCAAACGGCTGGTTGGTAATGATGTCCTTGGTTTTGGGAACGACTTCGAAGAATCCGTCGGCAACCTTCCATTTTGCGGGAGTGCCATCTTTTTGCGTCCATTTGGAAAGATCTTTGCCGTCAAAGAGCGCAATGGCGTCCGCGGGAGCTCGTCCTGCGGAAGTGTCTGTGCCGGGCGCGCCGGGGTCCACAGCGGCGGGTGCCGGACGGTTACGGTCCTTCGACTTCCATTTCTGTTCCGTTTGTGCGGCCGCGGAATGCCCCCATCCCAGCGGCAGAATTAAAATCATCAACGTGCCCATTGAAACGCGAAAACTTTTTTTCATTAATATTTCTCCAATGCGATCTGCGTTAACAACTATATTTTAAGCCTTCTTCCCTGGCGGCGAATTCCATCCTTCGCGATATTCGCGCCGCAGAAAATCATTGGCTTGCGGTACGTTGGTGACTCTCATATTGGGGCCATCGTAAATAATTTTTTTGCCTGCTCGCAGCGCCACCGCTCCCAGCAGCATCACTTCCGTAAGGCGCGCCGCATATTCGAAAGGGCAGGAGGCCTCGGCATTTCCCTTTGCGGCGTCGACCCAGTTCATTTCGTGGTCTTCGCCCGAGATGCGCGGCAGCTTCTGCGGCGGCTTGCCGTAGGATTCGTGCAGCGACTTAGGAAGCAGCCGCGGCTTGGCGCCGTAGGTGTCATGCAACAATTTTCCTTTGCTGCCCACTAGCAAGGCGCCGCCGCCCTTATTCAATTCTTCCTCGCCGAGTTCTTCGGGCTTGCGCGGCAGCAGGCCTCCGTCATACCAGGTTATTGTTACCGGGGGCATCTTGCCGCGCGCGGGAAATTCGTAAAAGGTTTGAGTGGCCAGCGGATACGACGCGCCGTTGAAGGGTGTCGAAACTGTCTCAATGCTCGTAGGAAATCCCAGGTCCAGCGCCCACATGGAGTGATCGATCAAATGCGCGCCCATGTCGCCGATCGCGCCGAGGCCCCAATCCACCCAGCCGCGCCAGTTGAACGGATGATAGAAGGGGTGATACTCCACACGGGGGCCAACGCCGAGAAACAAGTCCCACGCCAGCGTGTCCGGAATGGGATACGAACCTGCAAATGAATTTGCTATGCGTGCGTTGATGCCCGGACCATTCCATTTCAGCGTGTCGGCGGGCTGTTTCAGTGCTTCGGCACGCGGCACGCCTTGCGGCCAAAATCCTAGTGGCCGGTTGGTCCAGATGTGGGCTTCGCGAACCTCGCCAATGGCGCCTGCGCGGATGTACTCCACCACGGTGCGGGCGTCGTTCAGCGAATGGCCCTGGTTGCCCATCTGCGTCGCGATTTTCACTTCTTTTGCGCGGCGCGCCAGCCGGCGGGATTCTTCTACCGACCAGGTCAGCGGTTTCTGGACGTAAACATGTTTCTTCAAGTCCATGGCCGCCAGGGCGATGGGCGCGTGCATGTGATCGGCGGTGGCTACTACCACGGCCTCAATGTCTTTCTGACGCTCCAGCATCTCGCGATAATCCTGGTAATGTTTCGTCTTCGGCCAATGCTCGGTTTTCAATCGAATCATCCCGTCGAGCCGCTTCTTCCCCTTTAGGCGATCGAATTCCACCGGCGGCACGCCCGGGACGGGTTGCGGATCCGGTTGGTCAAGTCGCGTCTGCAAAGCTTGAATGTCCGCGTCAAGATGCTCAAAAGCTTTGTCGGCGTAATCCCAATCCACATCACATAGCGCCACAATGTTCTGACTTGCCAGGTTGATCAAGTTGGCGCGGCCAATACCGCCAACTCCCACGCCAGCAATGTTGAGTTTGTCGCTGGGAGGTGTGAAGCCGCGCCCGAGCACGTGCCGCGGCACGATCATAAAGGCGCTCTCGGCGGTGGCGGCGCCTGACACGGCGGCGGCGGCCGTGGTCAGGAATTTACGGCGTGATAGTTCAGTTTTTGCACTCATAGGCCCTCATTTGCCGCCAACCACTTTAGCCTGACAGGGCAGCGAAGAAACGCAAATTTTCTGCTGCGCATGCAGCCACTTGCCGGGTGATGAATTGTTCGAAACATTTTGACGACGCGTACGTCTTACCTATAGCTGTCTATGGGAGTTTCTGTGTTCAGGCCTAAAACTGACGTATTGCAGGGCACCTTAGCGCTGCTGGTACTGAAAACGCTTGTGCGCGGGCCGATGCATGGCTATGGCATCACCCTGCACATTCAAATGCTTTCAAAAGAGGTTTTGCGCGTGGAAGAAGGCTCGCTTTATCCGGCGCTGCATCGCATGGCCCAGGACGGCTGGATCAAAGCGGAATGGCGCGCTTCCGAGAATAACCGGCGGGCGCGTTTTTACAGCCTCACCCCATTGGGCCGCAAGGAGTTGGCCGAAGAAGAAAAGAGCTGGGCGCGGCTCACCCAGGCGGTCGCTAACGTTTTGCAGCACGCCTGAAGCAGGTGCTGCGTCCGAAAGGGGGGTCTGCCATGTCCTGGTTATCGCGGCTACGTCACACGTTTGGAAGCGGCAAATTGGATGACCAGCTCGAGGAGGAATTGCGGTCGCATCTGGAGATGCGCATCGCTGACAATATCAACGCCGGAATGACGCCGACGGAAGCCCGCCATGAGGCGCAAAAGCAATTCGGCAATACATCACTCTTGAAAGAAGACGCGCGCGAAATCGACATTATCGGCTGGCTGGATACGGTCGCGGCGGACCTTCATTATGCCACTCGCGTACTGCGCAAGAATCCTGGCTTCGCACTCACGGCAGTTTTGACTCTTGCCCTCGGCATTGGGGCCAACACGGCATTTTTTTCTGTTGTGAACGGCGTACTGCTCAATCCGTTCCCGTATCCGCGGCCGGAGCAACTGGTCACGCTGGGTGAGAGCAAGGCGAATTTTATAAATGGCTCTATTTCGTATCCCAATTTTTTCGATTGGCAGAAAGACAATCATTCATTTTCTTCCATGGCCATTGCGCGCACCTACGGCTTCAGCTTGACCGGCCTGGGTGATGCGGAGCAGCTGGATGCCAAATTCATTTCCTCCGATTACTTCCTGGTGCTCGGCGCGAACCCCGTGATCGGAGGAACTCTCGCTCCTGGCGAAGACAAAATCGGCGCGGCACCTATCGCGTTGATTGGTGCGGGTTTTTGGAAACGCAAATTCGGGTCTTCTCCTGACGTTCTAGGAAAAGGCGTCACGCTGGACGGCAAAAGCTACACCATCGTCGGGGTTATCCCCGAAGCCTTTGATTTATATCGTAGCGCCCATCCGACGGACGTTTATGTTCCCATCGGCCAGTGGAGCAATCCTTTACTGGCGAACCGCGATGCTGGATTGGGTATTCATGGGGTAGCACGCCTCAAAAGCGGCGTAACAATCGAGCAAGCCCGTGCGGATATGGAACACGTGACCAGTAATCTCGCAACCGTTTATCCGGATGTGGATAAGGGCATCGGTGCCAACCTCACCCCCTTCAGGCGCGCACTCCTCGGGGACATTGAACCGGTCCTGCTCGTACTGCTGGGCGCTGTCGGCTTTGTATTACTTATAGCGTGTTTCAATGTGGCCAGTCTGATGCTAGCGCGCTCCACCAGTCGTACACGTGAATTCGCAGTTCGCGTCGCGCTTGGCGCTGGGCGTTCGCGTTTAATTCGCCAAATCCTTACCGAGAGCACATTGCTCTCCGTGATGGGAGGGAGCTTAGGCCTGCTGCTGGCGCATTGGATTACTCGCGCGGCGCTCCGGATGTTGCCCGCAGAAATGCCTCGTGCTGCGGACATCCGTATGGACTCCCACGTACTTATTTTCACGGCCGCGATTTCTTTGTTAGCGGGGATTCTATTTGGCCTGGCACCGGCACTAAAATCTTCAGATTTTTTTGTCTCTGAGGCGCTCAAGGAGAGCGGGCGCGGTTCCAGCGGTACGAAGCATAGTGCTCAAAGCGCTTTCGTAATTCTCGAAATGGCAATGGCGCTGGTGCTTCTGATTGGCGCAGGCCTGATGGCCCGGACGCTTACGCGACTTTGGGACATCCAACCGGGATTCGATCCTCACAATGTTTTAACCTTCAGCATTTCCTTGCCCCCGTCCATGAGTAAGAGCAGTCCGGCCGCCATCCGCGCGGCGTTCCGGAATATACATAAACAGTTTGGCTCAACGCGCGGCGTGCAAGCTTTGTCCGTGTCCTGGGGCGCCGTGCCCTTGGGCGCGGACGACGAACAACTTTTTTGGTTGGATAACCAGCCCAAACCCGCCAACGTAAACGACATGAACTGGACGATCAGTTACGTTGTGGAGCCTGACTATCTGAAGACTATGGGCATCCCGGTGATGCGCGGCCGCTTTTTCACGGTTGCGGACAGCGAGAATGCACAGCACGTGGTGGTGATTGATGAAGTCCTGGCCCACAAATTTTTTGGCAACGAAGATCCCCTGGGGCGGCACATCACTTTGCAGCAGGGGGAAAGTAAGGCTGAAATTGTGGGCGTCGTCCCGCACGTGAAACAGTGGGGGCTCGATTCCGATGATACTCAGCAACTGCGCGCTGAGCTGTACGTGCCGTTCATGCAGTTGCCCGACGCCGCGATGAAATTGGCGCCTACCGGCACGACCATCATGGTTCGGTCGGACGGCTCTGACCCGCAGCTGTTCGATTCCCTTCGCCGCGTCAACAAACAGATGAGCGGCGAACAAGTGATTTATGGTGCGCAGACAATGGAGGAAATCATCTCCGCTTCGCTATCCGCACGGCGCTTCCCCATGATTTTGCTGGGTGTTTTTGCCGCGCTGGCGCTGATTCTTTCGAGCATCGGGATCTATGGTGTTATCTCTCACCTGGTCGGGCAGCGAACGCACGAAATCGGAGTTCGCATCGCTCTGGGCGCGCGGCGCTGGGACGTTTTGCATCTTATTTTGTCGCAGGGAGCGAAGCTCACGCTGCTTGGCATTGTGATCGGCGTGGCAGCTTCGCTCGGCCTCACTAAACTGATGTCGCGCATGTTATACGGTGTCAGCGCTTCCGATCCGCTTACGTTTATCGGAGTGGCTATTCTGCTTTCGTTGGTCGCGCTCGCTGCCTGCTATATTCCCACGCGCCGCGCCATGCGCGTCGATCCCATGGTGGCTTTGCGGTGTGAGTAAGAAACACAACTCTACTAAACTAACGGTCGATGGCGCGCTAAGCGGAAGTGTTGATGCCCATTGGCTTTTCGCTCAGGAATGAGCGAAACTTTTCACTCCGAATCAATGTTCTTGTGGACAACTCGAAAATAATCTGGAGAAGCAATGCATTCGGGCAAGGATTTGTTCCGACAATTTAGATTTTCTGGCATGTGCCTGCTGCTAGTCTTGGCACTTTGCGCCTGCCAGCCTTTGGTACGCGCGCAAGATCACTCCGCACACGAGGGCCAAGGGGGCCACGAGGGGATGACCGGCGACATGCCTGGCATGGACATGAGTTCGACGGCCCCAGACCCCTTGGCGTGGATGCGTACGCCTGAAAAACTGGCTGCCGACAAACGCGAAAGTGAATTCAATCATCACCTGGCTGGTTTTTTTGTGGTGCTCGCGGGGATTTTTATTCTTGCGGAGCCTCGACTAAGTGCGCGGTGGCCAAGTATTCGCTATGCCTGGCCGGTATGTTTTCTCCTGGCGGGTATATTCGTACTTGTTTTCAGCGATACGGAGCTCTGGCCGTTCGGCCCACAGTCGTGGTTTTATGGCCTCTCGCACCATATGGAAGTGCGGCAACACAAATCATTTGCACTCATCCTGATGGCCGTGGGGCTGATCGAGTTCTTGCGCGCTCGCGGGAGTTTGAAAGCGGCATGGGCCAGTTGGGTTTTTCCTGTTGTGGCGATTGCCGGCTCCATTATTTTGCTTTTCCACGAACATCGCGGCGGTATGCACGGCGCGGGGCACATGGAGCGCATGGCGCGCATTCAGACCGAGCATCACACTTACACCGCGGCAGGATTTGGCATTGGTCTCACGAAAGGCTTGTCCGAAATCAAAACTACCTGGCAGCCTCTTTTCAATAAGCTGTGGCCGTCGATCATGATCGTTCTGGGTGTGATGCTGATGTTTTACGTGGAATAGCGCGGCTGCAGAAGTAGATTTCTTCTCGGAATCAGCACTCTCACTTCTGATCAAGCTAACTCGCTGAATCTCCGAATCTCAAGCAAAGCCCGCGCGGCTTAACGGCAATTCGCGGACGCGCTTGCCGTTGGCCGCAAAAATCGCGTTGCAGAGCGCAGGCGCGAACGGCGGCAATCCCGGCTCGCCGATTCCTGCAGGTTTATCCGCGCTTGGCACGATGTGCACGTAGGTTTCGCGCGGCGCCTCTTTCATGCGCGCGACCTGGTAATCGTTAAAGTTGGATTGCTCGATGGCGCCATCCTTCGCAGTGATCTCACCGTAAAACGCGAGAGAGGTGCCCATCACGGCCGCGCCTTCAAATTGCTGCCGTACCATTTCCGGATTCACCACTGTACCGGCATCCAAGGCAGTGTCGACGCGTTTGATTTGTACTTGGCCGGCATCGTTTACTTGCACCTGCACCACCGATGCGACGTAGGTCAAAAAACTCCGATGCATCGCGATGCCCATGCCAAATCCATTGCCGGATTTTCGTTTTCCCCAGCCGGCTTGTTCCGCTGCCAGCGATAGGACGCGACGAAACCTGGCCGTATCGATGGGGCACTGCTCATACGCATCGTCGTAGTTCGGATAATTCTTCGGCAATTCAGTCTTCGGAATAATGCGATCCGGCCCCAGAAGCTGCAGCAAATATTCGAGCGGATCGCGTCCCGCGGCGTGCGCCAGTTCGTCGGCAAAAGAATGCACCGCGTAGGCGTGATAAATATTTGCGACCGAGCGCAGCCAGCCGATGCGCACGTGGGCGGTTGCCGGACCATTTTCCACGCGGTGATTTGGTAATGCGAACGGCACATCCGTAAACCCCAGGCCCAACTCGTCCGCCGCGGAATAATTTGTCTTGGGATCGAAGGTCGATCCGATCGGCGGAAACACGGTGCGCTGCAGCCAAGCCTCAGGCTTTCCGTCCGGGCCCAGCGCGGCTTTCATATACATCGCGGCTACCGAGTGATACGTATCGAATTTGATGTCGTCTTCGCGGCTCCAGACCACTTTCACGGGCTTACCCGTTTTTTTCGCGAGTACGGCGGCTTCTATTGCAAAATCCGGAAATGATTTGCGCCCGAAAGCGCCGCCCAGCAACGTAACGTTTACGGTTACGTCGTCTTTTTTCAATCCGACAGCGCTGGCGACGGCATTTTTCGCGCCTTGGGGATTCTGCGTAGGCGCCCACACTTCAACTTTGCCGTCGCGAAAAACCGCTAGAGCCGCCGGCGGCTCCATGGAGGCATGCGCGAGCAGCGGCACGTAATATTCCGCTTCCACAATTTTGCCGCCCTTGCCAAAAATGGCGTCCACGTTTCCGTTTTCGCGCACTACTTTTCCCGGCTTGCGCGCGGTGTCCTGCAATTCTTTTTTGTAGGCGTCAGAGTTGTAGACGCTGTGCGGACTCTTCTCCCACTCAATCTTGAGTTTTTTCTTGCCTTGCATAGCTGCCCAGGTGCTGTCCGCCAGAACCGCGACGCCTCCCAGGGTCTGGTATCCCACCGGCGGCTTGAATCCTTCAATTGAGGCGGTCTGCCTTACGCCAGCAATAGCAAGCGCGGCCTTATCATCCACGGTTTTTGCGGAGCTGCCGAAGACGGGCGGGTGGGCGACGCTGGCATACAACATCCCATCCATGCGGGTGTCCTGGCCGTAGACCGCCTTGCCGTCACACATATCTTTCAGGTCGTAGTTCGGAGTGCCCTTGCCGATGTAGCGCCATTCCGTGCGCGCCTTTAATTTCACATCTTCTTTTTTGGGAACTTCCAGTTTTGCGGCGGAGGCCGCCAGTTCGCCGTATCCAAGTTTTTTCCCGGAGGACGTGTGTATCACTTGGTGTGACTCGGTGTGGCACTCATTCGCCGGTTTGTTCCACTGCGCGGCGGCCGCGCGGACGAGCATTAGCCGCGCTGTTCCGCCTGCTTCCCGCAGGGTATCGAAAAAACTACGCACGGAGTGCGAGCCATCGGTATCCTGATCGCCATATTTTTCATCGCCAGGGGCCTGCACAATTTTTACGCGCGCCCAGTCAGCGTCAAGTTCGTCGGCCACAATGCGCGGCAACGCGGTTTTGCTTCCGCTGCCCATCTCTGAGCGGTGCGCGATGATGTAAACAGTTCCGTCGGTATCGATGGCGATATAAACATTCGGGTGCAACGGTGCGTTTGCCATCGGGGCAACGGCATTAGCGCTTGCAGGGTCGGTTGCCGCAGCGAAAACAGTTTCTGGCGCCCTGTGAATGCTCAATACCAGCGCGCCTGCGCCGAGCAGGTTCCTCAAAAATTCTCGGCGCCCGGGCTCAACGATATTTACGGACTCGCCGCTGTTTACGGACACTTGATCACGGAGCATTCTTGAGGGTCTCCCAATTTTCACGAGCTAGCGGGCTGCTATTTCTATGCTACATCCTACTGCCATTCAGAATTCTCGCAAATGTGGACCACGAGAGATGCAGCCATGGTGATAGAATTCGCCCGGAAACCCGAGAGGGGCATACATGAAGCCGACACGACGCGAATTCGTAAGTAGCATGGCATTGGCCGCGCTGGGGGCACGATATGCTCACGCAGCCGGGGAGCGATTGCCGCTGGCGTTTTCCACGCTGGGGTGCCCGGCGTGGACCTGGCCGCAAATTCTGGACTTCGCGGAGCAGCATGGATTCGCGGCCGTCGAGTTGCGCGGCCTGCTCGGCGAGATGAACCTTCCGGCCCGTCCGGAATTCGCGCCGGAGAAAATCCCCGCTGCCAAGCGTGACGTCGCGGCACACGGACTGAAGATCGCGTGTGTGAGCAGTTCGGCGGAGATGCACGTGGCGGATCCGCACAAGCGCTCCCAACAACTCTCTGATGCGCGCAGTTTCATCGATCTGGCGGCGGCTCTGGGCGCGCCTTACGTGCGCGTCTTCGGGAATAAAATGGATGGGCCGCGAGAGGAAGTTATCGCGCGCGTCGCTTCCGGCTTGCATGAGCTCGGCGAATATGCGGGGCCGCGAAACGTTACCGTCATCATTGAATCGCATGGCGATTTCACCGATTCACCCACGTTGAAAGAAATATTGACGCGCGCCGATTCCGAGCATGCGGCTTTGCTGTGGGATGCGCACCATACATTTGATACTTCGCACGAAGATCCGGAATTCACCGTGTCGCAATTGGGGAAATGGATCCGCCATACACACTTGAAGGATTCGGTGCCTGCCGGGAAAGAGCGCCATTATGTGCTGACTGGAAAAGGGGACGTGCCGGTAAAACGCCAGGTGGAGGCGTTGGTCAAAATCCATTACACGGGCTTTTATTGCTTCGAATGGGAAAAAGTGTGGCATCCGGATTTGCTCGAGCCCGAAGTCGCCTTTCCCGATTACGTCAAAGTCGTTGGCGAATACCTGCGCCAGGCGCAAGCTAAGTTGTGATTCCCTCTGGGCCGCGACGCCGCGTCACAGCTCTCATCTTCCTCTGCGGTTTGGTGCTTTTTTCCGGTTGTGCGAAAAAGGCCGCACATTCATTACAACTCGACGAGGGGGTATTACGCGTCACCCAACGAGGTGTCGATGTATGAGGCAAGCTTCCCGATGTGCAGCGCTTCATTACCGTGAGTCACAAACTGCAAATGGTTGCCGCCGAAACCCAACTGCAAAAATCCTGGGAATCGGTGAGCAGCTTTTGCTCGACGATTCACTGCGAAATCCTCAACTCCAGTATTACCGCGCGAACCCGCGAGGCCTTGCCATCCGCATCGATCAGCTTTCGCGTTGCGCCCGAAGATGTGCAGAAGCTTATGGATCACCTGGAAAACCAGGGCACCATCGTGCAGCACACCACCGAAAGCGAGGACAAGACCACCGCGGTTGTGGATACCGAGGCACGAATCAGAAATCTCACTGGCTTCCGCGACAATCTCCGCGTCATGTTGGCAAAGCCTTCGACCACCGTTAAAGATTCCGTAGAAATTCAGCAGTTTCGCGAATCTGGATCAGTGCTGGGGGAAAGCATCGCATCGCTCATTACCGTGGTAGTGGCCATTATCCCGTGGCTGATCGTGGCCGTGCCGTTATTGTGGCCTCCCCGAAAGATGTGGAGAAAATTTCGCCGAGGTCGACGCGCTGATCGTCCACCCACTGCTTCTCTCTGATCGGCGCACACGCATTAGCGCCGCTTTGGCCCTGAATCGCTACTACTTTTCTGAAACCAGCACTTGCGATGGCATGTCAGGAATCTGGTGCAATGTGGTTTTCGCAAATCCCGCATTGCGAAACATTTTTTCGTATTCCGGCAATGTGTAAGCATCGCCCGCATCGGTAGTCGCCAGCATCACCAAACTAAACATCGCCGGCATCACTGGGCTTACGCGATCGTCGTTGGGCACAAACTCCACCGTGATGGCTTGCCCGCCGGGTTTCAGCGCCGCGTGCACGCGCTTCATCAATTTTTGGCACGTGAGCGGATCGAAGTGATGAAAAATATTTGTCAGCAAAACGTAATCGTAGCCGGTGCCCATGTCAGCCTCAAACGCATTCCCGCCTACAGTCTTGAATCGTTCGCCGACTCCCGCAGCGTGGGCATGCTCCTTAGCCACTTCCAGCACGTTCGGCCAGTCCAGCGCGGTCACCTGCGCATTGGGATTTTTTCGCGCCAAGGTGATTCCATACATGCCGTGACCGGCGGCAATGTCCAACACCTTGCAAGTTTTCCCCTGGGACATGCCCGTCAGCTCGGCGATGAACGCCGCGGCCGGAGCCGTGGTGGGCGCCATGGTGCGCGCAAACGTAACCCACATTTCATCATTGGGCGCCTGATTGTGCCCTTCCGCAGCGGCCGTGCCGCCTTTCTTGACCGCCTCGGTTAGTTTGGCGAAGTTTCCAACGATGTGGTCGTTGGTAAAAAACTGCGAAATCGAGCCCATGTATGCCGGTGATTGCTTGTTCAGAAAAATCGCGGACTCCTGGGTGAGCCCGTAGCGCGCTCCTTGTTTCGTTAGAAAGCCAAGCGGCACAAGGTAATTGCACAGCGCCTGAAGACCGCGTTCCGCCGCGCCGGTTTTTTTCGCCAGTAAAGCGATCTCCGTAGCGCCACCGGCGATGGCCGAAAAAATATCCAAGTCAATCGCGGCCCGCAACGCGTAAGTCTGCTGGTATGCGAATAACGTATTGAAAATATGCTCCGGCGTAGGCCGGTTTGTGGAAGACGGAGTAGCCATTATTAAGATTGCTCCTTGTGGTGGATAGGTGACGCCGATTGGCAGCGAAGTGTAGCAGAATTAAAACCAAATCACTTCGCGCAATCAGACTTAGACATATGCTTTGCCAGTCTCATTGCTTCGGTTCCAGGCGGCTGGCATAATTCTGCTCCTTTCGTCTTACACAGTCGATTGTGCATAGAGGCCATTCATGAAACGCGAGTATCACCGCTGGCATTCACGACGGCTAGGCCTCGAGCTGGGCGTGGTGGTCTATGGCCACTGGGGGCCGCCGTTGATGGGATTTCCCACCAGCGCGGGCGATGAGTGGGAACTGGAAAACCAGGGCATGATCGGCGCACTTGGCGATTTTATCGACGCGGGCACAATTAAGTTCTTCTCCGTAAACTCCGTCAATCATCACGGGCTTTACAACCGGGACGCGCACCCGTTTCATCGCAGCTACATGCAAGTGATGTTCGACGAGTATGTGCGTGAGGAAGTTGTTCCGTTCATCTGGGACAATTGCAAATCGTCGGTGGCCATTTCGACGATGGGGGCGTCTTTCGGGGCGTATCACGCGGCCAATACTCTGTTTAAGCATCCGGACGTGTTTAAACGCTGTTTTGCGATGTCCGGCGTATACGATGTCAAAAATTTTATGGATGGCCTGTACGACGACAATTTTTACTTCAATAATCCCGTCGACTATTTGTCAAATTTAAGCGACCCGTGGCTGTTGGACCAACTTGCTTCGTGCGACATTCACATCATTACCGGCACGGGGCCGTGGGAAAAGAGTGGGCCAAGCTATCGCTTGTCGGAAATCCTGTGGAGCAAGGGCATTCGCCACTCGTTGGACGATTGGGGACCCGAGGGAGGCCACGATTGGCCGTACTGGAAGCGCGAGATGCGCGAATACGTTTCGCGGCTCTTCTGAACGGGTGTTTCTGGACGGTCTCTATTTAAAAAGCGAAGTGTCTGGGAATCTGGCGGCCCCGCCAAGTTCTTCTTCGATACGCAAAAGCTGATTGTATTTTGCGATGCGATCGGTGCGGCTCGCTGATCCGGTTTTGATTTGTCCCGCGGCGGTGGCCACTGCCAGGTCAGCGATGAAGGTGTCTTCCGTTTCACCGGAGCGATGGGAAATGATGGAGTTGTAGCCGGCTTTGCGTGCTAATTCGATGGCGTCGATGGTTTCGGTAACACTTCCAATTTGATTCAGCTTGATCAGAATGGCGTTGGCCACGCCTTCGGTGATGCCGCGTCCGAGACGTTCGGTATTGGTGACAAAAAGGTCATCGCCCACCAATTGAATTGATTTTTTTGAAGCGTTTTTGCGGCCAACGCGTTCCGTGAGCTCTTTCCAGCCGCCCCAATCGTCTTCTGCCATGCCGTCTTCAATGGAAACGATGGGATATTTTTCCACCCAGTTGCTCCAGTAGGCAACCAGTTCGCTGCTGGTGTGCACTGATTTGTCGGACTTCTTAAATATGTACGTACCGGTCGCTTTATCGTAAAACTCACTGGATGCGGGATCGAGTGCGATGCGCACTTGGTCTCCCGGTTTATATCCTGCAGCGGTGATGGCCTCCAGCACGATCTGGATGGCTTCCTCGTTGGATTTGCAGCTGGGCGCGAAACCGCCTTCGTCGCCGACGGCGGTCGAGTAGCCGCGCTTTTTTAGTGCTGTTTTCAACGCATGGAAAATTTCCACGCCCCAGCGCAGCGCTTCCGAAAAATTCGGTGCTCCCACTGGCATGACCATGAATTCCTGGAAGTCGACGGAACTGTCCGCGTGCGCGCCGCCGTTGAGAATATTCATCATTGGAACGGGCAAAAGATTTGCGGAAGAATCCGTGGAATACCGGGAAAGATATTTGTAGAGAGGTTGTTTCAATGCGATGGAAGCTGCGCGCGCTGCGGCCATGGACACCGCCAGAATAGCATTGGCGCCCAACCGCGACTTCGTCGGCGTGTCATCCAGCGAAATCATTTTGTGATCGAGAGCACGCTGGTCGGCAGCATCCAGGCCGGTTACCGCTTTGCCAATTTCGCCGTTGGCATTCGCAACTGCTTTCAAAACTCCTTTGCCCAGATAGCGCGACTTGTCTCCATCACGCAATTCCAGCGCTTCGTGCTCGCCAGTGGACGCGCCAGATGGAACCGCCGCGCGGCCGACTGCGCCGGACGTCAGCGTTACATCGGCTTCCACAGTGGGATTGCCGCGCGAATCGATAATCTGGCGCGCGTGTACTCGAATAATTTTCGTGGACATTATTTTGGTGAGTCTCCTTGGAGTGAATGAAGAATTTTACAGAAAAGCGAGAACAAGAGCACGCCTGGATTGACCCATATTTGTAGACTGCGCAAAACAAACAAGGTCTGTAAGAAGCTACCATGGCCCGCTAACGGCCATGTATATGGCGGCTTTTGAGTCTCTGGCAAAACGTTTCTGCAACATTCTCGAGAAAGGGTAGGCCTTGCGAAGCAGAATATTCGGTCGTTGCTGTCCCGCCATCTGAGAAACTTTTTTCGACCAACGTTCGGGATGGCGCGCGGCTAATTGGGCGTAGTGTTGGTCGTTGGGTGCTTGTTGAATTGATTGGGCACCGCCAACTTCTTTAGAAAGTCGATGGTTTCTGTACGGTTTGACTCGGTACGCAACGGTAGAGTGGCTATCACCTCGTTGATCTCGGCCTGATACTGGTCAAGCGCCATTTGTCGCTCCTCTGCTGTTCCCGCCCAGAGCATACCTTCGTCGGTGACCCACTGTTTGTGAATTAGTTCCTTCGCTTGACGAAGGGCATTGTGCAGTTCCGAATTCGGGACCCGATGCGGATCGCGCCAGGCCGCTTCCAGCAGGATCAGTTGCAATTGCTTGTTGCGTGAGCTTGGCAGGCCGTCCCGCATGATCGGACCGATCGGATTGCCCTCGCCAACTTCCCGCTCATCGCCGATAAAGTGAACTTTGGCTCGCACGGCATCGTCCCCGGCTAAGTATGCCAGCCGTACAGCTGCCTCACTTCGTGCATCTTCCTGTTTCCGGATGGCAGCCATTCGATTTGACGCAAGCTCGCTTACTCTTCGAAGAAGGCTTTCAGATCGCTTCTTGCTCGATTCCGGGGAATCCGCTGTTCTCTCTTGGTCTTCGATTTCACGGGAGATCTCCTCTTTCTGCTCGGGGCTCAATTCACCTGCAGACATAGTGCTATTGGTTTCCTCGAGGACGCGTGAAAGAGACTTCACTAGCGCCGCTTCCTCCGACTCATCTCGCACAGACAATTCAATGGCGACGGCATTTGTGGTCCGACATAGATCGCAGATTTCCAGCGACGTCGGGGCCCAGTCATCCGAAGTGCGAAGCCGCTCTGTTGTGAGAGTGACTTCATACTGGCCCGGCTCGTTAAACGTAATGGTCCGGTTTAGCAATATCGGCACGCGTATAGGAGAACTGCCCAGATTTGCCAATGCATTCCCGTTCTGACTGTTTCTTCGGAAGCTGACGTGGGAACGCACCCATCCGTCCTCCGGCGCAAGCTCTACGAGATCGGACACAGGAGGGTATGGAGCGGTATCGGTATTGACAACATACCCAGGCGAGCGGCTAGTGAAGACTAGATCAAGGGTTACCGGATCGCCTATTTTGAAGTGGGTCTGTCCATTGTGCACTTCCAAACGAACCGTGGCGCCCGAATTCGTATCAACCTTGAGAGGCGTTGAATTTTGGGCCGTGTCTGATCCCCATGCGAGGCCTAACGCAAGTATTGCCAATGACCAAATGGGGCTGCGCAAGTCTGGCTCCCTTGCCGTTCGATGATTGCTGGAGCGGCATTCCGGTACCTGGTCCTAAACATAATGGCCGCGGTAATGGCTAACGTTTACGCTGATTCTGGCTCTTCGATGAGGGATTCCTGGCGGACTACTACGACGATGCCCGAGTCGGTGACGTGGAAGCGGCGCTTATCGGCTTCCGTGTCGTAGCCGATTTCGGTGCGCTCCGGCAGGCTTACGTGGCGGTCGATGATCGCTCTGCGGATGCGCGAATGGCGGCCGACGTTCACGTGATTGTAGATGATGGATTCCGAGACTTCGGAGTAGCTGTTCACGCGGACATCGGAGCCGAGCACGGATTTAATCACGCGGCCTCCGGAAATGATGGAGCCGCCGGCGACGATGGAATCCAGGGCCACGCCCATGCGCTCGGGATCAGCGAAAACAAATTTGGCGGGCGGGTACTGGTGAATCCAGGTGCGCAGCGGCCAGGAAGTGTCATACAAGTTGAAAATCGGCGAGACGCTGACCAAATCCATGTTGGCTTCGTAGTAGGCATCCAGCGTTCCAACATCCCGCCAGTACAACGCGTCTTTGCGATTTTCATCCACGAAGTTATAAGCGAACACGCGATGCCTGGAGATGATGCGCGGAAGAATGTCCTTGCCAAAATCGTGATGAGATTTGGGATCTTCGGAGTCGGCCAGCAAAATGGGGATCATCAGGTCGGTCTTAAAAACATAGATGCCCATGGAGGCGTTGCAATGCCCCGCGTGATGAGGAGACTGTTTGGGCGCCCTGGGTTTTTCTTCGAATCCCACAATGCGCCAGTCGTTATCGGTTTCGATTACTCCAAATTGGCCGGCGGCTTCCTCAACGGGAATCTGAATGGTAGCGACGGTCACGTCGGCGCCGGAATCGACGTGCTGCTTGAGCATGCGGCTGTAATCCATTTTGTAAATGTGGTCGCCGGATAAAATAAAAACAAATTTTGAACGTTCGCTGCCGATGGAATAAATGTTCTGGTACACGGCGTCGGCGGTGCCCTGATACCACTGCTGGGACACGCGCATCTGCGGCGGAAGCACTTCGATATATTCGCCGAGCCCGGCAAGAGGCGACCAACCCGCGCGAATGTGACGATTGAGGCTGAGCGCTTTGTATTGAGTCAGTACAAAGACGCGGCGCAAATTGGAGTTGATGCAATTGGAAAGGGTGATGTCGATAATGCGGTAAAGTCCGCCAAAGGGCACCGCGGGCTTGGCGCGATCGCGCGTCAACGGCCACAATCGTTCACCCTGGCCTCCGGCGAGAAGGACGCCGATGGCTTCGCGCATATCGGACATGGACTGACCCCCGGGGTGCCTCTGTACGAGCGGGTAGATTCTAACAGTATCGGCAAGGCCGCGTGCAAGCCCGCAAAACCGCGGTATTCTCGCCCTGCGACCACGTTTTGCGTTTATTTACTGCGGGATACTGCCAGTACTGTTTTATTACTAAATTACTGGCCGCCGCGACGGGAAGCCTGCCTTCATAAAGATTCCTTGACTTTAGTGCCCGCAATTGATTAGAAGATGCCAACGACCTCGTGAGACAATCTATACAGGACGGCGCCAAGATAAGGCGCCGCTAGAAACCAATCCTAACCGGATTGGGGGTGACAATAAATTGGCAGAAGTTATTATCCAAGAGAGTGAGTCTCTGGAAAACGCACTGCGCCGTTTCAAGCGCAAGGTGCAGCAGGAAGACATCATCAAGGAAATAAAGAAGCACAGCTTCTACATGAAACCCGGCGAGAAACGCCGGACAAAAGAAGCGCTTTCGCGGAAGCGACTGCGTAAGAAGCAGCGCCGGGAAGCGGATTAATTTCCGTTTCGCGGCTCGGCTCGGCGCGGCACTTCCGAGAATCAGGCCCCAGTCAGGCAAGTACGTTTGGGTTTTCAGCTTCACGCTCGTAGGCCCTTGGGATCCGCGCCCGGCGTCCCCGGATATCGGCATGCCCACGATGTGGGATATTCCACGAAGTCAGGCCTGAGGGTGCAAGTTGGCCCATCCCCTCGCCTCTTTCGGGGCTAAGGGGAGCGCGTCATGGAATATCACGATCGGGTGCTGAAGTGTTCGGAGTGCAGCGCCGAGTTTGTCTTTACCGCCGGCGAACAAATGTTCTTCGCCGACAAGGGTTTCAAGAACGAACCGAAGCGGTGTAAAGCGTGCAAGGCCAGACGCGCCGAGGGTGCCGGTCCGGGCGTCGCGGGCGGGTTGCAAATGCGCTCGGAGACAAAAACCAATTGTTCACAATGCGGCAAGGAGACCACTGTGCCTTTCCGGCCAACACAGGGGCGTCCGGTATTTTGCCGAGAATGCTTCCAGCAGCGCAGGTCGATGGGGGCCGCTTAGCGAGTTATAGCCGCTCACAATAAAAGCATTCGGGGACAGCACGACCTTCTGTCCCCACTTTTTCCTCTCAAAGGCCCGCGTCGCAAACCAGGGATTCGACGTTTTTGTACGCCAGTTTTTCATTCCTTTTTTGGCCCTTTCCGTCACTCAATCAAGCCCAATGCCTGTAATTACTGCAGCTTAGGATCGAAATATTCGCGCCAGGGTTCCGATATTATTTAAGGGACGGGGGGCGTATGATACGCACCTTAAGTCCCACGAATCGTCAGGCCAAACAGAGGGCCACAACATGGCTCACCGTTTTACCATCGGCGTAGAAGAAGAATTTCAAATTATCGATCCGGTTACGTGTGAGCTGCGTTCGCACGTGATGCAGCTGGTTTCCGAAGCTTCGCCGAGCATCATCGAGCAGGTGAAGCACGAAATGCACCAATCGATCGTGGAGACGGGCACGAATATTTGCGACAGCGTGCATGAGCTGCGCATCGAAATGCACCGCACCCGCGGCGAGCTGGTGGCGGCGGCCGAACGCGCGGGATTGCAGGTAGCGGCTGCGGGCACGCACCCTTTCTCCAGCTGGATCGATCAGGTGATTTCTCCCGGTGAGCGCTACCAAAATATTATTGAAGAGCTGCAGCAATTGGCGCGGTCGCTGCTGATTTTTGGCATGCACGTGCACGTAGCCATGCCCGACAAACAAACCACTATCGACATGATGAACATGGTGCGTTACTTCCTGCCGCATCTCCTGGCGCTGTCCACCAGCTCGCCGTTCTGGATGGGACGCAACACCGGGCTCAAATCGTTTCGCACCACCGTGTTTCGCAGATTTCCGCGAACCGGCGTGCCGGAACAATTCGAATCCTGGAGCGCGTACGAAAATTTCGTGAACCTGCTGGTGAAACTGAACTGCATCGATAACGGCAAAAA
The DNA here is from genome assembly GCA_035487275.1 of Candidatus Acidiferrum sp. Lineage (GTDB taxonomy): Bacteria > Acidobacteriota > Terriglobia > Acidiferrales > UBA7541 > Acidiferrum. The sequence continues at coordinate 6,936 of DATHMG010000023.1, read as the reverse complement.
AATCTGGTGGGATGTGCGCCCGCACCCGACCTTCGGCACGCTGGAATTTCGCATGTGCGATGTAACCACAAAAGTGGAAGAGGCGGTGGCGATCGCCGCACTTACGCAAGCCATCGTCGTGAAACTCCATCGCCTGTACAAAGGTAATATGAGCTTTCGCTTGTACCGGCGCGCGCTGATCGAAGAAAATAAATGGCGTGCCGCGCGCTATGGAATAGAAGGTAAGCTGGTGGACTTCGGCAAGGAAACGGAAGTGCCTATGCGCGAGTTGATTCCTGAGCTCCTGGAGTTTGTGGATGACGTCGTTGATGAACTGGGCAGCCGCAGCGCGGTGGAGTACGTGCACACCATCATGAATGAAGGGACCAGCGCGGAGCGGCAGTTGCGCGTCTATCAGGAGACAGGCGACCTTAAGGCGGTGGTGCAGCATCTGGTCAATGAAACTCGCGGCGGAGTTGCCCAGTCTTCGACGACGGCCCGCGCGGTAAATTGATTTGCTGATAGTGCCGGGTTTAGTTCGCGGATTTTATTCCGACCTTAACCACTCGTCCGTTACGAATAGTTAAAATGAGCGGAGATTTTGCTGAGGAGCAAGAGCAATGAAGAAGGTCGGACTATTATGCGGGCGGGAATTTAGTTTTCCACCGGCATTCATCGAACGGGTGAAGACTTTAGGCGCGAAAGATGGCGTTACCGCTGAATTTGTGAAACTTGGCGGCACGCGCATGGATGAGCCTGCCAAGTATCGAGTGATCGTCGACCGCATCTCGCATGAAGTGGAATATTACCGCGGCTACTTGAAACACGCGGTTCTGGAGGGAAGTTACGTCATAAATAATCCCTTCTGGTGGACAGCGGATGACAAGTTTCTTAATTATTGCGTCGCGGCGAAACTCGGCGTGGCCATTCCCAAGACCGTGCTATTGCCACAAAAAGGTTATCCGAAAGATGTGGACATTAATGCGGAGTCCTTGCACAACTTGGAGTATCCGATCGACTGGGACGGCTTGCTTGATTACGTCGGGCGCCCGGCGATTCTGAAACCTTATTCGGGCGGCGGCTGGAAGCACGTATATAAGGTTCACACCAAAGAAGAATTGTTGGCGGCTTATGATCAGACTTCGCCGTATTGCATGACGCTCCAGGAATTTATCAATTTCACGCAATACGTGCGCTGCTTCACCTTCGGCAAGACGGATATTTTGCCGGTGCACTACGATCCCAAGGATCGCCGCTACATCGTGGATCACAAATATCTTTCCGCGGAGATTGGCGAGCGGGTGGTTAAAGATGCGCAAACGATTAATGTGGCGCTGGGCTACGAAATGAATACCATCGAGTTTGCCATTCAGGATGGCGTACCTTACGCCATCGATTTTCTGAATCCCGCGCCGGATTTTGAGCGCGACCGTATTACCGCATTTTATTTTGAGCAGGTGGTGGACAGGATGGCGCGGCTGGTAATCGACCGAGCGCTCAGCGGAGATGTTTCCAATTCGTGGCCACGTTGGGAAGAGATGGTTGGTATAAAAGCGGGAACTCAGGAAGGCGGCGTCGCCGGTTTCACTGGCGCGCTGCAACTGAAAACGCAGGCAGTTGCGGCGCAGGCCCAGTCAGCGCCGACGCAAACAGCGCAAAAGTCCTCGGCGCCAGCGCGAGCGCGAACGCCGGCTGCGCCAGGGCCGGCTGTACCTGCATCGACACCGCCGCCAGCCGGGCCCACGAAATCGAAAATAAAGTGAGCACCGCTTCGCAAAAACCTACGGAAGGCAATGCTGCCGAATACTGGCATGCTTTGCTGCATCCAGCGCTTCAGAAAGATCACGCCTTCGCGCAGGATTTTCTGAAACAGCTGCGGGCCGCCAAACTTACTTTTGGCGATCGCGTGCACTGCCCTTTTCTTCGGCCCTTCTTTCTTTCCCCTCAAGATGAAGATCGCGTACGCCCGGTGGCCGAGACCATTGCGGAACTTGGAGAGCGGGTAGCGCTCGCCGCGCTGGCGGACGAAAAACTTTTCGCGCAATTTCATTTGCGCCCCGAGGAAACGCGGCTCGCGCGGTTGCCCGGCGGAAACGGGAGAGTCAGCACGGCTTCACGCCTGGACGCATTCTTGCTACCCGAATCACTGAAGTTCGCCGAATACAACGGCGAATCACCCGCAGGCGCAGGCTATTCGGAGACGCTGGGCGAGATTTTCAGCGGACTTCCGTTGATGGCGCAATTTTCAAAGCGCTACGAGGTACACAGCTATCCGTTGAGCGCCAAACTGCTCGACGCGCTGGTACTGAGTTATGTCGATTGGGGCGGCAAGAGCAAGCGGCCGCAAATCGCGATCGTGGACTGGAAGGGCGTTCCGACGTGGAGCGAGTTTGAAATTCTGAAAGCGCGTTTCGAGAAAATGGGCGTGCCTACGCTGGTGGCGGACCCGCGCGATTTGACGTTCGACGGGAAGAAATTGACCGCTCATGGCAAAAAAATCGATCTCGTGTATCGCCGGGTGTTGATGAATGATATCGTCGCGAAACCGCCCGAATGCGCGGCGTTGGTGAACGCTTACACGGCGAATGCGGTGTGCGTGGCGAATTCTTTTCGCTGCAAGATTCCTCACGTTAAAACCTTTTTTGCGGTTTTAACGGATGAACGAAACGAAGCGCTCTTTTCGCCACCGGAACGAAAAATTATTGCGAATCATCTTCCCTGGACGCGCGTGGTCGCGGATGTGCGCACGATGCACGGAGGCAAATCCGTCGATCTGCTTGAATTTGTGCGCAAAGAGCGCGAGAGCCTGGTTTTGAAGCCGAGCGACGAATACGGCGGCACGGGAGTCACACTGGGCTGGGAAACCAGCGAAAGCGCGTGGGAAACCGCCATCCAAACAGCGATTTTGAGCCCGGGTCCGGAAAACAATGGAGCTTGCTGGATCGTCCAGGGACGCATTCCCATCCGCCGCGAGGTGTTTCCGCACATAACTGCGAGCGGCGACGTGGAGTTCCGCGACATGCTGGTGGACTTCGCGCCATATCTATTCCGCGGAAAACTCGCCGGCTATCTTACGCGTCTCAGCGCGACGGGCTTGGCCAACGTAACCAGCGGCGGCGGCCAGGTTCCCGCGTTTCGCGTCTCGCCAAAAAACCCCCGTCCAAAAACTAAATAATGGCCGGCTGCTCGGTCCTGGCTGCTTGGACCCCTTGGAAAGGTGTGTGAACCTTCACAAGACTCCAGTACGGTCCGCTGATGGGTAAGGTATTGTCGGTATGGATTTGGCGTGAGTCGGTCAATTATTCTTTGCGCGTCCGCTTTCGCGTTTGCTGTCCCCCCATCAGCGTGAAGCAGGAGGATAGCCGTGTATGGCAAGGAAAAACGATTTGCTCACATAGTTCTCTTTGAATGTCCCTGGTGCCTCCGCTTGCTGTCTTCAGCGTTCCTTAGTTTCGGCGAACAGTTGAGTGATCCGCCGGACGACCCGATGAGCAATCAGTCGATTACGATGTGCACATGCGGATGGGTGGGCAAGGCTCTCGATATAGCGACAGCGAGCCATTCCGTGCAGCCATGGGACCTGGCATTTACGCCGTCTTCGTCAACGGGAGTTCAGCCGACGGACGGATTCGCCGAACAACGAGATTGGTTATTCCTGGTAGCAAAGCAGATTGGCTCCCTTTCAGGGCAGAAGTCCGAGCGTACTTCTACCTGAATAAATGCTGAACTCGGCCAAGACCTAAATTCTCAAGAATAAAACATCAAGTCCGACAACTGTGCCGACGCGCGTGTCACTGGATCCCGCATCGACGGCACGTCAACACCCTTCCCTGCTGGTGTTATTCCCAAAAAACAATAAAAAAGTTCCAAACAACAGGTGAATTTTTGAGGCTTTGTTCAGCAGCCGGTAAATCATGCGTCGGCCGCCGCGCACATTTCTGTGCCTCATTCGATACGTCCAAAAATATTTAGTTTTTGGTTTTCAAACAACCCTGAAGCGGGGCGCGCCATCTATCTTGGCGCGGGCCTAAGTATGAGGGATACAGCGAAGACCTAAATTTTCCGTTCAGCGATACCAACCGCGCACGCAAATCATTGGAAGCCTTCAATAAGGAGAATGTCCTTGTCAAAGCTGATATTTCGCACGATTGTGTTTCTATTGTTAGGAATGCTGACCATGGCCAATCATGCGCGTGCTCAGGAGTTCAGCGCGTACTTTGGATTGGGCACAGCAACCAATAGCGCGGGTACAACTCCCGGATGTGCTTCGAAATTTATCTTTGATAATTTCACGGGAAATTGCGAAGCAGCGCCTAGGATGGGCGGGCTATTTGGTGTGTTCGGCGCGGACTACATGTTCGGGGCGCATCTTGGTTTTAATGGCGAGTACGCGTTTCGTTTCGCGCAAGCGTCGTATTTGCCGGATGCCGGAATCAAAGCTCGCCCGGCGTTTTACGATTTCAATGCGGTTTATCAGCCGCTGTCACCAAAGGTTCGCATCGTTCCGGTACTGGAAGGTGGAGTTGGCGGCGCAAAAACGTCTTTATATTTCAGCCAGCAAGCCTGCGCCACCGCAACGGTGTGCAACAACCAGAGTTCCTACTTCGCAAGCGCCAATCATTTTCAGTTGCACGGCGCAGTTGGCGTGAAGATCTACGTCAAACCGAACATTTTCATCAAGCCGCAGTTTGATCTTCACTGGGTTCACAATATGGATCAAGAGTACGGAAGAAACGTCGTGCCGCAATACACCATTGCGGTGGGTTATACCTTCGGGCGTCTGTGAGAGCCCAGTGTTCTTATCGGAGGCAGAGGGACACGAGACGATGATCGTTTACTGGTGAGTACCTTTCGTCGAGGTAGTGTGAGTGATGGCGATGGAAGTCTTGTCTTCACTTTCATCGTGGCCGATAGTGACCATAATGCCCTCATTATCATTCTTGGCGGCGGTCACGATGCCCCCTTGGGGAGTTTCTATCACACTGGTCTTTGGTCCGAACTTGTCGCGGTAAAAGGCCAGAACCTGCGGCACTGAATCCGAGGTTTTGAAGACGTAGGTAGCCATCGAGCCGCTTTCCGCTCCCAATTTAAAGCCACCTTCTTCAGCAATGGCGCCCGGATAGATTGGCGCACCCACTTCCGTCTCAGTCAGATGGGCAGGGGAAGTCCGCCCGGTAGAGATTTTTCCCGCGGGAGTCGAAATGGTCACGCCTCCAGATCGGTCGACGTGGACCGACCGCGAAATGCGCCACAGCCCGAACATTACGGCGATTGCGCTCAACATGCCTAAGCAAACAACAGCCCCAACGATGATCAGCACGAGTTTGAGAACTCCGCTGGATGGCGCAGCAGCAGCGGCCGCTTGTCCGGCGGGAATTTGGCCCGCGGGAGTTACCCCGACAGGTGTCGATGGTGAAGCTGCGAAGCCAGTTGGAGCACCACAACCCTGACAAAATCGCGTGTCGGGCGACAGCTCAGCGCCGCACTTGGAACAAAAACTAGCCATGGGAACTCCTTATGTGATCGGCGTTTATATATCACATTGGGTGCCCAAAAAGTCCGCAATTCGCGTCAAGTTTTCCCAGAGCACGGGCACAACAAGTAGGCGGCGAACAATGCAAGAGAGTTAGTGGGCCCGCCAGGATTTGAACCTGGGACCAACGGATTATGAGTCCGCTGCTCTAACCGCTGAGCTACAGGCCCGAAGATTGGTAACGCCTTGATTTTATATCACTTTCTAGGAGTCGCGAGAAGGATTAGGAAGCGTCCTAGACAGGGAATGTAGTAAAAATGTAGAGTTCCGGCCTTCGAATATGGCACGGGACCGCTAGTCTTATTGGTAAAATAAGCTTCTTCTTATCAGCGATGGCGAATAGTCCGTGTTACAGGATCAATTTGGATCACAGGCCGTTTTCGTTGTATCGCGTAACCTCCGACATCCGCTGTGCCGCCCTTGCCCTTTGCCGGCTCACCGTTCCATACGGCCACCAAGATCTCGGACAGTTCAACAATCCTTTGCCCTGAGGGCAAGGTATGCGTCCTCGTCTGTCCCGCACGTGCTTAGGACCTCCACAGTGGCCCGCCCTATCAACTCACGATAAGCCTCGACATCGGCAGGCGAGAAAGTTCGTTCGATATCTGCGAAGGGCAAAACAGCGTGAATACCTCCTCCGCTTTCGAGGACACATCTCGCGAAGACTTGATCTGCGCCGATCGCAAGCGAAGTTAGTCCCACGATTGGCGGTGCTAGCCCAGCCAGTTCCTCGCGTATCGTGTTAGCGACCCAAGTCCGTGGCACTCCATCCTCAAGCCGCTGATGACCGGTGATGCCGACGCTTGTCATCTAGATTCCTATATGATTCTGTTGACCACCAGCCACCAGTATTCCCGTCCTCGAGCGGTGAGTTCTACGGTCTCATTCCGACGAGCCACCCAATAGAGCTGCAGTTTGGGATCTGAGGGTTTGAGCAGCCCAGCGTCACGATAGGACTTGAACAACTGAGCGATCGTAACTTTTTCCTTGTTTACCGGCTGCTTCACATTCCCATGTTCATCTTCGGGCTCGTGCTCTGGGTCGAGACGGTATTTGAAATCAGCCTCCGGGAAGAAATTCGGAAGCTGCTCGAGTTGTAGCCGCTCAATCAGAGGCTCGCACTCGCGCATCGTTCCATAGGTGTGCCTGCGGTATTGAGCGGGGGAAGTCTTGATTCTAGCGTGGCGTTCCAGGACTTGTGCTCCGCCGGAATTGCGCGTCAGATCGGATTTCGATTGGAGGCCCCTAAGTATCCGCCAATCGCCTATCCTCGCTGGATTTCGAGCGGGAACACGGGATCCATAATGGACCCTCCACCATCCACGTGCACGGTTTGTCCAGTGATGAAGCCGGCTTCGTCCATGCAGAACAACACTACGGCATTGCCGACGTCCGCGGGAGTCCCTACGCGGCCCATGGGTGTC
>DATHMG010000022.1:0-13028 GCA_035487275.1 Candidatus Acidiferrum sp. | reverse complement strand
CGCCAACATACGAAATAGTTTTTCTTCTATCGATTCCCCGGTGAGATGGGTTCCACGACAAAATTTTCACGTGACACTTAAATTTATCGGTAGTGTGCCCACAGAAAAAGTTCAGGCCATAATCGAGGCGCTCCGTGGCGTTTCCGTTGACGACCGGGTTGACGTCTGCTTTCGTGGGCTGGGTTGGTATCTCAACGCGAAGACGGGGGTAATGCTGTGGGCCACGATCGAAGATTCGAAGTCCCTGGCCGCGCTCGCTACTAGCATCGACCGCCGACTGGCAGTTTTGGGTATCCCTGCTGAAAACCGCTCCTTCATGCCTCATCTCACATTGGCCCGTGGCAGCAGGGACATCCCGGACAGCTCTAAAATTGCTCTTCGCGAGCTAGCGGATAAATACAAAAAACATAATTTTGGTTCCGTGACTCCCGATGAATTTCATCTTATAGAAAGCAAAACGTTGCCGAGCGGTCCCATATACTCCAAAGTTCAGTCGTTCCCGTTCGCGGCTACGAGAAATTAAATCATGTTTGGAATATCCATCACACTTCTCGGGATCGTGGTTACCGCTTATCTGTTGGGATCCATTCCGTGGGGACTTCTGATCACCAGAATTTTTGGCAGCAAGGATATTCGTACCTCCGGCAGCGGGAATATCGGCGCGGCCAACGTGACCCGTGTCGCTGGTCCGGCCGCCGGCATTTTGACTTTGCTGCTCGATACTGCCAAAGGTTACGCCGCGGTTTGGTTGGCAGCGCGGTATTCCCACGACAGCGCGACCTGGATGATGATTGCCGGCCTCGCGGTTTTGTTGGGACACTGCTTTCCCATCTGGCTCAATTTCAGAGGAGGCAAAGGCGTGGCGACCGCGTTAGGAGTTTTTCTGGCGCTTTGCGCTCCTGCGGCGGTGGCGGCGCTGGCCCTCTTTGCGTTGGTGGCCGCATATTGGAAGTATGTCTCGCTCGGTTCGATCGCCGCAGCTGCCGCCATGCCTCTGCTCATTTATTTTCTGTGGGCTCCGCATCATGCTCCGCCGACAATAATTATTTTTGGAACTATGGCCGCGACCCTGCTGATTATTTATAAGCACGACGCCAACATCCAGCGGCTCGTTGAAGGTGTTGAACCGAAATTTTCTACCGGCAAGAGCGACAAAAAAGAATGACCAGGATCGCCATCCTTGGCGGGGGAAGTTGGGGCACGGCATTATCCATCGTATTATCCCGCAGCCACAAGCCCCACGACCTTTCCTTATGGATGCGCGACCAGGCGTTGGCATACGCAGTCAGCAAGAGTCGCGTGAATGAACCGTACCTTCCGGCATGCGCGATCCCAGCAGCCGTCGCGGTCACCAGCGATCTCGCTCATGCATTAGCCACCGCCGACATCATAGTCGGGGCCATGCCGTCCGCGTATGCGCGAGCTGTGTACTCGCGAGCCTTGCCGTTTCTGGAGAAAACTGCGCGCGTGTTTGTTAGCGCCACCAAGGGCTTGGAACCCTCGACGCACTTGCGCATCACGGAAGTACTGTCTCAGGCGCTGGCGGACAAGTTTTCGCCGCCCCTGGGTATCGCCGTGCTCTCTGGGCCATCGTTCGCTCTGGAAGCCGCTCGGGGAGACCCTACTGCCGTGGTGGTGGCCTCGCAAAGCCGGGCGTCGGTTGAAAGCTCGCCTGCTGCGGAGCGTGTCGCAGATTATATTCAAGCCGAGTTCGCCGGCCCGTCGTTCCGTCTGTACAGCAACGACGACGTGGTAGGTGTCGAGTTGGCAGGCGCAATGAAAAATGTGATGGCCATCGCCGCTGGCGCTTGCCAAGGATTGGGACTGGGTACCAATGCGATCGCCGCGCTGATCACCCGGGGCCTTGCTGAAATGGTGCGCCTGGCCACGGCTCTCGGTGCGCGCGCAGAAACGTTGAGTGGGCTCGCCGGTCTGGGCGATCTGGTTTTGACGTGTACCGGCTCTTTGAGCCGCAATCGCCAACTGGGAATTGAGCTCGGAAAGGGGCGCGCGCTGCCGGAGATAGTCGCCAGCATGCGCATGGTTGCTGAAGGTGTCGGCACCGCAGGCGCCTTATTGGCATTGGCAAGCGAATACCAAATTGAACTCCCCATCACCGCGCAGGTAAATGCCATTTTGCACCATGGGAAAGCCCCGCGAGAAGCCATGGAAGAGATTATGGGCCGCCCCCAGAAACGGGAGTAGCCGCCGGGTGCCTCTTTTTGCCAATTTATAACTTCTATAATAATAAATATTATAATATTAATATAGTAATACACCTAATGCATTTCGCGACGCAGAAGCCGATGGCTACTGGTCGCTCCCCCTTCGTCTCCTCTCCAGTCTATTTACCCGCGACTTTCACATCCTTCTGAACTCTTTGCACATTTCTGCAGCACTGGCCCTTTGTTTTCAACGATTGTGAGGTTTCGAAGACCAATGCGACAGGCCAGCAAATGACGCTGCGGCTCAACAACGGGCAGGCTCTGTCGGCGAGTAGTACCTCGGTTCCAGTTGCACATGCGCTACGCGCTACTGTTGTCAGCCACTTCCAGGCGCGCGGTTCCCCTAAAATAGAGACACGTTATGGGCATCAACCTTCAAAGCGTCTGGAATCGTGTGCGCGTCGGGCGCATCCGTATTCTATGGTTGGTGCTGGGCGCAATGCTGCTCGTCAGCGCAGTCCCCATTGGTTTGTATCACCGCCAGGTACTGCACCTCAGTCAGGGAAAATTGACGGACAACGAAAGAGTGCAGCAGACCGATCTGACACGCTCACTGTCGCAGGAAATTCAGTTCTTCGAATCCAATCTAACCCAGCAGTTGATGAGCGAGCGGCAAATTCTTACGCTCACCGGGCTGATCGACAATGTCGAAGATCCCGTCTCGGAACCAAAAGTAACTCGCTTGCTGGAGAATTTCGTCGACAGCAACCGCACCACTTTTATTTACCTCACTGCAGTGGGCCGCTCGGGGAAAGGAACCAGCGCATCACAAGGAAATTTTCGCGCGGAACAGGACCCTTTTGTAGCCAAAGCGCTGCAGCGCGCGTTTGTAACTTGCATGCAGTCGCAGCAACTGAACGTGGTGAAATTTCGCAGCGATCCGCTGGCGCTGGCCCCCGATAACCGCCCGGCTTTCGTGATTGCTGTGCCTTTGCGAGATGTGGGCGATCAGTTTACCGGAATGCTTGCCGCCGTCGTTTCGCTGGACACCATTCTGCACCGCTTGCAGGAAGCAAGCGTGCGCGGCCGCACTGTGTTCGTAGTGGATCATTACGGGCACATCGTTGCGCATCCGGATACGAAAAACTTTGTGCCCGGCGCGGACGCCAGTGGCACTTCGCTGGTCACGCGGGTGACGGCACTACCGCAGGAACTGCGCGATACCGAAACAGTGAGCTTCACCGAAAAAGAAAAAAACCACACCGTGGAAATGATTGGCACCTACAGCACCTTTCCAGAGGTCAATTGGGCGGTGATTGCCGAGCGCAGCTTGAATCACGCGCGTTCCGATGCGGGCATGGACGACTTAAATCGCCAGGCTCTGGCGTTCGTAAGTTTTGTGGTGCTGGCGGCCATCGGTCTGGGTTATTTCTTTGCCGTGGGAATCAGCGGGCCCATCCGCGGCCTGGCCGATTCAACTCGCGCTATCAGCCGCGGTGAATTTCACCAGCGGTCGCCGGTGCGCGGCGCTACTGAAATCAGCGAGCTGGCCGAAAATTTCAACAAGATGGCAGGCGATATCGAAGAGTACATTGAGCGCCTCAAGGAAGCCGCGGAAGAAAACCGCGAGCTGTTTATCGGCTCCATCCGCATGCTCGCCGCGGCCATCGACGAAAAAGACCCATACACGCGTGGTCACTCTGGTCGCGTCGCAAAATACTCCACGCTGGTGGGCCAGGAACTCGGCCTCTCGCCGGAAGCCCTCGACACGCTGCGCATTTCCGCGCTGTTGCATGACGTGGGGAAAATTGGCGTGGAAGATCGCGTCCTCAAGAAGCCCGGCGCGCTAACCGCCGAAGAATTCGAGCTGATGAAGCAACACACGATCAAGGGCGCGAACATCATGCGCCCAGTTTCGCAATTGAAAGAAATGCTGCCGGGCATTGAGCTCCATCATGAGCACATGGACGGACGCGGCTATCCGTACGGCTTGCAGGGGCCGCAAATTCCGATGATGGCGCGGATTATCGGCGTGGCCGATACCTTAGATGCGATGACCACCAACCGGCCGTACCAATCGGCCATGGATATCGATTATGCCTTGGGGCGCATTAAGGCTCTGAAGGGCACAAAATTTGACGAAGAAGTGGTTAACGCGCTGGAAACAGCTATCAATGTGGGAAAATTGCGATTGAGCGCGGTTGAAGTACAGGTCTGATTTTTTCTCTCAGTTTTGTTTTGATTCTTTCATCGCTTCACCATTTCAACTGGTTGTCATAATTTTCCACTAAGCAGTGCGAATACCATCGCGCACAAAATTGCGACCGTTACTAGCTGCCGCCCGCTACGCTGATTCAGCGGGCGCACGCTTCTGCTACAATTTCTGAACGCGCTACAAATGTGGCGTCAACCGTATGATTTCACTTTTCGGGCCACCCGAGCCAACACTTCTCGACAAACTCAAAACTTCGGTCGGTAAGACCAAGAGCGCGCTGTCGGAGACTGTCGACACCATTTTTCAGGGCCAGCGGCGAATCAGCCCCGCGCTGCTGAAGGAATTGGAGACCGCTTTACTTTCGGCGGATCTGGGCGTGACACCCACGCGAGAGATTCTGGAGGCGCTTCGAGAAAAAATGGATCGCAACGCGCTGTCCAACGGAGACGAGCTGAAGCGCGAAGTGAAGTCGCACATAGTGCGCATTCTGACGGAATCGCGAAGCGTAAATGTATTTCAAGAGCGCGCTTCCATGAATGGCCACGGTCCGCGAGTGATTTTTGTGGTGGGCGTAAACGGTGCAGGCAAAACCACCAGCATCGGTAAGTTGGCTAATCGGCTGAAGCAGGAAGGATTGAACGTGGTGTTGTGCGCAGCGGATACTTTTCGCGCCGCGGCGATTGAACAACTGGAAATCTGGGCGCAACGCAACGGAATCGAAGTAATCAAGCAAAAATTTGGCTCGGACCCCGCGGCGGTGGTGTATGACGCGATGGCAGCGGCAAAGGCCCGCGGAGCGGATGCCGTAATCGTAGACACTGCGGGACGGCTGCATACCAAATCGAATTTAATGATCGAGCTCGAAAAAATGAAACGCACTGCCGCGAAAGTAATTCCTGGCGCGCCCCACGATGTACTGTTGGTGCTCGATGCGACTACCGGTCAGAACGGTTTGGCGCAGGCGCGCGAATTTACCAACAGCGTGGGCGTGACTGGAATTATTTTGACCAAGCTGGACGGAACCGCGAAAGGCGGAATCGTGGTAGCCATCGCGCGCGAACTGCGCTTGCCGATTCGCTTCGTGGGTACTGGAGAACAGATTAACGATATGGTTCCATTCGACGCGCAAACCTACGCTGATTCCCTTTTCAATTAATCGTGGACGCCAACGCCATCGGATACATGCAGCGCGCGATGAGTCTGGCGCGTAAAGCAACTGGACTCGCGAGTCCCAATCCGTTGGTGGGATGCGTGTTGGCGCGCGAAGGGCAGATTGTTGGCGAAGGCTTTCATCAGTATGACTGGCGCGATCACGCGGAAATAATAGCTATTAAATCGGCGGGAGAGAAAGCGCGCGGCGCGACGCTGTATGTAAATCTTGAGCCGTGCAATCACACGGGACGCACTGGACCTTGCACCGAAGCAATCATCAAGGCAGGGATTCAACGGGTGGTAGCCACGATCGACGATCCGAATCCCGCTGTGGCGGGCGGTGGCTATGATCGATTGCGAGCGGCGGGCATTGAAGTATTTACAGGAGTGCTGGAAGAAGAAGCGCGGCGGCTGAATGAGGCGTTTGCAAAATGGATTCGCGAAAAGCGGCCGTTTGTCACGTTGAAGTCGGCGATGACGCTCGATGGTCAACTGGCGTTACCGCAAGCGGGCAAAAGAAAAAGCAGCACGTGGATCACCTCGGAAGAGTCCCGCGCGGAAGTCCATCGCATGCGGCATGCTTCGGACGCGCTACTGACAGGCATTGGCACAATATTGGCGGACGATCCGTTGCTGACGGACCGCAGCGGGCTGCCGCGACGACGACGGCTGTTGCGCGTGATTCTGGATTCCAAGCTGCGATTGTCACCGCGATCGCGCATCGTGAGAACCGCGGATGGTGATCTGTTGGTATTTACGAATGAACCGTTGCGATCTGCCAAGGCACGAAGTTGGCAGAAGGCTGGCGTAGAAATTGTCAGCATGAAAAAGCGCGCAGGGCATGTAGATTTGGAAGCGGTGCTTAAGGAACTGGGCAAGCGTGAAATTCTGAGTGTGCTGCTAGAGGCTGGTAGCGCTTTGAATGGCGCCGCGCTGGCGGCGGATGTGGTGGACAAAGCATTTTTGTTTTACGCACCGAGATTCGCAGGCGAAACAGGTGTTCCGTTCGCTATGGCGAAAAATTTGAAGCATGCGACGCTACACGCTTTGAATATTCATCAGTTCGGACCAGACTTTGCGGTTGAGGGAATGATCCACGATGTTTACGGGAATCATTGAACATGTGGGACTGCTGCACTCGCTCGAACTAACCGGCGTGGGTGGTCGCGTGGAGGTTCATGCTCCCACTTTGGTGGGTTCGCTGGCGATATCGAAAAGTATCGCGGTCAATGGGTGTTGCCTTACCATCGCGGAGCTGCATGGCGAAAGATTTTATGGCGATCTGTCCGCGGAGACGGTGGGTAAAACGTCTTTCGGCGCTACTCCTCCGGAATGGAAAAAAGGCATGCATGTAAACCTGGAGCAGCCGTTGACGGTCGGGCAAGAATTTGGCGGGCATTTTGTTTTGGGACATGTTGACGGGATTGGACGGGTGAGGGAGCTACGTCCCGAGGGAGTTGGTGGCGAAAGCTGGAGATTCGGAGTGGAAGTGCCACAGGAATTCGCGCGGTATGTGGTGCCGAAAGGCTCGATTACGGTTGACGGTATAAGTCTAACGGTGGCGAACTGGGACGGGCGTGTGGTGGAGATCGCGGTGATTCCCTATACCTATAAGCATACCAACTTGCGAGACCGTGTTGTGGGCGACGCGGTAAATCTGGAAGCGGATGTGCTAGGCAAATACATTGAGCGCTACCTTGAGGCGCGAGAGAAGAAGACCAACTAAACCGCAAGCCGCTAAAGCTCCAAGCATCTAAAAACATAAAGTCACTGAGCGAGGCGGGCCTTGCTGCGGGCACCGCGGAAATAGAGGACGAGGCCTAGCGCGACAGAGGCTGCCGTGCCGCCGATCAGTTTTAGTTCAAAACCCAGTTTGTCGGAGGAATCTCCCGGCGGAATAAGCGAAAGAACGATGCCTGCGAGCACGACGAGGAAGCCGAGGCCGCTGGCTAGCCACACTCCAGCTTTGCCACCGGGGATCAAGACGGCTTGCGGATTTTCGAGGCGATCTTTGCGCCCGGCTAGCTTTATGGCGGCGGCATACATATACAGAAATGGAATGAAGTAAAGAATGATGGCAGCATCGACGAGGAATTGATAAGCGCCGCGGGTTGTTTCGTTCACCTGGCTGAAGAGCAACACCAGAGCGGAAACGGTGGCCTGCACGATGATCGAGACGTATGGAGTTTTCCACCGCGGATGAATTTTTCCGAAGGCGGCCGGAAGATAGAGATCGATACCCACAACGAATGGCACGCGTGCGATTCCTGCGACGGTGCTGCCGACTCCTCCCGCGTTGCCTACCGAAACAAACAGAGCAGCAAGCACGCCTACGAAGCCGATGCGCAACGCGTTGGAACCCGCGGTGATGGCTTGAAACACGCCGCTGGTGGGCTCGACCTGCTCGGCGGGAATTAATGTGAGCACCGCAAATGTGCCGATGATGTAGATGACGGCGATCAGCACGCCGGCAGTCAGCACCGCGCGAGGCAGGGTCTTTCGCGGATTGCGAATCTCGTCGCTCATGGCAGAGACGAGCTCAAGTCCGGTAAAGGCGAAGGCGATCTGCGACCAGAAATTGACCGTGTCGAGATTCCAGTGCGGCATCATGTTGGAGACCGTGAAATGCGCGACGGAACCCTGGCGCATATAGACAAAAGCTGCGATGACCGCAAGCATTAACAAAGGAATGTAGGTGGAGACGCCGCCCGCGTTTTGTAGCCACTTGCCAATGTTGAGACCGATGATGTTCAGGACTACCGCGACAGCCAGCAAAATAAAAGATCCGGCAAGGAGAAATGTTCTGTTACTCGCGAGCGCGGCGCCACTGGAGCCCGCGGCGTAGCCGCTCATCGCGGCGCTCGCGAGCAATAATCCGGGAAAATAAAAGACGGTGTAAATCCAGTAGGTCCATCCGGCCACGAAGCCGTGAAAATCGCCAAAAGCTTCCTTGGACCACACGTACAAACCGCCTTCGTTAGGAAAGCGCGACGACAATTCGTTGATTACCAGCGCAGTGGGAACGAAAAAGAAGAGTGCAGCCAGTATCCAAAGACTGATAGAAGATGTGCCATTGTGCGCGGCAGCCGCCACCCAGCGCGGGCCAAGGACGGTGGCGATGTTGAAAAACAATACATCCCAGAAACCCATTTCCTTGCGGAGTTCTTTTATGGGATTGACTGGGATGTTTTCGATCTGGGTCACAGTGTGACGTCCATGGCGGGACACAGTTGATCCTGCGCAAGGAAATTCTGGAGAAAAGGATCTTTGGAACTTTCAAATTCTTTCCAGGTGCCGAAGAAAGATACTCTGCCGTCCTGAAGAAAAACGACGGAGTCCGCGAGTTTCTTTGCGAGATGAGTGTCATGAGTGACGACGATTGAAGTCTTGTGGAAGGCTTCCTTCAGGCGGAGGATCAGGTCGCCCATGTGTGCAGCCATGATGGGATCCACCATGGTAGTGGGCTCGTCATAAAGAATGGCTTCGGGATTTTGCGCGAGCGAGCGGGCGATAGCTACGGCGCGGCGCAAGCCAGTAGAAAGCTCGCCGGGCAATTTGCCCAACACCTGATCCACTTCCAAAGTTCGAGAAAGCTTTTCGACGTAGGCATCGATGTCGTCATCGGTAAGGCCGGGTTGGCCTTCGAGAGGGAAAGCGATATTTTCGCCAACGGTTAAAGAGTCGAACAGCGCGCCGGATTGAAAAACCATGCTGACTTTGCGGCGCACCGCTTGAAATTCCTCTTCGCTCCAGTCGGTTACATCCTGGCCATCGATAAAAATCTGGCCAGAATCGGGCTTGAGGAATCCCAGAATATGTTTGAGCGAGACGGATTTGCCGACACCGCTGCGGCCCATGATGACGCAGGTTTCTCCGCGTTTCACGAAAAAACTGACGTGATCGAGAACGGGGCGGCCGTCGAAACCTTTGTTGACCTCTTTGAACTCAAAGTAATTGGGGGCATCGGCTGCGGTGGTGGCGTTGATGGTTTGTAGCTCGGGTGTGGTGTCAGGCGGAAGAATGGGTTCTGGGATGGGAGGAAGTACAATTTCCGGCTTTGCCTCGGCTGACTTCTCGCTCACTTTTTTGGTGTCTCCCACCGGCGTTGAGCTTCCTCAAAATCAGCAGGCGTATTCATATTCCAGAATAAACGCCCTGCGCTATCAAATCGTTTCCAGACGGAGTCGTCAAGCACTTCCGTGCGGACTTGTTGCAGGGCCTGGGTGACTTTGCGCACGCCGCGATCAAAGACATTTTTTAGCGGCTCCGCTGCGCTGGTGCGATAGCAAGCGCACAGAGGTTCGGGACCATGCGCGGAATGCGGGAGGATGGCTTGAATTTCATTGGCGCTCTGGCGAGCATGGACAACCAGAAATTGTAGCCATTCTGCGGTGAGGAACGGCATGTCACAGCTTAGAATGAGATTCCATTGATACTCCGGCGCGGTCGCTGCTGTGTATTCGAGCGCAGTGATGATGCCGCCGAGCGGGCCTTCGCCGGGCCATTGATCTTCGATCGATTTCACGTCAGGGCTAAGTCCGCTGTATTTGCAGTCGCTAGCGACAACCAAAACTTCTGCGGTACAGGTTTGCGCGAGCCTGACGATTTCCAATAACAATGGGCTCGCGCCAAAACGAACGAGAGCCTTGTCGCGACCAAATCGCGAACTCGCGCCGCCGGCAAGAACGTAGGCGCGCAAATCTGAAGTGGGAGTTAAAGGCAATTTGTCCCGAAGAGTCCGAAGCAACTTAAATCATAAGGCTGTGGCCGAAATAGTGCCAACTGACCACCTCTGATACGATCGGCCTAACAAACGGCTTCTCCTTGACAGCCTAGGAGACTGCAAGTAGACTCCTCCTAGACGCTCTAGGAGGGAAAAATGCAGTGAGTAGGCAGGTTGACGTATTGCATTGCGGGAATCCTGAGCACGAGGCGGGAGGAAGTATGAGCTGCTGGAGCCGCATTTGTTCGTGGGCAAGCGCCATGATCAGGCGCTCTGATATGGAAAGGGAAATGGACGCGGAGCTGCAATTCCATATGGAGGCCTATGCGATGGACCTGGTTCGAAACGGGGTTTCCGGCGAGGAGGCCTTGCGTCTTGCGAGGTTGGAGTTTGGCGGGGTAGAGCGAACCAAGGAAGAATGCCGCGACGCGCGCGGCGTAAGCCTCATCCAAACATTTTTGCAGGACCTGAAATATGGGGCACGAACTTTGCGCAAATCTCCCGGCTTCACGATTATTGCTGCGCTGACTCTGGCTCTCGGGGTCGGAGCCAATACCGCGATTTTCAGTTTGGTTGATGGAATTCTTCTGCGTCCACTGCCGTATTCGAATCCGCAACAGTTGGTCAGTGTGAAGGGCACGTATCCGAAGGGCGGGTTCGTGGCCATGCGGGAGCAGATGCGCACGACGGATGTCGCGGCGTATTCCGAAGATCATGAATTCAATTTAACGGGATACGGAGAGGCGGTGCGTTTGCCGGGCACGCTGGTATCGGCTGAATTGTTTTCGATTTTGGGCGCGCGACCGGAACTTGGGCGAACGTTCTATCCCGGCGAGGATGCGGCTGGTCAGGATAATTTCGTAGTGCTAAGCCATGCGCTTTGGCAGCAACGATTCGGGGGAGACCCGGCAATTATCGGGCGCGTGATTGAGCTGGAGGGCGTGGGGCGGCAAGTTGTGGGCGTGATGCCGGCGGATTTTCGTTTTCCCTCGCCAAGGGGAGCACTTTGGCTTCCATTGCACAATGATCCACGAAACACCGCCGCCTATTGGGCCGGCGACTTCATGCCGGTAATTGGGCGTCTGCACCAGGGCACGAGGCTGTATCAGGCGCGAGCGGAAATTAAAATGTTTCAGTCGCGCGTAACGAAGATGTTTCCGTGGCCAATGCCCGCCAAGTGGAATGCCGATGTGAGCGTGCTGCCCTTGCGAGACGGAATGGTTGCTGATGTTCGCGAGCGGTTATTGATGCTGCTGGGTGCGGTCGTCCTGGTTCTGCTGATCGCGTGTGCGAACGTCGCAAATCTCACTCTTTCACGGGTGGCCACGCGAGAAAAGGAAATTGCCATTCGTTCGGCGCTAGGTGCGGGACGCGGAAGAATTGTAACGCAATTGCTTACCGAGAGCGTGTTGCTGGCTGGGTTCGGCGGGTTGCTGGGACTGACGTTCGCAGAAGGCGGGCTGTGGCTGCTTAAGGCCACATTGCCGACGGACATGCCGCGATTGATGGATGTGCATCTGGATTGGCGAGTGTTGGTGTTCACGGGTGCGCTGGCAATTTTAACGGGATTTTTCTTTGGGCTCGCGCCGGCTCTACAGTCTTCACGCATTGCGCCCGCGGAATCGTTGAAATCGGGAGGGCGCGGGGCGGCCGTATCTGTTTCTCAACGACTGCGCAACACTTTGGTGGTTGCAGAGGTGGCGTTTGCGGTGATGCTGGTGCTATCCGCGGGATTGTTGATCCGAAGTTTCTGGACGATATCGCACACCAACCCTGGATTCAAGTCCGAGCATTTGTTAACAGCGCGCATCACGCCCAACGAGTCGTTTTGCGAGGATGCCGAGCGATGCCTGACGTTTTATCGCAGCGTTGTAAACCAGACACAGGCGGCTCCGGGGTTAGCGGGCGCGGCGCTGGTGAATACGCTTCCGCTTGGCGGCAGAATTACCAAACGAAACGTGGACCTTGAAGAGCATATTACCGCTCCTGGCGAAAACGCTCCGCTGTTCTGGCTTGATGTGGTAACTCCCAATTATTTTCGCGTAATGGGCATTAGCGCTCTAGCGGGAAGAGAATTCAACGACGCGGACGAAGCGGGAAGTCCGGTGGCGGTGGTGACGGCGGGCACGGCGCGGCGTTACTGGCCGGGGGAGGACGCCGTCGGTAAGCACATGCGGCTGCTTAAAGAGAAAGAATGGCGTACGGTTGTCGGAGTGATTCCGGACGTTCGGGCTTTTGATATTCAAACGAGCGAACCGGAGTGGATAGAAGGTACGGTGTATGTCCCCTATAATTCGGCCGCAACGCTGGAAGATGGCAGGGTTCCGGCACAGATGACGATAGCGGTTCGGACAAACGTGGATGCGTCGCAAGTGGAGTCGACGCTGCGACGAGTGGTTAGCGGACTGCATCAGGAGGTTCCGGTAAGCGAAATGAAGACGATGCAAGAGCTGGTGTCAGAGGCGGTATCTACACCAGCATCGACCACTTCTCTGTTTGCGACGTTTGCGTCACTTGCGTTGGTGCTGGGGATGATCGGGATCTATGGAGTGCTGGCGTTTTTAGTGTCGAAGCGCACACGGGAGATTGCTATTCGCGTGGCACTGGGTGCCAGAAGGCAGGATGTGTTGTGGTTGGTGATGAAGGAAGGCGCGAAATTTTCATTTGCGGGTATTGCGCTAGGGTTGACGGGGGCCATGGTGGTCACGCGGTTGTTAGCGAGTGAGCTGTATGGTGTGAGTCCAATGGATGCGGTTACTTACTGCAGCGTTAC
>DATHMG010000021.1:0-54330 GCA_035487275.1 Candidatus Acidiferrum sp. | reverse complement strand
TATCGAGGTCGCTTTCTTTTTATGAACAGGTGCTGGGAGCTACGGTCCGTTATGGCGACTCCGATTTCGCGGCTATGGTGCTGAACGGGGTGGAGTTCATGTTGCACGCCGACCATACCTATGATCATCATCCGCTGTATGTGCGGCTCCAAGACGGAGGAAAACGCGGCACCGGAGCTGAACTTCGCGTGATGGGTATCGACCCGGACATTGTGCAGAAGCGAGCGGAGGCGGCGGGGGCGACCATTTTGCAACCGGTGGCGGATTTTCCGCATGGATGGCGCGACGTAATTCTGGAAGATCCAGATGGCTATAGTTGGGCGGTAGGGGTGCCGTTGAAAAAGTATTTACCGCAAAGTTGAAAAAACCTGCAGACAATGGCCGACATTCACTTCATTCAATGCGTTAGAGTTCCCGACGCACCCTGCGCCGCATCTAAACGAAGGTCCTGTGTTTCCGTACCTTGGCATTGGGCATGAATCGTGACACTATCCGAAGCCCTGCAAAACATATTCACAAAGTGAACTCATAAGGAGAAACGCATGAACTTGGCAGCGCTGCGGTGCAGATTTGTGGCGGTGATGTGGGGCGGCGCGTGTCTTGCCACATTCGCGCAAGATACCGCCAGTAAACGCCCGATCACATTTGACGATCTAAGAAGTATGCATCGCGTCGCGAACTCAACCATTTCGCCGGATGGAAAATGGATAGCCTATTCCGTCGCGACTCCGGACATGGATGCCAACCGCAACGCCAGCAATATCTGGATTGTGCCTTCAAGTGGCGGCGCGGCAATACAACTGACGCAGAGCGGCCACGATTCGGCTCCAGCATGGTCGCCCGATAGCAAGACGCTGGTATTTATTTCTTCGCGCGACGGAAATTCCCAAGTTTACGTGCTGTCGATGGAAGGCGGCGAGAGCCATGCGATTACGCATATGGCCGGCGGCGCGGATTTAGTGAAATGGTCGCCTGACGGGTCGACGATAGCGTTTACGTCACCGGTTTACGTGGATTGCAAGGACGATGCGTGCAACAGCGCGCGCGACGCGGATAAAGAAAAAAACAAGGTGAAAGCGCGAGCATACGAGCGGCTTTTATATCGGCATTGGACACACTGGTGGGAAGGAAAGCGCAGCCATTTGTTCGTCGCGTCAGCGGATGGGAGTGGAACGCCGCGAGATTTGACAGCCGGTGCAAATTACGACGTGCCTCCCGATGAACGCGGCGGGCCTGACGATATAAACTTTTCGCCGGACGGGAAAGAGATTTGTTATACCGCCGTGCCGGACAAGGTGGAGGCGTTGAGTACCAATGGAGAACTATTTGTAGTGCCGGTCAGCGGCGGCGAAGCGAAGAAAATCACCACAAATCCAGGATTTGACGGAAACCCGGTCTATTCGCCGGACGGAAATTACATCGCGTACCACGCGCAGTTGACAACGGGCCACGAGGCGGACCGCTGGCGCGTGATGCGCTACGACCGACACACCGAAAAACGCGAAGATTTGACCGAGAAATTCGATCGCAGCGCGGAAGGTCTGGTGTGGTCTCCGGATAGCAAGACCATTTACTTCACGGCCGAAAACGAAACGCTTTCGCCGATTTATGCCGTCGACGCCCGCGGCGGAGCGGAGCCGAAGAAGGTTGTGGCCGAAGGATTCAACAGCGCGGTCTCGATCAGCCGGGATGGAAAGATCATGGCGTTCGAACGCACCAGCCTGACGATGCCGGCGGAGGTTTTCCTAGCGGCGGGCGACCGAGCGAATGCCCAGCAAGTGACGCATCATAATGATGCTTTGCTGGCCAAGTTGGATATGAATGTTCCGGAAACATTCTGGTTTGAGGGAGCCGGCGGGGCGCGGGTGCAAGCGATGCTCCTTCGACCGCCGGAATTTAAAGCCACGAAAAAGTATCCCCTGCTGGTGCTGTTGCATGGCGGACCACAAACGATGTGGTCGAATGCCTGGGGTTACAGATGGAATGAGCAGGTATTTTCCGCTGCGGGCTACGTGACCCTGATGATCAACCGTCACGGGTCAACCGGCTATGGTCAGAAATTCACCGATGAAATCACGAATGATTGGGGCGGCCAAGCGTATGTCGATGTGATGAAGGGCGTGGATTACGCGCTGGCCAATAATAAATTTATCGATGGGTCACGGATGGCCGCTGCGGGCGGTTCGTACGGGGGATTTATGGCGGATTGGATCGCGACGCACTCGGGGCGTTTCAAAGCAATCATCAGCCACGCGGGCGTTTACGACCAGACTTCGATGTACGCGACCGAAGAGCTATGGTTTATCGAGCACGATATGCAGGGAGCGCCGTGGAGCAACCCGGAAAGCTACAAGAAGTGGTCGGCGTCCACGTTCGCCGGAGAATTGGGGAAATACAAAACGCCGACGCTGGTGATCGCCGGGGAAAATGATTTTCGAGTGCCGTACACACAGTCATTGGAATTCTTCAATACATTGCAGCGGCAAGGGGTACCGTCCAAGTTAGTAATTTTCCCGGACGAAGGCCACTGGGTGCTGAAACCGCAGAATTCGCAATTCTGGTACAAAACTTTTCTTGACTGGCTGGCAATATATGTAAAGAAAGAAACGCAATAATCTGCGTCGATCAAGCCGCGGACAAGCGACGAAATGCGCGACGCGCAAACCTGAATAAATGAAAGATCAGAAATGCGGATAGAATCAATAGTGCGCCGACCACGATTGTGGCAGTCAGCGGATGAGCGCGGGCCATCCAGGTAAGCCACACGGCGAGCAAGTCTTCGCCAAAACTCAAAATCCAATTACTGAACGGCTCGGGACTGGTGTTTACGGCTGCGCGCGTGGAGGATTTCGCGCTGTGTGATGTGAGCGCGACACCGCCGGCGAGCAATGCGGCGGCCCAGCGCCATTCTGGCGAAATGTCGCCGAGGGAAGCATAAGCGAGCAGCGCTGCGGCAGGCGGGCGAATAAATGTGTGGAGGGCATCCCACACGGTGTCGATGTACGGCACTTTGTCGGCGAAGAATTCGACAAAATATAGGACCGCCGCAATTCCCAAAATCAGCGGATGCGAAAGGATCTCCAGCGATTTTGAAAGATGAATAAGACCAAATCGCTGCAGAAGCCCGAGGGTGAGGATAGTGGCATATAGATTCAGACCGGACGAGTATCCGGTTCCCAGCACGGAACCGAGGGCATTCAAAATATTCATAGCAAGCTTGACGAACTCGATTTGAGTTTAGCAAGCGGTTTGCAGATGTTGTAGAGGAACCGAGCGAATAGCCGGACACACTACCGTTGAAGCGTCTTCTGAAAGCGGGGCACCCGAAGACGTGCGGCGCGATGAAAGCTGGGCCGAATATTCGGGCCAGCTTGATCGAACTACAACAGAGGAAGACGACCGTTCCAAGGCAACTAGACTGATCCGGCCCCACGGCTCTTGTCGCGCCGAACATTTTCGTCGCGTTGCGCGGCGTTATCATCCGAGAAAGAATTACCCCAATCATTCACTTGGCGTTCAGCTACATCTTTGGCGATACCGTAACGTTCCTGGACCAACCCTACCAGCTGGTCTTTCTTGCCACTCAACGTTTGCATATCGTTATCTGTAAGTTTGCCCCACTTCGCCTTCGCTTTGCCTGCATACTGCTTCCATTTGCCTTCGATTTGATCCCAGTTCATTGAGGCCTCCCTCGTGGTTCTTTGTTGATTCAATCAAAACAGCAAGCCAGTGATAAGCAGACCATACCGCCGGTAATCAGCAAATACAGCATTCGGTTTATATGCACGGGCCGGCTCGTGTAGCCTTTATGCCGGCCAAGGTTGGGTACTTTTCTGATAAATTACACGCCACAGATTGAGGTAAATTGCTACACGATGCAATCACTCAGGCTAAAGGGTTATAGGTATGGAGCCTTAGTCGCTGATCACGTACAAGTAGCAGGGCTCGCCGTAAACCTCGTCTTGAAACTTTGAGGTACACGTATTATAAGGAACGACCCAGCGGGAGTTTGTGTCAGGGCGCGCGGCGCTGACGGAAGGGACGGTAGATGAACGCACGAATGCTCTTGGGTGTGGGCCTGATCGTGATCGGCATAATCGCGCTGGTATATCAGGGTTTCACTTATACAACACACAAGAAGGTGCTCGACATCGGCCCGATACAAGCAACCAAAGAAGAACACCAAACGATACCTGTTCCCCCCGTAATTGGCATCATTGCGGTGATTAGTGGTGTGGCGGTTCTAGCGCTTGGGCGCGGCAAGTAAAAACTCAAATTTAATGGAGGAAACAAAGATGAAAAAATGGACCCTTGCAATCGCAGGAGTGCTGGCGTTTTCAACGCTCGCAGTGGCAAGACCCGCTAGTGAAAAAGAAGAAAGAGAACGCCTGGAAAACGCCGGTAAAGTAATGAAAGAGATCCTGGATGTTCCAGACAATATCCCACAGGAAATTTTGGATAAGGCGCGCTGCATAGTGGTGTTGCCTTCGGTCGTAAAGGCTGCGTTCGTGGTAGGCGGCAGCTATGGCCGCGGCGTTATAGTCTGCCGCAGAGGAAAAGAATTCTCCGGACCCTGGGGCGCGCCTGCGATGATGGCATTGGAAGGCGGCAGCGTGGGGTTTCAGATCGGTGGACAAGCGACGGACTTCGTAATTCTGATGATGAACGATCGAGGATTGGACAGCATGCTGCATAGCAAGGTAAAGCTGGGCGCCGACGCCAGCGTAGCGGCGGGACCCAAAGGCCGCACCGCTTCGGCGGACACAGACGTAACCCTGCGAGCGGAAATGCTGAGCTATTCTCGCTCTCGTGGAGCGTTCGCGGGCGTATCGCTGGAAGGGTCGACTTTGCGGCCTGACGGCGGAGCCAATGAGAAGCTATACGGTAAGGGCGTAACCGCCGCGGAGATCGTTGAAGAAGGAAAGAGAGACGTTCCACCGGAGGGTCGTGCGCTAGTGGAGCGCTTGCAACAGGCAACGCCTCATCTACAGAAGTAACGGGCGATCAATCTCGGAATGGGCCAAGGGGCGGAGAATTTCCGCCCTTTCGCTTTTAGCTCGAGTTGTTCACTTTTATCCAGCAGATCTGCGCGGCAAGAGTGATTAGTGTTTGTTAGCCTACAAAATCCTCAGTAGCTAGGTACACGTTCCTCTGTATTGTTCATTTGAAGGCCAGCCCCTACCTTCAAGTTAAGCTCCGGCAAGCAAAGCGGAGAAGGCCCTACTCTCGAAATTTCTGACGTCCCCTGACCGAGAGTGAATCAAAATTCTAGGGGTTGTTCGAGGAGCCGGCAACAATGAAAAACGAAGTGTTATCTTCGGAAGACAAACTGATCGCCATGGCGCGACGTGGAAACCACGAAGCCTTCACTGAATTGGTGCAAAAGCACTCCGGGAAAATTTATGGTGTGTCCTTGCGCATGCTGAAGAATCGCGAAGACGCCGAGGACAACGTGCAAAACGTTCTGGTGAAAGCGTACTACAACATCGGCCGCTTCGAGGGTCAGTCGCAATTTTCTACCTGGTTGTTTCGCATCACCATTAACGAAGCACTCATGAAATTGCGCCGACACAAGCCAGAACGGTTCGTGAATCCGTCGGACACTGGGCAGGATAGCGGGACGTTCGCAAATTATCCGGAGATTGAAGATCAGCGCCAAAATCACGAACGAGAATACATTAACCGGGAGCTCGCGAGTAAAGCGCTGCAGTGCCTGAATCCTTCGCTTCGCCATACCTTCGTGTTGCAGAAAGCAGAGGGGTGGACAAATCGGGAACTCGCGCGGGCCATGGGGATCACGGTGGAGACAGTAAAATCTCGCGTTTTCAGGGCCCGGACGCGCTCGCGACGACGGCTTGAAATACTCGTCCGTTCACGGCCCTGGGCGGCGTACAGCGTCTAACCTCCAGCGTTCCGTCCAGTTCTGCCAGTCGCTCCCTCATCCCCGCCAGACCTAGCCAGAAGCCCCACCAGAGTCAAAGCGCGTTAGGACCCCCGGGGGGATATCCCCCCTATACCATCATCAATAACGGAGAGGACTACCCGTTCGGTTGAGCAGGTGAGAATAACGTCTACCGACTTAGCGCCCGCGTGCCGATGAACGTTGGTCAAGGATTCCTGAAGCACCCTGAACAAGGCTAGCTCCACATCTTTTGGCAAACGGTAGGTGATGGGGTCGAGTGCAGGCTGACCCTTCAGGCGCATCGTTTTGCAAACCCATCCGCGTACCAACGCGTAGCGGATTCAAGACCGACCTCATCCAGGAGCGGGGGATGAGCGTCATAAGTGTGCAAGAACCAATTGGTGCTGTTACTGACGCCGCGCTGCCTGGAGAAAAGCCGCCACGGCAATAACAGCGATGATGATAAGGCCAAACGACATCGGGATTAGAGAAACAGAACGAAGCGGCTCAGGACTCGGTGTCGTTTCGTTCGCAGCTAGTTAAGCAGTACGTTGGCGAATGCAAACTAATGTCTTTGGTATATCACACGTGGAAACAAAATCGAACATGCCTACACGTTACACCGAGCTTTGCGGCAGGAAATACGAACCGGGAGCAGGGCCTCACAGCCGCGCTCCCGTCAGACAATTTGATAAGGATTTAATGACGGGAAGAAGTGGCCTTCTGTCCCTTGACTTCCATTTCGTTGACGACCTGCTTGACGTTGGGCACGCTATTGGCGATTTGCTCGATAGCAGCACGACGGCTTGGCGTCGCGGCATCACCCTTCAGCGTAACTACGCCGTTTTTGACAGCGTAATGGACGCCCTTATCCATTTTGCGCTTCACGAGAGCGGCATCGAGATTTTTTTCGATGGCTTTGTCGAGGTCGGAATCCACCGCTTTAGCGGTGCTCTCATCTCCGGGAGGGCGAACCGCGATGGTGTTGGCTACCACTTGGTTCCCAGCTGCAGCCTTTGCGAGTGATTCGGCTTGCGCCTTATCGCTCTCGGAAGCCACCGTGCCCGCTAG
The DNA here is from genome assembly GCA_035487275.1 of Candidatus Acidiferrum sp. GTDB lineage: Bacteria > Acidobacteriota > Terriglobia > Acidiferrales > UBA7541 > Acidiferrum. The sequence goes on along the minus strand of DATHMG010000021.1, from coordinate 47,357 downwards.
CGTAACGACGCCTTTATCACGATCCTGACTGACGCTTACATCTTTGTAGCCGGACTGATCCAGCGACCTGCGGACACTATCCGTGACATCCGGCGATTTAGTCGGGGTGTTCGAACAGCCCAGCAACCCCCCAACCAGTAACACAGGAACGAGGGCCAACATTGCTCTAAGCGATTTCATAGCTCTCCTCAAATTGAACAAATTCTCACGCAATCAGCGCGAGTGGACCGACACTTTACGGGGAAGTCCGGCTGTGCGTGCTAAATGTGCCTCGCCCCGCCGTCAGGCTCAATAGGGGATTACAGGTAGAATTGCGAATGACTAAGGGTAAGGAAAAATTCACGGAGAACTTTTTTATACCGGCGCCGGGGATAGCTTCCAGACAGGTCAAACTGCAAAGGCCCTGCAGGGCTACCGTGTGCAGTCACTCCCGCGAGGGACACCGGCGGCCGGTGTTGTAGTCAGCTGAAGAATACTCGCTATTCTCTGGGTCGTCGAATCCAGCAAAGACCCTAGGACGCGGTATTTCATTTCTTAAGATGACTCGCGAACATCTGGAAATTGCAGCGCACAGCTACCACGTTGCACCGATTGTTCGGTGTCTTACGGCGAGCCATGCTGCTCTTTGAGTATTTAAGGAGGTATTGATGCCGCGTTTGCATGCCGCAGAACCGAACTGGCCTGGTCCGGAGGAACCCGTGCTGCAACCTCCGCAACCAGAGTTGCCTCCTAAAAAACCTTCTGAGCCGGAATTGCCATCGCCCGATCCAGGGCGCGCTCCTTTTCCCGGGCCAGGACCAACTGATCCAGGTGGGCCACCACCGGTGAGCTATTTAGGCGAAGCGCGGTCGATAGTTGTACGCTGACAAAACCGAACCGCATGCGAAATGGGCGTCAGTGTTTGTCCCCGAAAATCGGATCCGCTTATAGCTTCGGAGGGTCGATTCCCAATGCGGTGGCCAACGCGATTTGATGATCCTGTTCCTCGATAAGAATTTCGCGGATTAACTCGGCGGTGGCGAACTCGCTGAGCTGTTCGCATTGGCGAATCCGCAGGCGATAGTTCTTTATTGTTTCGTTTTCGTTGTTTAGATCCGCGCGCAACATCTCTTTGTTGTTTTCCGCGGACTTGACTGGCTCGGGTTGCACGGTGGGAGTGCCGCCAAGATAATCTATTTGCTTGGCGATGGTGAGCGCATGCTGCAATTCTTCGCCGGCGTGTTTTTCCAGTTCGCCAGCTATGTTCATGTATTCGGCGCCTTTTAAAACCTGGGAGTAAACGACGTAGGCGATAATCGCTTGGAATTCGCGCGCCAAATCTCCGTTCAGACTCTTAATAAGATCTTCGCGCGTGCCGGTGTCAGCGGGACCCGCTTTCTGGGTAGGGGGGGGCATGTGAATCCTCCTGAATTTAGCAATACGAGTTTGCGGCTCTATCTTGTATGCGGGCAAACAAAAAGTCCACGGGCAAAGCGATGGTCTCGCATACACACAAATCAGTTGCTGTTGAAGATGGATTCTTTCACTGCGCGAGCATCAATCGCTGGACTAACGTAAGTGCCTTCTCCCACCACAACATTCAAGGCGCGCACGAGCTCGTTTTCCGCGTCCGATTTCAAAACGTAACCTCTGGCTCCCGCCCGGAATGCGCTGCTTACAAATTCCGAGGAGGAATGCAGCGTGAGCAACAATACTTTAGTTTCAGGAAGCACGTCATGAATTATGCGCGTTGCCTCAAGGCCATTCATGCCGGGCATAGACACGTCCATGATGACTACCTCGGGCGCTAGCTCACCGGCGAGGCGAATGGCATCTTGCCCGTTGTCGGCTTCACCGCACAGGTCCCACTCAGGATAGGTACTTAGTATTCCCTGGACGCCACGGCGTATCACCGCATGGTCATCGACAACTAAAACGCGTGGCATAAATTCTCCGCATCGTTACTCAGCCAACCGTCTGTAATTCCTAGGCTTCGATAATCTGGTTTCTTAACGCGTAACGAACTAATTCGCTCACCGAATGCAATTCGAGCTTTCTCATGATATTTGCGCGATGTGTTTCCGCGGTTTTTACGCTTATTCCCAGCGACACGGCTACTTCTTTGCTGCTCTTGCCTTCCGCAAGCAATTGCACTATCTCACGCTCGCGAGAAGTGAGACGGTTGCGAATCACGGCGCCGGGATCCGGCCCGGCGGCGTGAGGGCGAACAAATCCGTCGAGCAGCATATCGGCCGCCCGTGCAGTAAAAAAAGGTCGGTGATTGCTTAGCGCCTCAACAGCGGCGACTAAATCACGGTCGGCATCGGATTTCATAATGTAGGCGCGCACACCGGCCTCGACGATTTCGCGAACCAGTTGATCGGAAAAATGAAGCGTGAGAATCAGGATTTCCGTCTTTGGAAGACTCTTGCGAATCTTTCGGGCAGCCTCCAGGCCATTTAAGTCGGGCATGCTGATGTCCATTACCACTACATCAGGTCTCAACTGCTCGGCCAAAGTCACCGCCTCACGTCCTGTTTTCGCTTCGGCACAAACCTCCCAGCCGGAGCGTGAAGTCAGCAGATCTTTGAGACCACGCCTGATAATATCGTGATCGTCCGCTACCAAAATGCGCAATGTGGTTATCTCCTGTTCGTAAAGTAATCAGACCGAGAGAAAATTACGGGAAGCGCCTTACCCAGGCGCTCAAACGTCGATTCGTCGCGAGAATTACTTCATAGATAGTTGTGCGCATCCCATTGAAAAGAAATACCGTTTACGCTGTATTCGGATGCCCTTTCTTACCCACGCGGCCACGTCGTTGTTTCCCATCAAAACTCCGCTAGTAATTAACTCGCGCCTAAATACACACTTACACCGATTGTGCTGGCTCGAGTAAAACGGTCCAATGCGCCACGGAGGGAGCACATGATCACTATTCTTGTGGTTATACTTTTGCTTCTCGCACTTGGATCATTTCCCGCATGGCCGTACAGCCGCGGATGGGGTTACTACCCGAGCAGTGGTTTGGGGCTTGTGGTTGTGATCCTGGTGATATTGCTACTGCTCGGAAGAATTTAGAGCGATATTAAAGGCAAAGGCACGGATTCTAGGCTTGCCCCACGCCGGGTTCAAACTCATTCCTATGACAGGAGAATCCGGCGTGGCCACACCCGCAAAATCCACGGTTAGTAAAACCTCCGAAAATAACATCGAACCCAAAGCGCGAAGAACAATCCTTCCTCCCCAGGACCCGGACTCTTTTGCAGAGAATATGGCCTTGGTGGGACCTGGGCTTGTTACCGGTGCGTCGGACGACGATCCCAGCGGTATCGCTACCTATTCGCAGGCAGGCGCCCAGTTTGGCTTTGGAACGCTATGGTTGACACTTTTTTCTTATCCAATTATGTGCGCGATACAAGAAATCAGCGCGCGCATCGGTCGCGTGACAGGAGTCGGAATAGCGGCGAATATCCGCGAAGCGTACCCACGACCGGTGGTTTACGCGATCGTGACCATGCTGCTGGTATCCAGCATTTTTAATCTGGGCGCCGATCTGGGGGCCATGGGCGAATCGGCGCATATGCTATTTGGAGGCCCCGCGTGGATGCACTTGCTGGTGATGGGATTAATTTCTATCGTGCTACAGATTTTTGTGCCGTACACCCGCTACGTGAAATATTTAAAATTTCTTGTGTTGTCGCTGATGGCCTACGTGGTGACGGCGTTTCTGGTGCCCGTCGATTGGCCGGCTGCTCTGAAGGCAACAATCGTGCCACCGATAAAAATGTTTCACGGTGATTACCTGACCATGGTTGTAGCGGTATTAGGTACCACCATAAGCCCCTATCTTTTTTTCTGGCAAGCTTCGCAGGAGGCGGAGGAAGTACAAGTTCGGCCGGATGAAAAACCGCTGCGAAGCGCCCCTGCGCAGGCACCCAGACAATTGCGCAGAATTAGAATTGACACTTATGCGGGCATGGCGGTGTCCAACGCGGTGGCGTTTTTTATTATGTTGACGGCTGCGGCCACGCTGCACGCGCACGGCGAAACCTCTATTCAAACTGCAACTCAAGCGGCCAACGCGCTGGAGCCACTGGCGGGCCGCTTTGCCTATGCGCTTTTTGCCACGGGAATTATCGTAACGGGCTTGCTCGCTGTTCCGGTACTAGCCGGAGCTGCAGCTTATGCCGTTGGCGAGGCCATGCACTGGCGTGTTGGGCTGGAAATCAAGCCGGGGCGCGCGGCGAAGTTTTATCTTACTCTGGGAGTCGCAACGCTGGTTGGTTTGGCATTGAATTTTGTGCACTTCGACCCCATCAGATCCCTTTTCGTTGCGGCCGTGATCAACGGATTGTTGGCCGCGCCGGTAATGGCCTTGATGATGCTGATGACCCGAAACCGAAAAATCATGGGGGAGTTCACGCTGCCCCAGTATCTACGGGTTGCCGGGTGGATCGGAACGATCGCCATGTTCGGGGCCTCGTTGGCTTTCTTGATTACCAGCCTCAAATAGAAACCGCCGCTGGCCTGTGTGGGCACAACGGCGGTTTTTTCTAATTTGAGTTAAAACTTCTACGATGCTTTTACAGTTAGCTCGTTCTGTACCTTGTCGTTTCCGCCAGCGGCTTCAGAAGCCTTCGCTCCGATGGCGTTCTTCTCCTCCTCGGTGTGCACCGGGCCCTTTAGAGTAACCATGCCGTCGCGCACGATGACCTTTATGTTGTGAGCGTAGGTGGAGAGTGAGGAATCGCTGGCTACGGATTTGCGAATTTTTCTCGCCAGTTCGCGGTCGGCAGGATTATTTTGCTGCTGATCGGCGGTGGTTCCACCTTTCCCGTTATCTCCCTTGTTGTTGCGAGTATTGTCAGGCTGAGCCTGTTGATCCGACTGCCGCGCGAGAGTAGAGGTTCCTGTCACCGAAAGTCCAGCTATTCCCAAACCCAGCGCGGCGATTTGCAACGTCTTAAATTTAATTGTCATAACTTTGCCCTCAGTTAAAGAGTTAAGTAAAAACACTAAAGCGGCCGTGGAAAAGGTATCGCTGTTGGACTTGCACCGCCATACACGGTCGCGTGTAGTCTTCCCGCGAATGCAACGTAGAAGCCGCAGTCGGCCAAGTCGGGTAATCCCCTATTTTATCTGCAGCGATCCTCGTATTGGTTTGCCCTCGCCGCTGCAACACTATGAGTGCGCCCTAAGAGCAGTAAAAAGCGCTTAATTGTGTGTGTAGAAAAAAACATTTTAAGGAGAATACAAAAATGGCTAAAAACAAATCGGTATTCGGAATTTATCCAAGCCGTAGTGCGGTCGAAAACGCTGTAACCGCGTTGAGGGACACGGGCTTCCAACAGTCTGACGTCTCCGTACTGCTACCGGAAAATCTGGGCAACCGTGAGATCGCCACACAGAAAAACACCAAGGCACCGGAAGGCGCCACCGCGGGCGCAGGATCTGGAGCAGTCATCGGTGGCACGCTTGGCTGGCTAGTTGGTATTGGCGCGCTGGCTATCCCGGGCTTGGGCCCCTTCATCGCAGCCGGACCAATTATGGCGGCGCTGGCAGGTGCTGGAGTTGGTGGCGCTGTTGGCGGAGTTACCGGCGCTCTTGTAGGCATGGGCATCCCGGAATTTGAAGCGAAGCGTTACGAGGGGCGCCTCCAGAAGGGTGGAATTTTGGTCTCCGTGCACTGCGATACTTCTGAGGAAATGAAGCGCGCGAAGGACATTCTTCAGCGCACCGGCGCGGAAGATATTTCCACAGCGGGCGAATCGTCGGCCGATGTGAAGGACAAAACAGACACGCGCGACGTTCCCTCGACTCGCAAAGCCGGAACCGGATACTAGTTTCGCGAGGATTCGTAACTTGAGTATTTAAGCTCCAAAGGAGGACGCATGTTCCTGGTGCTATTCATCATTTTGCTGCTTTTGTGGCTCGGCGGGTTTCTGGTCTTTCACGTTTCTAGTGCGCTGATCCACTTGCTGCTGTTATTTGCGGTGATTTCGATCATCGTTCACTTCTTTCAGCGCAGACCAGTAGCATAGGAAAAACGCGGCAACAAAACTCAAGGCTAAGTGGCGGTTTCCATGAAAAGTGGAAGTCGCCATTTTTTGCGTTGCCTCGGCATATCTGGAGTGCCCGGAAACTTGCGACAGGCACATCGACGCTAGCTCATTTTTTTGGTTCTTGGATGCGAGAATTCTTGCGCAGCGATTCCAGCTCATTTCGGATTTTATTTTTGGCGCGTGCCGTGATGGCCGTTATCCTGGAGTGCTCGTTCAGCTTTTACCCGCTTCTCGCGCGCCAAACTGTGATCGATATTCATGGCTCCGCGGATGAACTGCTCGCGCAAGGGCGGGGCAAAGTTTTGGTTTTTGTGCGCACGGATTGCACAATCTCAAATCGGTATGCGCCATTGCTGCAAGAAATGAGCAAAAAGTACGGGCAGCAAGCCTCGTTCCGCTTCGTTTTTCCGGACACAACCGAATCTAGCGATAAAATTCGGCATTATCTGCAGGGGTACAGTTACCAATTACCGGCGATTCGCGATTTGGACCACGCCCTCGTAAAAAGAACTATGGCGAAGGCCACCCCCGAGGCTGTGGTCTTTGACCCCAAGGGAGAGCGCATCTCCCCAATGACGAATACCCAGAGCGCTAGGCCTGATCAGTGCAACGATTAGGCTCGCCGATCGATGCGTTGTGCTTGCTGTTCGGCCTTCAGCGCCAACTCCATAGCATAGAAACTATGCTCCTGATTCATGGCGGTGTCGGTGCGGTCCAGCACATCGTTGATGAGTTGTTCTCCATACGGCAGAGGCACATCCTGGCAGTCGATATAACGCGTACCCTTCTGATCCACCTGGAAAAGATGGCTGCCGAGATTTCTTCCTGCGATGTCGATGTTCTTGCGAATTTCGAAGTAACCGTCGGTGCCCAGCACAAAGAGTCGTCCATCTCCCCAGGTAGCGAGACCATCGGGCGTAAACCAGTCCACGCGGATGTAACCTGTTCCATGATCTCCCCGCAGCATCACATCGCCAAAATCTTCCAGGCCCGGGTACTGCGGGTGGTTCAGGTTGCCGATCTGTGAAGCAACAATTTCCGCTTTTGTTGAATTGGTGAAATAAAGGAACTGGTCGAATTGGTGCGAGCCGATATCGCAAAGCACACCGCCATATCGCTCACGCTCGAAAAACCACGGAGGGCGTTGCGTCAGACTTATCCGGTGCGGCCCGGTGCCGATGGTTTGTAGAACGCGGCCGATTGCGCCGGCCTTCACCAATTCTGCGGCGCGAACCGTGGCGCGATTCTCGAGCCTCTCGCTGTACATGATGGAATAGATCCGCTGAGTGGATTTTTGCGTGCTCCTCACTTCATCAAGTTGCTCGAGCGAGGTCATGCCCGGTTTGTCAACCATGAAATCTTTTCCGTGGCGCATCACTTCGATGCCTAGCGGAGCACGGTCACTGGGAATTGAAGCACTCAGAATCAGCTTAATGGACGGGTCCTCTAGTATTTCCTTTTCACTGCCGGCCAGTTTTACATCCGGATAATGCTTGCTGAAAGTGGCGGCCAGCTCTGGTTCTTTTGCATAGAAAGAGACCAGCTCGCCGCCACCGCGGCGCGCAGCCTCCACCTGAGCATAAATATGATCGTGATTGACGCCGATAACCGAAAACTTGAGGAATCGCTTCGCGCGTGAGTCTGATGCGATCCCGCTGCTTGTGGCCCGCACAGGAAGAGCGGCGGTCACCATCATACCCGCAGCGGCGTTGCCAGAAGTCTTGATAAATTTACGTCGGTCGACTGAATTTGTTTTCATTTCATTTTCCCTCTGAAAATTACGCCGTAAATTCCACCTTCCTAAGTCCAGGGACCAGAATGCGAATGACAGCTATAGCCACCAAATAGGCACTAGCGGCCATGCCAAAAAGCGTGACATAACTCTCCGTCACTTGCAGGACCTTTCCAACTGTCACGGAAAACAGCACCGCGCCAACCGAGCCTACCATTCCGCCGATGCCAACCACCGCGCCCACAGCGCTGGGCGGAAACATGTCCGAGGGGATAGTGAAGAGATTTGCCGACCATCCTTGATGTGCCGCCACTGCGAGGCTAAGTAACGCTACAGCGGCCCATTCAGATTTCAGGTTGCCGGCTCTAAAAATAGGAAGCACCAGGCACGCACAAATAAACATCGCGGTCAGGCGCGCCCTCGCGGGGTCAACTGAAAAGCGAAACAACGCAGGAAGCCAGCCGCCCACAATACTGCCAATCACCGAAACGTTATAAACAATGATCAGCGGCAGGCCAAGGTGCGACAGGTCCAGGTTGAAGCGCGAATGGAAAAACGAAGGCAGCCAAAAAAGATAAAACCACCAGATTGGATCGGTAAGAAATTTTGCGATGGCGAAAGCCCAGGTTTGTCGGTAGCCGAGAAGTTTAAACCAGGGGATTTGGGTTGCAAGCTGTTCCCCTTCGCTGCTGCAGATGTGCTGCAACTCCGCGTCACTCAAAGAAGGATGGTCGGCAGGATTGCGATACTTCTTGAACCACCACACGATCCAAGGAATGCCAAGAAGTCCGGTGGCCACAAATGCCGTGCGCCAGCCGTAGCGTATGGTGATCCACGGAACGGTGGCCGGGGCTAGAATGGCGCCGACGTTGGTACCCGCGTTCAGTATTCCTGTTGCAAGCGAGCGTTCACGCTGCGGGAACCAGTTCGCCACGGTTTTTATGGCCGCCGGAAAATTGCCAGCTTCGCCCAAACCCAGAAAAAAGCGCGCTACGCCGAAGCCAAGAGCGGAGTGGGCCAGCGCATGCGCGATGCTGGCCAAACTCCAAACCCCCATAAACAGCGGATACCCCAGGCGCGATCCCAAGCGGTCCACCAAACGGCCCGCGCCAATCAGTCCGATCGCATAGGCCAACTGAAAGGCGGCGATGATGTAACCATAATTCACTTCCGTGAGGCCGATGCTTTGCTGCAGCGTGGGTTTGAGCAGGCCGATCACTTGGCGGTCCACATAATTGATGGAGGTGGCGAAGAAGAGCATGGCGCAGATGGTCCAACGAACGCGGCCCAAGCGCGGCGTTATGGCGAAGTTTTTTTCGTGCTTCTGGCGGTTGGCGGCTTGAGATCGACTCATACGCTCGGCAATATTTCAGGGACTGTCTGTGCGCAAGAAGGATACTAAGGCTTGTTCTGTTGCGCGGGGTTTTCTTTCGCTGGATCTTTCGGTAACGCAAAGGCTTCGTACACGCCGCCCGAACCGGATTTGGGATCTTTGCCCCCGCCCGCAGCGATGACAACAAACTGGCGTCCATTAACTTCGTAGGTGGCCGGCGTAGCATTGCCCGCAAATGGCAGCATCGTTTCCCAAAGCAAATTGCCATTGGATTTATCGAAGGCGCGAAACTTCTTGTCAAAGTTAGTGGCCCCGATAAACAACAGGCCACCCGCTGTTACGATTGGCCCGCCATAATTTTCCGTACCGGTATTTTTCATTCCTTTAGCAGCTAGCTCCGGATATTCTCCGAGCGGAATTTTCCATAGATAGTCGCCAGTATTGAGATCGATGGCGTTCAGGGTGCCCCATGGAGGAGCAATCGCGGGGAATCCTTCTGGATCGAGGAATTTCCTGTATCCGGTGAAACGATACTTCGTCGCGACAAGGGGGGGCTCCGAACTCACCAGCTCTTTGTTCTCGCCGCTCGCGAGATAATCGACCAAAGCTAACAACTGGTCGTCATCAAGATTCGGAAAACCCGACATCCTGCCTTTCCCGGCTTTGATGAGCGTCGCGATCTGCTTGGGTGACAGACGGTCAGCTATTCCGATTAGAGAAGGTGCTGCGGGAGGTGAGCCGTTTCTTTTGTCTCCATGGCACACTGCGCACTGGCTCAGGTAAATGTTCTCCGGACTATTTCCGCCGGTATTTTCGGCCAGGGCGCCGGTCCAAGCAACGTCATTGGAGTTGATGTAAATGATTCCGGTCTCCGGATCCACCGCGGGACCACCCCACTCCGCCCCGCCATCGAATCCTGGAAAGACGACGGTATCTTTTCCGATGCTGAAGGGAACGAATTGGCCTTCGCTACGAAATTTACGAAATTTCTCTACCGCCCATTGATGCATTTGTGAATTGCGATTGGTAAGCAGCTCCTCGGTGAGCGCTTGGCGAGCAAATGGTGCGGGACGGGACGGGAGCGGCTGTTCCGAAGCGGCTGTTTCGCCCAGCACATTGCTTGCTGGGTACTTTCGCGATTCGATCGGAAACAGAGGTTGGCCCGTGGCGCGCTCAAAAAGATACACGAAACCTTGTTTGGTGGTTTGCGCTACGGCATCGATGTGCTGTTCTCCGCGTTTTACAGTTAGCAACGCGGGCGGCGCAGGAAAATCACGATCCCACAAATCGTGGTGAACACCCTGAAAATGCCAGATTCTTTCTCCGGTATCCGCACGTAATGCAATTAAGGAATCGGCAAACAGATCGTCGCCGATACGATCGGCGCCATAAAAGTCGAATGCCGCCGAACCCAGCGGCACAAAAACAATTCCACGTTGCGGATCGAGGCCCATACCGGCCCAATTGTTCGCCGCTCCGCTAGTCTTCCAGGCGCCCTTCGGCCACGTGTCGTAGCCGAATTCACCGGGACGCGGGATGGTGTGAAATGACCAGTGCAGCTTTCCGGTTCGCACGTCATAAGCACGAATGTCGCCGGGCGGCGCGGGCAGTGTTTCTGGATTGCGCCCGCCGACAATAATCACGTCCTTGTAAACGATTCCTGGACTGGTCAAATAAATGGATTGGGAATTTGCGGGCTCGCGCCCAAGATTTTCGCGTAAATCGATTCGACCGTGATCTCCAAAAGTCGCAATCGGCTTTCCGGTGGTCACCTCCAGCGCATAGAGAAAGTTCATTACTCCGACTAACAATCTCCCATCCCGACCATCTGCCCAGTACGCGAGTCCTCGATCCGGTTGGGTTCCCTTGATTCCAGAATCGAACTTCCACAGCAACTCGCCGGTGGCGGCATTGATTGCAAAAATTCTTTGTGAAGGAGTAATTCCGTATAAAACGCCATCGAGAATCAGCGGACTGGTTTCTAGACCACCTTCTTCACCGGTATCGAAAGTCCATGCGATTTTCAGCTGCGCCACGTTGTGGCGATTGATTTGCGCCAGTGGGGAGTAATGATTATTTTCGGGGCCACCACCGTAGCTGGGCCAGTCGCGGCCCTTTGGGGCCAGCCCGCGCTGGGGATCGGGCTGTTGTGCTTGGGCAACGATGGTGACGACAACGAGAGCACTCGCCATCAGCACTGGCCAACGTGAACGATCAGTTCGAAAAAAGATGACCGGCGTCATGATTCAGGTCAGCAATTACGGCCCTTCTTACCGAGGCTCGTCTAGCGATCAATGCAATATTCGCTGGCATCTCCGAACATTCCGGACCGCTACTGACCTTGTGGTTAAGCAAGACCTCGTGAGCGCGGCGATTTTATCACCGGCCCCCACACCTCACCAGCGGAAAGGGCTTGGACAAAACTGTCGCCGTCGCATATGTTTCCGTAGTCCGAGGTATCCGCGAATCGCCCATGACAGACGCCTCATCGGCAAGAATTTTTTATGGCTGGTGGATTGTAGTTGCGGCGTTTCTGAACCTATTTTTCGCGGTGGGCATCATTTTTTATGGATTTCCAGTTTTTTATCCCGCGCTCGCGGAGTCCCTGGGGTTCACGCGCGCGCAACTCACTCAAGGTTTCCTGCTAGGCTTCCTGATTGTTGGCCTGCCTTTTGGATTGGTGGCCGGAGCGGTAATCGATCGGCTGGGCGCGAGAGCGGTTATTCTCGCCGGCCTCGGACTGGTTGGCACTTCACTGGTGCTAATGGGATTCATGTCTGAGCTCTGGCATTACGAAGCTTTGTGCATTACGGAAGTGCTCGGTTATGTGATGGCCGGTCCGATTGCCAATCAGGTATTGGTGACACGCTGGTTCGAAGCACGCCGCGGACGTGCCATGGGTTACGCGTACCTCGGATTGGGGCTTGGGGGAGTTGTTGCGCCGCTGCTGACGAATTATTTAATTCGAAATTTTGGTTGGCGGCACAGTTTTGAAATTCTGGGTGTGCTGATCATGCTGGTGCTTATTCCTGTTGGCATCGGCGTCACACGCTCGAGTCCGGCCGATCTCGGACTCTTGCCCGATGCAGCTGACCATTCTGCTGTAACGACCAATGACGGTCCCGCTACGGCTGCCGTCTTCGAACTGAAAACCGCAATTCGCTCCAGAAATTTTTGGCTCATTTTGGCGGGCTCGACTTTGGTGGTTGGCGCGATTGGCGCGGTCACCCAGCATTTCATCTTGTTCGCGAAAGATCAGGGATATTCGATCGCGATAGCCTCGCGATTCTTTACCGGCTTGTTGACGGCAAGCCTCGGCGGCCGGGTATTGGTAGGGTACCTGGCGGACCGCTTTAGAAAAAAGAACACCATGGCCTTGTTCTATGGCGTGCTTAGCTTGTCGATTTTGCTGTTAGGTATTTCTCACCGGCCTGCAACGATCTGGGCATTCGTGCTGCTGTTTGGTTTCTCGATGGGCGCGGACTACATGCTAATTCCGCTGGTCGCCGCGGAATGTTTTGGAACGGCTTCGCTCGGCAAAATTCTGGCCCTCATCATTATGGGATATTCGCTCGGCCAATGGGGCGCGCCATGGATCGCCGGAAAGATTTTTGACGTGCGGCACAGTTACGAGTTGGCATGGAACATTATTGCTGTAGCTGGATTGGTAGGGGCGGCCGCGATCTTCGCGGTCTCGCCCGGGTCTGGCAAGAAGCTATCGTCTTGATCGAATATTCGCGCTCGTCACCTTTTGCAGAAAAATTAGTCAAGCTGCAGAAGTTAGAAAGTAATTCTCAAGCGCAGCCGAACGGTGCGCCGGCTGTCGATACCTTCCTGTGTATAGCTTTTGATCAATCGCCCAAAATTGGGATTGGGAATAATGTCAGATGCGGCGACCGGCAGTAATTTCCCAGTCGCTGGATCTACGCGGAGATTAAAGTCTCCGACTAAGGCAAACGTTCCGCCACCACCTCCGTCATTCGCATCGGGTGAAAGTAGCGGGTGGTTGAAAATGTTGTCGACATCCGCGCCGAACTGGAATACCAGACGCTCAGTAGCGTGAAAGTCTTTGTGTACGCCAAGATTCACACCCCATGTCCCCGGTCCCCAGAGCAAGTTGCGCTTGGCAACGTTGGGATTGCTGAATACGTCGGCGCCCACAGGAGGCGGACCAAAGGCCGCAGCATTAAAAATCGCCCCACCCACATGCTGATTGTAGGTGTTGTTCAACACCGTGGGGCGATAAGAAGGTTCGGAATTGAAATCGCCGACGGCGTCCACGGAGGAAATTCCAATATTGCCCGGCTCGATCGGATTGCAGTCATCGCAAATCCAGAAAGGCGTGAACCCGGTTCCCGTTTTCGCAAACATGTTGAATGAGGTTTGCCAGCCGCCTACAAAAAAATCCGCCCAGCGAGACATCGAGGAGCCATACTGCCGCCCTCTACCGACCGGCAAGTCGTACACTCCGTACGCCACAACGCGGTGTTTTGAAACATATCCGTCGGTACCGTAGTCGCTGTCAGGCGTGACCGGATTATAGGCGATACCACCAAGGCTGGAATTGCCAGTATCCAGAGCTGTCGATTTCTGATCCAGATAGGTATACGAAACGCTCAACAACAAACCGTGAGAGTACTTGTGCTCGAGAGTAGTCTGGAAAGCGTTGGACTGCGCGTGACCATAATTCCCGTAGCTCAATAAGAAATCGCCCAGCGCCGGGAAGCGATAGCGCGCGGCATCTTCATTCGAAATGGCGCAATCCCCATTATTGACGGGGTCGCATATTCCGTTCGGCTCACCATTGTTGTCCACAGTGTTCGTTCCAAAAGGGACCTCGCTCGGAGCAATAAGGTTGAGATCTTTGCCGGCAATCAAACCATGCATGGTGGCGCCGAGATAGGAGAATCGCACAGCGTTGCCCCATCCAATTTCGTGCTCAAAGGTCACATTGTACTGGTGGATGCGCGGTTGCTTCAGGTCGAAAGGCACCACATTGACCGCGGGAGTTCCCGCAAAACCGCTTCTTACTGCGCCTCCTGAAATCGGGCTGACGCCGTCGACACCATTTCCGGGCCACCCGTTGATGGGATTTCCCTTCACACTGCGCTTGGTGATGGATTGGTTGAAGGGATTCGTGGCAATCGGATCTCGGATCCCTTGTGCAGCGGATGTGGGGTAGTAAATTCCGTAACCCCCGCGAATGACAGATTTGCCGCCGAGTCTGTAGGCAATTCCAACGCGTGGAGCGAAGTTGAGCTTGTCCGCAAAAACGGTGCCGCGCCCCAAACCGTATTGATTGACGAAAACGTAGCCGAAGTTAATGATGCGCGTATCCAGGTACTTCAGCGTTGCCGCTGAGGGAATCACGAATCGGCCCAATTGTCCGGTGGCGGTATTGACGTAGTTAGGATCGAAGTTCGCGATCAAATCATTGGCATCAACGAAGGGAATAATTAGCTCGTAGCGCAATCCCAGGTTTACGGTCAGCCTGGAATTCACTTTCCAGGAATCCTGAACGAAGTAGCCGTGCTCCCAGTTGCTTACATTCATGGGAGGACGTGGCTGCAATACCGAGCTGGTGGAAGTAGGCGGGAGCCCCAACAGAAAGGCGGTGAATGGATTCGTGCCCGAGCCGGAATACGTCATCAAGCCACGCGGATTGCCTCGATTCAAAGCGAAGCCATCGACGGCGGCATTGCGCACCACGTCGCCGCCCATGCGAAAGGCGTGCTTCCCCTTAATCCAAGTTAAGGTGTCGCCAAAGGTAGCCAGGTTTTGATTCAGCGGCCGGAAGGTGTTGCGGCCACCGTTGTTAAAGGTTGTGAAGGTGTTGCTGAAGTTGATCGCCGGGTGACCATAGGTGGAGAGCGCGAAGGCTCCAACTACCGAGCCGTACGAGCTTATGTCGGCCTGCGTGAAACCGATGCTGGACAGAAAACCTTGCAACGTAGTGTTGCTGTGCCGCAGGAGAGTTTGCCGATTGAAACCTCCACGCAGTTCATTAATCACGTTTGGTGAGAAATTATGAGTAAAGGAAAGAGAGACGGTGTTGTTCCTGCGATCTTCCTTCGTAACACCCAGCCCCACGTACTCGGCGGCCGTTCCTTCCACTGGTGCCGTCGCGCCTGCTTGCGACGAAACGTTGTAAACGCCGTAGAGGTGATTATTTTCAGAGAAATCGTGGTCCAACCTTAACGTTCCGATGTCCTGCACCGAGGAGGTCGGAAGGTTGGTCTGGAAGCCGCCCGCAATTCTTCCTGTCTCCGGGTCGATAGGAGCACTTAGCCCGACCTGGGGGAAATAGGTGTTAATTAACGCCTGGACGGTGGGATTGAGTAGCCGCGCAGGAATGGTAACAAACCGCTGATTGCCATCACTGTCGGTTATCGTATTGTTCGCAATTTCCGCGGGCGTCAGAGTCACACTTGAGGGCACCAGCGGCTTTGCGGAATCATTCAACGCGGAAAAGTTGCCGGTATACAAATCCGGGTGCACCGCCCGAGTATCTAACACCGATACAGGCTGAACCGTGTAGTTTCGTTCATACGCTAAAAAGAACCACGTCTTTTTGAGAAGTGGCACTGGTCCGCCAACCGAACCCCCGACGTCATTGATGTTGAAAAAAGGGGTAGGAAATTGCGATTGAAATGCATTGGGGACAAAGTTAGCTTGCGCGATCTTGTCGTTTAGATTCCACGCCGCGAAAGCGGAATTCTTATTGTTGTAAAACGCGGAACCGTGATAATTGGCGCCGCCGCGCTTCGTGGTTACCCGCACGTTGGCGATGCCGGCGTATTCCGCGCTGAAGTCACTGGTTAAAATATTGATTTCGCCAACAGCTTCCAGTGACGGCTGGCTATTCGTCGGTTGTCCGAAGATGCCACCGTTGGACCGTTGTCCGTCGAGCGAAAAACTCGCGCCATAACTTTGAGCGCCGATGAACTTGAAGTTGCCGTCTGCATCCGCTTGCGTAATATTGGGGTTCAGGTACAGAAACGAATAAACGTTCCGGCTGTCTCGCGGGAGTTCAATCACCGCCTGATTGTCTATCGTTTGGCTTATGGTTTGATCTTCCGTATCGATGGCCGCCGATTCCATCGAAACAACGACACTCTCCTGCGCGGAAGAAATCTTCAACACGGCATCCGCGCCGACCGAATCGCTGCCGTTCACCACAACGTTGGTGATCTCGCTCTTCGACATTCCTGGGGCAGAGATCGTCACGGTATAGGTGCCGGCATTGAGCCCGACCACTTCGTAATCGCCTTGGGAGTTTGTGCGCGTCTCGCGCGTCGCTTTGGTGAGATCGTCGGTAATTGCGACCGAAGCGGCGGCTATAGCGGCGCCGCCCGTGTCGGTCACCGTTCCCCGAACGGTACCAAGGTCTGATCCCTGTCCAAATGCCGGACTGGCCGAACACACCCCGGCAGCAAAAATGACCAACAATAAGG
Organism: Candidatus Acidiferrum sp.; assembly: GCA_035487275.1. GTDB lineage: Bacteria > Acidobacteriota > Terriglobia > Acidiferrales > UBA7541 > Acidiferrum. The sequence goes on along the minus strand of DATHMG010000021.1, from coordinate 30,794 downwards.
CAGACCTGCAGACCATGAGGACCTCCCCCGGGACGTGCGTTGCGAAGAGATGTACCACGAAAAGGAAAGCAAACGCAATATTAAATAAAGAAATAACATTAATACAAAGCATCGAAAGGGTCGGGCCCTCGGGTGCGCTCGTTTGACGGCATCGATGCTTGGCCCTATACTCCGGAAACCATGGCTCAAAAGTCCAAGCTGCTCATCGAGCAGCGGCGGCGGAGAATGTTGGATATGGTCGGCCAGGATGGTCAGGCTACCGTCGCTGAATTAGCTAAGTTGTTTTCTATTTCTGCAGTTACGGCTAGAGGCGACCTTGACGCTCTGGCCTCCTTAGGCACCTTGGTTCGCTCGCACGGCGGTGCGGTCAGGCGCCTGGATACCGCGCAAGACTATTCGCTGCGCACCAAGGAAGCTCTTCATCACGAAGAGAAATGCAGAATCGGCCGAGCCGCCGCGGAACTGGTGCGTAATGGCGAAACCATTATTTTGGACTCCGGAACTACCACCGTTGAAATTGCGCGGCATCTGAAAATACTCAAAACGCAATCTATCACCGTTATCACCAATGCGTTGAACATCGCCGTGGAGCTGACGGATACGCCGGGTATTTCTCTCATTATGGTTGGTGGGATATTGCGGCCGCTTTCGTGTTCGTTCGTTGGGCCTCAAGCGGAGACTATGATGAACGACTTTCACGCCGACCGCCTGTTCCTGGCCGTGGACGGATTCGATTTGGAAACTGGGCCATCAACGCCGGATGTGCTGGAAGCGCAGTTGAACAATATGATGATGCGCTCCGCGCGGGAAGTGACGGTGGTGGCGGATTTCAGCAAGCTGGGTCGTAGGGCCACTTCCAGAATCGGAGCATTCGAAAAGATTCACCGCTTGATCACCGACAGGCGCGCGCCCGCTGAGTTCACGCTAGCCCTTAGGGAAAAAGGCATCGAAGTTATCGAGGTGTAGATCCGTCGAGTGCCAGGCGCGCAAAATGGTGGGACATGCGGGTTTCCGGTAAAAGCAACGTTTGACGCAAAGACGATTCGCCATCTTGGTGGCGGCCGAGCGCAATCTGTAAAACTCCCTTGGTATAAAGCATCCAGCCGGAAGTGTTGGCGCGTGAGTTGGACTGAACCTCTGAAAGAGCTGAAATAAGCCGCTCGTGCCATAAAGCTGGATCGTATCCAGCGCGCTTCCTGGCCGCAGCCCATTTCCAAACAAGCTGAGAAGTCTCAGGCTGAGAATTCTTGGGTGATTGGGAAACAAACTGGTAACGCTTTTCCGCTTCGGCTGCCTGGCTGCAAACAGCGAATAGATCTCCCAATAAATAATTTGTTCTAGGGGACTCCGCGATTTCTTTTAGACCATCCTCGGTGAACGCCAGGCCTGCCACTGCCGAACCGAGACTTTTCGCGACGGCAAGAGCCTCTTGGCATCGGCCTGCCCGGCCAAGCCCGAGAGCTTGTGTGAGCTTCACCTCCATCCAGACCTGCCTGACGTTCGTACCTCCTTCTTCCCTGCCAAAAAATCTGTTTTGGAACAATCTTGTCGCGCCTTCATGGTCCCCAGCTTCGGCGCGGCTGAGGGCCAGTTCGTAAACCAGAGCGCTTGGCATTGTGCCCTGGTTGGGATAGCGCTCTAAAATTTTCACTCGCTCTGCGGGAGATTTTCCGAGAAGCGAACTCGCCACTACCGCACCGGAATAGTTCGCAATGTTTAGAGCGTCGTTCTTTATGCCTGCTTCAAATACTTTCAGCGCACCGTCGAAATTCCCTTTCACGTACAGGAGCGCCAATCCCAGGCTGGCGTCCAGAACGGGCAAAGAGGGATTCAATGCTCGCGCACCCTGCCATTGCTTAAGAGCCGGTTCCGATTCTCCTCGCGAGAAGTACCATTCGCCCAGAAGGAAGTGAGCGGTGGCATCATTTTCGTTGTTGCGCAAGGCGGCGGTTAGCGAACTGAAATCCTCGGCGGTGTTTGGAAATACATACAGCGTTGAAAGACGGCTGGCTTCGAGATCGTCGCTCGCTCCGGAAGTTCCGAGTTTTTCACGACAATATCCGCGAAAATAAATTACCAGCGGGTTGTTCTGCGGCAGGACTGTCCCCGGCTCGCTTTGATCGGAAGCCACTGGTTCATATTTTCGCGACAGCACTTCCAGCGCTCGCTGGTATAGGCCAAGTCTCGCGTACTCCGACGCAATGCCAAGAACGCGATAGGGATCAGCGGCGAGATGCTGCAGGCGCGGCTTGCCGATTTCTTCATTTAGAAAATCGCTGGTCGGAAAGCGCAGGAGCCACTCGTTTGCCAGCTTGTTAGCGTTCTCAATTTTTTTGTTTGCGCGTATCACGGCAGTGAGTTCCTCTGCGATTCGGAGATCAAGCGGATCCGAGGCCGCCAGCGCAGTCCCCAGGAGATCTTCGGCTTCTTTCGTTTTGCCTTGGCGGGCGCGTAATTCGGCAAGCCGCAATGCGGCCGCCGCGCGATAGTTTGGCAAACGCAACGCCTCACCGTAAGCGTCAACCGCCTCCCGGTCTCGCGCGAGGGCTTCGTAGGAAATCCCGAGATAGTAGGAGGTCTCAGCGTCCGTGGTGTCGCGATCGTGCGCGGAAGTTAAAAGGGGCAGCGCTTCGTCAAAACGCTGCAAACTTGCGAGCAATCTCCCGGCGCCTTTGTGCAGTTCGAAACTCGAGGGGAACCGTTCCAAACCTTTCTGGTACGAGTCGACCGCAATTAATAATTCGCCGTTCAACTCCGCGTTTTTGCCGAACTGCAGCCAATCATCCGCGGTGCGATTTTTCTCTTCAGGCATGGCATAGGCGGTTTGCGGGCCGACTCTAATTTCCGAGGCCGAAGTCCAATCGTATTCGCCTTCCGTTTGGGTCATCAGGGCAGCGCCGTCCCGGTCTCTTAATTCAAATCTGTATTTATGGCTGGCATCTGGAAGATGAAGCTCTTTCTTCCAGGTTCGTTCCGGCGACAAATCTTCTCGCACATCAAGCAAAGACGATGCTCCGTCAAGAATTCGCAAAGAAGCGTCATGGATTTTTCGATTGGTGTTGAGAGCTACAAACAAGGTGCCGTCTTGCCGCTGCAAATGCACAACGCCGGCAAGATTCGCGCGAGTAATCCCACCGATTTCCCGCGCCGGCATCCAGTATTCCGTGAAATTTATGGTTTGCCGCGGCTCTAAAAACGCGTAGGTCTCTTGATTTCGAAAGAGCCCCGCTTGCACTTCCACATACGCGCTGTTGTTGTCGGAAAGCGCCGTCCGCCAATCGAGGCCATCAGCGTCTACACCCCAGGACCAGATCTTTTTGGCAGGCAGTTCCGTGTAATGGGCAAAATGAACGATGCCGCTGTTGGTCTTCGGATGCCAGACACCCATAAAATCTTCACTGCTTCCGTGCACGAATAACGACACTGGCCCGTCGGTTTGATTCTTGATGACGCTCAAATCTTTTCCATGAGAATCAACTGGCCAGGTTTGCACGTCAGCGAATCCGTGAGCAGCCGCATAACGCATGGGGTATTCAATTCGCGAATCATCCCACGCTTGTACACCGGCATTGTTCCACCAGTAGAAGCGATGGCGCACATCGCTTCTATTGTTCAAGGTTACGTGCTGCTCCAAAACTGTGGATCCGGAACGCAAAGTCAGCTCAACCGTCCATTGCATCCCGTACACTCGATCGATATTGCTAACGGTAATGGAAGCGCTGCCGTCGGTGTGCGCACCGTAAGCGAAATCTACCGGAGACATCGATACCCAATTGTGAGAAACCGGAAAGTTAAACTCAACACCAAATGCCGCCCAAGCGCCGCGATAGCCAATTTTTGCTTTCTTCAGGGAAGGATTGGCGTAGAACATCGGAAGACCATCGATTTTGTCCACGCAGGTGTAGACATGCCCGCCAATGTCGGGTAACACCGAACATCTTAAGTATTCGTTTTCCAGATAAATTGCTCGCAAGTCATGTTCTACTCGATTATTCGTGATCTCCATGCGCAGCGTGTAAGGATAGTTGAAGCGATTTACCGCGAACTGATCGAACGGCGGAGTCGGATCGGGCGCGCCCTCCTCGTAGACAGGTAATTTCAGAGTTCCTTCCCACACATGCACCTGGGCGGTAGCGAGGGTTTCAGAAGTGAAAAAACAAAAAGCTAGAAATAAGACGTGCGTACATAAGAAATAGAATTTTGCTGGCGCACCATCTTTGCTTCGAAGTAGACCTATCATTCCTGCACGGCGAAGGTCGTCGCTCTTCGACTTGTTTCTTCGTTTGATAGAATGCATCTGACTTTCAAGAATTAGTGTGCAACGGAAATTTTTCCACCACGCGCTGGATAATTCCGTCCTCGGAAGGCGAATCGGGATGCAGTCCCTCTTCCAGACATCGGAAAAAGCTCAACAACTGAGCAACCACCACGTGAATGGTGGCACTGTCCTGATCGCCAAGTTCCGCGAGGCCGAGGCACTCGATGGCGACATCGCCATTCCTTAACACCTCCGCAGGAATCTTCTCGCCGACAATCAGCTTGGACAAACCAAGTTTTTTTCTATCCAACTCCTGCAACAAATCCGTTTCGTAAGCGCGCAAACTGGAGTTCGAGGACAAAAACGCTACTATCAACGTTTCTTGTTGCACGAAACTCATCGGTCCGTGACGGAAACCTAGGAACGTTTCGCATAAGGTGGTAACGCGCCCTGCCGTCATCTCCAACATCTTCAAGGCTGCTTCCTGCGCAGCGCCAAAACCCGGCCCGGTGCCGAGGAAAACCACGCGCTGAAATTTCGATTTGGCAATCCCGGCTAGAACGTCAAAATTCCCGCTGATAAGTTTTTCCCCAATGCTGCTGGTTCGTTTGCACAACTGCGCGTATTCGTCGGGCCTTTTCCACATGCTCATGAAGCGCGCTGCCAGCAGCAGATTAGTGAAACTGCTGGTCATCACCAAACTCTGATCATTTGTTTCCCTCGGAAGAGTGAAGACGTGCACCTTGGCATGATCGAGGGCATGATCGCGCCACGCCTTGGTCAGACTTCCGTGTTCATTGCAGGTGACTACCACGTGCTGAATCTCGGGCTCGGTACTGAGCAGCAACTCTATCGCGCCCCGGCTCTCCGGACTGTCGCCCGATCTGGCCAAAGAAACAACGAGTCCTGGTCGTTCCGGCGGAAGGATCTTCCCGCCGTACGTCAACAACGCGCCGCCCCCTACAGACACCACTTGTATGTTCAGATCACTTTGCAGCGCAAGACAAACGCATTCGCCGGCGTACTGTGAGCTTCCGGATCCTGTCAACGTAAGGCTTCGGATCCCAACGTGAACTTGCCTAACGTTCTCGGTTGCAGCGATCATTTGGTCGCAAGTCCTCAACCAGGTCCCAGGCTGCTGACAAATTTCGCGCAACGTGTGGAAATATCCGAGCCGCTTTTGGTCCGCTGGTGATCGAGCAAACAATTCGGCTGCTTTCAATTGATTGTGAATCAGCGCACGCTGCCAGGCGTTCTGTGACTGTGCGGTGCTGCCGTCCATGAGCTGTGGTTCTTTCATTTTTGGTCAAATTCCCTTGATGATGCGGGTCAGACAGAGACCTCGATATTGCTTCCATGCCATTAACGACCCGGTCGAAGTTCGGACGTGGTGATGTCCACCGGACGATCCTCCCCGTTTACCGAGCCATGCCAGACGCCGCCGCCGAACGTAGTGATGTAAATTTTTTGCGCATCCGCTGGATCGGTCATGACCCGATGGCCCCATTTAAAGTTGAACCCTGGTATGCGACCCCAATGCTCGCCACGGTCAGTTGATCTCCATGCGGAGGATTCAAATCCTGAGGCATAAAGTATTTTTGCGTCACGCCGGTCAACCGTAACGTCGTAAATGTGACGATCCTTTTCGAGCACCTGTCTCCATGTCTTGCCCCCGTCCTCCGACAAGTACACGCCGCCCCCGTCTCCGTGCACGCCCGACGCCCGGGCCCACGCCGCCAGATAAAGACGTTGCGGATTGCCGGGATCGATGGCCAAACCATTTGGCGCGTTGCTACCCTCCGGCATCGCGACGCGGCTCCAATTTTCCGCATTGTCGTTGGACTTGTAGATCGCCCCGTCTTTGTCGTTTCCGATACTGCCATCCTCGGAGCGGCGGGCGATCAACACGTACAGCGTCCCGTCTTTATCTCTGGTAATTCTCCAAGCGAATGGCTCATTTTGCGTTATGCCGGTGTTTTTTAGTTTCCAGCTGAGCCCTCCGTCCACACTTTTGTAAACACCACGTCCAAATCCGGCGACATACAAGACCCGTGCGTTGGGCGGGCTAGTGGGATCAAGCAGAATATGCGTCGCCGCGGTTTGCTCCATACCATTGTTCGACTTTACCCAGGTTCTGCCTCCATCCTCACTGCGGCAGACGCCGCCGCGGTAATTGGCAATGCCATGAGCTCTCCACATTTTTGGCCGCGGCAGATCGTGCGTCCAACTGTTCACGCTCCACACGCGTCCGCGGATCTTGGGATCGAACTCCACCCAGTAGGTAGTGTTCATCCAATCTTTTGGCACGCCTTGAGTAGAGCTCGTCCAGGATTTTCCGCCATCTTCGCTGCGAAAAAGCCCAATGTCCGTGGTGGAAATGAACTGGCGATTAAGGTCGAAAGGGTCGAAATGGTAGCCGTACGAAGTCGTCACATCGAGGCCGGCGGTCGTCCACCCCTGGTCTGCGGATTTTCTGGAGTAGACTGCGTTCCAGGTTGCGCCGCCATCTGTCGTGCGCATGGTTCTGCCCAGGTCCGTTGCATAGCATAGATTTCCATCTTGATCGGCGATGCCGAGAGCCAGAGGATTCTCGCCCCAATCGGAACCAAAGCGTTCCGTGATCCATGCGTCATGGACGTTCGCGGCAGGTTTCGCAGAGGGATTGCTGTCCTCTTTCCAAACAAGCTTCCAGGTCCGCCCCGCATTACTGGTTTTCGCGACTCCCATCCATTTGATTCCATTCTGATCGAGCTCTCGATACGACGCATATGCAATTTCAGGATGCTGCAGACTCGTCGCTATAGCTCGAATTTTTTCGCTTCCTGAGCCAAGATTGATCGTCCCCCAAGTTCCCGCCTCATCGTCCGAGACGAAAGCAGATTCGTCACCTACCAGATAAGAAATCGGATGGCCGTCCGGCATGAATCCTACGGAGATGTCTGTCACAGCTTTCACACTTGGAATCGCAATTTTTTTACTCCCCGACGACGTTCTCTCGGTCAGGAAATGCGCACCGGCGATAAAAAGTGTGCGTGCGTCTTTTGGCGAATGAGGATTCACCCACAATCTATTAGCAACCCCGGGCAAATTTTCCTGCTTCGTCCAATTAGCGGCTGCATCGTGAGAAACAAAAAGACCGGAAACGCCATTTTTTTTATCTCCCGCAGCGGCATAAATCACCCGGGAATCGGAAGGGTCGATCGCCATTGCGGTGATTATGCCCAGGGGACTCGGATCGGCAACCAATTCCTCGTCTGCGTGGTCCGAACTCATCCTGATTTCTTTTAAATCAGACGGATCGGGATAAACGAGGCTCCAGGTGTCGCCACTGTCTTCACTTCGCCACAAGCCGTCCGCTTGCGCATAAATAACCTTGCGATCCAGCGGGTCAAATACAAAGAATTGCACGACTCCGCGTAAGTTGAACATGCGCCAGGACTCGCCGCCGTCATGGCTGATGTATGACCCGGTCATATCGCAACTCACTAACACGGTGTTTAGATCGTGTGGACTGATGGTCGGGTGAAACATCGCGCCCCCGCCCCCCGGCCCAACAATCTGGAAGTTACCGGGACGCCGGCAATGGCTGCCGCTTACAGCAACGAGGAGAGCGATGGCAAGTTGAAGTAAAAAGACCATCCGTTACTTTTCTTTGCTTTCTTTAGCGTTTCTTCGCTTTGTTTTTGGCAGAATTGTACCGCTTTGTCAATGCATTTGCCCGAAAAGCTGGCGCCAATCCTCACCTACGTGGCTGCAAATATAGGCAGGAGTCGCCTAGTGAATGTACGCCCCGGACGGCATCAAGTACTGAATGGGCCAAATCTCTCGTCGCTGCCGCACGATTTCTGACCATTTTAAGATCACTCCAGCTGTCTGCGGCAGAAGTTTGATGTTGGGCAGAGTTTCAGAGACGGCGCTAGCGAGGGTGTACGCATTTCCTGGGGCAGTCACGGCCGTTACACGAAGGCGAAGCTTCTCATCGGCAAAGCGCGCAGCGATTTCCGCGTCTTCAATCAATTGTAGAAAATAAGGCCGTCCGGTCAAGATCGAGTTGTAGACATAACCGGCCAGCACGCTGGATAACGGATAAACATAGGCTTGGTCAAAATCCATCCGGGTCATCGCGGGATCATCCGGCGAAATAGCTTTGTACGGCATTTTCGTTTCGCCGAGGCCGCGAAAGTCAATGGAGATTACCTCGTAGTTGTCATCCAGATATTTTTTGATTTCGGCCCAGTTCTCTGATGTCGCTTTGCCATCGTCGCGAAACCATAGCAACACATCACCTTTCCCTTTCGCGGAGGTGTGAATGTGCAGCAGTGGCATTTCAAGCTGGCCACTGTGACGCAGCAAGTACCGATCGATCGAGACGCCGCCTGCCATGGTGCTACCCAGGGATTCCCAGCTGATCAAATCTTTTGCGGTTTGAAGGCCGGCATATTCGGAGACTTGCCATTTCTTAACACCGTTGTATCCGTCGCCGAAATAATTTTGAGTCAGCGTGCCCGCGTGGGTGTTCTTGTGTTCGTCGTAATACTTTCCAATCACGTCCATAAGCGACGTGGCGTCATCAAAGTCGAGCATCTCCCGGCCCGTGCGGGTGCATTGCAGTGCTTTATCTTCCAGTGTTTTCACTCTTGGGAGCCCATGACGGACCGGCATGTAATTGAAGTGATCGAGGAACTCGATCGCCGATTCCTGATTTTCAAGTGAAAATTGATGAGCGTTATAACTCTCGACCAGCGCAATACGGTCGCCATGGTGGAACCGCTCGTACATGTCGCGGACTTCGCGAAAAGTCTGGTGCGTACCTTCAATTGGAAAAAAATCGAGCACTGCCGCTGCCACCAGCACCGGACGCGGATACATCAATAACAATAATCCCGGATGATCCACACCATTCGAGATCATGCCGAAGAGATCCTGTTCCGGATCGCTATCGGGGTCAGCAAATATACGATTGAAAATACGCATTGGCAGCGCGGTGATATAGCAGGAAGGCACCACTACTTTTATGCGTTTATCCAGTGCGGCGATTTGAGCAGCTTGAAATCCACCGCCGCTGGTGCCCACGATATTGATGCGCTCGCCGTCGACCTCCGAACGAGTTAGCAGATAATCTACGGCGCGAATGCCGTCCCAAATTTCCCATCTGGCCAGGTTTGTTCCCGCAAGATAGGCAAGATTGCCCAGTACCGCGTGTTCGGCGCAGATCAGGTTGTAGCGGCTCTTCCCGGCTTTTGCGTCCCAGAATTGGCTGCGTTCGCCTTGCCCAACAGGATCCCACGCCAGTACCACGTAACCTCTCATGGCCAATCTCTGGCTCAGTTCCTGATAATTATTTTTGCCGTTCGTGGCGTGCCCCGCGGGTAAAAGTACCGCAGGATGTTTTGCGGAATGATCTTCCGGTAGATAGACCAGCGCGGTGACGTACACACCTGGAAGACTCTCGAAAATTAATTTTTCGATGGAAAATCCATCCATGTGAATTTTCCCGGTGATGCGCGGATGCAAATTCGTTTTTTCCTCCGGCAACCCACCAATCATTTGCAGGAGTTTCGTGCGCAGCTCGTCTTGCAGATGCAGCAATTCCTCATCGGAATGAATAGCGTTCCACGCTGCGCGGCGCTCCTCGTCCTGTTTCCACGCTAGTTCAGTTTGATACCGCAGCAGGGGCGTTATGCGCGGCCCGGACGCTGCTACTGGCTGCAAAACCTGGAAAGCTTCTTTAGGAGGGGGTTCGTCCGCGGCTAAAGTTGCCGGAGCCAGAGCAACGGCTACTAGGAGGCCAGCGATAAAATTTGACGCATTCATCTGGCTAATCGCATTCGTGAGGCGAACTGGAATTGGAACTCCTGTGTTTGCAAGTCGACCGAATAGAAAAAAAGAAATCAAAACCGCCAAGATAAAACGCACGCTCTTATCATTGCACCTCTAATTCACCTAACTCATACCAGCCATCGGGTTGCCGTCCTTGAATCGCGAATTGAATCGCAGGTTTGGCAGTTCGCGGATCCAGCATCGCAACTCGAACCTTGTACTTGCCGGGCTTCAGATCTTCCGGTACGTACAGCGGCCCGTCAAAAATGGCGTCACCCGGAAGCCATTTTCTGATGTCCACCGGAACATTCACGCTTGCGCTTCCGCCAGAAGATTGCAACTTCACGGCCAGCCGATACTCCCGGTAAATCGGTGCAACGCCTGCGTTCAGCCACCACATGTGCACCGTCATCGTCTGGCCAGCTTTGACGACTCGCGGATACTCGAACCTCCTCAGAATGAAGCGGTATCCCAACTTCTTCTGGAAATCATCGAATTGCGTTTTCCACTCCGGCGGGATTGGAGATGATTTGACGTTCACGGTGCTGACATGCCATCGCAGCGCCTGCGCCAGAATATAGTTCACATCAAATCCATCTCTTTTCCACTGCGCGGGCGTGCCGCAGGTTTCGAGCGAGACCGGACTGCGCTGCCACACTTCTTGAATCCCCGCGCGCACAATCTGCTGAGGGTAGACATCCAACATCTCCGGTTGGAAATAGGGATTGTCCGAAAAATGTCGCAGATCGCCGAGACAGTCTAATCGCCATCCCGCGCCGTGCTGCGTTCCATACGCAAGTGCGCGCTCTTCATCAAAATTCATCAGCAATGGCGTATCGTGAAATTCTGCAAACCAGATGTCCGTCAATTGCTGCTGATAAGAAAACTCCGGCATGTACGGGCTCCAGCCTTCGCCCCAATATCCGATAGAGGATATGTCCACGCTATCCAGGAACGGATTTCCGTCATAGCGCTTCCCCGCCTCAGCGACCAGTTCGCCCCAATATTTCAGGAAAAGCGGATCGGTGTAGTCTGGTTGCCAGATGCTTCCATCCTTGTCCGAGGGTTTGTTGGCGCGGCGCGCGCCGGAGTTACGATACCAATCGGGAAGTGCGTGCTTGTCGGTATACGGCATCAGGCGAATCGCGAGAGTCTGGCCATGTTCACGCGCTTCCTGTAATGCCAGATCAATAATCTCCCAATGAAATTCTCCCCGTTTCGGCTCGATCGCCTCCCACACCCATCGGCAATAGGAAACCGATGTCGGCGGAAAATCGGGCTTCACTGGAGCGTCCACGAGTTTTTCCGTGGGTCCCTCTTCCGACCAAGTGTAAAGCGGATTGAGAGTCTGTCCATTAAATCGCTGGAAAGTAGTGATCCCCATTCCGGGATTCACCAACACGTCATGGATTTCCAGCGGCCGAACGATCACCGAATTCGTCTGCGCAACTATCGCGTCCGGCGACAAAATCAAGAAAAGGAACACGCCGAGACCCTTAGCCGCGGCAAACAAATCTTTGGCGCACTTTGGAGCGTGGCCGAGGGTGCGGACGTCTTTGAACACCTTTGACTCCTTGCTGGACGGTGAAACAGAGTTGGCCGGCAATGGCTTGGGGAAAATAAAACATTGAAAACAAAAATGAAAGAAAATAAAACTAAATTGATGGCATTATCCTTTTCGGACTCCTCACCAATTCAGCGGGTGCTTCTTGATAAACCGGCGGAAACGAAATATCCGAGACCGTTTTCTGCGCCGAGGTTTTTAACAATTTGAATTTTCTGGTATGCCGGGGAGAACAGCATGATCGATCGCCGTAGTTGGCTCCACACGATGGGCTTACTCGCAGGAGTCGCCGCGAAACCGGAGATGCTTAATCTTTCGGTTTCGGCCGAGGATGCCAAGCCACAGCACAAACCTTTGGACATTTCCGATTACGCGCCCAAAAGCATGCTGCGCGTGCAGGAAACGATGGTCGCCCGTTCGAGATTCCCGGTCATCGATATCCACACCCACATTTCCTGGTCCAAACATTGTGAAAAAGGCGTTTGCTTAGCCGCGCCGCGCGATTACCCGAGTCCTCCGCAGGAATTGCTCGCGGTGATGGACAGAAAAAATATTCGCGCCATGGTCAACCTCACCGGCGGCTTTGACGAAGGCTTAGCCGACGCCGTCAACAAATATGATCGCACCGTCCCCGGACGCTTCTACACCTTCACTGAACCTGTTTATTCCCGCTTCAAGGAGCCGAATTATCCAAGAATTCAGGCGGAAACGATTGAGCGGGCCTACCGTGATGGAGCAAGAGGCCTGAAAATTCTCAAAACGCTCGGACTTTATCTGCGGGAAAACACCACCTCCGGAGCCTTGATAAACATCGACGATCCACGTTTCGATCCCATGTGGGACGTCTGCGGTCAGCTGAATATACCAGTGGCCATTCACGTTTCCGATCCGGTGGCGTTTTTTACTCCTACGGATCGGTTTAACGAACGCTACGAGGAATTGAACAATCACCCGGACTGGTCTTTTTACGGAGGAGATTTCCCCAGCAACAAAGAACTGCTGGAAGCACGGAACCGCGTGCTTGCCAGGCATCCGAAGACCCAGTTCATCGTGTTACACGTCGGTAATTTTTCCGAAGACTTGCAAAACGTTTCCGATAATCTCGATCGCTTTCCCAACATGACCGTAGATACTGCCGCACGAATTGGGGAATTAGGCCGTCAACCGCGAACCTCCCGTAAATTCTTTTACAAATATCAGGACCGCATTCTGTTCGGAACCGATGCCACTCCGCATGGCGACGAGTTTCCGCAGCAAGTGTTCAACGATAAGCTGTATGAGATTTACTACCGCTTTCTGGAGACTGAGGACGAGTATTTTGATTACGCCCCGGCCGAAATACCGCCGCAAGGCCGCTGGCGCATTTACGGCATTCACCTGCCTGACTCCATTTTGCAAAAAGTGTATAACGGCAACGCGTTGCGTCTGTTGAATATCACCAGTTAGGATCTCGAACATTTAGAGGAACATTGATGAAGGTATCGAGAGTGTTCATGCTTCTAGCGGTCATGTTGTCTAGCGCGTTCGCTGCGGACAATAAAGTCGCGACCAGTACCGAGGCAACCGGGGACGTCGCCATCGACACAAATCCCGCTTCCACGTTTTGGAGTCAGGCAGTTCCGGTATACGCGGACCACGATAATGACGATCAGTTGTTACCCGGCTATCGCACTGAGATTCGCTCGCGGTGGACCCCGAAGAACCTTTATTTTTTGTTTAGTTGCCCGTATGAAGAGCTATTTTTGCGCCCTAATCCCAGCACCGCCACGGAAACAAATAAACTTTGGAACTGGGACGTGGCCGAGATCTTCATCGGCTCAGACTTCAAGAATATTAGACGCTATAAGGAGTTCGAATTGTCCCCGCAGGGAGAATGGCTCGATCTCGACATCGATCTAACCAAACCACATCACGAAGAGGGCTGGACGTGGAATTCCGGATTTCAGGTTGCGGCGCGCATCGATCCGCAAACGAAAATCTGGTATGGCGCGATGAAAATTCCATGGGCGGCATTGGACGACGCTCCTTCATCCGTCGGTAAAACGTTACGAGTTAACTTTTTTCGCAGCCAAGGGCCACCCTCCAATCGGAAAGAGATTGCCTGGCAGCCAACCATGAGTGAGACATTTCACGTACCCGAGCGATTTGGCTTATTGCGATTGGTTGCACGGCGTTGACTTTAACCAGCGCAAATATTCAGGATTTTTAGCATGCTTCAATTTCCTGCACAGTGTGAAAACCGATGAATGGGGCTTCGCTCAGTCTGCACGGCAAAACAGCGGTCGTTGTCGGCGGTACGGCCGGCATAGGACGCGCCATAACTCTCGGTCTAGCCGATGCCGGCGCGGCAGTGATCGCTTCTGCCAGAAGCAAAGACAAGGTCGACAGTGTTGCCGCCGAACTCGAAGCTAAAAATTGCAGTACCATGCGCGTGACCTGCGACGTCGCCAGTCGAGCATCCTTGACCGATTTGCTGCAGCAGGTGCTCCAGCGCTTTGGCAAAGTCGACATCCTCGTAAACTGCGCCGCAAAGATTCGAAGGGCGCCCACACTGACATTTCCGGAAGACGAATGGAACGATATTCTGGATACCAATCTGACCGGCACTTTGCGATCCTGCCAGATTTTTGGCAAGTACATGCTGGAGCGGAAATACGGTCGTATTATAAATATTGCCTCGCTCAACAGTTTTGTTTCCTTGTCGGAGGTCGCTGCTTACGCCGCCAGTAAAGCGGCGGTGGTGTCGCTGACGCGATCGTTCGCGGTCGAATGGTCGAAACACGGCGTGCTGGTAAATGCCATTGCTCCGGGCGTATTCCGTACAGAACTGAATACCGCATTGTTAGACGGCACAGAACGCGGCCACGAATTGTTGGTGCGCACGCCCATGGGACGTTTCGGTCAAGTCGACGAAGTTGCAGGCGCCGCGGTGTTTCTGGCTTCTGATGCCGCCTCGTTTATAACCGGGCAGACGCTGGTGATCGATGGCGGATTCCTGGCGAGTGGAGTCAACCAGTAGAGCCGGGCAATTTTTTCTATTAATGCACTAAGATTAAAAATGTAGCTGCGCGAGGTGATCAGTGCCGTGGTTTTGGCGCGAAGCAGAGGAACTGTCGCGAGCCGAAGTGGACTCCCTGGCACTTCGGCTCCTCGAGGAAGCTCGAGAGCGCATCGCGAAAAAACTTCGCAAAGTGCTTTTGCTGCCGCCTGATCTTACGCGAGCACACAGCGGCTCCGGCAAGATAACCGAAACTCTTTATAAGGCGCTCGCACCACACTGTGATGTGCACGTCATTCCTACTCTGGGCCAGCATGTTCCTCATACGGTGGAGCAAAATCTCTGGGTCTTCGGCAGCATCCCCAACCAGAGCATTCATGTTCATGACTGGATTGGCGGAGTCACCAGAGTGGGGGTCATTCCCGGCGAGCTGGTTTCAAAGAGTACCGACGGTGTCGCGGATTGGGACATCCCGGTCGACCTGAATACGTCACTGATGAGCGAACCCTGGGACCTAATTATCAATATAGGTCAGGTCGTGCCTCACGAAGTTCTTGGTTTTGCCAATCACAACAAAAATTACTTTATCGGGCTAGGCGGCAAGAAAACAATCTGCACCTCGCACATGGCAGCGGCAATCTACGGGATCGAAAATAACCTAGGGAAACTTGTCACTCCGTTGCGAAGCTGTTTCAACTGGGCGGAGCAACAATTTTTAGCTCACCTGCCGGATGTTTATTTTCAGGTGGTGATGAAACGCAGTCCCGACAACCGGTTGGTCACTTGCGGCGTATATGTGGGAGATGATCTCGAAACGTACTTGATGGCCGCGCGCGCCAGTAAAAAAGAAAACATCACCATGGTGGAGAAACCCATCTCTAAAGCGGTGGCGGTCATGCAAGCGGATGAATTTCACAGCACCTGGGTAGCCAACAAGGCGGTCTATCGCACACGCATGGCGTTGGCCGACGGCGCCGATCTGTTGATTATCGCGCCAGGATTACTGCGATTCGGAGAGCAGGAATCTGTCGATCGCGTGATTCGAAAATACGGATACCGCGGCACGCCTCAGACCCTCAAGCAGTACAAGGAAAATTCAGATTTGCGGGAATTGGCTCATGCCGCGGCTCACCTGATCCATGGATCGAGTGAGGGGCGATTCACGATCTCGTATGCCCCAGGTCATTTAACGAAAAATGAAATCGAACAGGTTAACTATCGCTGTGTGCCGCTTAACGAGGCGCTCGCGAAATATCCGCCGGCAAAAATGAAGGAGGGCTGGAATATCATGCCCGATGGTGAAGAGGTATTCTTTATCAGTACTCCATCATCCGGGCTCTGGGCCACGCAAAGCCGATTGGACTCGCGCCGTGACTAAGCAGTGTTTTTTTTCTACTACGCTAGCCCGGTCTTCCTAAAAGCAACTCGCTTCACAAAAGACCGGACGTATGTGCCGTTCGAACAGATTGGCGGTAACACCCCGCGCGATGATTTCTTCGTTGGATTTAACGGCATCCAGAAAATGGTCAGCCATCTTTGCGGCAATCTTGAAACTAACGTGAAGTAACTGGCGCAGGTTCGGATTATATTCTCTGCAATTTTGATCGTGGTGCAACGCGCCGACATATTGGTGCGAAGTCCAGCTCTTAACGACCGCCGGCAATGGGAGCTGTTCGCGATCTATCTCAATGACCGTGGCATACGGTTTGCAGAGTTCCTCCATCTGTCCATAGGCTTGCGCATAAATTTCTTTGGCAATGTTTAACCCTCTTCCACCCGCACGCGCCAGCCCTGCGACTTCCTCCAACCACGTAGTGCCTGCAGTCTTCAGATGAAGGCCCGCGCCAACACTTTTTATCGCAGCAGCAATGTGTGCATACAACGAAAACTTATCACTTCCGGAGTGGATGCTTAATTTTAGATTGTCAGGCAGGTCGTACTCGCGGATAGCGCAGGCGACCACGGCTAGATCGGCTGAAAATTCACGCGTAAAGGCCTGCACATCCCCGCGGAAATCCACTCCCTTGTTAAACCGGCCGGCAAATTTCGGTGCGATGGTCTGGATTGGAATTTTTTCATCCGCTATAGCCGCGAGAATAACCAGCAATTCGATGGGCTTTTGAGGCAAATCGGTCTCGTCCATAGAAATCTCAGAAATAAATTGACCGGCACCCTTGCGCTCCTCAATATATCGATAGATTTTCCCGGCTTCGTAAACGGCCGCCAGATATTTTCTTGCCGCCTTATCGATCTGCGCGCGATTTGCCTTTAGGGCGGGGCCAAGGGAACCAAGTGGTATTTCCGCGAACAGTTCAGGATGCCGATTTGTAAATTCGTTCACGCAATCCGGATCCGCGGGTACGCCAATTTTGTCCGCGACGTCGATAGTGAAGAAATCGCACGGCTCAATAAACGGGTCTACCGTTTCTAAACCAATATGATCCGCGTCGACAAAATAGGGACGGGTCCATTCGCCCATTTCGACAGCAACTCGACCGGCGAGCCTCATTTGTGAAGGTGTCGAACCGATTATGCTGTGTTCGCGGTTGGATTTGTTCCATACCGGAATCACTTCCACGCCCTGTTGCAAAGCGCTGACGCAAGCCTGGAGTTGGGCTTGGCCTTGTAGCGAAAAGCGATCTCCAACGCCGATCGAATATTTCGGGAGCCGCAGCGAAGGTGTGGACATTTATTTATTCACGAGCAGCGCAGGTTCGCGGCCCGGCGCAGGCAACTTTTTTCCTGAGTGACAAACTGCGGTAGTATAAACGATCGCGATTGCTTTTATGGTGCGAATGATTTCCATCTGAACGAGGTTGTGTGGACATAAAAATCTTTCCCGACAAGCAGGCGCTGGCCCGCGCGGCTGCCGATCGTGCCGCTGCCATCATTCGAAATTCGATCACACAACGTGGTCACGCACGCATTATCGCCGCGACGGGCGCATCGCAATTTGAGTTTCTCGAAACGTTGACGAGCTTGCATGAAATCGACTGGGGCCGCGTGGAAATGTTCCATCTGGACGAATACGTGGGCATTCCGGAGACTCATCCGGCAAGTTTTTGTAAATATCTGCGCGCACGCCTGATCGATAAAGCGGGTGTCGGAAAATATCACCTCTTAAACGGTACGGGTGATGCCCCTGCCGTCATCTGGGAAGTCGGCCAGGAATTGCAGCGGGCGCCCATCGACGTTGCCTTTGTCGGCGTGGGAGAGAACGGCCACCTGGCTTTCAATGATCCTCCCGCGGATTTCGACACCGGTGAGACGTATGCCGTCGTTGTGCTCGATGAAGCGTGCCGCACTCAACAACTGAACGAAGGATGGTTCTCGTCTCTGGAGGACGTTCCCAAACGCGCGATCTCCATGACCATTCGCCAGATTCTTAAAAGCAACGAAATCTTATGCATCGTGCCCGACGCGCGTAAGGCCCAAGCAGTTAAGAATTGCTTCGAGGGCGGAGTTAGTCCCATGGCGCCGGCGTCCGCACTGCAAACTCACGCCGCCACGACAGTGTATCTGGATCCGCTTTCCAGCTCTTTGCTCAGTTCCGAGATTCGAGCGGAGCGTGTCTGAGCCACGGGAGGCTGCGATTTCCAAATCATATCCGCCGCGCCAGTCCGCGTTCCGTAGCGGCGTTGTTGCGAACAAGCAAAAGCACCAGCAACATACCCGCAAATGGAATTAGTCCGCCGGCGACCAGAATGGAATCAAAGGAGTGTGTCGCGGCCGCACGGTGAGCGTCTGCCAAACGACCCACCAGAAAGAACGCCGCAATCGTTCCCAGCCCGGAACCCGTGCCCCCGAGGCCACTCACGCTGGCCACCAGGTGACCCGGAAACAGGTCGGTGGGAAGGACATGCGCGATGGTACTGAAACTGGCATAAAAAAAAGTGGCTAGCGCGAACAACCCAGTGATGATGTAGAGATTCGAAGTAAATATAGTTGGAATCAAAAGCATCATTCCGAATCCGCCCGCTACAACAATTGCTTTGCGAGATTTGCCGACGGGCCAGCCACGTTTGATCAGATAACCAGTAGCGGCACCACCGGCAAAATTCCCTAAATCCGCGGCGATGAACGGCACCCACACCGCGATCAGGCTTCCGCGAAGATCAAATCCTTTTGCAATTAAATAAATGGGAAACCAGTCCGTTATAAAAAACCACACTGGATCGGTGAACGTGCGCGCCACGATAACGCCCCACGTTTGGGGAATTTTTAATAGTTCGCGCCAGCATAGCCGCTCCTTGGGAAGATCTGCAATTGGAGGCCGATCCGCCAGCAGCATGTTTCGCTCTTCCGGTGAAATGAATGGATGGGATTCGGGAGCATGGTAAAGCCATCGCCAAGCGATCAACCAAACAAACCCGAGTAAACCAGGCACGACAAAAGCAGGCCGCCATCCCCATCGTGTGTAGATTGCTAAAATCAAAAACGGCGCAATCGCACCCCCGATGGAAGAGCCGCTGTCGAAAAGCGCAGTGGCCAGGCCGCGTTCGCTCTTGGGAAACCATTCGGCTACCGCTTTAGTCGCTGCCGGCCAGTTTGCCGACTCGCCGGCTCCGAGAAGAAAACGAAAAAATGCAAAGCTTCTTAAGCCTTGAGCCAATGGGGTAAAGATCGATACCAGTGAGTAAGCGGCGACCGTCAACGTGATTCCACGTCGGGTGCCAACTCGGTCAATCAGGCGGCCACAAACTGTCTGCCCCAACGAATAAGCAATTCGAAAAGCGATGACGATTGCCGCGTAATCTGTGTTGCTCCAATGAAAATCCACCTTAAGAAATGGCGCAAGGATCGATAGAGTTTGCCGGTCGAGGTAATTAATTACCGTAGAGGTAAAAAGAAGTGCGCCAATCGACCATCGAAGTGAATGCGCGAAGGGGCGAAGCATCGACCTTGAACTTTACTCCGTTTTCCCGTGCGGCCAACTGACACAGTGGACTTTGCGGGCAGAGCTTATCTTGGCTTGTTGGGAAGGTAAACGAATGCGTCAGCCAAAAAATGCTTCCAGGAGAACTTTGTCAGCAGGTTGCGCACACCGATTGAGAATTTTTACTCGTTCGGAAGGGATCGCAGATGGCATCCTAACGGTTGCAATGGGAGTTTATTGACTGATTTAGCTGTAGAGAGGAATGCATTTGGCGAATCACGGAAGTCTTCGTCTCCTATGTACCGCAGATCTGACCGGCGCGATGGAATTATCGCGACTGGCTGGATGGAATCAAACCCAGGAGGATTGGGAAATGATGTTGCGGCTCGATCCGCTAGGCTGTTTCGCAATCGAGGCAGACGGTCTGATCGCCGCGACCTCCACTTTGATGTGCTACGGAAATCGCCTGGCGTGGATTGGAATGGTGCTAACCAGGCCGGAATACCGACGCAGAGGGTTTGCCCAACGTCTGATGGAAAGCGCCTTGAAACGCGCCGTTGATCTCAAGATTGAAAGCGTCAAACTGGACGCTACACCGCAGGGCCAACCGCTCTACGAGAAACTAGGTTTCAAGACTGAACAAATCGTTGAGCGATGGTTCGGTGATGGAAAAAGCGCAGATCTACGTACCGAACCGTTGACATCATCATTCCAATATTCGTTAGAGCTGGACCTCGAAGCTTTCGGAGCGAACCGGTCGGCTCTTTTGCAACATCTTGCGTCGCGGAATTTACCGTACGCGGTAACGGAAGCCTACTGCTTTTCACGCTGCGGAACACGTGCCCGGTATTTAGGGCCGTGTGTCGCGCAAACACAGAAAGGCGCCCGGCATGTGATAGAACACACCTTGCAAGATTCGTCTGAATCAGGCTGGTTTTGGGATTTGTTGAGTACCAACAAGAACGCTGTTCAACTGGCGGAAGAGTTTGGATTTGCGCCGCAAAGACGGCTGGAACGCATGGTTTTGGGCAAGAGCCTGCCCACACGTGATGAAATGGTTTATACCATCGCGGGATTCGAACTAGGTTGAGCATGCAAACAAACCCAGAAATAAAGTCACTGCCGGAACTCGAAGAATTTCTTTCGAGGCCATCTGAGGCAGACGTTTCTGCCATTGCGCGGCTGCATGGTGATTTACTTATTTTGGGCGCAGGCGGAAAGATGGGTCCCAGTCTGGCGCGGAGAGCCCGCCGGGCCGCGGAAAAAGCAGGCGTACGCAAGAAAATCACAGCCGTCGCGCGATTTTCCGAGAATCAACTTCGCGTAAGCCTGGCTTTGGAAGGCATTGAGACGTTGGCAGCCGATCTTCTGGAGCCCGGCGCTCTTTCTAAATTGCCGGACGTACCTAATGTAATTTTCATGGCCGCTCGAAAATTTGGCACTACCGGCTTCGAGGATTTGACCTGGGCGATGAACACATTTTTACCCGGCCTGGTGGCCGAGCGCTATCGCGACTCACAAATCGTTGCGTTTTCGACCGGCAATGTCTATCCGTTGCGCCATGCGATGGAAGGCGGAGCCATTGAATCCACGCCAGTAGCACCTGAAAGTGAATACGCGCAGTCCGCCCTCGGCAGAGAGCGCATGTTTGAGTATGGGTCGCGCCAATGGGGCACAGCGGTTACCATTCTTCGACTAAATTATGCGATTGATCTTCGCTACGGCGTGTTGCTCGACATCGGCACGGCGGTGTTTGAGCGGCGGCCCATTGACCTTCGCATGGCGCACGTAAATATTATTTGGCAAGGGGACGCGAATTCTGTTTGCCTGCGCTCTTTCGCGCATTGCCAGGCTCCCCCGCTGATATTGAATCTGACCGGACCTGAGACTTTGAGCGTTAGGTTTATTGCTGAAGAATTTGGCCGTCGGTTTAAGGTGCAGCCAACGTTCAGCTCCGAAGAAACGCCCACCGCTCTTTTGAGTAACGCCGCGAGAGCTCATCAAATATTTGGATGTCCCACGGTAACGAGCACGCAAATGATCGACTGGACCGCAGCCTGGATTTCATCGGGAGGCCCGCGCCTGAATAAGCCAACGCATTTCCAAGTGCGCGACGGAAAATTCTAATGTCGCTTCGCGCGCAACTCCTTTCTGGCTTGGTAATCCCGGCCCACCCGCTGGCGCTGAACCGCGATCGGAAACTGGATGAACGCAGACAACGCGCATTGACGCGTTACTATTTGGCAGCGGGCGCGGGCGGAGTGGCCATCGGCGTACACACCACGCAGTTTGCGATTCGTGATCCACAGATTGATCTCTTCAAACCCGTCTTGCGCATTGCCATGGAGGAAATGCGCGCACGCAAGATTGTGAAGATTGCGGGCGTTTGCGGAAAACGCGAGCAAGCGGTTGTTGAAGCGGAAACAGCAGCTCGGCTTGGTTACGATGCTGTGCTCTTAAGTCTAGCGGCGCTTGCCGACGCATCTGTTTCAGGACTCATCGAGCACTCGAGTTCCATTGCGTCGATAATTCCGATTATTGGATTTTACCTGCAGCCCAGCATCGGTGGCCGTGTTCTTCCCTACGCCTTCTGGCGTGAATTCTGTGAAATCGAAAACGTGGTAGCCATCAAGGTGGCGCCATTCAATCGCTACCAAACCCTTGAAGTAATACGCGCCTTTGCTGAATCTGGCCGTACTGAGCAGATCGCCTTGTATACCGGCAATGACGATCATATTTTGCTCGACTTGCTTACCACCTATGGGTTCGGTGACCAGCGCGTTCGTTTTTCCGGCGGCTTGTTGGGCCACTGGGCGGTATGGACAAAGAAGGCTGTCGCTCACCTCGCGGCTGCTCGGCAACAGGTCAGCGATATTTCTTCCGATCTGCTGACATTGGCGCATCAAATCACCGACGCTAATGCGGCGCTGTTCGATGCTGTTCACAATTTTCGCGGGTGCATTCCGGGCATTCACGAAATTCTGCGAAGGCAAGGTTTTCTCGAAGGGCGCTGGTGTCTCGATCCACACGAAGACTTGTCCCCCGGTCAAGCAGAGGAGATAGACCGCGTCTGCAAGCTTTATCATCACCTGCAAGATGACGAATTCGTTCACGCACATCTGGACGAGTGGCTGCGTTAGCGATTTTCTGTAAGCTGAACGCTCACCCGTTTCCCGGTGCTACAAGCTTCGTAGATTGCTCGCACAAGCGCCAGGCTGCGGCGCCCTTCCAGTCCATCGCACCGCGGTTTTGTATTCGTCCGAATGGCTCGCAGGAAATCTTCGAGAACAGCCTGATGGCCTCGCGCATCGCTGACTATTGGCGAAGACGAACTCGCATTCTTGTCAGCTTCCGAACTTTTCAATAAATCCGGAGGAGGATTTTTTAAGTCAGCCGCCAGCAAGCGATCCTGCTCGATGATAAGCGTGCCTTCCGAACCGCTAAGCTCGAGTCTGCGCGGGTAGCCCGGAAATACCGAAGTGGTTGCCTGTAATACGCCAAGGGCTCCGTTGGAAAAGTCCAGCATCGCAATCAGCGTGTCCTCCGCCTCGATGGCATGCAACGCGGTCTTACATATAGCTTGAACAGCTTTTACTTTGCCGAACATCCATAACATGAGATCAAGCGTGTGTACCGCTTGATTGATCAATGCGCCGCCGCCGTCGAGCTCCCAGGTTCCTCGCCATCGCGACTTGGCGTAGTACTCTGGCAGACGGTACCACTTCACTCGCGCATCCGCGAGAATCGGCTTGCCCAAGACACCCGTATCCACAGCATTTTTCACCGACAAAATATCCGGCTTGCACCGGTCCTGAAAAAAAACTCCCAGCTGCACCTGCGCTTTGCTTGTTTCATCGATAAGCGCATCAGCTCGCTCAACCGTAGTGTCGATGGGCTTTTCCGTAAGCACATGCAAGCCGTGCCGCGCCGCCGCTATTCCCTGCTCGGCGTGAAGCCCGGAGGGGCTGCCTATAGCAACGAGTTCCATGGGGCGATGGGCAAGAAATTCATCAAACTTGTAGAACGGTTTGCCGCCGTATTCGCGGCACAAGCGGCCAATTTTCTCTGCGTTGGCGCCAAAGATGGCGGCGATTTTAACATCCGGAATCGCGCAGGCAGCACGAGCGTGCGTCTCGCTGATATTTCCGCCGCCGATCAGTCCAATGTACGTAGTCATTTGCAAGGGCCAAATGGTAAGAGCAATACCATAACATCGCTGCGAATCCATCCCGCTTAGCAGTACCCATTTATTACGTATTTTGGTGAAGACTCTCGCGCTTCCGCCACACGCGGGACACCCCCACGCGAAGGGTACAGAATAAGCCTTAGCATGATCGCCCGGCGGTTACGAGCGATTGAAAAGTTGAAGAGTTTTTATCGAGCTCTTACGGGCGACACTCAGGGCGCATAATAATTGGCCGCGCCACTCCTGGGCCGCACGCCCCTGTCGGAATTGGCGGTGACTGGTTTCTTGGCTTGGGGTGTTGACGGTGCTGCTTGGCCGGCGGACGATGCCGCAAAGTGCAGATGCATAGCCGGATCCCCGAACAGAATCCAGGTGCGGCGCACATCGGCATCGGTGATTCCGCTTTTGGCCGCAAGAATTGCGGCCCCGAGCGGCGAATTGGGATTTTGCGCAAGCGCTGTGAGCAAAGCTTGGTTTAGGAACGCTTGCGGCTGAGCGTTAGTAAAGCCGGAGGAGGCCCAGACAGCAACACCACCACCGTTTGGCGACAGCAGCAAAGACTCGGCAAGGCTCTGCGTATACACATCGTCGAAAAATCCGTTCAGACAATCCATCAGTAGATACACCGGCAGATGTTGTCCATTGGTTAGGCTGGCTGCCGTTTTGTCGTCGAACAAATCCATGAAGGACCACTGCTCTGTGGAGCCGTGGCCGTTGTAATTAACGATGAGCGAGCCGGCATTTAGTCCATCAAGAATCTGCTGCTTAATAACAGTTGGGTCTTGGCCGTCGGCGAGAATTTTGGTGACGTCAAGCAACGGTTGCAGCGTAGCGGCGGCGGCGTTAGCAGACGTGGAGAAATTTGCACCCTCATTGTTGTCTGCGACCACCAGAGCCTGTTGATTCCAGGTTCCCGCGTACGAACCTTGTTCGTAGCCCACGATTTTTTGGACCGTCAGCGCTGCTTCCGCGGCGGTACGTACCGGTAGGCGACCGGTTGGTATGGTGGCGAAACCATTGCCTTGAAAATCTGTGAACCAATCATCAGAAGCAGTTTTGAATGCGGCGGTCTCGACAATGCGCGTGGGGACGAAGTCGAAGTCTCCAAAGCCGAGATAGTTGCGCGGATCGAAGGAAGCGTCTCCCACGAACAACACTGCTTGCGGCTTGCGGTTCTGTGAAGCTGCGAATTGCAGAAAATTGCGGATCGCGTAAGGGCTGCGCTCGCCAAAATTGAAGGCGTCGTAAAGTTCATCGACGGTGACGATGGAAACATCGTGCTTCTGCGATTCACGTAAGCTCTGTAACGGCGCGAGGCTCGCGACGAATTCGGGATGAGAAATGTAGATGAGGTCAGCATCATCACGACGCGAGGCCAGGTGGCTGGGCGCGTGATAAGTCAATGCGGACGGCGAAGAAATCTGGTCCTCTGCGAAAGCTACGAGTGTATGGCTGGCGGGAAAGCCCGGCCGCAGTGTGGCAGTTATGGAATAGGTCGAGCCTTCGAGAGCCACGGCGCCGGTCAGCTGCTTGATTGCCAGCGGATGGCTAATATCGAAAATATGGATCTGCGGGCTGGCGAAGCCGGTGATGTGCACGACAGAGCCTGCATTCGCGGTGGCGCGCAACCAATTCTGATCCGCGGCGTAGGCGTGGGAGTAATGCAAAGCGATGGATTGCACGACGCTCACATCGTTGTCGCCTTCGAGCGCGGTGAGCGTTACGGTATTCACTCCTTCAGTGACCAAGGTGGACTCGATCGGGAATGTATTCGTTACGTTGACCTGCCCGGTGAAGTCCATCTCGCCGATGGAAGCCCCGTTGAAGACCACAGAAACGCGATGGACTTGTCCGTCAGTGGCACCTTGTAAGGTGATGTCCAAGGTCACCGGCAGCGCGGAGTTTGGCACGTGGTTGGCGACAGTCAGGGTCTGATCGACGGGTTCAGAGGTAACGGCAGCGCCAAAAAAATTGTCTTTGTCCTCCCCGTTGAGCAGAGTGGCTAGGTAAGTGGTGCGATCTTCACGTACCACGGTGAATAAGAAGCCTTGCGAGTTATCTGTTGCGCCGGAACCCGACGATGGGAGGATCGCAATACGTTGCCCGGGGCGGGTGCCCTGGATCAACCAATAAACACGGGTGTCAGAGAATGGCGTGTCAATCCCCGTGCCATAAAATTCGATGGCCTCGTTCGGGCCGAGCGGTCCGGTGCCGCGGCCGGAAATCAGCATCGGTTGTTCGATACCTTCGGCGTAAAGCTGCAGCAAGCGGGAATCGGCATCCGGCCGCAGACCTGCTGCTACGAGGGCGGATTGCGTGACGCGATACCAGCCTTCACCGCGAACGCTGATTTTGACGGCGGGCTGACCGTCGAGCGATGCGCGGAATTCACCCGGGAGAAGCCTTTCGATGGTGGGCCTGGGAGTAACGAGGGAGCGCACAACAGGCGCGAGCAATTGTGATTCGGAATTGGTGAGTTGATTCAGATGTGTCAGCAGCGTGGAATTTGCCACTCGCGACGTGGAACGTGCTGTATACGTCGCAGAAGTTGTGGAGCTCTCCACGTTTACGGGGCCGTGCGAACTACGCGTACCGTTGAGATCAACATCTTCGAGAACGTACGAGGATTCCGACGTGCCGGCAGGATCGATCCATTGATAGGTTTTCGCCCCGTGTTGTGGTTTCCCGCCGCGGATAAACAGGGCAGCTCCCGCAATGATAGAGGGATTAACGCGGTGGCGGCCGAAAGCATCCTCGCGATAAATGTTGAAACCCAGGTTACGAATTTCTTCGCGAGTACGCCATTCCAACAGCACTCCACCGCTTTGTGAACCTGCTGGTAACGCGCCTTCCGTGCGGGGGCGCGCCTGGAAATAGATCAACTGGACCACGGTGGGGGAGATAATTGTCGAATTGAATGTGGAACTGTTGTTGGAGGGGTTCGGATCCGAAGTAGTAGAACTGACGGTGGCAGTGTTCACCGCGAAACTCGAGGCGCTGAACGTGGTCGCGGTAACGCTGATGGTGATGGTTACGATCTGTCCGTTACTCATCGCACCGATATTGCAGGTAACAGTGCCGCCCGCCTGTGAGCAGGCGCCTTGCGTGGCCGACGAAGATTGATAGGTGACCGCGGAAGGCAATGGATCGGTCACAACTACGTTGTTGGCAGAAGCGGGTCCATTGTTGGCTACCGTGAGCGTGTAAGTCAGGGTGTCGCCTTGATTGACAGGTTCAGGAGCGCCCGATTTGTTAATGGAAAGGTCGGCTTGAGAAGGCGAGGTCACGGTGTCAGTGGTCGTCGCGGTGTTATTGGAAGACGTGGGATCGGAAACGGCGGAGCCCACGGTAACCGAATTGGTGATCACCGTGCCGGGCGCGGTGCCGGCAGTAACAGTGAAAATAAAAGTGAATGTCGAGGTAGTGTTCGCGGCCATCGATGGATTGGAGCAAGAGACGGTGGTGGCGTTCACGACGCAAGTCCAACCAGGCGGCACCGTGTCGGATGAGAACGTGGTGTTTGCAGGAATGGTATCCACGGCGGTGACGGTGGTAGCCGTCGCTGGTCCGTTATTCGTGACCACTGCCGTGTAGGTAATATTCGCGCCGGCCAACACCGGATTCGGGTTCTCGGACATGGTGACCGCCATGTCGGCCTGATTAGCTTGTGCGACAGTAACGTTGGCCGTCGCGCTATTGTTTGAGAGGTTGGGATCGGTAATAGCCGAAGAACCCATGTCGGTATCGGTGATGACTGTGCCGGTTGCAGTGCCGGCGTTTACTTGCGTGATCAGGGTGAATGAGGCGGTTGCACCGACCGCGAGAGTTGCGATGCTGCACGTGACCGTGCCTGTCGCGCCGACAGCGGGCGTGGTACAGCTCCATGAGCCGGGACTGGCCAGAGAGACGAAGGTCGTGTTAGTGGGGATAGCTTCCGTGAAGTTGACTGTTGTGGCGATAGCCGGGCCGTTGTTGGTTAGCGATTGCGTGTAAGTGATGTTGGCGCTGGGAGCGACGGTTGATGGTGCCGCAGAGTTTGTAACGGCGATGTTCGCAGAAGCCGGGCTAGCCACCAGGGTATTTACCGTGGCCGTGTTGTTCGCAAGGTTGTTGTCGTTAACGCCGGAGCTAACGGAATCTGTGTCACTGATCGTAGTGCCGGTGGGAGTGGCGACGCCTACTTGGACGACCAGCGTGAAAGTGGAGAGCACGTTCGGGTCGTTCGAGGGCAGAGTGCAGGAAATATTGCCGCTGGCTCCAACCGCCGGAGTGATGCAGGTCCAGGCGGCCGGGGATGCCAAGGAAACGAAAGTCGTGTTAGATGGAATGGCTTCGCTAAAGACCACATTTACGGCCGGCTGGGGGCCATTGTTGTTTACCGTTTGCGTGTAGGTGATGTTGCCGCCCGGTACGACAGGGTTCGGCGTTCCGGAATTGGTGACCACCATATCAGCGATAGAACACTGAGCACCGGGCCGGTTGCCCGGAGTTTGCGTGAAACCTGCCGAGCCCAGATTTGTAGTTATGATTCCGTTGCCCAGACCGGGAGTCGCGCCGTAGGCATCCTGAATTGTCGTTGAAGTACCGTTTGAGCCTGGTAGCGCGCTAGCCGAAGCAGGAGCGCTGGAAGTCAGAATTACGCCCCCACCGCCTCCACCACCAGGTCCGTGACGATTGCCAGGATAGGGTGAGCCGGGAACTTGAGGTAGCCATGTGTCGCCACCATCTCCGCCGTTGGCACTGAGAGTCGCGCCAGAAATTCCCCCCGAGAGAACGAGCAATTCGATCGAGCCGCCGGCGCCTCCGCCACCCGCACCATCATTCAACACGTCCAAAGCAGCTTGTCCATTTGCGGTGAGCGTGCCAGTGCCGACGACTGCGCCGGCGTGGACGATTATGATCCCTCCTCCCGCCGCGCCGCTGCTATTTATTCCGGCAGGATTAGCGTTTGCTGGATCCGCGGTACCATCATTGCTTGTGCCGGCACCGCCCCCGCCACCCATGATCAGGTTGCTGACTGAGCCGGGGAAAGGCGCGCCGCCAAAGCCATTCCCGAGCGACGCGGTGTTCCAGGCATAACCACCGCTGCCGCCGCCGCTGCCGTTGCCACCACCCCCACCGCCAGAGTTCTTAGTGTTACCGGCAGGATCGGCGTCGGTGCCACCGCCACCTGCATTTCCCGGAGCTCCGCGAGCATAACTACCGTTGGGCAGTCCTTCGATTGCACTGTTGATCACCGCGCTAAATGTTGAGTTTACGAGATATCGCGGAGTGCCCGAGATTCCCTCCCCCTTCGAACCATTCGCTGCAAACGTCGCGAGGGTGACGTAATCGTTTGGAGAACCGCCGGCACCACCAGTTAGCTTACGGCCGCCGCCGCCTCTGAACCCGAGCGCATTGGCGCTCACAGTTCCACCGAGGGTAAGCTGACCGGCGATATCAAGAGCCAGAACACCACCCACGGTGCCGTTCCAGGCGAGCGGTGCGAGGGTTGAACTTAATGTCGCAGATTGATATTGGGGAACCCGAATCACTTGAAAGCTACGCTGGCCCTGCACCCCCGCTGAATAGGCTGCTTCTGTATAAGTGTTCAAGATACCGCCGCTCGGACCCGCTCCGGAAAAAGTTAAAGCGCCGCCAGCAGTCGTGAGCGCACTCGTAGCACTGACAAATTCGTACCGCCCGGAACTGTTGGCGCTCGTGTAACCAGTGGCAGGATCTCCAGGGGTGCCGTCACCATAGGCCCCGGTATTCGTAAAATTGATGGCGGCGTCCTGCATCTGCATGATAAGCAGCAAGTCGCCGACGGCAATGGGAGTATTTGCCCCGGACGCGGCGCCAAGTGTGACTGTTTTCGCACCTGGAGCAAGAACCACTGGCGCGCTGGGGGCGTAATACGTGTTTACCTTTCCAGAAAGCGTACCGCCCGCTCCATCACGTGCGGGATTGGCACAGGAAAGCGGCTCAACAAAAGTAACTACGGATCCGGAGTTGTTGGAGGGAAAAGGATCGGTGACGCTGGAGGTGGTGCTGGCGGTGTCGGTGAGCGAAGTGGAGGTCCCGGGGGCTGTAACGTTAATGGTCGCCGTGGCGGTTGAACTGGCCGTCAGAGTGCCGAGAGTACAGGTCACAACCCCAGCGCTCTGGGTGCAAGTGCCTTGGGTAGCTGTAGCGGAAACAAACGTAACCGTGCCCGGAAGCGTGTCAGTGATACTCGTGCTGGTTGCGTTCGCAACGCCGAGGTTTTGTACGACGATAGTATAAGTTAAAGGACTTGAGACGAAAACGGGATTGGGGGAGGCAGAGAGAGTAAGTTGGAGGTCCGCGTCTCCGGTTATGCCGACGAGCACCGTGGTGAAGGCCGTGTTATTGGAAGCCACTGGATCGATCGTGGTGTTGGAGGTGACACTAGTTACGTTTTGAACGGCGGTTTCTGCCGCTGTCCCGGCGTTGACCTGCAAGGTGACGGTAAAGGTTGCTGTCGCAGCGTTTGCCAGGCTAGCGATGGTGCAATTAATGGGAGTGGTGCCGCCGACCCCTGGAGTAGTACAAGCCCAGCCCGCGGGAATGATGCCAATAGACTGAAAAGTTGTATTGGCGGGGATGTTCTCGTAGAACACGACGTTTTGCGAGAGGTTTGGTCCGTTGTTGTTTATAACGATGGTGTAGACCACGTTGCTTCCCGCGGCCACCACCGGTGCAGAAGCGCTTTGTGAAATGGAGAGATCGGCTTGCCCCGCCGCGGGAGAGACATTAACGAGCAGGCAGGTTACCAGTACGAAAGCCGCCCGAAAAATGAGGCTAAGTAACACGCAGGAGCGGCGCATGAACGCCAGCCTCAATCGGAGTAGCGTGGAATTTAGTTTTGCGGCGAGACGTGACTTATTACCCACGGCAGTGATGGTGCGACCGCCACGTTCGATAGCAATAATCCTTCCGAGGGAAACCGAAGTGGGTGCATCGTTCTCCTGACCGGAGTCGCCGCGGGTGATGATTGTGCCGGCGGTTATGTTTTGTTGCACAACACGATGAGCCTTGAGCCCGGACTCGCCCTGCGTCAGAAGTACGTCGCCCTGGCAGACTGCCGAATCG
>DATHMG010000020.1:0-59543 GCA_035487275.1 Candidatus Acidiferrum sp. | reverse complement strand
AAATCATCCACGACCGGAAAATCTTCGGGACGAATGTAGGTGTCGTTTTCGCTGAGATGCTTGAAGTGCGGCTGTTCCATCATGGGCGCTTCATTGATATGAAACGTCAGCGAAATGCCGTTGTCGTGGGCGATTTCGACGAGTTGTTTCACATCATTAATGTTAGTGCGAGTAATATTCGTGTTGAAGAAAACGGTATAGCCGTAGCGATACTGGCGTCTCACGAGGTAGTCGAAGTTCGAGCGCACGTGTTCAAAAGCCTTTGGCAGCCCAGGCCTTTCTTTAATCGTATCGACGGCAAAATTGATGGTGGCGATGCCCGCATCGGCGAGACGATCGGTGACTTCGGGTCGCAGCAATCGCGCATTCGTCGCAAGGTAAACCCAGAAATCCTTTTTCGCAGCGTAGTACATCACTTTGTGCACAAAGTCAGGGCGCAGCAGCGGCTCACCACCAGTAGGAGCGAGCACGCGGCAAGGAGTTGTCTGAAGCCAATCGATCGCGCGCCGCGCCGTGTCTTCTGTCATACCTTTAATACGGTTGTCATACGACCAGCAGTAGTGGCAATCGAGATTGCATTTCCACTCAGTGAATAGGTACGCGATGATCGGTTGAAAGTCTCCAGGCAGCACGCGCGATTTGAAATACGGAAACATCCAGCCGCGCATGGTCTGAAAAATGCGGGAGGCTGGCCAATACCTTTTACCCGTCTGTAAGACGTGATCATGCGCGGCGATATCGTCAGCGTCCAAATCATGCAGGAGCTCGGGATGTTGCGGGAAAACAGGTGTTGGCAGAGTCTGTAGCTGCTTCGAATATTCCGGCGACAGTTTCTCAGGTGGCTGTTGAAGCAAACTGTGTAACGGCACGTCCAGGCGAAACGGGGAAGAAGGAATAGTTGGAAGCGGCTGCTGCATTTCGGACATAAGTCGACTCCTCGATGATGGTGAGATGACGCAGTCTCCACAACGACCACCGCGTTTTGTCGATACTCACTAACCCGACGCCTCTTACTCCGCCTTGCCCGAAAAAGCACTCTCCCTACGGCCTGGCGAGAAAGAGTACCAACTGTGTTATAACGCGTTTGATTCAAAAAGTCGTGGGGGAGATACAACCCACATCGAGAAAACGTCGGTACGCTATCGCACCGAGGAAAAAACATGGAGACCATGTGTCTTTCCTTCATTTGGTGCATCTATTTTCTCGTGGAAGAGGGCCATCCTTTGTTAAGGAACCACGGCGTTTTTCGGTCCAGGCAGTCTTGCGTGCAGCTTTGTGTGTACTGCGCGGTGGCGGTGGTTTTCTTTTTGACGCCTCTGGTGTTGCAAGGGCAAGAGTTACAACTCGCGCCCTTACCTGTCTCCCGCACGAATCCAGGCCCCAATCCAATAATCACACTCGTGCCGCGGCTCGATGCGGCGGACTTAGCTAACGAAAATGCAATCCCCCTGCAAACGGCTCCTCTAACCCCGGACTCACAAGAAATTAGAAGCGGTACATCGAAAGATCGCATCTTCTGGACCATGCCGAATTTCCTCACCGTTGAGGACGCGGACGGGATTCCGCCGTTAAGCCCACGCCAAAAGTTTACTGTGGTGGCGCGCGGCGTCTTCGATCCCTTTGAATTTGTTCTGGTTGGATTCGTCGCCGGACTAGGGCAGGCAAGCAACAGCAATCCGTCCTACGGGCAAGGGGCACAAGGTTACGCAAAACGTTTCGGTACATCGTATGCGGATAACGCCATTGAGAATTTCATGGCGAGCGCGGTCTTCCCCTCAATCCTTCACCAGGATCCGCGTTATTACCAACTGGGTCGTGGAGGCTTCCGGAAGCGCACTGCCCACGCGGTGAGCCGTGTTCTAATCACTCGCTCCGATTCCGGTCATGCGCAACTCAACTACTCCGAGCTGATGGGCGGAGTATCTGGCGCTGCTATTTCGACCTACACCTATCATCCACAAACTGAACGCAGTTTTGGCAATGTGATGAGTGTTTGGGGTACACAAATGGCCTGGGATGCCGCCACATATATGATTAAAGAGTTCTGGCCAGATCTGCGAAAGAAAAGAAAAAACAGTCACTGAGTGTGACTCGCGTTCTGCGGCTTACTTTAGGAGCTTGGCGCATTGCATTGGGCTCAGGTCACGACTTGGGTGAAGGCCACGTTGCCGGCGCTGGGCGGCCTAGGAATATTGCTCTCGGCATTTCTTGATTCCTCCTTCGTTCCTCTACCGTTGGTTACAGATCTCATTGTAGTGGATCTCTCCAGCCGAAATCCTCTGAGGATGCCGTATTACGCCGCAATGGCGGCAATCGGTTCGGTCGTGGGCTGTATTTGGATCTACGCATTAGCGCGGAAGGGCGGCCAGGCTTACTACCGCAATAAACAGCAACAGCCTTCGGGACGGGTTCGGGAATGGGTGCAGAAATATCCGTTTACATCCGTTTTACTGCCCGCGGTTGCCCCGTTCCCCGTGCCATTTAAACCCTTTGTAATTGCGCAAGGAGTCTTTCAGGTGCCGTTCATCTCGTTTGCAGTGGGAACTTTTGTTGGGCGTGGAGCGTTGTTTTTTATAGAGGGTTTCTTAGGCGTGCGATACGGAGCGACGGCGAGGGAATTTGTATTGCATCAAAAATCCGCTTCCATTCTGATTTTTGTGGCGCTGGTCGCAATTTTCGTGGCCATTCGCTGGTTTCCCATGCATCGCAGAAATCAGCAATCACCGACAGTCTAGAGCTCCCTCACGCGACGCTCCAGCTCCTGGGTAATCTCGTTCGCGTCCAGCTCGGAGGAGAAGCGAACCGGCTGCCCAATCACCACTTTCACGTGCCCCGGACGCGCCAAGATTCCATTTTGCTCTTTCAGGTCGAATAGGCCTTCAAGCCGCACGGGAACGACGGGGATGTTTAGGTGTTTGGCCAGCAGCCCGATCCCCGATCGAAACGGAACAATACTTCCGTCCACTGTCGTCTGCCCCTCCGGAAAAACTAAAACATTCCAGCCACGATCCACCAGATCGCCGGCAAACGAGAAACTCTTCAGGAAGCCAGACTGTTGGGGCAACGGAAATACATTGAAAAGTGACAACACCAGAAAATAATCGAGTCGTTCGTGAAGACGTCCAAAGATGTTCATCTCTCTAGGGGGGTGGCGCATTCGCGCCAGCCGTTCGCCGCCCATTGCGGTAGCCAAGCGGTTGCGAAAACTCGTGGGCAACGCGGGAAGAATCCAGGCGATATCCAGGTAGGTCACGTGGTTGGAGATAACCAAAACAGGCCCCTGCAGCCCGCGCAAATTCTCGCGGCCGCGGACGCGAGGCGCGGCAAGAAGATAAGTAGCGGGCCAGGCGAGCAAGTAATACACGGCCAGACGAACAGCCGTCGCAATCCAGCTTTGCGGCCAACGCGGATAGGCATGCTCAACAGACGCTGCACGAGTCTCGGTGAGAAGTTTCTGCAGCTGTGCGATGCTTTCCGATTCGCTGAATCGTACCTCGTTGAGTTCAGTTTGATAGCGGTCTTCGAGAGCGCTCATCAACTCGACACGATCGAGCGAAGTCAATTTCAAATCCGCTTCAAGACCGGCATTTCGCGAGTCGGAGGTGACCGGCCGTCCGGTAATTTTGGTGATCAGACCAGCCAAGACGCTTTCTGCATCGTTTGACGGTGATGTTGCACCGATTTTGGCGTTGATAAATTCGCGGATGGGCGCGAGCAGTGGCTTGAGCGTTGGCGTCCGTGGGAAATCGGCATCGGGCCACGCGAACCAATGCCGAATCTGTTGGTATTCCGCGAGTGCACGATTGGCGTTCTGCACCGCTGATGCGGGATTCGAACCGGCGCCATCCATCAACAGCGCGGCACACGGCTCGGCATTGCCGTCTCGTTCGAGTCCTATCACCACGCAATCGCGCACGCCTGGCTGGCGTCGCAGTGCTTTTTCCAAATCTTCGGGATATACGTTCATCCCTGAGGGCGTGACGATTACGTTTTTCTTGCGCCCCTTGAAATATAGTCGGCCACTCGCATCGCTTTCCGCCAAGTCTCCGGTGCGGAACCACCCGTCAGTTTCCGCTACCGGTTGTGCTCCAGCCTCGCGGCGATAGGCCTTGGCAACGTTCTCACCACGGACCAGAATCTCGCCCTGCTCGTCGACGCGAATTTCCACACCGGGGAAAACTTTGCCAATGGAGCCCCGTGCCGTATGGAAAGGATGGTTCAGGCTGATCAGCGAAGTGGTTTCCGTCATGCCATATCCCTGAATCGCGGCGTATCCGAGACACGTCCAGAATGCTTCCACGCGCTCAGGCAGCGCGGCTCCGCCGGAGATGAAGGCCCAGAACTTCCAGCCAAAACGCGAGCGGATTCGCCGGAAACGCCACCAGCGTCGGAGAAAAGGCTCTTTTTCTGCGCGGACGAAATCTTCGTTGAATTGCCGGGTCAGACCGTCACGTTCCACTTTGTTGTGGATCTCGCGTTGCAGCGATTCGATAAATCGAGGGACGGCTACCAGGACAGAAATACGCTCACGC
Organism: Candidatus Acidiferrum sp.; assembly: GCA_035487275.1. Classification (GTDB taxonomy): domain Bacteria; phylum Acidobacteriota; class Terriglobia; order Acidiferrales; family UBA7541; genus Acidiferrum. The sequence continues at coordinate 55,011 of DATHMG010000020.1, read as the reverse complement.
CGAATCACGTCGATAATCTCAGAAGGCTTGAGAGAATCGATAAACACTACTGTGCCTGCCAAGAAAGGTGGAATGAATATTCCCAGCATTTGCCCGAACACATGACTAAGAGGAAGCAGGTTTAGGAAGCGCAGCGGATGAAAGATGCGTTCGTATCGAAGATATTTGTGAATTTCGCGCTCGAGTGGTTCGATGTTGGCGAGCACGTTGCCATGAGAGAGCACCACGCCGCGAGGGTCTGAGGTGGTGCCGGAAGTGAAGATTATTTCCAGTGTGTCGGTGCGTGACAGGGAGGGCCCGGCATAGGCCGAGGGGTCTCGAGCTGCCGTGAGTTCGGTAACCGATTCCAGGATGATGGGGCCAATCGGAAAATCGGGTTCGGGAAGTGCACGAGCGCGAAAGATCAATTTTGCGTTGACCTCGCCTGCGAGGCGCGATACGGTTTCCACTGTAGAACCGTGGTCAACGGGCACTATCACGGCGCCGCGCAGCAGGCAGCCGAAAAACACAATTATCCATTCGGGCGAATTTTCGCCCCACAACAAAACGGCGTCCCCTTTGCCGATACCTTGAGATTCCAATTCGCGCGCCAGCCGATTGGCTCCTTGGACGATTTGCGCATAGCTCCAGGTTTCCATGCGATAGCCGCGACGGTGGCGTATAGCAACTTCGTCGCCGTTCGCCGCATACTTCCGCACGAAATCGACTAGCGATTCCACGGCCGTCCCAGAAGGAGGCTTGTCGGAAGCTCAACGTTGCTCCCGGTCGCCTTCATGAAAAACTCGCAATCATACTCATTTGATAAAATTACATGCTGTGGGGGACATACGCAAAGCCGTGGTGATCGGCGCCGGCATCACCGGATTGGCCTGCGCGTTTCGCCTGCAGCAGTTGGGAATCCGCCCATTAATTCTGGAAGCTTCCGCTAAAGCCGGCGGAGTGATCTCCACGGTCAGAAGAAACGGATTTTTGTTTGAATCAGGTCCGCAATGTCCCCGATTTCCAATATCCGTATGGGCGCTGGTCCGCGAGCTAGGGCTGCAAGACGAATTCGTGGCGGGTGATCCCCGGGCGAAACGTTACATCTTGCGAAACGGCAAGCTGCACCGGGCGCCTTTCTCCGCAGGTGGCCTGCTCACCACTAGTTTGGTTAGCCGAAGGTCCAAATATCTTCTGCTCAGCGAAGTATTTCGGCACTCGTACCCGCCTGCTGGAGAAGAATCGTTGGCGGAATTTACTCGTCGAAAATTCGGCGACGAAGTGTTGGACTATTTGGTCGACCCGTTTATTTCCACGATCTTTTTTGGTGATACCCAAAAAATGGGCATGCATAGCGCTTTTCCTGCGCTCGTCGAATGGGAGCAAAGCCGGGGCAGCGTGGTGCGCGGTGCCCTTCGTGCTTACAGAGCCAAACGAGATGGCAATGCCCAGTCCGCGGCAAAGGAGTCGTCCTCAAATCTGAAGCATGGAGATTTGCACGTCACCGACGCATTGCCATCCCTCGGTTCTTTCAAACAAGGAATGGGCACGCTCGTCGAATGCCTCGCCAAAAAGTTGGGAGACGATCTTCGAATCAGTGTGAAGGCAAAATCCGTCGCGTCGCGAAATGGCGGGGACAAAGGAGAGTCAAGCTGGCGGATCCACTTGTCCAGCGGCGATGAAATTGATGCCGAAGCCGTCGTTGTGGCCACCCCAGCATATGCAGCTGTACCGCTGCTGAATGAAAGCATGCCAAAGCTGTCCTCGCTGCTCGCGGCCATCGAACACGCGCCGATGGACGTGGTGTCATCCGCCTTCGACCGAAAACAAGTTCGTAATGCGCTGGATGGATTTGGATTCATGGTTCCTCGGCGGGAAGGATTGCGTACCATCTGCACGTTCTGGAATTCATCGTTATTCCCTTCACAGACTTCGACCGGGACGGTAGTGCTGACCAGTTTTGCTGCGCGCGGCAGCAAGGCCGAGCATGCCGAAAGGGCGGATGATCTGCTGGTGCAAAAAGTCGAGGCGGAAAACGCCGCGGTCCTGGGCATAACCGGAGCGTCGATCGATCGCATGATGTGGAAATATCCACGTGCGCTGCCGCAATACAACGTTGGTCATGCACAAAAGGTAAAGCAAATTCGCGACACTCTGAGCGAGTTGCGGGGCCTTTTCCTGGCAGGCAACTATTTGGCAGGCCGCTCCATCGGCGATTGCGTGGAGTCGGGCTTTCAGGCCGCAGACCTGCTGCATAGCCGCTCTCAAAATTGAAGCATCCAATAACTGCGGTTCGCGGAAGAGGATGCGAAGTTGATCCACACGGTCATCTGGATTGCTGGATTTTTATTGCTCAGCCTGCTCGTCGGCATGAGCTACCAAAGAGCAGGGGAGCACAGAGACACGCGACTCCATCCGCCGCCGGGCAAATTCGTCAACCTGGGAACGCATCGTTTGCATTTGCTGGACGAAGGCCGAGGAAGCCCAACAATTATTCTCGAAGCGGGCTTGATGTCCACAAACCTCAGCTGGACTGACATCCGCCGCAAGCTTGCTGAATCCTATCGCGTCGTCTCCTACGACCGTGCCGGGCTCGGCTGGAGCGACATCGGTCCCATGCCACGCACAGCCGAGCGTATCGTAGAGGAACTTCATTCGTTGCTGGATCGTGCGGCCATTCCTGGGCCTTATGTTCTGGTCGGACACTCCTTCGGCGGACTCACCATGCCGTTATTTGCGGCCCGGTATCCTGAGCAGACCGCGGGAATGGTGTTGGTCGATCCGGTGGTGCCTGCCGAATGGAATCCGCCTTCGGAACAGGATCTGAAGCGCTCAAGCATTGGTTCCAAAGTATGCCGTCGCGCTGCACTGCTCAGCCGCGCAGGTGTGATTCGGTTTGTTGCGTTCCTGTTGAACTCCAAAGCAAAGAAAGTTGCAAGCCAGATGGTACGCCTCATAAGCCGAGGAACACCGGCAGATTCTGGATCCGTTTCGAGTCCCTGGTTTTGGAATTTGCCGCCCAATGAAAGGCAGATGGCCTCGGTCTTTTGGGTTCAAGAGAAATTCTGTAACACCATTGCCAGCCAGCTCGAGAACCTTCCGGAATCTGCAAGGCGCATAGCGGAGTTCGGCAATTTGTGCGATAAGCCGGTGATCATACTGTCCGCACTGTCCACACCGCCAAAGAGGCGCGAACAGCACGTCATCATCGCCCAACGTCTGCCACAAGGCCGTCATTTGCTGGCGGACAAGAGCAGCCACTGGATCATGCAAGATCAGCCAGAGCTGGTACTCGGCGCAGTTCACGCTGTCGCCCAATCAATTACTTGAGCGACGACTCTAACTACTTGAGAGCGCTGAAATCCTGCTGGATCACCTCACACAACTCCTCGACACCTAAAATTCCACGTCGCGCATTAACCTTGCAAACCGGAACCGAGGAAACCAGACGACTGAGCACCGCGAATTCCGCTGCTCTCTGCTTGGCGTCTAGAAAATTTGTCGCGTAAGTATTCGTCACCAGCGTCATCATCGCCGTCTTCTGCGAAATAGATTCGACACATTCGGCTGAGCTTGGTGTCGAATCTCCCAAAACGTAGATAGCTCCGATTGGCAGTTCGCGTTCTTCGAATCGTACTTCACGATCCCCCAGTTTTAAACAGCGCTTGGCCCAATCGGGCAAAATCTGCGGCAAAGCGTCCGGCGAACCGTACAGCAATTTGACCGAGTCCGGCCAGAGATTTATGCGCCTATAAGCTGGAAGCGCATGAAATATTCCTTCACGCTCGGCCAACGCAACGATATCGTCGGACAGCACTGGAAATCCCTGTCGTGCAAACGCCGCTGCGGTCGTTGATTTTCCGGCGCCTTCCGGACCCACAAAAACGATGCTGCGGTCCCCAATGCTCACCGCACTGGCGTGCAGACAAACTGCACCGCGAAGGCGCAGCAGCAATCCCATTATTGGCCCAAGCAAATAACTTAGAGCATTGTCGAGCGAAGAGCTGTCGGGCCAATGAGCCCACAGTGTTCGAAAGCTTCTATCCAGCCAGAATTCAACCTCGTCGCTATAGCGCACCAACAGAAATTTGCCGTCCTGCACGTCCCAAATTTGCAGAGCTGCTTGTCCTGCTGGTGTGAGAAAAGCGCTCGCGTATCGTAACTTACGCTTGCCGTGTATTGAAATGCCGGGTGGTAAGGCCCCCAGTTTTATGGCCACGTAGGGGCGGGAATTATTCAAGGACACTGGCGTAAGCCCCGGTATTGGTTGATCGGAACTTATAGCCAAACCGAACGCTTTGTAGTGGAAGACCTGCTTGTTCGTGAAAATTGCTCGTCCCATCGTCTCGTTGGCGGTCTCTTTACGACCAAAGTGCCATTATGGAGCCTGAGTGCGCTTACGAGGACTTTGACTGTTAGTGGGTTGTCCACCGGCGGTAAAATTCGCTTTGGTCAATTCCGGTACTTGCCGTAAATCGTTCGTGTCGGTCTTAGGCACGCCCTTCCGCTATAGGTCTCTCCCGTCATCGACCTTCCAAAGTGAAACTCCTGAGCTAATCCCACGTAGCCATTTGTCCAACCAGTACGCCCGAGACTCTTCCGGGCCCATCCTACTATAAGAGTTAGCTAGTCTTGTTGGGTTTAGGAACTCGCAGGCTTGTGGAGTTAGCGGCTCATCATCATTTATGTACTTACTTGCCCTTTTCCGTATCTTGGCCATTATTAGATCGACCGATACCGGCGTCTCGACGCCAGAGCCTTCCGCCACGATAGTTCTGGTCGGCGGCCTGTTGGCTGTCGGTTTGACGGTATTACCGTTCAAGCCGAACTTCGGCGTCAGCGCAAGCTAATCGAACAAGAACCTCTCATTAGCGGTAAGCGCCACCGCGCTTGCTGCTATTTATTTGCCACGTTAAGAATCGGAAAAGCTTCGTCGAATGCGGCGTAGTGCTTATGCGCCTCTTCCGGTTCGTTCAGCGCCACCCCATCGCATTCCACCCAGGCATGTGCTTCGAAGTTGTGCCCGCTTTTTCGCGTCCCAATCCGCACGCTCGAGGTAATTCCTTGCCCCTCCAATAGCCACCATAATACGAGAGACCTTTCAAGGCACGTCGCGGTTCCAAGGCTGCGATGAGCCGCCGATCTTACCATGCGGGCAGTCAATGCCGTGCGTTCTGTCTTACCGGGATCCGATGAATCGCAGCCGCTGGAGGCGTCCTTCGCGATACGCTTTTGCAGGCTTGCTTGTGTAGAACGAAACCCTCGAAGTCGCAAACTAAGCGAAATAAATGGCAGTAATGTGACCGCCCGCAGGAAAAGCCCGCGCGCGTTGGGCTCCAACGCCCTAAATCGCCGAAGCAGTTCCCACATCGGAGGGAGTCATCGTCAGCAACCCGCTGTCGGCCAACTTTTTGAACAATTCGCTGAGGTGCTCGCGAAGCGTCTCACCGTCAACATCGTACTCGCTTAGCAGCGCCTGGTACGCAGCATCAATGTTTGTCGCCGTCGTCGCTAATTGCCACATCCGCGCGCCGGTTTCGTCCAAACCAAAATACCGCTCCGTCTCAATATTCAGCAGCACCGCTTCCTTATCCAGGAAACGCACCAGCACATGCGCAGGAACACTCACCTTATCGCTAAACATCACCATCGCCGCCCACCCGCTTGCCCAATCGATGTCCTCACCAGGAATGATTCCCAATTGTATCGGATAGCGGCCCCCCTTGCGTAGCATTAGCTGCCGCCCATCACCCCCGCCCTGAACATGCCCCGCTCGGTTGTTTCTGCGGGCGGAGCTTGCCGCTCAACGCGATGCCGCATCATTCCTCACCTACTTGGCCGTCCTTCATTTACAAATCGAGCGCGCTCAAGCTCGGTAATATCGCCGATCGGATCTCCAGCAACGGCAATAAGATCAGCAAATTTCCCACGCTCAACCCCGCCCACGCGATCCTGCCAGCCCAGCATTTCAGCAGCGCTGGTCGTCATGAACCAGGAGGATCCCTGACAAAATTGACCGGGAGCATTCCTGACACTGTCAGCGAATCGCAAGCGCGTGTAGAAAGCAGCGCATGCCAGGGAAAGCGAGCAGTGTGATGGAACAGAAGCTACGTTTCATATTTGATTCTGACTTAGGTAAGTGGTCCATGCTGCGGAGCCACCGCGTTTACCTGGGCCCCAACGCCATCGGAAATACGGTGTGCTGGGACGGCGGCATCGGAACATCGCCCTTGCGGTCGCGCCAAAGAATCGAATTTAAGACTTGGTTGTTGGCTTCGTCCGCATGCCGCCAATTCATCGTGGCAGATGCTTTCGCGCCTGCCGCAGTCGGGGCGTTGCTCTTAAAAATGAGTCCGTTGCGCAGGTTGGTGAAATCCGCTTCAAAAGCCTGTTGCGAGGCGGTGCCCGAGAACAGCCCGGACATAACCGGAGCATATGCGTCGTTATGATTCATGGGTGGCAAGCCCAACAATGCCTCCATGGTGCGAACCATGCTTACGGTGGTGAAGAAACCGTGTTCCACATAGGGATGTTCAGGCGAGCCAGGTGCATATTTGCTGATCACGAGCGCGATGCTGCGATGCGCGTCGACATGATCGGCGCCGTCCTGCGCATCGTCTTCCACAATAAAAATTGCCGTGTCATCCCAGTAAGGACTGTGCGACACCGCGTCCACGACCCGGCCCACCGCAAGATCGTTGTCTGCAACGGAAGCCGATGGCGTCGGGAAACCTGGCCGTGTGCCGCTGGTGTGATCATTGGGCAAACGCAACAGCACGTAGCTCGGCAATTCCTGCGCTTTGGTGTTTGCTCCACTCGCGCGCACAAAGCCGTCGAATTCGCGCAAGAATTCATCCGCGCGCAGCTGATCGGGGTAATCGATTTTGAAATCCGCGAAGTGCGGATCGAAATGCCCGCGCAATTCCGGTTTTGTAGCGACGTCGCGGCGCAGCACCGGGATAGGCCAGGGATACGGACTAGGCGCTCCGTTGGCTTCCCCAGCGCCCGCCGACAGCGGCTCTCCATGTTTTATGGCTTTGCGCGCGCAGGGGCCACCTCCTGGAGATGGCGTGCCTTCTGTCGGCGAACCGTCTGCAGTAAGCGAATCTCCGCACCATTCGCTGGTCACGAATTCGCCGTAGTGTCGATAGCTCAATCCGTGGCGAGCCACGTTGCCCCACAAGTATCCCGTCCCCGGCTCATTAACATCCGGTTCGTCGTGCTCCAGTGGATATTCATCGGCGACCATGCCTTCGAAATCATAAATGCGCTCGCGGCTGCGATAGGCGATCTGCCAGGTTTTCTCGTTGTAGTCGCCGGCGATCGCCGCAGTCGACCACATGTGGCCGTCGCCGGAAACTTCGCCGGAATCGTAAAAGTTGTCGAGCACGCCAAACTGCAGAGCCAGCTTGTGCTCGTTGGGCGTGATGTCCGCGCCGTAAAGAGTGAGCGCCGGATCGCCGTTGCCTACTTGGAGGTCACCAAAAATCTGGTCGTACGTGCGGTTTTCCTTGATGATGTAAATCACATGGTGAATGGGATTCGAGCCATCGTGAAACGGGAGAGCAGTTGGATCGGCTAGCAGTTGCATTTGCTCCTGTGCGGCGCGGGTAAATGCCGGCAGATTTTTTTGAATTTCTTCCAGCTTGATGCGAGCGATTGAGCCATGGAGCAAAGTTGGGATGTACGGGTGCAGTCTTCTCCGCTTGGAAGGCACCTTGGACATATCGGTCGCATTGGGACCAGTGCCTAAGCCTTTGCCGGTGGCGATGAGCAAGTCATTGTCCGCGACAGCGACGGCGAGTGTGTACCACTCGGTGGGAATGAAGCCCGTGGCCATGAGCGGCGCACTGAAGTGCCGTCGGCCGTCAGTCAATGTTGTGGTGTCGAACACAGCCACGGAATCCGTTGCCGCGCTGGCCGCAAACAGCTGCTTTCCGTCTTTGCTCTGCGCCAAAGCATCCGTTTCATTGCCCGAAAATTCCTGTTTCGGAAGATGCGTCGAAAAAAACGCTCGAACTTTGCCGGTGCTCGCGTCGATTGCGGCGACGGAATCGACATTGGCCAGGGCTACGTACAGGAATTTTTCATCTGGAGAAAGAAGCATCGCGGTGGGATGCGAGCCAGGAGCGACAGAGTTTTTTGGTACCAGTAAGGGGATGCGTCGAACAACAGTTTTGCGCAGGAGATCCAGCTCCGCGACCTGTGAAGCGTTCCACAAACTGCACCACGCGTGCCGGCCATCGCGAGTCGCCACAACGGTGTACGGAAAAGAGGAAGGCATGAAGCGATGTGTGCTTAGATCGAATTGCGCCAACTCTTTTCCGGATTCTGAATCGAGCAGGATCACGTTGTCCGACAAATTGTTGGCGACCAGCAGTTGGTCTTTTTGCTCCGCTGCCCCGGAAATAACAGCAATTCCGGCCGGATAGGGGATTGCACGCGACACCGGGATTTTGCCCATGCCGCGAGCGACATGCGTACCCGCGGGAACGGGCTGCAAAGATATTTTTAGAAAACGATCGGGAGCAAGCTTGCCCTGCTCGAAGCGATACACGGCAATGCCATTGCCAGTGTTGCCCGGGTGCTCGCCAGTCGGATCGCTGAGCGACCCCATTGAAGCGTAAAGCCGCGTGCCATCGGAACTAAAAGCCAAGCCAAGAAAATAACTTTGATGAGCATCTTCGCCCAGCCGGTCTTCCGGGAAATCCGTGACTTGGTTTGTCTGCAGATCCAGAATGGCGATGGACTGCTTCATGCCCGACTCGGCGGTGCCAAATCCATTGTTTAGCAGCGCGGCGTACCGGCCGTCCGGACTCAACGCGATTGTTTCCGGGAAGCCGTTCGTGCGTTGCGGCGCGCCGGGAGTTGGCTTGAGCACAGATTTGCTAGTTGGAAGTCTCGTGCGCTCCTGCTCTTGACTGGCACTGAGCTCGACAAAAATAATTGGACAGAGTAGCAGGAAGATAATTTTCATTCCGGCAGACAAGCGGCCTCCAGCGAGCCGTGATGGAAACGGCTGGCAGAAATTAATGGGACTGACATTGAACCGCGGAATCCGCGGGAGCACAAGTTACAAAGCTGCAACAATTGAAATGCGGTCAACCAACGCGAGGTGAAGAACCGAAATTTCTACGCACACTTCGCGAATTTTGTTTTTAATCACTGTCTGGAGTACGTCAAGTTCAACCGTGTAGGTTGAGCCACCGCTTGGCTGGGTGTTATTTTATTTTTGTGCCTGGCGAACTGCCGGAAGGGCTCGCGATGGCGTTAACTTCCAGGTTGAATGCAGTGTTAACCATGCTGAAATGCGAAAATGCCTGCGGGAAATTCCCCAGCAGCCGACGGTCGACAGGATCGTATTCTTCGGAAAGTAGCCCGAGATCGTTGCTGATGGCTAACACGCGATCAAAGACTTCGCGGGCTTCCTGGAGACGCCCCTGAAAAGCGTAATTATCTGCCAGCCAAAAAGTGCAGGGAAGGAAGGCGGCCTCACCGTGCGGCAAGCCGTCGACCGCGGAGTCGAGAGTATAGCGGTTGACAAAACCATCCTTGGAAAGTAGATGCGTTTCAATGGCATCAACCGTGCTGCGCATGCGTGGGTCGTTTGCCGGAAGAAAGCCGACAATGGGCATCATCAATAAGCTGGCATCGAGATGTTTCGAGCCGTAAAACTGTACGAAGGAATTCAACTCGATATCGAAACCGTTGGTGCAGACGTCCCCATGAATTCGATCGCGAAGATTTCGCCACTTCTGTATAGGGGCGTCAGGTACCCAGCCTTGTTCGACACTTTTGACGGCGCGATCCATGGCCACCCAGGCCATCATTTTTGAATGAGTGAAGTGTCTGCGAGGCCCGCGAACTTCCCAAATTCCCTCGTCAGGCTCTACCCAAGCGGTTTCCAAGTGGTCGAGGAGAGCACGTCCAATTCCGGGAGACATGTCCCTGTTGGGTTGAATGCCTGCCTGGCGGCAAAGATAGAGTGTGTCGATGATTTCGCCGTATACATCCAGTTGGAGTTGATTGTAAGCGGCGTTGCCGGTTCGCACGGGTGCGGAATTCTCGTAGCCCGGAAGCCACGGAAGCTCCAGTTCTGTAAGACGTCGTTCGCCACGCAAGCCATAAACGATGTTGAGTTCGGAGGGCTTGCCGGCAACTGCGCGCATGATCCACTCGCGCCACTCGCGGGCCTCATCGAGATATCCGGCGATGATCAGCGCGTGAAGAGAGAGCGTGGCGTCACGGACCCAGCAGAAGCGGTAATCCCAGTTGCGCACGCCGCCGATAAGTTCCGGAAGGGAAGTGGTCGGCGCAGCGACGACGGCGCCGGTGGGCGCATAGGTGAGAGCCTTCAAAGTGATCAGCGATCGGATCAGTGAGGTTTTCGAAGGTCCCGCGAAGGTACAACGTCTTGCCCACTCGCGCCACCATTTTTCGGTGTCGGCGATGGTTTTTTCGAAATCAAGGAACTTCGGCTCATCTCGATAGGACGCATACCAACAAATCTCGAACGGAATTTTCTGTCCGGCAGAAACCGTGAACTTGGATGTGGTATGAAAGTTTTCGCCGCAAAGCTCGACTGGCGTCCGAAGGCGGAGAGTGTCGGGTCCAGCAATGCCGATGATACCGTCTGGTGTTTTGCGCACCCAGGGGACGATGGATCCGTAGTCAAAGCGAATTGCCAAGGTCATTTTCATGGGCACTTTGCCGCTTTGACCGATAACCTGGCGCAAGAGATCAGGAGTGTCAGTTGTGGGGGTCATGCAATCGACCAGCGTTACGGTGCCGGCTTCTGTTTCGAAAGTGGTTTCCAGAATGAGGGTGTCTTCCCGATAGCGGCGCTGAATGCGCTTGATCGGGCAGTCGGGGGTTATCAGCCAGTGCCCATTTTCAGAAGTGCCGAGGAGTGCGGCGAAGCAAGCCGCGGAATCGAAACTGGGAAGGCAGAGCCAATCTATAGAGCCTTCCCGGGATACTAACGCGGCGGTGTGGCAATCGCCGATCATGCCGTAGTCTTCGATTCGCAAGGACACGCTCGAGGGCTCCTTTGAAACAACTAGTAAGATTCTAAATTACCTGCTTTCGGTGGCGAAATCTGAAGCGAATGCTGAAATTTCTTCTAGTCGTCGCAAGAGCGTAGGGGAAGAGAGCGGGGGTTTTTACCGCTTGTGGGGCACCCAGCTGGCCACGTCCCTGCCAGAGCCCCAAGACAACCTCAGAAACCTCAGATGGCATTGACTTTTGACGCCGTATGCACGATTGTGTCTGCCGTAGTGCCCCTGATTTCCAACGTGTTAGAGAATTGACGCGAGTGCAGAAGAATGCTCGTGTTCTCAGGAGTTGAGCGATTGCACAACCGCGGGCTGCTATTGGACCTGACGTTAGTGAGCGATCCACTGCTGCTTTGCGTAGTGCGCGCTGCGATAGAGCGATTGACGGAAGTGAGTGGATTTTCACCTCCGGAGTGCCGTTCCATAACGCGTGCGGTGGATGAAGCGGTGGCCAACGTGATGCGTCATGCTTATGGAGGCAGCCCGGACAAGCGTATCGACGTATCTTGCAAGCGAATCTCAGGCATGGTAAACGGAATACAACGCGAGGGTCTGGAAATCGAGTTGCTCGACCAAGGTGCGCCCTTCGATAAAAAAAAACTGACCGCTCGGTCCCTGGATGAAGTTAAACCCGGGGGGCTGGGACTGCATTTTATTCGAGACAGCATGGATGTGATGGAGCACAGTCACGAAGAGGGCATAAACCGGCTGCGGCTGGTGAAATATTTTAGTACAGAAGGAAGAGGTCAGAAATCCCAAGGAGAGTAACTTTGCAGATTGCCGCTCGCCGGTTAGACCAGGTCACAATTTTCGACATCACAGGACACATTGATCTCGCCAATTCCCCGGAGTTGCGAAAGCTATTACTAAAGGAACTGCGAGAAATCAAGACGCCGCGCGTCATCCTGAATCTAACCGGCGTGCGCTATATCGACAGTTCGGGTGTGGCTTCATTAGTAGAAGGATTGAAGGCCGCGCGCGATCAGGGATTGCGTTTTATTTTGTATGGGTTGAGCCCTTCGGCGAGAGAAGTGTTGCAACTGTCGCGATTGATCAAGATTTTTGAAGTATTCGATAACGAGCAACAGGCTTTGGCTTAGACTCGCCGGCAGTGGAATAAGATCGAGGGCTCTTGGCGTTCGTTTCTCAAATCGGCTCAGGGGTCATTGGCGGCCTTGAATACCTGGGCTCGCTTGCAGATTTAGGCGGTAAGGCCGCTTATTACACCTTCATCGCTCCTTTTCAGGGCAAGCCTGTTCGTGTGCAGCGGGCCATTTCGCAGGCTTTGGACGTCGGCGTTCGCGCATTACCCATCCTCTCGTTGATCACCTTTTTTATCGGACTGATTCTGGCGCTGCAAAGCGCTTACGAATTGCGAAAATTCGGAGCTATAAGCTTTGTGGCCAGCGCGGTGGCGATTTCGATGACGCGCGAGTTGGGTCCTTTGATTACAGCGATTGTGGTGATCGGACGGTCGGGGTCGGCGTTCGCGGCGGAAATCGGCACGATGAAGGTTACCGAAGAAATTGATGCGCTGGAAACCATGGCCGTCAATCCCATCCACTTTTTGGTGACCCCGAAGTTTCTGGCCATGATCGTGATGCTGCCCTGCCTGACCATTTGGGCGAACGCCATGGGCGTAATGGGCGGTGCCCTGTTTGGTGTAGCTCAGGCAGACTTCACTTTTGTTCGTTATATTCAGGCCTCCGTGGATGCACTTTTCTTGCGTGACATTGTCAGCGGACTGGTGAAGAGTGTGATGTTTGGCGTGACGATTACCGCCGTGGGTTGTCACGAAGGACTGGTAACCGGAGCGGGTCCGGAACAAGTGGGGCGCTCCACCACGCGAGCGGTGGTGATGTCCATTTTTTTGGTCGTCGTGGTGGATTTAATCTTCACCGCGTTGTTCTTTTTTGTGAGTGATCATTAACTGGGAAACTCATTCATGATCAAAGAATTAGAAGACAACGAAGACAATATTTTGCCGGAGGTGATGATTTCGTTGCGCGACCTCCGGGTATCTTATGGCGACCGCGAAATATTGCATGGGGTAAGTTTCGACGTCATGCGCGGCGAGACGATGGTGATCCTGGGCGGGTCAGGATCAGGGAAGAGCACGCTGTTGCGAACGTTGGTGGGCTTGGAAAAGCCGAGCTCCGGAGAAGTTATTCTAAGAGGCAAGAATATTGCTACCGCCTCCGCGGAAGACATGGACGAAATCCGCAAGAAATTGGGAATGTCTTTTCAAGGGAGCGCGCTGTTCGGGTCTATGACCGTGGGCGAAAATGTGGCGCTGCCACTGCGCGAGCACACCAAACTGGAAGATTCCACGATAGAGATTATGCTGCGGCTCAAACTGGAGCAGGTCGGGCTGGCGGGGTTTGAAGATTACAAACCATCGGAGTTGAGTGGAGGAATGAAAAAGCGCGCGGCGGTGGCGCGAGCTTTGGCAATGGATCCGGAAATCCTGTTTTTCGATGAGCCGTCGGCAGGGCTTGATCCGATCATCGCGGCGGGCATCGACCAGTTAATTCTGGAATTGAAGCAGGCATTCAAGATGACTATTATCGTGGTCACTCACGAGCTGGCCAGCGCTTTTCTGATTGCGGATCGTATGGTGCTGATCGACAAAGGGAATGTTGAGGCCATCGGAACCGTCGATGAAATGAGGAACAGCAAGCAACCGCGGCTGCGACAGTTTCTGGATCGGGTGCCGGAACCGGAAGTGGCACGAGAAATGGATTATTTGCAGATGTTGACCAAGCAATCGGGCCACAACCGGGTTGACAAGAGGAGTGCGTGATGGATACGAGACGTGAACAAGCGCTAGTGGGATTGTTTGTAATTGTCGCGGCAGCGGTTTTGATCGCGACGGTCTTCGGCATAACCGGGGCTTTCGGACGAACCGCAAAATCATTCCACGCCTTCTTTCCGTTTGCCGGCGGACTCGAAGTAGGATCCACCGTGCGCTACGCGGGCGGACCAAAAGTCGGTCGCGTAGAGAAGCTACGCATCGATCCACAAAACCCCGCGAACATAGAAATCACACTGGCGGTGCACACCGATTTGCCGGTCAAAACGGATAGCCATGTCAGGATTATGAGCATGAGCCCGCTGGGCGATAACCATTTGGAGATCGTACCGGGAAGCCTGCAGGCACCCCTGGCGAAAGATGGCGCTACACTGCCGGCGGATCGTTATCTGGATTTGAATGCCATCACGGAACGGATTAATGATATGGCTCCCGAGGCGCAACAGCTTTTGCACAGCTTGAATGAACGCGCCACAGAATTGAAAGTGACCATTGCGCGCGTCAACGATCTCTTGAACGATGAGAATCGCTCGAACCTGTCGGGGACGTTAGCACAAGCACATCAAATGCTTGCGGAAAATCGTCCGCAGATAAAAGCTACGATTGGGCATTTGAATGCGACCAGCGAAAAACTGGGGCCGTTGCTGGATGATCTGCGCAAGACCTCGGCGGAGGCCAACAAGACATTGGACCACGTGGACGGCTTGATTGGAGAAAACCGGGCAGACGTTCGCCAGGCTGTGTTGGAATTGAGGAAATCGCTGACCAATGTTACCGATCTGACAGAACGTATTGATCAGACGCTGGACGTGAACTCCGAGAATATCGATGAAATGCTCGGAAACTTCCGGGACGCAAGCGAAAACCTGAAAGAGTTTACTAAGACAATCAGGAATAAGCCGTATACTTTGCTGCGAGCCGCCACGCCTCGCGAGCACAAGACAGGTGAGCCGCAATGAACACCGGGGTTTTTAATTTGAAGGGTTGGGACGGAAAAACCAGCCGACGAAATGTTTTTCGTTGGCATGACGTAAGAGCGGCGAGTTGTGCTGTGGCCATGACGGTTGGATGGATGGCCGGATGTGGCGGGGCGCGGCCGATGCAATATTATCAACTTACGGTACCGACCGAAAAACCGCACGCGGAGCCGAACGCATCGGGAGTTTCGCTGGCGCTGGGGCCGCTCGTCGCTTCACATCTTTATCGCGAAGATCGCATCGTCTATAGCGCTGGATCACAGCGAATGGGCACGTATGAATTCCAGCGTTGGACCGAACCCCCGGCGGAGATGATCGAGGAAGTGTTGCTGAGAGAGTTACGGACTTCGGGCCATTACCGCGACGTTTCGTTGCTTCGCAGTGGCAGCCGCGCAGATTATATTTTGCACGGAAGATTGTACGACTTCAAAGAGGTGGCCGGTGATCCTCTGCAGGCGCGAGTAACCGCGGAATTTGATTTGAAAGACGTGAAATCAGGAGCGACGGTGTGGTCACATTATTACAAACACGATGAACCGGTAAGCGGCAAAGATGTACAGGCGATGGTTGCCGCGTTGGACCGCAACGTTCAAAGAGGCGTGGAGGAAATTAAGGCGAGCCTGGATCAATACTTCTCAAGCCTGCCGGCCAGTAAATAGCGATAACTTAAATCGCTGCGTGCGACAAATCGCGGGGATTATCATTCGCTGAAACCAATGACGAACTGAGCCTTACCCCTGAGAAGAACCTGCTTCGGCTCCGGGAATCGCCTTGGGTGGGGTGCGGCCGGGCGCGATGCTTTTCACGATTACGTAGAGCACGGGAATGAAAATGAGGTTAAGGGTTGTGGCGGCCAGCATCCCCCCGAACACAGTGGTGCCCACGGAGATGCGGCCTGCTCGTCCCGCACCTTGAGCCAGCACCAGCGGAAGCACGCCCAAAATAAATGCCAACGAGGTCATCAGAATGGGGCGAAGCCGTATGCGCGCGGCCTCGACCGCGGCGTCTATTACGGACATCCCTTGAGCGCGCAGTTGCTCGGCGAATTCAACAATCAAAATAGCGTTTTTGCTCGCGAGACCGATCAGCATTACAAGACCGATCTGGCAGTAGACATCGTTCTGCAATCCGCGCAGCGCTTGCAAGCCGATGGCGCCCAGCAGCGCGACAGGGACGGCGAGCAGCACGATAAATGGCAGGACGAAGCTTTCATATTGCGCGGCCAGCGTGAGATAGACCACCACGAGACCAAGTCCGAACAAAATTGTGGCTTTGCCGCCGGATTCTAATTCTTCCAGAGACAGTCCGCTCCATTCGAAAGTCATTCCATTGGGCAAGCTTTTTCTGGCCAATCCTTCCATGTCCACGATGCCATCGCCAGAACTGCGGCCTGGTGCGGCGGAGCCATCTATTTCGGCCGATCTGAAGAGATTGTAGTGGCCGATGACCTGCGGATTCGCGGTCTGCTCCACGGTCACAAGGTCATCGAGCGGAATCATCTTTCCAGTATCGGAACGCAAATAATACTGATCGATATCTTTAGCCTTGGCGCGGAAACGGCCGTCAGCTTGAATGTAAACGCGGTAGGAGCGGTTGTTGAAATCGAAATCGTTCACGTATACCGAGCCCATGTACACCTGAAGCGCGTCAGTGATTTGACTGAGCGGAACCTGAAGGCTCTTGGCTTTTTCACGATCGAGGCGAACGAGGTATTGCGGGTCGTTGGCGGTGAAACTGGTGAACAAACCGGTCAACGTTTTGCTGCTGTTGCCTTGCGCGACCAGTTGATTTGCGGCATTAGCGATGCCTTGGAGCGAATTGCGGCCCAGATCTTCAAGCTCGAATTGAAAGCCGCCAAATTGGCCCAAGCCCTGTACCGCGGGCGGATTGAATGGAATTACCAGCGCTCCAGGAATGCCAAACAATTGGGGACGCAGACGGGTGATAACGGCGGCCGAGGAATATTTCTCGCCTTTGCGTTCCTGGAAGGGCTTGAGGCTGGCGAAAACAATGCCACGATTGGGAGCGCCGCCTGAGAAACTGAAACCAGTAATGGAAAATACCGAGTCGATTTCGTGAACCCCAGCCAGCACTTTTTCTACCTGGGTACAAACATTTCTCGTGTATTCGAGCGACGCGCCTTGGGGAGACTGCACGATCATGATGATGTAGCCCTGATCGTCCTCGGGAATAAATCCACGGGGAACTTTCTGGTAGATCCAATAGGTGACACCGAGAAGCGCGAAAAACACGACGAGGGCTGCGAAACGCCATCCGATGACCCCTCGGACAGTTTTGCGGTAGGCGTTGGTGCCAGACGCGACGACGCGATTGAAAGCTCTGAAGATACGGCCCTGCGCGCGTTCCCGGTGATGGCCAAGCAAAATTGCGGAGAGAGCCGGAGTAAGAGTGAGCGCGTTGAAAGCGGAAATGGCCACGGAGAACGCGATAGTCAGGGCGAACTGGCGGAACATGATGCCGGTCGTACCCGGAAACAATGCGACCGGCACGAAGACGGCCACAAGAACCAAGGAGGTGGCGATCACGGCGCCGGCCACTTCTTTCATGGCTACCGAGGCGGCGTTGTGGGGCTCGGTGATGCCCTCGACGATGTGACGCTCCACGTTTTCGATGACCACAATAGCGTCATCGACGACCAGGCCGGTAGCGAGAGTGATGCCGAACAGAGTGAGAGTATTAATGGAGAAGCCGAGGAGCTTCACGAAAATAAATGTGCCGACAAGAGAGACGGGGATGGTGATGGCGGGGATCAAAGTGCTGCGCCAATCCTGAAGAAAAATGTATATGACGAGGACCACCAGCACGATGGCCTGGAGCAAGGTGACGAGCACGTCTTTGATAGATTCGCCGATTACCGTGGTGGTGTCGAAAGCGACGGCGTATTTGAGGCCCGGTGGAAAACTCTTGGAAAGCCGCAACAATTCCTGCTTTGCGAGCCTATCGACGTCCAGCGCGTTCGCTCCGGGAAGTTGCGTTACGCCGAAGCCAACGGCTTCGTGGCCATCGAAACTGAGGATGGAGCCGTAATCTTCGGCTCCTAGTTCGGCGCGGCCGATGTCTTTCAAGCGGACGAGGGTGCCGTTCGTGCCGGCCTTGAGGATGATGTTGTCAAACTCAGATGGCTCGCTCAAGCGGCCAATGGCTCGCACGCTGATCTGAAAAGCTTGCCCGGGGGGCAACGGAGCTTGACCAACTTGGCCTGCGGCTACTTGCACGTTTTGTTCTTGCAGCGCAGCGAGGACGTTGGTGGCAGAGAGTCCGCGCTCGGCCATTAGTTCGGGATCCAGCCATAGCCGCATGGCGTATTTGCGTTCGCCAAAAATGAAAACGTCGCCAACACCCGGTACGCGCTTGACAGCATCTCTTACGTAAAGGTCGATGTAATTGCTGAGGAACAAGCTGTCGTATGCGCCATCCGGAGAATAGACCCCGGCACCGAAGACGAAGCCGCCGAGTTGTTTGGTAATAATGACTCCGGTGTTTTTAACTGTGTTTGGTAAGCGGCCGAGCGCCTGGTTAACGCGATTCTGGACATCGACGGAGGCCAGGTCCACGTCGCGGGTCACATCAAAGGTTACGGTGATTTGGCTGGTGCCATCGTTGCCGCTGGTGGAGGTGATGTACTTCATGCCTTGCACGCCGTTGATGGCCTGCTCCAGCGGAATAGTAACCGCGGACTCGACAGTCTGCGCGTTTGCGCCGATGTAGCCGCTGCTCACTACCACTTGCGGCGGCGCGAGATCTGGAAACTCCGCGACGGGAAGGGAAGGAATGGAAATTGCGCCGCCCAGGATAATCATCAAGGCGCAAACGGTGGCAAATACGGGACGGTTAATAAAGAAATCAACAAACAAAACCAGGGTCCGCCTTCCGTGAGATGTGCGTTGCTATAGGCATCATCGCAACGGCGCCTAGCGCCCGGCACCTTTTTCGGGCTTGTCAGCAGCGGGCGCGGCTGTGGCATCCTGAATTTGTTCCACGATGGGCATGCCGTCCTGCAAAAATTGGGTGCCGGAAACGATAAGATGGTCGCCAGCCTTTACACCGTCCAGAACGACGTAATCGTTGCCGACGGTATCGCCGATAGTCAGGCCCTTCTGACGCGCGACAGTGGCAGCAGCGTCCTTCACCGCCAGGAACACAAAGAAGCGTCCGCTGATTCGAGTTACCGACAAAACCGGAACGACTGGGCCCAGATGATTGCTCCAGATAACCTGCGCGCGCATTTGCTGGGACACGCGCAATTGCCCCTTTGGATTTTCGATGGACGCTTTGGCCAGGACGGTTTGCGTATCGTTATCAACCTCGGGAGAAACGAACGTGATGCGCGCGTCGCTGACGGGCTTGCCGGATTCGTCCAGCAAATGAACTGGTAGGCCAACGCGAACATCTTTGCCGCGCTCCGCCGGGATATAAATGTAGGCCTCGAGCGAGCCGGGCTCGTCCACCGTAGTGAGCAACGTGGTGACCGCGACGCGGTCACCTTCGCGCACCGGAACGTCTCCGATGATTCCAGCCATGGGAGCGGCTACGCGGTAGTAGCGCAGCTCGACTTGCTGCTGATTGACCTGCTCGCCCAGTGACTTGAGCTGCGCGAGAGCCGCGTCACGGTTGGTCTGGGCATTATCGAATTCCTGCTTGCTCACAACGCCAGCTTCAAACAGTTTGCGTTCACGCTCAAGTTGCGTCTGGGCATAGCGGAGATTCGCTTCCTGCGCCGCACGGCTGGCTTCCTGGCTACCCACAGTGGCCTGTTGTTTGAGCGGATCAATCTGCAGGATCGGGGTCCCGGCTTTCACGCGGTCGCCGGACTTCACAAAAATTTTAGTGATTTGCCCTTCAACCTGGGGATTGATGACGGCGGAGTGCCGCGATTTCAGGATCGAAAGGTATTCGCTGCTATCGGAGATTTTCTGTGCTTGAACGACATGCACTTGTACGGGCATAGCCTGCATAGCAGGTCCGGCCGGATCCGCTGGACCCTTTTGGCAAGCGGCTGCGAGCGCTAGCAGCGGTAAGAAAAAGCACAGGGTTAATTTCAAACGCACAGAACTCGATGAGATTCTCGTGCCGCTACCGGGCATAGTTGGGCATTTCTCCGTCAAATATACCGAAAAGTGTACACGATAAGACCATCACCAAGTCGAGGTTGAGGCTGTCTATTAATACGCGGCAGGAGACTATTTGTTACTTCCGAAATGGCCTCTTCGTAAGGCTCTTTTAATAAAAATCGCGGGAATTGATACGTTTGCCGGATAAGCCTAACTGCAGAACGTCCATCTGCTCGGGGCGATCGAAGATCTTTCCGGGAAACAGGGATTTCATCAGGACGCGCACTCCACCAAATGCCACTCCAAACACAATAGCCACCAACATGAAAACGCCAGTGGCAATGATGATTTTGGCGAGCACGGTGGTGATCGGGGGATCGGTGATGGTGTGCGTCGGCTCGTTCCAGGTCACTTGTGTTTCGTAATTAACTGCGTCGCGAACCCGGGCGGCATAGGCGCGCGAAGATGGAGCGAGCACGATGGCGAGGAGTGTGCCTTTGCGTTCGATGGAAGTTCTGTCGGAATTCGCTATAGTCGGGAGAGCCTGTTCAAGATGCTTCCAGTGCAAACCAGCGAGTTGTGGCGTCGGGTAGTCGATGAGCAGAACCACGGCGACGTCGCGGTTATTTTGGTACTGCGCGAATATCGCTTCGGCGCCGGAGGAAAAACCAGCGACGTCGGATAATGCGCGGTATTCCGCACGGTCAAGGGTCGACAGGGCAGCGCGAAAAGCGACTGGACCCAGCGCATACTTTTCTGTTCCGGCGATGAGGTCATGCGTCGGCAAATAGTTTGGTATCGGCGGTGGTGGGGTCTTGTCGGCTTTGGAGTTTATCTGCTTCGATAACGCCTGCTGGTCATCCGGGGTCAGTGAACCAGCGTTGTCGATGATGATTAAAATATTTCCAACTAAACCGACGCGCTTTTTTTCCGAGGAAGTATCGACGTGCGCGGAGCAAGGCGTCAGCTCGCTAGATTGTGGGCAATCGTTTTTTGGCCCCTGAAAAAATGTATAGGCTTCGTAAGCGCCGCTGGAATCATGCAAACGGTAAGTAGTGACAGTGATACCAGCGTTGCCATTCGAATACGCTCGCGTCTCGATACTTTCTAGTCCTGATTCCGCGAGCACCTCTTTGGCATCGGCTGGTATGGCGGGCGATTGAACGGCGTTGCTTGCCGTCCATCTGCCGAAGCGTGCAGGAAGCACGGTATCCGCGCGCAAGGATGGCGCGAGCAAGAGAAGGACAATCAGCAAGGGGCGGGGCAGCAAGGGGCGTGGTAGCAAGGGGCTAGGCGACATAGGGCTAATTAAGTAGATGCAACAAGATTACTGTGCGTTGGGCGAATGTTCAAGTTTGGCGCTGGTAGAGCGGGGAGGCGTGGGCTTGGAGGTGCCGTTGAAGGTGACGCTGTTGAGGCTCTGCAGATAACTGGCGACGCCCTGGTATAAACCCTCTGCGACTCTTTGGCGGTTCTCCGGCTGTTTGAGTAGCTGTTCATCGGCAGGATTACTAAGAAAAGAGATTTCCGTAAGGATCGAAGGCATGTCCGCCCCGATCAATACAACGAAAGGAGCTTTGCGGACACCACGGTTTTTGACGGTTTTGTTGGCTTTCTGCACGCGTTGGGACAGGGAAGTTTGAATATCCTCAGCAAATTCTCTCGACTCGTCAATCTTTTCATTACGGGCGATTTTTTTGACGAGATCTTCCAGGTCGTGGATGCCCACGTTGGCGACAGCATTTTCGCGCGCAGCGACTTCCATTGCTTCGGGCGAGCCCTTCAGATTCAAATAGTAAGTTTCAATGCCACGGGCACCGTGATCCTGGCTGGAATTTGCGTGGATAGAGATAAACAGGTCGGCGTGGGCTTCATTAGCAATGGCGGTGCGCTCTTCAAGGGGAATAAAAGAATCATCGGAACGGGTGAAGACGACTTCCGCACCGGGAAGACGCTGCTTGATAATCTTGCCGAGCCGCAAGGCGACGTCTAAACACAAATCTTTTTCCATCAAGCCGGTTGGACCGATGGTTCCGGTGTCATGGCCGCCGTGTCCGGCGTCAATCACGATGCGGCCGATTTTGAGGCCGAGGGCGCGGGTAAGTGTGGATTGACCGTCGTGGGTCGGCTGCGGGGCGCTTGCGGGCTGGTCAAGATCCGGTTTGGTGGTCTTGGATACTTTGAGAGGGGCAGCCGTCTGCGGGCTACGAATCAGAGTGTCGGTCTTCCCATCACCCGCAGGATCAATGTTGCCCGCCGCAGCACCGCGAAGATCGGCGGTCTCGTGAATATTGGAAGAATTATGAGAAGCCCGCGCGATTTTCAGAATTGCCGGAGGCGGCTGCTTTCTGTAGAGATCAATCAAAAGTTGCGGCGGATTCTGAGAGACGGAGGCTACATATTCCTTGACACGGCTCACAGTTAGGACAAGGCGAACTACACCGGCGTGATTTTGAGCTACGCGGATCGCGGTGAGCACGTCGCCATCTACATGGGCATTTTCGCGAGCCACTTCACGCGCAACATCGGAGGGCAGGCGCGCTTCACGCAAATCAAAAAAAATACGCTCGGGATTTTCCAAACGGCCAGAGTTGTAATGCACCACATCTTCGAGATCAATGGTTACGCGTGTGGATTCTTCGGTTACCGCGCTGCGAATGCGCCGCAGCCGTGGAATCCCAGGTGAGAGAGGACCAGTAGGCGAAGGTGGAAGGGCATCGCTGGATTCATCGCGAGGAAGAACAGCTTCGGCGATCGCACCGTCAGAGGGAGCTTTATCTTTTTCAGGCGTCGGCTTGGCATTATTTTCCAGCAGCGCCAATTCCGCTACACCTTCTTGAGCTTCGCGCTTTCTTGAGGAGCGCGGAAAACGCTTCAAGAAATCTTTATAGGTTTGGGTAGCGCCGGCATAATCGGCGAGCTGATCGCGCAGCAGCTTGGCGCAGGCCAGCATGGCGCCAGGCGCAAGGCGACTGCTTGGATATTCACGCAACAGAAAGCGGTAGGAATCCGCTGCGTTTTGATAGTAGTTGCGGCCAAAACGTTCGCCCATTTCGGTGTAAAGCTGGGCGATGGCCACCAAAGCTTCTGGCACTTCGTTGGCGCGCGGGGTGATCAGGTAAACGCGACGATAGCTGGAGACCACCTGGCGATAATCTCCAAGCGTGCGCTTGGCGAGAGGCTTGAGATTTAAGGTGGCACGCAGTTGCTCAGCACGCTGGAATTGCGCGCCAGCTTGACGTTTTACGGTGGCCGTTGGAGAGGCTGGAGACGCGGCGGCGGGAGCGACTAAGGCGGGGAAAAGACATAACAAGATGAAAAACGGCGAAACGGGGGCGAACATCTTTTTAAAACTACTTGCGGCGGCTTTAATCGCGCTTGGCATTTTCGTTTTGGAGTCGCTCGCGAACGACAAACGACGCGCTTAGAACATTCTTGGTCTCAATCGTTATTGAATATAATTCTACCGTTTGAGTCGGTCTCCCGTCGAATGGGATGTGGCCGGAGCCAACTATCCGTGAGATGTCCCGAACCCGGCTGGAAGTAGGCATTCTGCACTTTCTGGACGTAGCTGCGTGTCTCGCGAAACGCCGGAATGCCATGCGCCCGGTCGACCGCCCCTTCCCCTGCATTGTACGCCGCTAGAGCCATGTCCAGGTTGCCATTATAGCGATCCAACAGCGTCTTCAGATAATGAACACCGCCGTCGATATTCTGTTGCGGGTTGAAGACGTCGTTTACCCCGAATCGGCGAGCTGTGGTGGGAATGAGTTGCATAAGGCCACCGGCGCCTTTGTTGGAATAAGCGGCGGGATTCCAATTGGATTCCGTCTGGATAACAGCACGGATTAAAGCGGGGTCGACGCGGTGGCGATCGGCCGCTTCGCGCACTAGTCTTTCGACACCGTCTCTATCCATGTACACGGTCGGATGCGTTCGTCCCGCGAAGGGAGCTTCGCGCGGGAGGTAAATATTGGTGTGTTTGGGGGCGGCGAGATTTATTCGAACCGGAGGATCAGCGTTGATGAATAGACGGCGCCCGCTAAGGTCTGTGCTGGCAGCAATTTGTGCATGAGCTGGCAATGCAAACAAGCTAAGCACTCCTAGAGCTACACTTGCCGAGAGTATGTTGAGCTTAGACATAGGGCCTGGGGAAGGCTGGTTATCTGTTCAATTCGAATTTGGTGTTCGCGACGAGTTAGAAAAACGGATTACTTGTCGCAATTCTGAGGGGACGCTGAGCGATTAATGCCCGAACAAGCAGTCTGAGAGCCCAGGGACCCTCTTCCAGCGCTGCGCGGATTATAGCAACGGTTCAAGAAGGGACGGAATAGAACGGAGGGTACTATTTAGCGCGGATGTGTCTTTTCCGCCAGCCTCCGCGAGGTCTGGGCGGCCGCCGCCGGCGCCCCCTACCTGCTTCGCCAGCGCCTGTATCAGCTTGCCAGCGTGGACCTTAGCGGTCAGGTCCTTGGTGACGGCCACGATCAGGGCCACCTTGCCGTCGTCGGGCATGCCCAAGGCTATTACACCGGAACCCAGTTTCTGGCGGAGACTGTCGACGAGTTGGCGCAAGCCGTCGCGGTCGACGCTTTCCACTTCGGCGGCGAGTACTTTTACACCTTTAATGAGTTGTACGCGAGCGGCGAGCTCGTCAAGTTGGCTTAACGCACCTTTGCGTTTTTGCGTTTCTAATTCTTTCTCGAGCTGCTTGGCAGTCTGTGACAGTTTTTCGACGGTACTCAGAATGGCGTCTTCACCGACGTTTAGTTGACTCGCGAGCCCGCTTAGGAGACGCGCTTGATTCTGGTAATGCTCGAGCGCGGCTGTGCCGGTCACGGCTTCGATACGGCGGACTCCAGCAGCGACGGATTGCGCACTGACGATTTTCAGGACGCCGAGATCGCCGATGCGGTGCACGTGCGTGCCGCCGCAAAGTTCCTTGCTGTAAAAGCCTCGCGCGGCGCGAGGATCGGGAATGGTCACCACGCGAACGTTGTGCTCGGGATATTTGTCGCCGAAAAAAGCAAGGGCGCCGGAAGCCAGGGCGTCTTCGAGAGAAGTGACATTCGTTTCGACGGCGGTGTTGAGGCGAATCTCTTCGTTGACTTGTTGTTCGATGTCGCGCAGCTCCTGCGGGTCGACGGCCGCGAAATGAGTGAAATCGAAACGCAGGCCCTCTGGCGAATTGAGAGAGCCGGCTTGCTTGACGTGCGTGCCGAGAGTATTGCGCAGAGCCGCGTTAATCAGGTGCGTTCCGCTGTGATTGCGCATGATGTGTGTGCGGCGCTGGGCGTCAGCGACCACCGTGACGCGATCGCCCACGTGAAGCGTTTCCTTGGGCGTGACGCGATGGGCTACCAGGCCGGGTACGGGATAAAATGCACCGCTTACCTCGGCAAGACGTTGGGTACCGGGGTTGTCGTAGAACCCGCCGGTGTCCGCCATCTGACCGCCGGATTCGGCGTAGATAGGGGTGCGGTCGAGCACGACTTCGCCACTCTCGCCCGCTTGGAGTTCGTTGACGGAGCCGCTTTTGGTGACGATCGCTTCGATGCGGCAATCCTTGGAGGTAGTCGCAAAATAAAAACACGGTTCAGTCTTGAAGGTTTCCGCAATTTTTGCGTAGGCGGGATTAGCAGTTTCCTTGGATGTGCCTTTCCAGGAGGCGCGCGCACGGGTGCGCTGCTCCTGCATAGCACGTTCGAACGCCGGCCATTCAACGGTGATGCCGGAATCACGGGCGAGGTCTTCGAGGAAGTCGCGCGGGAGGCCGTAGGTATCGTAAAGCATGAATGCTTTTTCGCCCGAGAGCGAGACTGACTTCGCTTCGCGAGCGGAGGCTTGCGTGCCGTCGTCGATAAATTCGGCAAACTTCTTCAGGCCGACCGTGATGGTGCGAGAGAAGCGTTGCTCCTCGCCCAGCAGAAGCTGTTGGACTCGGCCGAAATTTTCTTCCAGTTCAGGGTAGGCGGTGCCCATTTCGCGCTTTACCGCCTCGGCCATCGGTGGCAGAACCGTGGACGGCACGCTGGCAGCGGCTTGCAAGAGATTGGCGTGGCGCAGGGCCCGCCGGATAATTTTGCGGAGAACGTAACCGCGGCCTTCGTTGGAGGGCACCACGCCGTCGGAAACGAGAAAGGTAGCAGCCCGGGAATGATCGGCGATGATGCGCAGGGACGCGTCGGCATTCGGATCGTTACCGTAAGGCGTGCCGGTCAGCTCGGAAGCTTTTTGTATCAAAGGCAGAAATAAGTCCGTGTCGAAATTGCTGAGCTTGCCTTGGATTACCGCGGCCAGCCGTTCGAGGCCTGCACCAGTGTCGATGGAAGGTTTTGGCAAAGGGGCGACAGCGCCCGAAGAGTCGCGGTTGAATTGCATGAAGACCAGATTCCAGATTTCGACGTAGCGGCCGCAATCGCAGGGGAACTGGCAGTCGGCGTGTCCTTCGTCCGATGCGATAGCCCCCATGTCGTAATGTATTTCGCTACACGGTCCGCAGGGGCCGGTATCGCCCATGGCCCAGAAGTTTTCTTTCAATCCAGGTATGGGAACGATGCGCTCGGAGGGAACGCTTTGGCTGAGCCAAAAAGATCGCGCTTCTTCATCGACGCCCAGCTTGATTCCGGGCGCGATTTCGGCGCCGCCAAAAACGGTGACGTAGAGCTTATTTTTGTCGATCGCGAACCAGTTCGGCGAGGTGACCAGTTCCCAGGCGAAGGCGATGGCTTCTTTTTTAAAGTAATCGCCAAAAGAAAAGTTGCCCATCATTTCAAAGAAAGTGTGGTGGCGCCTGGTGAAGCCGACGTTTTCGAGGTCGTTGTGTTTGCCGCCCGCGCGCACGCATTTTTGTGCCGTAGTGGCGCGTTGGTAATCGCGCTGTTCCAGGCCGAGAAAAACGTCTTTGAACTGATTCATTCCGGCGTTGGTGAAGAGCAGCGTGGCATCGCCATGGGGCGCGAGCGAGCTGCTGCGTACGATGCGATGACCGTTGTTTTCGAAGAATTTTAGAAATGTGGCGCGGATTTCGTTGCCGGTCACGTAAGCCTCAGGTTGCGCAAGGAATCTTTAGAACATTATCGCAGAGGAGCGAGGAGGGACCAAGAGAGCCGGGGGATACAGGCTTTCGGCGTTATTTACGCTGATTCCTCATCAACGACATTTTCGATCGCGGGTACCTCTTCGCAGATCACTGCTCGCAATTCGTTGCGAACGACCTCGGAACTGAATCCGGCACGCAGCAGGCTGCGGAAGAGCGAAGCGATTTTGCGGCCATCGATTTCGCCGCGAAGTAATTTGAGTTTTTTTTCTATGCGCTGACGCACCACGGCGCGCTCATCGGTCTCTTCGGCGGATTCTTCGAGAGCCGATTCGATATGCCGGTCTGGGATGCCACGGGCACGAAGCTCCCTAGCGATGCGAAATTTGCCCTGCTTGCGGATTTCAGCGCGTTGGCGGGTAAATTGTTTCGCGTAGCGCGCATCATCAATCATTCCCTGACGCTTTAGGCGGTCAAGTACCGATTTGACCATGGCTTGGTCGTCGCTGCGTCGTTCCAATGATTTTTTCATTTCGTGGACGGAGTGGGCGCGACGCATCAATGCCCGCACGGCAGTCTCGTATAACTCCGGCTCGGAATCTAATTTGCGCGGGACGCGAAACATAACCGCAGCATAGAAGGTGGCGACGCGGGAAGCAAGCGGATCGACAGGCAGGAGCGCATCGCCAGCATGAGTTCGAGGGAATTCCGCAAGGCGTCGAAGAGCAATGGGTCTTCCGACACCGCGACTACGCTTCGATAATTTTCAGCACGGACACTGCTGCGAGCTGGCATTTGAGTTTGCAACATAAAATCCAGATGACGCGGCCATCGGCCGCAACGTTGCGGCGTCCGCTGAGACGGTTGCCTCAAATCTCTTCAAGCTATTCATGGCAAACGGGTCCTTCTGCCGTGATTGGCCGAATCTCGCCAGGGTCTCTGCTCTGTGCGAGCGTCGGAGACTGCATCGGAGAAACCGCTTGGCGCGGAAGATCCTGACGCGGACCGCAGACAGGGGCATGTTTAAGGCCTCGGCGATCTGCGAATAACTCATCCGGTTGTAGAAGCGCAAAACGAGTACGACTCTGTGTTTCTCAGGTAAGCATGCTAGTACTCGTCTGATTCGACCCTCGGTCTCGTTGCGAATAACTTCCGAGAGTGCCGATGGAGTCGAATGATCCAGGAGATCGTTAACGTCGACTTCCTCCAACGAGGAGCTCTTCTCGTGTTTTCTTCGTCGAAGGTTGTCGATACAGTGATGCGCTGCTATCTGCGAAATCCACGGACGAAACGGCACCATTTCATCTTTCTGGTGCAACACTCTGTAAAGCTTCAAGAACACTTCAGCGGCGGCGTCCTCAGCGTCTTCGAGCTGACGAAAGAACTTTCTACAGATCTGCAAAACGTGGCGATAGTGAGAAATGTAGAGCGCTCTTAAAAGTTCAGAAGAGACTGGTGCCGGCTGAATGACCGCTCCGCACATCTGTCTTTGTTCGGGCAACGAGATGGACGTAGATGACATTGCGAGTCCTTCCTTTCCTACGGGCACACCAATAGCGCTGGCGCGTCAAACCCCGTTGAGGCCGTGGTCAGGTGCTTTAGTTTTTGAGACGTCGAGTCAGCACGGCTGACCTACATCAACCGAACTGAACCGGCGTGAGACACTGAAAGCTTTTTCGCGCTTATTGTTACGCTCAGGAATGCGCTCGCTGAGCTCGGTTTCGCAGCGACGAACTACCAAAAGCGTTAAGTCATCGCCGGGCGTGGAATGCTCGGCGAAGTCGAGTACGGTGGCAAGAGTAGAAAAAAGAACCTGATTTGCGGTGGCCCCATTGAGGGACTTGACCGCAGCTGACAAGCGTCCGATTTCGAACTCTTGATCTTCGTGATTTCGACATTCCGTCAGACCATCGGAGTAAGCGATCAACATATCTCCGGGATTTAAAAAGACAGTCCCGCAGTTGTAAGCGGCCTCGTGCACAGCGCCCAACATTGGGCCGCCTTCCTCCAAACGATCCACAGAGGTGTCGCGCCGCATAATCAGCGGGGCGGGAAGACCGGCGTTGCAGTACTGCAGTTCATTTTGCAGCGGGTCGAGACGCGCGAAGAATAATGCCGTGATGGGCGGCTCGCTGTGATCAAGGCACAACTCGCGATTGACGCCGGCGATAACATCCGCCGGATGAGTATAAGCACGCGCGCAGCGCTGAATTAAATCGATCAAATGAGCCTGCCAAATTCCCGCAGATAGTCCTTTGCCCGCGATGTCACCCACAGCTAGTCCCAGCACGGCGTCAAGCTGCATCACTTTGAAGAAATCTCCAGACAGATGACGCACCGGAAAAATCTCCCCGGCAATTTCAAAGTCGCCCCATACCAATTCACGAGGGGAACAGAGTTTCCGCTGGATTTGAGCGGCCTCATAAATCGCCTGTTGTAGTATTGCGTGCTCACGACGCACGGCGTCCAGTTGTTGCTTAATCGCGTGGGCGCTTTCGGTATCGGCGGCCTTCTCTGAATTCTTACGCGGCCGAGCTTTCGCTGTCTGTCCGGTTTCAAACGCCGAACTGTCCTTGGCCCGCCTGGCAGTAGATTTGCGCGGTTCTGGTGTCTTTGAGATCATATTCATCCTACGAACCGGTACCCTACTCCATGAACGGTCAGAAAAAACTGTGGCTGATCCGGAACAGGTTCAAGTTTTTGGCGAAGCCGAACGATATGAGCATCGACGGTACGAGTAGTTGGAAAATTGTCGTATCCCCAAACCTCTTCGAGTAAACGATCGCGGCTTAACGTCTCCCCGCTGTGACACAGAAAATGCTTAAGAAGCTCAAATTCCTTGCTGGAAAACTCCACCGAGTGGCCACCGCGCATCACCCGGTAACTGCGTAAATTCACTTCCACATCCCCGAACGTGTAGCGGTCCTGCTCTTTTGGCAGAGTCTGGGACCGGCGTAAAACCGCTTTTACGCGCGCGAGCAATTCGCGGATCGAGAAGGGTTTAGTGACGTAATCATCGGCGCCAAGTTCGAGGCCGACGACTTTATCCACTTCCTGCCCTCGGGCGGTGAGCATAATGATAGGAATTGAGGGACGCTTGGCCTTGAGCTGCTTGCACACATCCAGCCCGCTCATGCGTGGCATCATCACGTCCAGAACGACCAAGTCTGGAGATTCTTTCAAGGCTCGCTCGAGTCCCTGAACACCATCAGGCGCGGTGAGCACCTCAAAGCCTTCGAACTCAAAGTTGTCGCGCAGGCCGGCCACCATGTTCGGCTCATCCTCGACAATTAGAATCTTGGTTGCTGCCATACCCTCCCCCTTAAGCTTGGTGGGGACGTTAAGCTTTGTAGACGTCATGCGACTGCGCTTTCTGGATTGCCGGTCTGTGGCGATGGAACGAGCGGCAACGCAATGGTGAATTTGCTGCCTTTGTCGGGCGCGCTTTCCACCAGCACATCGCCACCGTGTGCGCGAACTATGTGCCGCACCAACGAGAGGCCCAACCCGGACCCTTTGACGTTGTGCACCAAGGGGTCGCCGCAACGGTAAAACTTCTCGAAGATTTTCTCCTGCTCGTTGGCGGGGATGCCGATGCCATGATCCTGGACTTCCAGCTTGACCGAGCCGTTCACGCGGTACAACTTTACGGCGATGTGTTTGTCGTCTTTCGAGTATTTCAGCGCATTGTTGACCAGATTAAGGAGCGACCGCGCGATCGCTTCGCGGTCGACGTTTACCGGTGGAATGTCAGGCGAAATGTTCTCTTCGAAACCGAATCCGTTCTGCTGGATTTGGAAGCGATAAGAATCCAGAGTGGAGTGTACGAGTTCACCCAGGTTGGTCTCCTGGAATTCGTACTCCTTTCGTCCAGCATCGATTCTCGAGAAATCCAAAATATTGTTGATGAGTGCGGTCAAGCGTTCGCTCTCCTCGCGGATGATGCGGAAATACTCCTGATACTTCTCCTTTGCAGTAAGACGTCCAAGTTCCAAAGTCTCGGCATAAAGCCGAATGAGCGCCAGAGGTGTGCGCAATTCATGTGATACATTGGCGACAAAATCAGACTTCTGCCGCGCCAGGTTCATTTCTTTGGAAACATTGCGATAGGTGAGAAAGATGCCTCCAACCATGAAAAGCGAGAGTGCCGCGAGAACGATGTAGTTATATCTGAGAAAGCGTGCCCCGATGTCTGCGACGGTCATCCCCTGGTATTTGATCGCCAAGGTTAAATCTGGGAAAACGTATTGCAAATTGCGCTCGGCCTCTGGATTGGCCCCGTCCCAATTCCCGGAAGTCACCCACGGGGTGGAGTCCTTCGAAGGATGGATCATCATGACCGGAGGATTAGCCTCAACTTCCGGCACGTTGTTCTTGCTAGCCAACACGTCTTTCATCATGGCTGGCAGCAGGTCTTTACGTAAGTAATCTTCATCAAAAGCGACCACCGCTAGCGTCGCGCGATCTTTCAAAACACCGGGGGGCACGAAATAGGCAATGTTCCAATAACTGCGTTGGTTGTCCTGGATTGACCAGCCCCCGGTGAAACCCACCGGATCCTCGTCCTTGTCGGCCATCGCTCTGACGTGCTTCGCTAACTGGGAAGCTTCGATGGGAATCCACGTGGACGCCACGTTGATCATCTCTTGGGTGCTTGCGCAAAACTGCGGGTCGTGGTCGCGGCCGGGCTGAGTGCGACTCAAGAACAGATTGTTCTTCTTGTCATACAAAAAGGCGTAGGCAAACTCGGGGTGTTCAGACAGCACGCGTTCCAAGCCGGCCTTGATGGAGACACGGTCTTCATCGGGATTTGGAAAAGCGGCACGGATGGGCGTGACCAAGGTGATGGCAGTGTGCCAAGTTTTCTTTTCGGCGATCTTTAGCACGTGAGAAAGTTCGCGCTGGATGGCCGCTTCGAACCCCCCGGAGTGTTGGAGATGCTTAAGGTTCCAGATACTGAAGCCCATCAGCGCCGCCGCTGGAAGCACGATAGCTATCTCCAGCGTCAGCAGAGTTCGTGTCCGGTCCGTCAATCGCCACTTCTTAAACATCCGCAGCCTCTCTTGTGCGTTCACGGCCTACAGTGTCAGGACTATAAAGAACTCGCAAAGACAATGTGTCAAGGCTTAGCAAAGCGTTGTAAAAAGTTGTAAAGGGAGCCAACCCCAGGGGCTGGGCATTTACAAGACGTTTGGATGATCGGACCGGTGCGGAAAAGTGGGCGTTTCACCGCCGGATCGAACGGTTGGAATCTCGGACTAGAACGGCCTGTATCCAGATTTCTGAGGGCGGTTACTTGCGGGCGTAGCGTTCGAAATCGACCATCTGGCGTTCCATTTCCTCACGGGCGGAATCGGAGGCGGAGCGCACGCCTTGAATACGAAGTTTGAATTCGTCGGCATTGGAGGCGCGGAGCAAAGCTTCGTCAAGGGTGATGAGCTGTTTGGTGTAGAGATCAAAAAGGGATTGATCGAAGGTCTGCATGCCGTATTGGCTGGTACCCGCGGCGATGGCGTCGCGAATTAGACGCGTTTTGTCGGCATTGATAATGCAATCACGAATGTAGTTCGTGGCGATCATGACTTCGACCGCTGGGACGCGGCCGTTGTCGTCGGCGCGACGGACCAGGCGTTGGGAGACCACGGCTTTTAATGTGGCTGCCAATTGCAAGCGAATCTGTTTTTGTTCCGGGGGCGGGAAGACCGCAATGATGCGCTGGATCGTTTCCGTGGCATCGAGGGTGTGCAGGGTGGAGAGGACCAAGTGCCCGGTTTCAGCGGCGAGCAAGGCCGTGGAAATGGTTTCGAGGTCGCGCATTTCGCCGACGAGAATAACGTCGGGGTCCTGGCGCAAAGCGGCGCGCAGGGCGGTAGAGAAATTTGCTGTGTCTACTTCCACCTCGCGCTGGTTAATGAAGCTGCGCTTGTCGCGATGCAAGAACTCGATAGGGTCTTCAATGGTAATAAGGTGGTCGGCGCGATCAGCGTTGATACGATCGATCATGGCCGCGAGGGTGGTGGACTTACCGGAACCAGTGGTGCCGGTCACCAGCACCAAACCGCGTTGCTCCTCGCAAATGCGCCCAATCACGGCCGGAAGATTTAATTCTTCTGCGGTGCGAATTTTAGTGGGAATTACGCGCAAGACCATGCCGACGTTGCCACGTTGCTGGAAAACGTTAACGCGGAAGCGGCCCAGGCCGGATACGCCGTAAGCCATATCGAGCTCCGCGGTTTCTTTGAACTTTTGCTTCTGACGATTGGTCATCATGCTAAACGCCATGGAGAGCATTTCTTCCGGCGTTACGCGGGGAACATCAGAGAGCGGGGTTAACACGCCTTCGACGCGCAGATAGGGATGGTTGCCGACTTTTAGGTGGAGGTCGGAGGCTTTCGTTTCTACTGCACGACGCAAGAGGTCGTCGATACTGAGAGCCATAGAGCTTATCCCCGCAAGATGCAGCTATTAACGGACACTAACATTCGAGTGATGGAGCGGCAAGAAAACAACAGTGAGAGGGTTACGAGCTAGTTACCAGAGCTCACGAGCGAGGAATCGTTGCGAGAATCTCCGGGACCAGGCTGCTGATGACGGATGGTTAAATTTGAGCTCGTTTGAGGTACAAGAAATCGTAGAGCAAGGCCGCCACAAATCCTCCGGCTAAAGGCCCGACCCAAAACACCCCATGATTCGCCCAATGGGTGGCCGCGAGGGCCGGGCCAAAGGCACGAGCGGGATTGAGAGCGCCGCCTGTAAATGGTTCGGCGACAATTACGCCGAGGGCGTACATGAGACCGGCACCAAAGCCTGCAATGGAACGAAAAGTTCCACGATCATCAAGCGTGGTGGCGAACACAGTCAGGACCAGGAAAAACGTTGCGGTGGCTTCAAGGGCCATGCCTGCCGAGCGCGGAAAATCGCGCGCAAATTGAGGAGTGCCTAAGGCCACGGCACGCCAGGTATCCTCGGGAATGATGGCTCGAAGCAGAAAGGCCGCTGCAATTGCCCCTGCCAACTGCGCGACCCAGTAAAGAATAACGTCGATGGTGTTCAGGCGCCTGGTGACCCAGTAGCCAATGGTTACGGCGGGATTAAAGTGTCCACCGGAAATGTGACCGAGAGCAGAAATCATGATGGCCAGCGCTAATCCATTGGCGAGCGCAACACCGATAAGTCCGACGCCGCCGGCGCCGTGCAGGAATTGGTCTGCACAGATGGCGCCCGCTCCGAAGAAAACCAAGGCGAAGGTGCCCAGGAATTCGGCGGCGAGTTTTTGCGTGTTGGTGTACATGCTAAGTCCTCCGGCCGGAACATACACGCGGCGGGATACGCGGGAGATTTTAGCGTGAAGTGCGGGATGCGACTACAGGAAGCGTGGAGGAATGTTTCATGACTTGGGTCGGTAGATCGGTAGGAAAAATGCGCAGGACAGAACATATAATGTTTCAGAGCGCAACAGCCAAAAATGACGCGTGTGGCGCCCTTTTTAGCGTCAGGATATGTGGTCAAGCGTCAGCGCGATGTGGCTGCGACTGGACTGCTTACGGGCGTCAGCCAATTGTGGCGGTCGGGTTTGTTGCCGCTGGTCAGAGCAAAAAATTCGTCCTGTAGTTTGCGGGTGATGGGGCCGGCTACACCTTTGCCGACGGTGATGTGATCGACCGAGCGGATGGGAGTAATTTCCACGGCGGTGCCCACGAAGAAAACTTCGTCGACAATGTAAAGCATTTCTCTGGGGATCACCGATTCTTTCACGGGAATGCCGAGGTCGTCAGCGATCTTGACGACCGTGTCGCGGGTTATTCCAGGAAGGATACTGGTAGCCAGAGGCGGGGTGTAAAGCGTGCCATCGTGTACCAGGAACACGTTCATCCCCGAACCTTCACTGACGTGCCCGCCAGAATCGAGGGCAATGCCCTCGGCGTATCCGTTGAAGGTCGCCTCCATACGAATCAACTGGGAATTCATATAGTTTGCCGCCGCCTTGGACATGGCTGGAAGTGTGTTGGGTGCTATGCGGGTCCAGGAGCTGACGCCGACGTCCACTCCTTTGGTCAGTGCTTCAGGACCGAGATAGGCACCCCAGCTCCAGCAGGCCATGTAAACCTCGATGGGGGAATTAAGAGGATTGACGCCAACCTCACCGTAGCCGCGCATCACAATCGGTTTTACGTAACAGGAATTCAGTTTATTCAGGCGCACCAGCTCAGTTGCGGCATTGCCAAATTCTTCAGCGGAATAAGGCAAATCCATGCGATAGATCTTCGCGGAGTTCACCAAGCGATCCATATGTTCGCGAAGACGAAAAATGGCTGGACCCTGCTTGGTTTCGTAGCAACGGATGCCTTCGAAAACCGCGGAGCCATAGCTTACGACGTGGGAGAGAACATGTATTTGGGCATCGTCCCAATTTATCCATTTTCCGTTGTGCCAAATCTTTTCTGTCTTCTGAACCGGCATGACCTACACCCCTTAATACGGGAGAATCGCGATAGAAACGCTAGAAATCCAGAATACGGTACCGCGTGCGGAGCGTCAATCCAGAGTATCCGGGGCCGCTCTAGGAGCAAGAACCAATATGGCGCCTACTTTTATCAGTTACAGAGTCGGCGATTGCATGCGGGGATCGCAGGAGACCCGTGGGATTTTATTTTGGGGAGTCACCATGGCGGCCTGAATTTTCGACCGAATGCATGGCGGCTTGTGACTCCGCAACGAGCCGGCCAGTGCGATTTTCGTAAATGCCCAGAATCAGGAAGGGGATCGCCGTGGAGGCGGCCCAGAGTTTGGCGCGGCGGGGGATCTTAGACTCTGGTTCCCATCGGAATAGTTGAGAGGATACAAAAAATGTAGTCGCAGCCCAAAAACAAAGAGCAACGACGGCGACGAGCAAGTGTGTAATAGGTACGGAGAAATAGATGGCTCGCTGTAGGCTGTTGACCAAGTAGGTCGCGGGAAGGAATACACCGACGCGCTGCACCACTACGGGCAGAGTAGGAAGCGGCACAGTGGCACCAGAGAGAAAAATTAACGGAAGCCAGAGAAGCTGATTGATGATCTGCGTTTCCTGCATGGTGTTTGTGACGCTGGCCACCACCAAGCCGAGCGAAGCGAAGGAAACGGTGCCGACCGTGACGAGAACAAAAATCGCCAACAGATTGCCAAAATTGTGCACATGGAAAAAGGCGCGGGCGAAGAGTAGTTCTAGAAGAATGGTGGGCATGGTTAAGACGTAATTCGCAACGATGCTGGAAGCCAGCATATCGCTAGGTGTAACGGGGGTGACATGGAAGCGGCGCAAGATTCCTTGTTCCCGGAACGCGACCAGCGCGGCACTCAGACCCCAGAAGCTACCCATGACCGTTAGGGCTACGACGGGACCGAGAAGATAGCGCACGCCCTCAGGAACACCTTTGGCGAAGACTCCGGCGTAGAGAAAAAAGAAACCGAAGGGCATAATCACACTGAAAAATAAAAACATTTTATTGCGAACGGTCAGCTGAATCCGCATGCGCGTGAGTGCAGCAAAATTGCTCAATCGCGTAGCCTCCTGCCGGTGAGTTCGATGAATACATCTTCTAGCGAGGGAGTGGCGATTTCGAGGGAGATGAGCTCATTGCCCGTGGACTCGAGATATTTTACGAGGGAAACGATGGCCTGGGGCGGCCGCTGGCAATGCAAAATGTAGCTGTCGCCGAGGATTCGGCATTCGGAGACGCCTTCCAGGCTTTTTAGAATTTCTTCTGGTTCAGGACGAGCCAAACGAACTTCCAGGCGAGTTTTGTCTCCAGAGCGCTCTTTTAGTTCACGTGGCGTACCAAGCGCTATGACCGTACCGTGGTCGACGATAGCGACGCGATCGCATAGACGCTCGGCTTCCTCGATGTAGTGAGTGGTCATCACGATGGTCTTCTTTTCGCGACGCAATTCTTCGATGATGTCATAAATTTCGCGGCGCACCTGGGGGTCGAGGCCGGCAGTGGGCTCATCGAAGAAAAGCACTTTAGGGTCGTTAACCAGTGCCATCGCCAGAGCGAGACGCTGTTTTTGGCCGCCGGAGAGTTGGCTGTAAAAAGTGTTGCGCTTTTCCTGCAATCCGAAGCGCTTTAGGAGTTCCTCGGGACTGCGGTGGCGGCGATAGAAGCTGGCGAAAAGGCGCAAGGCCTCGATCACACGCAATTTGTCAGGAAGAGAAGTGGCCTGAAGCGCGGCTCCAATCTCGTGTTTGAGCTCTTGTGGTTTTTTTTGGGGATCGAGGCCACAGACAGAAACGCGCCCGGAGTCGGGAGTGCGCAGACCTTCCATGATTTCGATCGTGGAAGTTTTCCCTGCGCCGTTGGGCCCCAGCAAGCCAAAAACTTCGCCTGCTTCAACGTTGAAACTGACGCCTCGCACGGCTTCAACATCACCGTAGCGTTTTACCAGGTTCTCAACCTGCAAAATCGAACTATTCATCTGAAAGAGTTATAGCACAGGTGCCGTATGTAGCACGGTCGCGAGCCATAGAAGCGAGAGCATGTCGAAGAAGTATAGATGCACCCTAGCCAACGGACTTGATCAGTCTAGGACTTGGGACGGCGGCGTGTAGCCGCCTTGCGAGCTTTTGACGTGTTTTGCTTAGCTGCCGCAGAGGCTTTTTCCACGGGTTTCCAGGCGTGCAGACCGAGCTGCACGCGGGATTCAACTAATTTCACGCCTTCACTTTCGAGAAGTTTTTTCTGCAGCATGGCGTGGGGTCCGCGAATGAGGATTTTTCCGCGTTCGCCAACCACGCGATGCCACGGGATGCCTTGTCCGGACGGCGTACTAGCCATGGCGCGTCCGGCAGTGCGAGCTCCACCAGGCAGACGCAAGGCTTTAGCCAAGGCCCCATAAGTTAGAACCCTTCCGCGGGGAATTTGTTGCACCAGTTGGTAGACCGGCTTCCAGGACATTTGGGCGCTCTCCAAAAAAGTCGCGCTTATGCTAAGCCGCGCCAGGAGCGAGAACAAGACAAAAATGCACCAACGGTGTTTAACAAAGTGGAAGTGAAGGCGACAAAAAAGTCGGTAAGGGATGTTGCCGTAAAGCTGATGAAGCAAAACGAAAATTTTGATGAGCAAATTCGGAATAAAAGTGTCTAATTTACAGTCAATAAATTTGTATGAATGTTTCCGTTACGAATTGGACACCAAGCGATTGACGCTGTAGTGGAAGTCACATACACTACAGTCACTCGGTCGGCGTGTGAGGTAGTAGTCATGGCTTTTGTTCGCCGCAAAGGAAATACGTTTTACCTGGTGCACAACGTGCGCCATGGCGGCAAAGTGCGGCAATTACATCTCGCGCGTTTAGGGAAACGCGCGCGCATCACGGATCAGGTAGTTCGCGACGTATCCAAGAAGCACCCCTTCATCGATCTAAACTGGCGCTCACTGCGCGAGCAGTTGAATGGTCAGTTGGATCTCGTAGATCCCGACTCCCCGGTAGTACAAGATCTGGTGTCAAATCTGCGAGCGATCAATCTGGATTTGGCGGATCTGTTTCCGCCGCTGTTCCGAATTTCTGAATCGCCTGTAGTGGCCCGGGAATTGCTCCTACAGTTGCGACTCCTGCAGTCGACGCTTCAGGTCAAATTAGATCAATTTGACCGGGGCGGCGTGCGATTCGGTAATGCGCCATCGCGGTTGCGTGGCGCAGGGAGGCGGTCATGAGTACAGGCACAAGCATTCTTCCGCTCGATCCGAGTAAACGAAGCACAGGGACCCTGGATTTCGAAACCTCGCTGCGCTCGAGAATCGTTGGCCAGGACGAAGGCGTTCAGGCACTCGTCGAGCTTTACCAGGTTTTCTGCGCCGGATTGAACTCTCCAGGCCGCCCGGTGGGCAATCTCTTGCTACTGGGCCCCACGGGCTCGGGCAAGACCCGCATCGTGGAAGCTGCCGCTGAAATTCTGTTTGGCGACGCTCGCGCGATGATCAAAGTGGACTGTGCGGAATTCCAGCATTCGCATGAAATCGCCAAGTTGATTGGCTCGCCTCCGGGATATCTGGGGCATCGCGAGACGCATCCTTTAATTACCCAGGAAGAGCTGGCGAAAAGCCACACAGAAAAATTGAAGCTTTCCTTCCTGTTATTTGATGAGATTGAAAAGGCCTCTGATTCGTTGTGGCAATTGCTGCTCGGAATGTTGGACAAGGCTACTTTGACGTTGGGCGATAACCGCAAAGTGGACTTGTCGCAAACGGTGATTTTTCTGACCTCCAACCTGGGAGGCGGCGAGATCACTGAAATGATGAATGGGGGCTTGGGTTTTGTGCAACCCAAAGACAAGCCGGTAACCGGTTTGGAGAAAAAGGTCGAGCGCACTGCTATGGAAGCAGCGCGGCGTAAATTTTCGCCCGAATTCATGAATCGCCTCGACAAGATCGTGGTGTTCCATCCCCTGCAGCGCGAACAGCTCGAAGAAGTTTTGCAAATCGAGCTGGGCAATGTGCAGCGGCGGGTGCTGGAAACCGCCAAGGGCCAATTCTTATTCCGCGTGACTGGCGCCGGACGCGAC
Organism: Candidatus Acidiferrum sp.; assembly: GCA_035487275.1. Lineage (GTDB taxonomy): Bacteria > Acidobacteriota > Terriglobia > Acidiferrales > UBA7541 > Acidiferrum. The sequence goes on along the minus strand of DATHMG010000020.1, from coordinate 15,537 downwards.
TTTCTTCTAAAGGAAGGCACCGACCAGCGTTATGGAGCGCGTCACTTGAAACGCGCCATCGAGCGCCACGTTGTTTATCCGCTGGCGAATTTGCTGGCTACTGAACAAGTGCAGCTAGGAGATTTGGTGCGCATCGATTGGGACGGCCAGCACGACCTGCTGACCTTTGTGCGGGAAGGCGAAGGGGCGCTGGTAAATAGCGCGCCTCCGCAGTTATCACGCAGTGCCGCAGCGGAAGAAGTCCGAGACGGCAGATCGGTGGATGCGCCAGCGGAAGTGGAGGTAGAAGCTAAAAAATCGCGGGCCGCTTTGCCCGCGGCGAATCCTGCAGCTGCGCCGCAAGGGCGCAAAAAAACGGAACGGTAACGCCTCCCTACGGTGCCTTAATCTTGTCGCGATTTGTCGAGGGCCACCCCAAATCTAGAGAGTAAACTGCCGAAATTTGTCGTGCAACGACTGACACAATATGTTTGATCGCTCTCAATTTGCTCTCAGATGAAACAGTGTCTCAATCCATGAGACAGCTGTCGTAAGTTCATCAAACGTATGTTGTTGAAATTACAAGACCTTTCTTCTGCTCTAGTCCCGCAATTGGTTGGCACTCCCCATGCTCTATCTCAAAGAAGCAAGGCAGTGAGACTTCGATCGTCTTCCACCCCCGTGGTCCAGGCGAAGAAGGACTGGGAAAAATGAAAGCTGCAGTTCGACACCAACTTGATCCGTCCATTCGCAGCACGGATACTCGCGACTTCGAAAGTTCATTGCGTTCCAAGATTGTTGGCCAGGCCGAAGGAGTGCAGTCCCTGGTCGATATGTACCAGGTGTTTTGCGCCGGCTTAAACTCGCCTGGGCGTCCGGTCGGCAACCTGCTATTTCTCGGTCCTACCGGCTCGGGAAAAACACGCATCGTCGAGGCCGCGGCGGAGATATTGTTCGGCGATCCGCGCGCGATTATTAAAGTGGATTGCGCGGAATTTCAACATTCACACGAAATTGCGAAATTGATCGGTTCACCTCCAGGCTATCTCGGACATCGCGAAACTCATCCGCTGATCACCCAGGAGGCGTTGTCCGCCAGCCATACAGACAAACTGAAATTGTCGTTCCTGCTGTTCGACGAAATCGAAAAAGCTTCCGACGCGCTATGGCAGTTGCTACTCGGGATATTGGACAAGGCGACTCTAACGCTGGGCGACAACCGCCGCGTGGATCTATCGCAAACGGTGATTTTCTTAACTTCGAATCTCGGCGGCGGAGAAATCACCGATTTGATGAACGGCGGCATGGGATTCGTGCAGCCAGGTGATAAACCGGCCACCGGTTTAAACGAAAAAATCGAACGTACCGCTGTCGAAGCCGCAAGACGCAAGTTTTCGCCGGAATTCATGAATCGCCTAGACAAAGTGGTGGTGTTTCATCCATTGAAGAAGGAACAACTCGAACAAGTGCTTGAGATCGAGCTTGAGCAAGTGCAGAAACGAGTATTGCAAACGGCCAAAGGACAGTTTTTATTTCGGGTCACCGCGCCCGGGCGCGAATTTCTGCTGCAAGAAGGAACGGACCAGCGCTACGGCGCTCGCCACTTGAAGCGCTCCATTGAACGACATGTCGTGTACCCTCTGGCGAATTTGCTGGCTACCGATCAGGTGCAACTGGGCGACCTGGTGTGCATCGATTGGAACAGCGAACAGAATCGTTTGACGTTTGTACGCGAAGGCGAAAATCTCGCGATGCCTGCGCGAAAACCGGAGCCTGCTGCGGTCCCGCGAGCCCTGCCTGTGCGCAATGGCAGATCTGCAGAAGCTCCGCCGGTAGCCTTTGGACCCGAAGGCATGCCCCGGATGGCTCGCTAGCACTAATTAATTAAAACTTATTCAGCCCGCGGCGATATTTGCCGCGAGCTTTGTTTTCTCAAATAGTTCAGTTTAGTCGGCGGCTTCGGAACGCGCGGGGGTTTGCTTCCATCGTAGGATCGGTTTGCGCGCGGCACCGACTTCATCGAGGCGGCCAACTCGTGTGGTATGAGGTGCGGTTTTGACGAGTTGCGGATTAGTTGCCGCCTCTTGGGCGATGGACTTCATCGCATCGATAAACAAGTCACACTCTTCTTTGGATTCAGATTCCGTCGGCTCGATCATCAACGCGCCGGGAACAATAAGCGGAAACGCCGTGGTGTAGGGATGGAAGCCGTAATCGATCAGACGCTTCGCGATGTCCATGGTATTTACGCCGTTTTGCTTTTGACGCGCGTCGCTGAAAACCACTTCATGCATGGATGGCAGGGAATAAGGCAATTCGAAAACACCTTCGAGATTCTTGCGGATGTAAGTGGCGTTGAGGACGGCGTCCTCGGTAGCCTGGCGGATTCCAGGACCGTAGGCAAGTATGTAGGCCAGTGCGCGGACGAGCACACCGAAATTTCCAGCAAAAGCTTTTACGCGGCCGATGGATTCGCGGCGGTTGGCGTCGAGTAAGAGCCGCCCGCCGTCTTTTTCAATAAGCACCGGTGTCGGCCGAAAAGGTTCAAGAATTCTCTTCATGGCTACTGGGCCGGCGCCCGGGCCCCCACCGCCATGCGGAGTAGAAAATGTTTTGTGGAGATTGAGGTGCATTACGTCAACGCCCATGACCCCCGGGCGCGTGATGCCAGTCAGGGCGTTCATGTTCGCGCCGTCCATGTAGAGAAGGGCGCCCTTGCGATGGAGGATGTCGGCAATTTCCGCAATGCGAGGCTCGAAGATGCCCAGCGTGGAAGGATTTGTGATCATCAGTGCCGCAACATCTTCGGTCACCAAGTCGCGAAGTTTTTCGACGTCGATCTGACCGTGGGATTCGGATTTAATATTTTCGACCTGGTAGCCGGCAATCACGGCGGTAGCCGGATTTGTTCCGTGAGCAGAATCGGGAATTAAGACTTTTTTGCGTGGATTACCCTGTTTTTGCAGATAGGCGCGGATTAAAAGCAGACCGGTGAGTTCACCTTGCGCGCCTGCTGCGGGTTGCAAGGTGATGGAGTCCATACCGGTTATTTCGAGAAGGCAATCTTCGAGCAGCTTTATGATTTTCAGGCAGCCTTGCGAGAGTTCCTGGGGCTGATAAGGATGCTCGGTGGCGATGCCGTCGAGTCGCGCGACAAGTTCGTTTACGCGCGGATTATATTTCATGGTGCAGGAGCCGAGTGGATACATGCCGAGATCGATGGCGTAATTCCAGGTGGAAAGACGCGTGAAGTGACGCAAAACTTCGATCTCGCTTACTTCGGGAAAATCGGACACGCCCTCGTGGCGATGATAACGGCCCAACACCCTCGCAGCGTCGGCGGCCGGGACGTCTAGCGGCGGCAATTCAAAGGCACGTTTCCCGGGCGACGAAATCTCAAAGATGAGGCGCTCATTCTGGCTGACGTGCTGGGATGCTTTTTTGAAATGCTCACTCAATTTGTCATTCCTATCGCGCAACTGAAACGTAGCTGTAAAACGTGATTCTTAGACCGGCTGTTCCAGCGCAGAACGCAGAGCACTTGCAAAATGTTCAATTTCCACCCGCGTGATGGTTTCCGTAACGCAGACTAACGCGTGCTTGGTCAATTCGGGATAAGCAGTGCCAAGTACAAAAGGACCGATTATTTTTTCCCGCAGAAGTTGTGCGTTTACGAGTTTCACCGATCTGGGTAGTTCTACCGTGAATTCGTTAAAAAATGGAGCATCGAAAGCGCGTCGCACTCCCGGGATTTTCTCGAGTTCCGCGAGGGCAAAGCGCGCTTTGGACAAATTCTGGTGCGCCATCTCGCGGAGGCCCTCTTTACCAAGCAAACAAAGATGCACGGTGGCGGCAAGAGCGCATAGCGCCTGATTGGTGCAGATATTGGATGTGGCCTTCTCGCGGCGGATGTGTTGCTCGCGAGTGGCGAGGGTCAGAACGAAACCGCGGCGGCCATTCGAATCGGTGGTTTGCCCTACCAGGCGGCCGGGCATTTGTCTTACGAACTTTTCTCGGGAGGCGATGACCCCTACGTAAGGGCCACCGTAACTCGGCGCCAGTCCAAAGCTTTGTCCCTCCATGGCTACGATATCCGCCTCAGCCGGAGCATTAACGAGCCCGAGCGAAACGGCTTCGGTGATGGTAGCGACAAGTAATGCTCCGACTTTGTGGGCGATGTTAGCGACATCCGGGATTGGTTCGATGACGCCCAGGAAATTAGGCGATTGCACCAGGACTGCGGCGACATCCTCTTTCAAGCTGGATTGCAAAGCTTTGGTGTCCACTGTCCCGTCGGCACTCATGGGGACTTCTTCCACGGACAGACCGGAATTTTTAGCGTAGGTCTTCAGCACCGCGCGATATTCGGGATGCACGGAGCGCGCCACCAGCACGCGCCGGCGCGATGTCAATCTTTCCGCCATCAAGACCGCTTCGGTCGCGGCAGTTGAGCCATCGTACATGGAAGCGTTGGCGACTTCTTGTGCGGTCAACTGGCACATCAGCGTCTGGAATTCAAAGATGGATTGCAGCGTACCCTGTGTGATTTCCGCTTGATAGGGAGTATAGGAGGTTAGAAATTCGCCGCGCTGAATAATTGTGTCCGTGATTACGGAGCGCAGGTGGTTGTATACGCCCGCTCCGAGGAAACTTGTGTAGCCGAGAGAATTTTCAGCAGCGCGAGCCTTGAAATATTGAATAATCTCCGCTTCGGAAAGCGGGCCCGGAAGATTCAGTGCTTTATTTAGTCGGTATTGTTCCGGAACGCTGGAAAACAGTTCGTCAATGGATTTGCCACCGACTACGGCGAGCATTTGCTTACGCTCGGCGGGGCTTTTGGGGAGATAGCGCATCAGGCGGAGGCTTCCTTATTCTTTTCCGAGATGTAGGCTTCGTAGGCCTTCGCATCCATCAGCTTGGCGAGTTCTGCTGGATCGGCAAGCTTTACGCGAATCAACCAGGCAGAATTGTGCGGGTCTGAGTTCAGCTTCTCGGGGGTGGCTTCGAGTTCAGCGTTGGCTTCTACTACTTCGCCCGAAACGGGGGCGTAGATTTCGCTGACCGCTTTTACAGATTCCACGGTACCAAACGATTTTCCGACCTGTATTTTGGTGCCGGGTTTAGGAAGTTCCACAAAAACGACGTCGCCAAGTTCGTGTTGCGCGTAGTCGGTGATTCCAATGGTGCCGAGGCCGTCTTTGACATCAATCCATTCGTGTTGTTGGGTGTAGCGATACGACGGGGGATAAGTCATCGGTTCCTTTCCGTCACTTAAACGTTGCTTGCCAATTGCTGGGTGGTTGATTTTTTTGCCCGCTTGTAAAAGGGCGTGGGCACAACTTGGGCTTTAGCCTTCTGGTTACGAATTTGTACATAAGTGGTGGTTCCCATTGCCGACATGGAAGGCGGTAAATACGCCAAAGCAATATTTTTGCATAGCGTCGGAGAGGGGGAACCGCTGGTGATGACCCCTACGGGTTCGCCCTGTTCATCCACACAACGATATTCATCGCGCGCGATTCCTCGTTCGATCATTTCAAGGCCGACCAGAGTCCGGTTTAATCCCGCGTCTTTGGCGCGCTGGAGTTCGGAACGACCAATGAAATCCCCTTTTTCCATTTTGCAGTAGCGGTCAAGACCTGCTTCCCAAACGTTGATGTTCTCGCTGATCTCGTGGCCATAAAGCGCCATTTTCGCTTCCAGCCGCAAGGTATTGCGACATCCAAGACCGCACGGGATGATTCCAAATTCGCGGCCAGCCTCCAGGACTTTGGCCCAAAGCGCTTCGCTGGTGGCCACATCCGATGGAACATAAATCTCAAAACCATCCTCGCCGGTGTAGCCAGTTCGAGCGATCAATATATTTTTCAATCCGCAAACGCTGCCGTGCGTGAACCAGTAATTTTTGATCGGATGCAAATTTATGTCGGTAAGCTTTTGCAGCACCTCGATAGCGCGCGGTCCCTGGATGGCAAGTTGCGTGTAAGTGTCACTTAATTCTTCGACCTTGCAGTCGTGCGACGCCGTATTTTCGCGCACCCAGTTGATGTCCTTTTCGCGAGTTCCGGCATTAATCACCAGGAGAAAATCGTCGTCTCCCAGCCGGTGAACGATGACGTCATCCACGAACGTGCCCGAAGGGTAAAGCATGGCCGAATATTGCGCCTGGCCGATAGCCAACTTGGCGGCATCATTCATGGTGATGTGCTGCACAGCGGCCAAGGCGCCGCCGTGAGCATGCGCGGTGACGATGCGAATGTCGCCCATATGGCTAACATCAAAAACGCCAACGCCGCCGCGAACGGCCTTGTGTTCGGCGACCAACCCGCCCCTGGACGGATATTCGACAGGCATATCCCAGCCGCCGAAATTCACCATTTTTGCGCCCAAACGGCGGTGCATGGCATTTAGAGGCGTTTTACGAAGCTCGGTTATGACGGACGGCTCGACGGTAGACTCCACAAAATTCAGCGGAAATTGATACTAGCATGCACCCTCCAGTGGGTCAAAAGCACAGCGAAAAGTCTGGTGGTACAGCTACTTAGTTCGCGCATCGGCGCCCGCAGATGCCTTGCCGGGTAGTTAGTCCTCAGGTAGAGTTTTTCCGGAGGGTCCCATGCCCGCACAGGTCGTGTGTGTCCAGTGTGATAAAACGGAAGAGCATTGCGCGTGCGAAAAGTACTGCACCATTTGCCAAGGCCAACTTGGCGTGCGACTCTGCATGGATGGGCTGTACTACTGCCCGGATTGCCGGGAAGCTTGTGATGTATCGTTAGCTGACAACCGTGCCCGCTGAAACCCAAAAGATTGCCATGCAACTGGACGCTGACAGGCGATTCTGTGCCGCCGCAGGCGGGGCTGGACGCTACTTTGCGGATGCCGCGGGACTGGCGAATAACGCTGTGTCAGGATTGCAATCCGCGATCGTTGCAGTGTGCAACCGGGAACTTGAGCGCATGGGAGATTCAAGACAACGTTTGGATGTCACGGTAACCAGAACTCCCGACCGTATTGAAGTGGTCATGAGAAGGCGTGCGACAGAGGGCTCCGGCAGAGATTCGGAAGAGCAGGGAATGATAACCGGCGTGGACCAAGTGCAGCACGAAACTCAAGCGGAAATGGCAATTACGCGCTTGACGAAATATGTAGATGAACAGGTATCCGCGGGCTAGCGATTTGGCAAGGCTTCGTGCCTCTTAAAAACGGTTACATTTTGAACGCAAAGGTATTCTTGCGGATTAGCGAAGTAATTTGATCGTCGCTTAGCGTCATGCGCAAAACCACGCGGTCGCCCGCCGGAGTGACCCGCACCGAATCGAGAAGCTGGGCCATCTCGGGATTGTCCTGTTGAGCCTGGTAGTGCTTGTACAAAAATCCGGCTTGAAGCAATTGTCCGAGAGTGTTGGCATCTTCCGTGGAACCACAGATGGCTTGGAACTTTCCGTCCAGTGCGCCGCTGGCGTCTACGCTGATGATCATATTGCGCATGCGAGTGACGAGCTTGGCGGCTTCAGGAAATTGTTGAATTTCTGGGGCGAGCTGTTGCATGGCTAGCCGCGTGTAAGCGGGGTTGAGCACGGCCCACACCGTGCCGGTACCGTTGGCATCGTTGATGAGCGGATAGAACTGGTCATTACGAAGCAGGCCTTCTTCGCCGCCGAATCGTATCTCGATCATTTTCTCTAGCAGCTTGCGATGGCCGAATGCCGCGGTGTTGGAATCAATAAATAAAAAGAACAGATCAGTGGGGCCGGCACCCGAGCCGAAAGCGTACAAAGTGTAACCGCGGGCTTTGAAAGTCGGCAGTTTTTGCTGCTTAAAATAGGATTCGGCGCTGCCGGGGTTGAAATTGCCAAGAGCCACGCCGACAATTTCTTCTCCGGTGGGCACCGCATCAGAGCCGGTAGCAGCCGTCTTCGCGGTTACCCCTTCGGGAACCAGGCCCCAAGCTAACTCTTCGACTTGAGAATTTGGATCTACGCCCGCGGAGGCCAGGAAACGCTCGAACTGCTTAAAGCGGTCAGGCAAGAGTTGTTCCTGTAATTGTGGGAACCAACTGAGTGAACGCGCTTTTTTCAGGTCGGCGTACGCAAATTCGCCGATTTCTTTCGGGAATAGAGCAATGGTGTCTGCAGCTAGACGCCCGGCGCGAGCGGGCTTGGCCATGGCAAAAGACAGCGCGACGAGTATGACGAAGGCCAAAGCGCGCCCCACGATGGTTGCCGCGCCAGTATTTGCCGGACTATGTGAATTTATCCGCGAATTCATTTTGTGTTCCTTTCAAACTCGACGCCTGCTGCGAATTTCTTTTAGACGGCACGGTTCTTTTCCAGGCGCTCGCGCAACGAGGCGACCTTACTGCTGACCTTGGATACGTAAGCGGCGTCATGCAGGCTATCCAGATTTATTTCCACGTTAGCCAAAGAGCCGCGCGCGGCGGCAACCGCCATGAAACGGGCTACTTGTAAGTCTGAACGCATGGATGCGGCAGAGATAGCTTCCAGTTGCACAAGTTGTTCGAAAAGCGCAACGGTCTCTTCGGCCACCTGCAGCGGAGCTTCGGTGGCGCTGCGGGTAGCGGCTTGAATGGCTTTGTTTCGCGCCTCGTCTTCTTGGGTCTCGCCCTGGGGTAGTTTGAAAGCCTCCATCACTGCATCGAAGGCTTCCGCATCGCGGTCGATTGCCTTGGTGAGATCGGCTGTGGTGCGACGCAAGCGGTCGAGCATTTCTGACAATTGGACGACATACAGAGCTTGTGATTTTTTCTTGCGCGATAAGCCCGCGACCATCTGTCCTAACGCGCCCGCCAGGGCGCCAGCGAAGGCGGAAACGCTACCTCCGCCGGGAGTAGCCGTGGGAGCCGCGACGGCATCCAGGAATGGCTTCGCCAAGTGGACGAATTTGCTATCGCCGGTCGGGGTTTCGCGCGGCGCGCCCGAAAGAGCCGATTGCAAGCGGTTCTCCAGGACTTGCGATGGCGAAAAATCCTCCAGTTGCAGAAAATAATCCGCGGCCATCTCTAGAGCTTTCTTGGGAACCAAGCCTACAATCTCACTACCCACCGGTGTTGCCCCATAGCGTTCAGCCTCGCGCTTGACCATTTCATAGACGCGATGCATGGGGGTAGATTCAAAATCAGTGAGATTGATCGAAACTTGCGCGAGATTGCGTGCTTTCAGGGCCACGCCCATGGATTTCACATGGCGCAAACCGCCGGACGAGAAGCGGATCGCTTTGGCAATTTTGTTGGCTACCCCGATATCTGAAGTGGTGAGGTTCACGTTATACGCAATCAGGAATTTGCGCGCGCCGACGACCGTAGTTCCGGCGGTGGGATGCAGCTTTGGTTCGCCAACGTCTGGTTGACGGTCGTGATTGCGCTTCAGGTCTTCGCGCAGGCCTTCGAATTGTCCGCGACGAACATTTTCAAGATTCACACGGTCCGGTCGCGTGGCCGCAGCCTCATAGAAAAATACCGGGATGCGGTAGCGTCTCCAGATTTCGTTGCCGACTCTCCTGGCGAGTGCGACGCAATCATCGAGCGTCACGCCTTCGATAGGGATGAAAGGAACGACATCGGTCGCGCCAACTCGAGGATGCGCGCCCTGATGGACGGTCAAGTCAATCAGTTGAGCGGCCTTTCCTACACCAAGTAGCGCGGCTTCGGCAACGGCATCGGGTTCGCCGGCGAGGGTCACGACGCAACGGTTGTGATCGGCGTCCATTTCGCGATCGAGGACGTATACGCCGGGTACGCTGCTCATGGCGGCAACGATAGCGTCAACCTTTGCGGGATCGCGTCCTTCGGAAAAATTGGGAACGCACTCAATCAATCGGGTCATATTTGAATTGTCCGCATCACGATGGCGGCGACCTCAGGCTACACTAAGCGACGATTTGGAATAAACGATTTGGCCCCGCTTGATGGTGGTGTGACAAGTGTTCATTCCAAAATAATAGGGAATTTCACGGTAGTCATCCACATCGAAGATGGAAACGTCAGCAAGCTTACCAACTTCGAGGGAGCCGATCTGTTTGTCGCGACCCAAAGAATAGGCGGAATTGATGGTCGCGGCGGTAATAGCTTCGGCTGGGGTCATGCGCAACTGGGAGCACGCCAGGGACAGAATCATGGGCATGCTTACGGTTGGACTGGTGCCGGGATTATAGTCCGTGGCGAGAGCGACGATGGCTCCGGCGTCGATCAGGTCGCGTGCCGGGGCGTATTGGTTCAGCCCTAGATGAAAATCACAGCCCGGTAGCAGCGTCGCTACGGTTTTGGATTTTGCTAGGACACGAACGTCCGCGCGATTTATTTTCTCGAGATGGTCGCAGCTAGCCGCTCCAAGCTTCACTGCGAGCTGCGTCGCGCCGGTGCGCGAAAGTTGTTCAGCGTGGATTCGTGGCCGCAGGCCGTGACGCTTACCCGCTTCGAGGATCTGTTTTGATTGCTCGAGCGTGAATGCGCCACGCTCGCAGAAAACATCGCAGAACTGGGCCAACTTCTGTGCGGCGATTTCTGGGAGAAGTTTATCGATCAGCAGTGAAACGTAATCTTTCGCGCCCGACGAAAGTTTGCGAAATTCGCCAGGGATTATGTGAGCGCCCAGGAAGGTGGAAACAATATCCAAGGGTTGCTCGGCGGACAGTTGCTGATGCAATCTTAAGATCTTCAGCTCGCTTGTCAGATCGAGGCCGTATCCGCTTTTCGCTTCAATAGTGGTGGTGCCGAAGGCGGCGAACTGCTTGAGGACCGAAAAGGCGCGTTGCTTCAATGCGTCCGACGTCGCGGCGCGAAGTTTGTTGACAGAATTTAGGATGCCGCCGCCGCGCTTAGCGATTTCTTCGTAACTCGCCCCGGTAATTCTGAGTTCGTATTCGTCGGCGCGACCTGCCGCGTGAATCAAATGCGTATGTGAGTCCACGAAGCCTGGCAACACCACGCCACCCGCGGCGTCGAGTCGTTGCGCACTGGCCGCCAAAGGATGAGCCTCAACCTGCGCGCTAGTACCGACCGCGACGAAGAGATCGTCAGCGATGAGTACCGCGCCATTTTTTACGATTCCGACATTGGCAAGTGCATTGCCGCGGCGGGGTCCGCGGCCACGCAAAGTTAAAAGTTGAGAAGCTCCGCTGATGAGTGTGGCGACGCTCAAGGCCTCAATAGTATGCCGCTCGATAGTATGCCGGAGGGCGGAAATCTGTGACAGGGCATTCGATTTACCGCATGGGAATTTTTAGATCGGTGTTTTTAGCGAAAGCTTTTGCTTCAGGATATCCGGCATCGATGTGCCGAGCCACGCCGATGCCAGGATCATTGGTGAGCACTCGTTCGATACGCTGGGCCATTTCTTTGGTGCCATCAGCTACCGTGACCTGGCCGGAATGTTGCGAGTAACCGATGCCCACGCCGCCACCATTGTGAATCGACACCCACGAGGCGCCGCTGGCGGTGTTGAGCAAGGCATTCAGTAGCGGCCAATCGGCGACGGCATCTGAGCCGTCGAGCATGGACTCGGTTTCGCGATAGGGAGACGCCACGGAGCCACAGTCGAGGTGATCGCGGCCAATCACAATGGGAGCTTTAAGCTCGCCGCGAGCGACCAGATCGTTTAGCGCCAACCCAAACTTGTCTCGCTCCCCGTATCCCAGCCAACAAATGCGCGCCGGCAAGCCCTGAAACCTTACGCGTTTTTGCGCGAGCTTTATCCAACGGTTGAGATGTTCGTGATGCGGAAACATTTCGAGTACCAGCTGATCGGTACGCGCAATGTCGGAGGCTTCGCCTGACAACGCTGCCCACCGGAACGGACCCTTGCCTTCGCAAAACAAGGGACGAATATACGCGGGCACAAAACCGGGAAAGTCGTAAGCGTTTTGTAGCCCCTGTTCATAGGCAAACGTGCGGATATTATTTCCATAGTCGAAAGTTATCGCACCAAGGTTTTGCAGATCGAGCATGCCTTGGACATGCTCCGCCATGGCTGCCATGGATCGTTTTTTGTATTCAGCAGGATTTTTCTTGCGCAGCTCGATGGCGGCATCGAGACTCATGCCGTTTGGTACGTAGCCATTAAGCGGATCATGCGCGCTGGTCTGATCGGTGAGCACATCGGGTACCACGCCACGGCGGGCCAGCTCGGGGATCACCTCGGCGCAATTGCCAACCAGGCCAACAGAAACAGCCTCACGCTTGCGGACGGCATTTTTTAAAATGCGTAGGGCTTCGTCCAGGTTGGTGACCATCACGTCGCAATAACCGGTCTTGACGCGCCGCTTGATGCGCTCGGGATCGACGTCGATGCCCAAAAACGACGCGCCATTCATGGTGGCCGCCAGCGGTTGCGCGCCGCCCATTCCGCCCAGGCCACCGGTTACGACGAGCTTGCCAGCCAGATCTCCGGCGAAATGTTTTTTGGCTACGGACGCGAATGTTTCATAAGTGCCTTGCAAGATTCCCTGGGTACCGATGTAAATCCAACTACCGGCGGTCATCTGGCCGTACATCATCAGGCCGGCGCGGTCTAACGCGTTGAAGCGCTCCCAATTGTTCCAGTGACCTACAAGATTCGAATTGCAGAGCAATACGCGAGGCGCGTGTTCGTGGGTGCGAAAAACGGCTACGGGTTTTCCGGACTGTACCAGCAGTGTTTCATCCGCGGCCAGGTCCCTCAGAGAGCGAACGATGGCATGAAAACAATCCCAATTCCGCGCCGCTTTTCCGGTGCCGCCGTATACCACCAGATCGTCAGGTTTTTCAGCGACCTCCGGATCGAGATTATTCATCAGCATGCGCAACGCGGCTTCCTGCTGCCAGCCCTTGCAGGAGATTTCGGTTCCGCGAGGCGATTTGAATGGGCCTTTGCCAGTGTGGGACAGTACGGAGGATTCGGAAGAAGTTGGAGTCATAATGGCCCAACGCCAATACTATCGCAGCGAGAAAGCATTTGCACCAAGCCGAGTTGTTACGTGAAATGCACTCTTTTGTTTATCGAAGCATCGCCGGAAGGGGCAATTGCGCCGCGTAGATAGCTGGAGTACAGTCGAAATCGTAATGGATTACGGCACACTTCCCTCCAGATTTTTAAGCGCCATCGACCGATTGCCAAATTCGCGGGCTCAGATGTTCCGACCTGGGGACCGCTGGGAAGCGATATCGTCGGCCGAATTTCTTCGGCGCGTCGCGGGACTCTCGAGCGCGTTCGTGGAACTTGGTGTGAAAACGGGTGATCGCGTAGGAATCTTTTCGGCGAACCGCCCGGAGTGGCACACTGCGGATTTCGCGATCACCGGCGCCGGCGGCGTCAGCGTGCCTATCTATTTCAACGAATCGCCGCAGCGGATGGCGTACATCCTGAATCATTCGGAAGCCAAGATTGTTTTTGTTTCTGGAGCAAAACAACTGGCGAAGTTACTTGCGTGCCGTCCAGAACTGCTCACCGTAGAACACATTGTGGCCGCCGACGCCGGGCCTGAAGCGGCGCCTGAATGTCTTCGTTATGAAACGCTGGTTGCTGGTGCAGGCGCGACGGAGATCGCTTCATACCGGCTGCGAGCGTCACAGGTGCTGCCCGAACAGCTTTCGTCGTTGATTTACACCTCCGGCACTACCGGTGAACCTAAAGGGGTGATGTTGACGCACACGAATTTCTGCTCGAATGTTACAGATACCCACCTGCAGATTCGCTTTGATACAGCTAATGATCTGGCGCTGTCGTTTTTGCCGTTGGCACATGTTTACGGGCGAATGATTGACTACTCTTTTTTATTTCACGGCATTACCGTCGCTTACGTGGAAGCTGTCGAGCAGGTTGCTCAGGCAATGTTGGAGCTTCGTCCCACGACGATGGCTGCGGTGCCACGCGTATTCGAAAAGATTTATACGCGGATAGTGGAGCAGGGAAGTAAGGCCACCGGAATAAAACGCAAACTGTTTGATTGGTCGATGAAAGTTGCAAACGAGTCCGCCAAGTGGCGGACTGGCGAAGGGCGTGCGCCTTTGGCTATCCGGCTCCAGTGGTCGCTGGCGAATGCGCTCGTGTATTCAAAGATACGAGCGGGCACCGGTGGGCGCCTGCATCTGGTTATGTCCGGGGGCGCGCCGCTCTCAAAAAACCTAACGGAATTTTTTTGGACCATTGGCATACCGATATATCAGGGCTACGGATTGACCGAGACTTCTCCGGTGCTCAGTTCGAATTATCCTCAAAACCGTGCGGGTAGTTCCGGAAAAGCCATCCCGAACGTAGAAATCAGAATTGCCGACGATGGTGAGATTCTAGCCCGTGGACCATGCGTGATGCAGGGGTACTACAAGAACCCGGAAGCGACCCGGGAAGTTTTGAGCTCGGACGGCTGGTTCAGTACCGGCGATATCGGTTACCTAGACGCTGAAGGGTATTTGTTTATCACCGACCGGAAGAAAGATTTGATCAAGACCGCGGCGGGAAAGTTTGTTGCTCCTCAGCCTATTGAAAACGCGCTGAAGAATAGTCCTTTTCTGCTGAATGCAATGGTTGTGGGCGACGAGCGCAAATTTGTGGTCGCGCTACTGGTGCCGAACGCGGTAACGATCTCCGCGAAGGCCGCTCAAGAGGGAATTACATTTGCGAGCAACGCGGAACTGGCATCGAATTCGTGGGTTCGATCGCTGATCGAATCGGAAGTACGCCGGCTTACCGCGCACCTGGCGCAGTATGAATCGATTAAACGTTTTGCGCTGCTTCCCGAAGATTTCACCTTCGACAATGGAAGCCTCACCTTTACGCTAAAACTTAAACGACGCATCGTGGAGCAACACTACCGGAAAATCATTGACGAGCTTTACGCCGATGCGGCCGAACCGCGGCCCATGCTTCAGGATTAACGCGGGGCTAAATTGACTGACCTTTTTTGGCATCCCGCGATTTGCCGCCCGTGTCCAGCCAGACTAAAATCAAAGTTGGGGAACAAATGTCCGATCAACTGGTAATCGCGGGGCGCGCGTTTAAGTCGCGGCTGATTGTTGGCACCGGGAAATACCGCAGCTTTCAGGAAATGGCGCAGGCGCACGCCGCCTCAGGCGCAGACATGGTTACGGTGGCGGTACGCCGCGTGAACCTAACGGATAAATCGAAAGAGTCACTGCTTGATTACATCGACCGCGAAAAAATGTTTATTCTGCCCAACACCGCGGCATGTTACTCCGCCGAAGAAGCTATGCGCACCGCGCGTTTGGGGCGCGAAGTGGGATTGTCTCATTGTGTGAAGCTCGAAGTGATCGGCGATCAGCAGACATTGTTTCCCGACACGGAGCAATTGATTGAGGCGACGCGCGTGTTGGTGAAAGAAGGATTTGTGGTCCTGCCGTACACCAATGATGATTTGATTGTTGCTCGTAAGCTCGTGGATGCGGGGGCCGCAGCGGTGATGCCACTAGCAGCGCCAATTGGCTCGGGACTGGGGATTCAGAATCCGGCGAATTTGCGAATTTTGCGCGAACGCATCACGGAAGTGCCGTTAATTGTCGACGCCGGAGTAGGCACCGCGTCGGACGCGGCGTCAGCGATGGAACTGGGC
>DATHMG010000019.1:0-4763 GCA_035487275.1 Candidatus Acidiferrum sp. | reverse complement strand
ATTTAGCGCGGACGCGCCGGCAGCCGCCAGGGCAGCGCCCACCAGGACATTGAATAAACGCACAAGATCGACCGGACCGCGTGTCCCGACATAAAAACCGACCCCGGTCGTAACCAGCACCAAAAACGTCAGGCGCGCTTTGATCAATTGCGAGAAATCGGATAATCGTCCGTGCTCCGCGATTTGCGCTGTAGCAGCGTCAGCGGCGGGCTGTTGGTAATCTGTGCTCTTCATGCAATGATCGGATCAGATTTTGCCCGTCGTGACGCAGAAAATTCCGAGAGCGTTTCGTTTTGTCGAAAGCAAAATGCGCAAATAACCGCGCCGAGACCGAGGAGCGTTGCGCCCACGGCCACATGCGCGGTCGCAACGTCAGCAGCTTTGTTACTCCAAATCGTCCAGGCGCCAAGAGTAAGTTGTAGCAAAACGCCGGTGAGCCAGGCGGTGGAAAGCCCGCGCAACGGCGAAATTTTCTCGCGATGTGCCGAAACGAAGAACCAGATCACTCCAATGGCGACGAGAACAGCGCCGAAACGATGAGCCATTTGCAACCAGATTTGCGTGGCGGAGACGTCCGACATCGCGATGGTGTCGCGTGCGGCGTTAATTTTGGCGATTGCGGCTGCGCTGGTATCGGGAATCCATTGGCCATAAGCGGTCGGGAAATCGGTGATGGCAAGATCGCGATGCTGATGGCGCATGGTCGCGCCAAGCGCGAGCTGAAGATAGATGAATGCGGTCGTTGTCAGGGCGACGCCGCGCAATGATTTGCCGCGGCCAGCGACCGCGGCCGGAGCGCGCCAGGATCGCGAAGTCACCAACGCGATGATGATAACCAAACCGAAGAAGGCCTGCGCCAGGCAGGCATGAAAGATCCCGATTTCATCTTTCAGCATCGTCACGCGCAAACCACCGAGAACACCTTGCAAGATGACGGCGCCGACCGCAGCGACGCCGAGGATACGAACCCAACGGCGTGGATCTACGAACCAAAGCCACGCTGCCAGGATAATTGTAAGAAATCCGACGGTGGAAGCGATCAAACGATGAGTGTGTTCAAAGAAAATCCCGCCGATCCATTTCGAGGCGGGAAAGAGAAACATATTGTAGCCAAAAGTGGTCGGCCAATCCGGGACGGCGAGGCCCACGCCCTTGCTCGTGACCATGCCGCCGCTGCAAATGAGCAGAAGCGTTGCGAAGCCAGTGAACCAGGCGAAGCGGTTTAGCCACGACATCGATTTCGAATCAGATCTGAGGTTCATCGAAACGAGTAAAGATTAATCGTAGATGCCGCCCGCACAAAATTCCGGATCGCTCACCTCCCGCTCCGGGGAGCGCGGGCTGCTAGCCCGCAGTTGCCGGCAGCATGCCGGCAACATTCGATTGCACCGCATCGATTTGAGTCTTCCAAACAGTCTCGGCAGGCTGCCGAGACTAGCAGGCTGGCAGCCTGCGCTCCCCAGAATACGCAAACCGTCGCCGCAATATAAGGGTAGCGCCCGCGTCTCGCGCGCAACGCCGATCCGGCTCGGACTTTTGGCGTCCCGCCAAAACAATCTTTAAAAAGTCCGCGATGACGAGACGTCATCGCCAACACGCGAGCCGCGCGCGCTACCCAGAGATGATTGCGCTGCGCTAGCCGCGCGGGCTCGCTGACGGCGAAGGCGCTGGTTGATTGCCGGCCGGTGGCGCCGCCTCATTCGCTGGCTTGGGTGCACCAGGCGGCGGCACAGTTCCGGGTGACGGTCCCGGGGGCGGAACCTGGGATTGGGCGGCCATGTCGGCGCGTTCTTTCAGCCACGCTTGATAATCCTCCGGTGTGTCGACGACAACGCTGCCTTTCATACTATAATGTCCGAGACCGCAAAGTTGCCCGCAGATCACTTCATATGTGCCGGTCTTGACCGGTTTAAACCACATCGGAATAATCGAGCCGGGAATGGCGTCCTGTGCCATGCGCATGTGCGGCAGACAAAAATTGTGAATCACGTCCTTGGAGGACAATTCAATAATAACGGAGCGGTTAACCGGAATGTGTAATTCGCCCGGAACAACGATGTCGTCCTTGGCCGCCGGATCATTGCTATCCAGACCAAGTGGATTTGAATTGCTCACGAGGTCGACATCGCGCCGACCAAAAGTGCCGTCAGGGCCGGGAAGATGGAACGTCCAATTAAATTGTTGCCCGACCGCGTGGACAAGGATGGCATCACGGGTTTCCGGAAATTGATTAACTCGCTTCGCCCATAGCGGCACGGCAAAGCCAACGAGGAGCACAGCTTCAATCAAGACCACGGCAAATTCCAAATGGGTGGAAATGCCGCTCGTTACGCCTTCGTGATCGGCCACGGGATGGCGGCTGTGGTGATAACGAAAGAGCACGTAAATAAAGAAAGCAAACCAACCGACGAAGAGCGCGCCCATGAACCAGTGGCAAAACTCGATGATATGATCGATCTGATAGCCGTGCTCGGACGCGTTCGGCGGTATACCGAGAAATTCGTTGATCAGGGCAAGCCTATTCATACTGCGACAAATCTTCCTCGATCAATTGCTCGTATGGTTCCAACTGATGGCGAGCGCAACGCCAGAGATGAAAGCTAAAGGCGCCGATTCCGCCCAACACGGACATAACAATGAACATTAATGCCCAGATTGCGATGGCTAGGTGTTGCACATTTGCCGGAGGGGGACCGCCAACGTCGGCATAATTTCCGAAGCAGGTCGAGCAGCCGAAGCTTTGCGTCAAAGACGCGCAAAATAAAACGGCAGAAACCAAAATCGCTCTCATGTGATCAAACGCAGCCGTTTCATTTTCCGATAGAACAATATGCCGTAAACAATCAACACCACGGCCGAGACAAAGGATGCGATGGCCCCGGTCCGATAAACCGGCTCGCCCACGGTCAAATCGACCCAAATGCAATAGCAGCCGATCCCCAGTGCGAGCAGGGTGGAGAAGACGATAAAAACAATGTGAAAACCTTTGATAGACATTAGCGGTGAATAGGATCGTACCAAGCGAGGTAGGTGAGCCAGAAAAGTCCGAACACGAAAAAGCCTGTGAAAATGAGAATGCGATAGATGAGGCGCTTTTCTGCCGACAAGTGCATGAAGATGGCGGCAACGAGCCCGGCTTTGAAGGTGGCGACGAGAAGTGCAACGGCCACGTTTGCCTTTTGCGTGCCGAAATTCACATAGGAGAGGGCGACAGTAATGGCAGTGAAGGCGAGCAGCGTTGCGCCTACCATTAAATATCCGCGAACGTGCCTCCGCACCTCGTGCGCGTATTCCTCGGTCTCGTGTTCGACGGGTGAAATATCGGGCGGATTATTCATCGTTAGAGAAGATAGAAGAGCGGGAAGACGAAAATCCAAACCAGATCGACGAAGTGCCAGAAAAGGCCGGCCACTTCCACGCGATTGGCCAGGTGTTCCGGGTTGTGCCGATAGATGCGGGTGCTGGCCGGAAGCATCATATAACAAAACACGAGCACCCCGCCGAGGACGTGCGCACCGTGCAAGCCGGTGATGGTAAAATAACTCGCGAAATACGAACTGTGTTTCGGCAAAAACATGGTGGCGTATTTCACATCGCTTTTTTCAATAGTCGCGATTTTGTCGGTGGCCGGCATCGGCCAGAAATGGGGCCGATCCATCTTGCGATTGGTGGGATCGGCGTAGACCGGATCGAGGGCAATCTCGTACTCTTTAACGTTCGGATCTTTTAAAGCCTCTTTATTGTGAAGGTGCCCGGTGATTTCCTTGCGCGGTGGCAGGCCTTCCTCGAGCAGATGCTTGTTCCCCAGATACGGTTCGTATTTTTCCAGCGCACCTTCTTTAATGAAGGCGCCAAAGTGATCGAATTTTTGCGGCCATTCATAAGCCAGCTTGACCACGAGAAAGGTCACTCCGCAAAGAATGGTGATCGCCATGTAGATTCTGTACTTGGTCAGGTCACGCATTTTCAGCGCTGCCCAGGCCAACACCACCGTAACCGATGACGCGATCAGGATGGCGGTGTTCATGGTGCCGACCGGAACGTTCAGCAAACCGTGCGGCCAATCGCCCGGCGCGGCATCGAGGCGCAAAAAAATGTAAGCGGAGAATAAGCCGCCGAAGAGCATTACCTCCGATGCGAGAAACAACCAGATTCCAACCTTGGCGTTCCACAGGCCGGTGTCGCGGCGTGCGCTTACGGTGTAGGGAATTTCCATCTCTTTATGCGCGCAAAACCGGTTCGCGCGTGGGATGCGCTGCGGTCAGTTCGCTCGCCTCGATCGGTTCGTTTTGCATGGTGTAATCTTTTCCGCGACGCGGCACGCTGTATTCGTAAGGGCCGCGATAAGCCACCGGCGCCTTAATGAAATTACCATGCCCGGGTGGTGACGGTGCCGTCCATTCCAGGGTGGTCGCATCCCAGGGGTTGTCGTTTTCCACCTTCCGTCCCTTCCAGATGCTGTGGAAAAAATTAATGATGAACGGGATTTGCGCCAGGCCCATGACCCACGCCGCAATCGAGATCGGCGTGTTCCATTGGAACCCAGTTAATCCCCAGATGTGCTCGGCGGAAACGTTCCAGCCCTGGCCGCCATCATACCAACGCCGATGCATCCCAAGCATTCCCTGCAAGAACATCGGCAGGAAAATCACGTTCATACAAATGAGTGAAGGCCAGAAATGCACCTTGCCCCAGAAATCGTTCATCATTCGGCCAGTCGCCTTCGGGAACCAATAATAGATTCCGGCAAAGAGGGCAAAAAT
>DATHMG010000018.1:0-13190 GCA_035487275.1 Candidatus Acidiferrum sp. | reverse complement strand
TACTGGCAGGAATTCATAGTTTTGCCGATCTATGTGCACGACTACGTAAATTCCAACACCAACACGGAGAAAATGCTGATTACCGGCCCACTCACGGTAATTGCGTTTCAGCTGCTGGTCAGTTTTTTGATGAAAAAGGTTCCGGCTTTCCGGGCCATAACGCTGGGAACACTAATCTCGGCGCTAGCGTGGATGATTCTCGCAGTACATCCCAGTGCAATGATGGCGTACGCGACACTATTCGTGGTCTCGCTTGGAGAAATAACCCAGTCGCCACGCTATTACGAATATATCTCAAGGCTGGCACCTGCTGGGCAGCAGGGAACCTACATGGGGTTTGCGTTTTTGCCACTCGGTATCGGCTCGCTAGTCGCCGGGCCACTTGGAGGCTTTTTACTGCATCATTTTGGCGAAGTGCAGCATCAGCCGCAACGAATCTGGTATGTGGT
Source organism: Candidatus Acidiferrum sp. (assembly GCA_035487275.1). Lineage (GTDB taxonomy): Bacteria > Acidobacteriota > Terriglobia > Acidiferrales > UBA7541 > Acidiferrum. The sequence continues at coordinate 12,741 of DATHMG010000018.1, read as the reverse complement.
GACCGGGATTGGCGTGCTCACTGCGCTGTTGCTTTACATATATGACCGCGTCGTAAAGCCAGGCTCGGTCGCGGCTCCGGCATAAACCTATTTTGTAAATTTCTCTCCGAGCCGTGGGAAATAATTTAGTTCACCAAGCGGCGCAGTGAATCCAACGCTTCACGCGCCAACCGGTAGCGAGGCTCAACCTCCAGTGCTTCTTCAAAACAGCGAGCCGCGCGCGCGTACATCTCCTTACCAAGATAGGCGCGGCCTAAATTGTAATGAGGAAAATGGCGGGGCTCATATCGTTTGGCTTCAATTGCACGCTCCAGCCACGGGATAGCGTCATCAAAGCGGTGCTGCTCGATCAGATATGCGCCAATATCGTTGTAGGGATTTCCGAATTCGGGATCAATGTCGATGGCCGTGCGGCACTCAGCAATGGCCTCGTCCAACTTGCCCTGAAAATGGTAAGCCCAACCCAAAAATGTGTGGGCTTCCGCAGTTGGATGCAATTCGAGAGAGGCTTTGTAAAGCTCTACGGCGCGGTCGTAGTCGCCCTCCATTTGAGTCTGATAGGCATCCTGTAGAAGTTCCCACGCACGCATTAAAGTTTCCTGGCTCATGATTTCTGATTGTTAGCACACGGTTAGATAAGCGTCAAAAGTACAAAAGTTCAGGGCTTCGAACAGGCTACCTGTACTTTGTGACGGGATAAAGTGGGGAACTGGAATTAACAGTAATAAAAGTAGAAAATGGGAGTCAGTCAATTCACCAGGACTATGGGGGACGCGTGAAGAGTAACCATTTATTTGTTGGGATTGCGGCTCTGGGACTATGCGGACTTGCATTCGCGCAGGAACATCCGGCAAAAAAAGCGAGCGCTGGGGCCGGCAAGAACTCGGCAGCTGCGGCGCGCGGCAAGGAAATCTTCGAAAAAAAATGTGCTGTATGCCACTACGCGGACAGCGATGCCAAAAAAATCGGCCCGGGATTGAAAGGGATTTCGAAACGCGCAACATTTACGGTAAACAATAACAAAGTTACCGATGAAACCTTGAAAACGTGGATCGAAAACGGCGACACCTTGATGCCACCTTTCAAGGAAGTCCTGGAACCGCTGCAAATCAAAGATGTCGTGGCGTACGTGAAAACCCTCTAACTCCAGGCGGTCGTCAGGAGAGGATAGGAGCGTTTCTAAGCTTCGACCTGGCGATCGGGGGTTACGCGTAGGGCTGGGATTATCCCTGGGGGTTGCGGGCATTCTTTCCAGCCATGAGTTCTTGGGCGGCTGATGGAAGTGGCTGCGGCGCTCTTGCAGGGGGACCTGATTGAGTTATGGCGTACTCCGTCTGAGCACGAAACATTTCAAGAGACCAATTAGTCCCTAATCCTTAACCGCTTCTCCGCACTTTTCCTTTAATTCTCCACAAAAAGAAAACCTCCGGTTGCGGCGTGGGCCACGTTACCGAAGGTTTTCTTGCCTGAATCTTTGCACCGATTAAGGATTAACGTGGGCTGTTATTGTTGTCGACCGCAGGATACCGGGCGCGGCCGACCAGCAATGGATCCATTGCCTTTGTTATCTCGATCGTTTGTCGAATCTGACTTAAATCGGGAGCTATTTCAGGACGGCGTCCTTAAACGCCTTAGCCGGACGCAAACGAACAACCGTCTTGGCCTTGATTTTAATCTGCTCGCCGGTCTGGGGATTACGGCCGAGGCGCGCCTTGCGGTGTGCCTTTACTACGCGACCGATATTGGGGATGACGAATTTTCCGGCGGCGCCTTTTGCTTCTTTCACTGCAAGTTTGAACAACTCTTCAAAGAATTGTACTGCGGTCTTTTTTGATGTACCGACTTTCTCGGCCATGTGTGAAACGATCTTCGTCTTGCTCAAAGGCTTGGCTGCCATCTAGTCTGCTTATCCTCCTGATTTTTTTCGTTCCTATTTGTTTCTTCCCGAGTTGACCGGGGCCTGGCTGTGAGCCTTTTGTCCTGAACAGCGAAGGAAAAAAGTCCGGGCCGTTGGGCACTATAGCCAAGCTGTCCTCGGAACGCAAGAGGAAACGCGGGAAAATGCAGATAAAAAGCGTGTTTTTTTTGGTTTCGCGTGTGAATAACCGCATAAAACAAGGGTTTTGAACTATTTGACTCGTTCCAAAATGAAATTATTCGCGATGTTATGCTGCTAAATCGTTCTAGTCGTGAACGAAGTTGAAAGTTGAAAAAGCGTGGGCCGACGCCAAATGCTGTAAAAAGGGCAAGTTTGCTCGCTAGCTTTTGCGATCAGCAAACTAAGATCAGAGCGTAGCAAGATCTGCGTAAAAGTGCGCTATGGCTTTGATCCCACCAAAATAATTTTCAAGCGCGATGTGTTCATCCGGCGCATGAGCGTTTTCGTCCGGCAATCCGAATCCGATCAGAACACAGGGGACTTTGAACGTATCATGCATCTGTGTAACGAAGGGAATGGAGCCGCCTTCACGAATGAAAACAGCTTTTTTCCCAAAGCCTTTTTCCAAAGCGCTTTGCGCCTTCTTAAAAATCGGCGCCTGAAAAGAAGCGGCCCACGGTTTCCCGGTACTGAGAACTTCAAATTTGCAGGTGACGGTATCAGGCAGCAATGCGCGAACCCGTTTTTCGACCAACTTGGCAATCTTGTGGGGATCCTGATCCGGAACCAGTCGAGTGGAAAATTTTGCGGAAGCCTTGGAGGGGATCACCGTTTTGGCTCCTTCACCGCTATACCCGCCCCAGATGCCATTCAGCTCGAGCGTCGGGCGCGTCCAGAGTTGTTCGACAATGGTGTAACCCTTTTCGCCAAAATAACCTGGTGCACCAACGGCCTTCTCAAACTCTTTTCTTTTCCACGGCAAAGCGTTAAGAACCTTCCGCTCGGCTTTGGAAACAGTGGCCACGGAATCGTAAAAGCCCGGCACGTTGACACGGAAATTCTTGTCATGAAGCTTGGCAAAAAGTTCTGCGAGTATGGTTAATGGATTGGGGACCGCGCCGCCATAAACGCCGGAATGAAGATCGCGAGCTGGGCCGGTCAGTTCGATTTGATAGTAGTTCAGGCCCCGCAAGCCATAAGTAATGGAAGGCACGCCCTTCGCGAGCATCGAAGTGTCCGATACCAGCAAGGCATCGGCTTTGAGTTTTTCTTTATTTTTCTGCACATAATTCCAGAGGCTGACGCTGCCTACTTCCTCTTCGCCTTCGATAAGAACCTTCACGTTTACTGGAAGCTTGCCATTGATTTTCCGCAAAGATTCGAGTGCCTTCAGGTGAATATGCACCTGACCTTTGTCGTCGGCGGTGCCCCGGCCGAAAAGGTTTCCGTCGCGAACGGCAGGTTCGAAGGCCGGGGAAGTCCACAACTCCAAAGGCTCGGCGGGCTGCACGTCATAGTGGCCGTAAAAGAGCACCGTGGGTTTACCGGGGGCTTCCAAAGATTCGGCGTACACCAGGGGATGCAAATTGGTAGGAATGATTTCAATCGTTTTAAAACCAGCGGCGCGCAGGCTCTCGGCAACCCAGCGGGCCCCTCGCTCTACGTCCTGCTTGTGCTCGGTTTTTGCGCTGACGCTGGGGATGCGCAAGAAGGAACACAATTCCGCGAGGTGTTCGTCGCGGCGGCTGTCAATATATTCAGCCAAATTCATAAAATTCCCCAAAACGCACGAGTCCATCCAATCATGCTGCAGAGATTAAAAACAAAACTAGGCCTTAGAAAGCAGGCGAGCGGAAGTGGTCGAAAGGATCCGATGCCAGAGACTATTCTAGGGTGTATAGGTATCAGGGTACAAGCCACACGCGGTTTTCGCGTTTGCCTTTGCACACACCGCGCTGAACGGGTGATTGACGATGCGCCTTGGAACATTCAAGACTTAGCTATGAGCGAAGTTACCGCTAGTTCGCAACGGCGCAGCAGTCGCATGTTCCATAAAATGCGCGTGCAGGCCCAGGGCCGCGCACATAATGGCAAGAAATTCCGCGAGACCTGCGAAACCCTGGTGGTAAACGGCCAGGGCGGATTACTTATTCTCAAACACGAGATCGATGACGGCGCAATGCTGGTGCTCATACATCCAGAAACATTGGAAGAGCAAGAGTGCCGGGTGGTTTTTTTGGGGGAAACTAACGACCGCGGACAGCGCGTGGGCGTCGAATTTCTTACCCCGGCGCCCCGATTTTGGGGCTTGGAATTCAACGATTCACCAACAGGCGGCTCAGCCCATTAGCCAAGCGGTCGTACCGTAGCAGCGGAAACTCTCAACTGTTTTTTCTTTGAAAGCGAAGTGAATAATCGCCAGAGCAATAAAACCGTCACAATCGCGCCGTACGTTAGCGGTCTGATTACCGCAGACTTTACCAGCCAATAGTAGTGGATCACTCCTAGCGCCGCGCTGAAGTAAATCAGTCGATGAAGCTGTTGCCAACGTTTTCCACCCAGACGTCTAATCCACCCGGCCGTTGATGTTATCGCTAGAGGAATCAGCAACAAAAATGCCGTAAATCCCACCGTGATGTACTTGCGCTTGGCGATGTCCTTCCACATTTCCGATAGATCGAAGAATTTATCCAGCCAGATGTACGTGGTGAAGTGCAGGCACGCGTAAAAAAAAGCAAACAAGCCCAGCATGCGGCGAAAATGAATCAGTTCCGGGAGACGCAGGATTTTACGGAATGGCGTAACGCATAGCGTGATGACCAGAAAGCGAAGCGTCCAATCTCCGGTGGCATGGGTGATGAACTCGATGGGATTGGCGGTCAGCTCGCCGTGAAACGCTCGCCAACCTAACGCCGCCAAGGGCAACAGACATAATAGAAAGACTACTGGCTTGCTCCACTTACTGTTTAGCAGGGCATGCATCTAGGTTTAGTAGTTTTTCTTGAGGTCCATTCCATTGTATAGGCTAGCGACCTGATCGGCGTAACCGTTAAACATAAGCGTGGGGCGCTTGAAAATCTCGCCGAGGCGGCGTTCTTTCGCCTGGCTCCAACGCGGGTGATCTACATTAGGATTCACGTTGGAGTAAAAACCGTACTCCTGAGGAGCCATGCGATTCCAGGTGGTAGGGGGTTCTTTGCCGACAAAACGGATTTTCACGATGGATTTGATGCTTTTGTAGCCATATTTCCACGGCACAACCATGCGCACCGGCGCGCCGTCCTGGTTCGGCAATGTTTCCCCATACATGCCAACGCCAACTAGCGTTAACGGATTCATAGCCTCATCGAGCCGCAAGCCTTCGACGTACGGATAGTCCAAACCCGAATATTTTGCCTGCGGCATTTGCCCAGGATCGAAAAAACTTTCGAAGGCCACGAACTGAGCTTTGGGAGTTGGTTCAGCCAGCTTGGCGAGTTCACTAAACGGGAAACCGATCCAGGGGACCACAATGGACCACGCTTCCACGCAACGATGCCGGTAGATACGCTCTTCCAGAGGAGCAATCTTCAAAATTTCATCCATGCTGAATTTACGCGGCTTTTTTACTTCGCCTTCGACGGAAACAGTCCAGGGCGAAGTGCGGAATTTCTGTGCATTTTTGGCGGGATCGGTTTTGTCGGTGCCGAATTCGTAGAAATTATTGTAGTGCGTGACGTCGTTGTACGGCGTCTCCTTTTCGGTCGTGCTGAAAGGGCTTTTCGAGGCCACGTCCAACCTGCTGGTGGCGTGAACTTGGTCGAGCGGCATACCGAGCTTCCACGCTGCGGCTCCCGCAAATGCTGTGGCTCCCGCGATTCCCATGGCCCGCAGAAATTCGCGGCGCCTGGCATACACGGATTTCGGCGTAACGTCGGAATAGCCCAAATCGGTTGGCTTGCGAGTGAGCATGTGTTTGACCTCAAACGGAACGAGAACCCCATTTATAGTACGGGAACCCAGGACAATTGGACGCGCGAGTTCCATAAAGGATGCAGATGTGGTCCCAGGCTCACTGTCGCTATCTAGCAGAAAAATGAACTAAATCCCTTTTTTCTGCTCAGATAACAATTTAAATTACAATTTGGTGACACTTACAGTTCACTTCCGGGTGCACGAGGGTTACCTGCTCAGCCAAGGCAAGAGTATCCAGCACTAGGTCAGCATTTTGGTAAATGAGCGCGATAGATTCTTTGCGTTGTACTTGTTGGTGCAACGCTGGCACTTTAAAGGTGCAGTAAGCATCGTGCATCATCTTGGCGAGAACCACGAAGTTCCTGCCTTACTTTGAATCGCCCCTGGGCAACCAGATTTGCACCAGGACCTGACGGTCCTGCCCTAACAATAAGTAAGAACGGCGCGGCTGGTGAAGCGCGCCTAAATTCGAAAATTAAAATTGGAGAAATCAATGAACGCAACACAGAAACGATCACTATCGGCGCCTTTTGCAGGCTTGGCCTTATTCACTGCTGGTGCGCTGCTCGGGATTGCGCCGGCAGCACGTTCCCAAGACTTGGTGCGCGGCACAATTACCCTGCCGGTAGCGGCTGGCCTTGGGAATACCACTTTGCAGCCTGGCAAATATAGCTACGCGATCGAATCGCTGGAGGCAATTCGCTCTGTGGATGCTCTTCAGATTGGCAACAGCCGCGTGGCGGTAATTGTAAGCAGTTTGAACAAGGATGGTCACGTTGTAAGTTTGGTGGCCAATGCGTTTAGAGCCGACACCCTCAACTCGCAGTCATTGGACTCCATCGACTTTGGAACCGACATGACGATCCGCTCGATCTCCTTGAACAACGCGGGGTTGAAGGTTATCTTCCCCGCGAATCGAACCGACCACCTGTTGCAAGCAACAGTAACGCAGCCCTCGGCCGTTCGAGGGAACGATTAGCCCACGCATACCGGTGAGCGAGGGCTGCCTTGGCGTCCTCGCTCGCTTTCTCTCAACCACCGACGAAAATATGGAACTGAACTACTAGAAACTTGCGTTGGACGGAGATGCAGCTAGCCGCTAATTTAGATTATGTGTTCCGGTAGCAATGCAGTAGTCAATGAATCCACGGAAGTGAATTTTCTGCACGATATCGCCAGCCGAATCGCGGCGGCGAATTCGCTACACGACGTTCTGGACCGTGTTCTTGACTTCGTCTCGTGGATCGCCAAGTTTGATTCCTGCTTCATCTACGTTTTGGAAGAGAACGAATTCATTTTGCGGGCTTCACCTAATTCGCATAGCGAGGTGCTGGAGTCCCTCAGAATGCAGCTCGGCTCCGATAACACCGGTTGGCTAGCCCAGCATCAGCGGCCAGTTGCAGTCGAGCGTAAGGCCTTCGACGATCCGCGATTCCAAACTTTTCATCATTTGCCAGAACATCGGTTCGAAGCGTTTTTGTCCGTGCCGATTTTAAGCCGTGGCAAGGTGGCTGGAGTGATTAATGTACAGCAGCGTGAGCCGTATATCTTCAAGCAGCGCGAAATTCGTTTGATCGCGACGGCCGGGTTTCTAGTGGGCGCGGAAATGGAAATGGCGCGTTTAGAAAACGCCAACTCGCAGCTCTCTGAACAATTGAATACCAGAAAAGCCGTCGAACGGGCTAAAGGAATCTTGCAACGCGATTTGCGGTTAAGCGAAGAAAAAGCCTACTTAACTCTGCAAAGCCAAAGCCGCCAAAGAAGAAAGCCCATGCGTGAAATCGCCGAAGCTATTGTGCTGAGCGACGAGGTCAAGCGGGCGAATGAATCAAATAATGTTGCTCCAAAGACCTAAGGTTGCGTTTCCAAAACCTCTCATTCACCTTCTCGGTGTATCGGTTAGAATCAAAAAGCGGAGGAGTGGGTGAGCGGTTGAAACCGGCGGTCTCGAAAAATAAAATCACCGTTGCGCTATCTGATAGAAAATCCAATTAAATCCCTTTGCCACTGCAAGATAGCGAAGTTCTTAGTTGTCGGGAGTTGCTCAGTTTTTGCTCGTTTTGCGCCAGTTTTAGTGACAATTTAGTGACACTCGAACGATTCAGCCTCTCGCGCCACCTGAGTGTCACAGGCTAAGATTTTGTTGTCTCAATTTTCCCATCCCGAATTTCGCGCACCCTTCAGCGTGCTTCGGTTTCATTGGGATCCGTCCAAAAGCACTTGATCCGATAACGCGGCTAATCACAATTAGACGCTTCGACGCGATGTAGACTCTGGGGTGATCGAAGAAACAGCGCGACTTGACGAGTCGTACACTCCGATTCCGCTAAAGCATTTAGCTTCTTGTCAAATTGAGGCTCAAGATGAACGATCGACAAAAGCAGGAGCAGTATTCTGGAGTGCGAGATCAAGAGATACATGCGGCACTGGATCAACATTGGGCGGCGTCCGATGCCAACGATTTTGAAACGGAGCACCGCATCTATCGCGAGGACGCGGTGCTTGAATACCCGCAGTCAGGCGAGCGAACCCGCGGTCGACGCAACATACAGAACCAACGCGCTAGTCAGCCGAGCAAAAAGCGGTTTGCTGTCCGACGAATCATTGGCGGCGGTGATCTTTGGATCACCGAATTCATCCTGACATATGACGGCAAGCCGTCCTACACCGTGAGCATCATGGAGTTCAGGGACGACAAAGTTGCGCGGGAAACACAGTACTTTGCGGATCCATTCGTGGCTCCCGCATGGCGCGCTCAATGGGTCGAACGGATGGACTCATAATCTCTAGGCGCGAAAATTCGCTAACGACACCGCCATTTGCAGTTTGCAGCATAATTGTCGCGAACAGAGATTAACGCCAGAGATCCGCTAAGTCTTCATTAACGCCTTACCAAGCATGTTCGAATACTACCGAGTAGCCAGGCGGCCTTGCGGCCGCCCGGCCCTCTCAGAACTGGGCGTGAAGGTTTCCCGTCACCCAGCTAAAGCCCTTCGAACGCCTCCTAAGAGGAGACGCGGTTTCGAAACGGGAAGACGCTGACGATGAACCCAGTCATGGCACTCGGGATGAAGTAAAACGCAGTTCGCGGCACCAGTGGAACCACCCATCACACGGGGGACGTAGTAATGAAGACGCCAGCCTGTGATCCGGGTGATTTTTGTATCGCACTCGTACAGAGTCCACGTTGTTCATACCAGAGATAGCGAAGAGTGCTGGTACCCCGAAATGTCTCCAGCATGTGAAGTAGGTTTCATAGGTTGGATCGTACGGGGTTAGCTTCGCCTTTGACCTTGACGTGCCGTTTGATGGGAGTGCTCTTGGCGTAGTACAGCCAGACTTTAGTTGGCCGTCCTTCGTCATCGCAGGTTTCACTGAAGAAGGACCAGTCACGATTCCCGCGTCGGTCAAAGTATTTCGGTTTGAACCAGCGCGGGCTTCTGTTCGGGTGCCTTCGTCGTGCCCATTGCCACAGACCAGAGAAGATGTTGCACGTGTCCAAACGTGTGTTTGCTCACCACGTGCCGATGATAGTTCGCCCAACCGCGAATCTTTGGGTTGAGTTGATCGATCAAATCGGCGGCAGACACGCCATGTGCAGTTTTGATGATTCGTCGGATGCTATTCAGGAAGGTTCCAACACTCTTCTTGGAAGGCTTGATGAGCAGTTTTCCATTAGGGTATCTGCGCACGTGCCGCTCCAACCTCGTAGGCAGCGTGCGATGGACGCACGGTCTGATCGATTTCCTCCTTGTCAGACAGTCATTCGAACAGCTTTCAGGTCGCAATCCGGTTTGCCCGTCATCCGCGCTCTTATGCGGATGCAGCATTTCCTTTCAGAGCCTTTGCGGTTGCCCACAGCGAACCTGGATTAACGCGGTCTGGATGCAACGCCAGCATCTTCTCGTAAAGGTCCAGCGGCGTCGATGTAGTTGCCGCAGTAGCGTTAACGTCATAGAGGTAAGCTCGTGTTTCTTGGATGTGACGAGGAGAGCTATCGGGGTTAAGGACGCCATGACCGGCGACCACCGCTCTCGGATGCAGAGCGTCGATCTTATCCAACGCGCGCAGCCACTCGCCCCTGGCCTTTTCATCGCACTCCGCGAGGTAGAGGTGCGTGTTGTTGTAGATTGCGTCCCCCGATACAACCAGGCCAATAGAAGGCACATGGAGCGCAGTTGTGTTCGCTGTGTCCGTATGGCCCAGCTCTACTATGTTTAGCACTTCTCCCTCGAGGTAGAGAGTGTTTCCTTCGAGGACCTCCGGCAGTACCAACTGCGACGGAACTTGGCCAGGGAAGCGCGGCTCCCAAAAAGATCTTACAAAGTCCGGCTTTATCTGGTTTTGCATGGCCGCAACCACCGAAGCGGTAGCAAACGCTCTTGCGTTGGGGAACCTGTCCAGCAAGAGCTTCAGGCCGAAGAAATGGTCACCGTGCGAGTGGGTTACGTAAATGGTTGTGAGATTTTTGCCGCTCTCGGCGACCCAATCTACCAGTTCCTTCGAATGTTGCACGGACAGAAACGTGTCGACGAGGACGGCGTCGCAGTCGCCATAAAGGAGCGTGACGGTATTGGTGACCCAAGCGAGATCTTCCTTGCCGGGCGGGAGGCCTTGAGTAGCGCTACCGCGCTTCTTGGTCAGAAGTCTCCATCTCACATTCGCCATAGATTCTCAATTCTGGTATCGCGTTTCAAACGGTTAGACGGCCGTCTGGCGTCAGGCTGGAGTCGGATCTGGTCTCGAAACTGAACATGAATTCGGAAGCCCCGCCGCCGAGTTTCGATAATGCTCTAATGCGAGATTGTCCGGCCGTTCATTGGAGCGAAATTCTAGGTCCGGGGCCAGGGCAAGTCAAATGAAAACGCGGCAACCGGAAAGGTTGAATCACCCGACAAAACTGGTCCGGATTCCCGATTAGCTGACGCGTCCGTTCCAGGACCACTTCGGGATGTGCAAACCGTCCGGGACATCATCCGCCGAGTGGTGGTAGCGAGACATAGTGGTCGTGGTTGCCCACGCGAAGTAATCGTGGAGCACGCGCCGGAGCCGCTCGTCGCGCGCGAGGCCGACATCTTCGAGCGCCTGATCGAAACAGGCGATCGCCCGCTGGTCCATCTCCTCGTGCGGCCCGTTGCCGCTGTGAATCCGGACAACAGAGGTCTCATCACCGTACTGGTCCGAATACGTCGTCGGCCCACCAAGAGCCTCCCCCCAGTACGCGGCGAGGCGGTCAGTGTGCTGCGGGTGGTATCCGTGGCTGAACGCATGGCTAACCACTTCGTCCTTTAGCACCCGCTTGTGCCACGCGCTGGCCAACTTCAGCAACCCGTCGCGACCACCTGCGGCTTCATAGACCGTTTGCATGTTCCGGGATTGTATCGCACCGATAGTTAGGACGAAACACGTGTCATTGACGGGTTAAGTATTTGGATTCCCGCTGAACAGGCACGGTCTGGAGTCAAATGTTTGAGCAAATTCGTTCGTTGCTTTTGTCTTAGAATGCGCCGGGCGGACCCTCGTCGGTCGGGATGTCTGTCCATGCCAAGACTATTCGGTACATTAGCCGACTCTCACTGAGGGAAGAACGACTAATAGTGGCATAAAAACACCAATCGAGGTCTGGGTCCTGATAAGCGCACTTCTCCGGGACAAATGCCGCGCGGTTCGTTGGGCATTCCGCATCGCCCATCGCAGCGATGCTATCCCGCGCCGCCAAAAAATTGGTCACTGACTCTGAGTCGTTAGTAGGGGTCGATGGCCATGCCGCCTACCAGGCAGAGCGGGCCGTCGGTCACGCCGCCTGCTTTTTGGCAGACGGCTGCGTAGCGTGCTTGTTGAGCGGCGGCTTCGCCTTCCATGCGCATGCCTGCGGCTTCCATTTCGGCGTAGCGCTGGCCGACCGCGGCGGCCTGGTCGAGCAGCGAAACAGCCTTTTCTAAATCTTGTCTCACGCCATGGCCCCACTCGTACATCAGGCCGAGGAAGAATAGCGCGTCTGGATTTTTTTGTGCGGCGGCTTTTTGGAACCACGGGAGGGCAGCGGTGTAGCTTTGCGGCGAGCCGACTCCGCTGTAGTAGGACCGACCGATCACCGCCTCCGCAGCGGGATTGCCTTTGTCAGCGAGTTCGCGCGCGGTCTTGAGTGCGTCCTGATAGTGGCCAGACTGCCAGGCAGCGGTCACGACGAGGCTCGCAGGATCGCCGGTGGCCTTTTTAGCGAAGTTGGGATCGGTGCGGCTGGAGACTCCAGCGCGAAGCTGCGCGGCGCGAGCTGGATCACGAGGACCGCCGATGCCCGCGTCGAGCATAATTGCGAGGCTAGCCATGGCGTAGCCGTCGTTTTTTTCGGCGGCTTTCTCGTACCATTCGCGGGCCTGGGCGAAACGGCGTTCGGCTTGAGCATGGAGCGCGGGGGGAATCGGAGCATTGTTCACGCCGGGATTGATGCCGCCGGCGATATTTACGCCGTCGGTGTAGTAAAACTTGCCGAGAAACGTCATACCTTTCGTATTGCCTTGCTTGGCTGAGAGCAGCAGCCATTTTTCGCATTGCGCCCAGTAACCGGTGCCGGGCGGATTGATTTTCGCGAAAAGCATGGCGCCGATTCCGGCTTGCGCTTCGGAGTCGCCCTTTTGTGCGGCAGTCATGAACTCTCGCCACGCGGTGTTGTAATCCTTGCGACCAAAAGCAGCGATGGCAGCGTTTGTTTCCGGCGGGAGTGATGGATCGGGCGCGAGGGCCGGAGGCGCTGGCTGCGCTGCGGGTAGCGGGCCGGCTGCGGGCGATGGAGTCGCAGGTGACGAGGTGGCAGCCACGGGAGTGGGTCCGTTGTACCGCTTCCAGGTGAGGGTCTGTCCCGCAGCGTTGGTGCAGACGACGATATTGGCACCGATGAAATGATACAT
>DATHMG010000017.1:0-3851 GCA_035487275.1 Candidatus Acidiferrum sp. | reverse complement strand
CCTTCCGGCAGCAGCCGCACCAGCTCCAGTAATTTTTTGGCGGGGATAGTGCCAGCCCCCTCTTTCTTCACCTTGGCTTCACAAGAGGTGCGAATACTGAGCTCAAGGTCGGTAGCGGTAATGTGGAGGTGGCTCCCCTTTGCCTCCACAAGAAGATTGGACAAAATGGGAATAGTGGTCTTGCGCTCCACTACACCTTGCGTGGTGCTGAGTTCATTCAACAGCGCGGATTTTGCAACGCTGAATTCCATCGATTGATGATCCTCGCGGACGGTTACGGGTGCTGTCATTGTTACCTTGCGACCGCAGGGCGGTCAATGGCGTTCTCAACTGCTGCGGTACTCTACTCGTTTTCCAATGAAGTATAAAGTCCCATCGAACAATTTCCCCTGTGGAAATGAGCCCCAGGCGTGGAGTCCATTCCGGTTCAATGCCCTCGCACCAGCCATCACAGCTCCAGCCCTCGATCTTTATCAACACAAATCATAATCACAAATTTCAACACAATTAGGTTCTCTGATTTTGGTTTCTAAATGGAATTCCAATCTTGTTGTTGTGATGATCCCTGTGGATTAGTGGAAAGCGCTCCAACTAGTGTGCCCTGCAGCGGATACGGCAAGCGTCAAGCGGCGTCGAATTGTGTGAACAGTGGAAAAATCCGGGACGCAGCACTCGTCGACCCGTTCCGCTTCCATTTCATCCAACGCCATCAACAGAAATTTCATACGATTCCCAGATGATCTTCACAGCTTGATTGAGCACAAGAATTTGGAGTGCGGTGGTCTTGCCGCCGCTTTTCGCTGACCACACCAGCACGAACGCGTCCGAAGAGCAACACTCGGCGTCCCGAAGGTCCGCAATTGAAGGTGATAGCGAAGCGATGACTACTGCAAAGCGTCCATCAGGCGGGTAATCATGCGATTCACGTCTTTGTCGGAGCGGCGCAACTCTTCGATTTTATTTATCGAGTGAAGCACGGTGGTGTGATGTTTGCCGCCAAATTGACGGCCGATCTCTGGCAAGGATGCGGTCGTGAGCTGTTTGACGATGTACATGGCTATTTGGCGTGGGTAGGCAATGGCCCGTGTGTTACTGCGAACCTTCAGATCCTGCTCGCGCAAATTGAAATGTTCGCTAACCCGTTTTTGGATCAGATCAATCGTGACCCGCTTTTCCTGCGAGGCAATGATATTGCGCAACACCTGCTGCGCCGTGGCCAGCGACACGGTGACGCCAGTCAGCGACGCATAAGCCATCAGCCGCGTCAGCGCCCCTTCCAACTCCCGCACGTTGGACTTGATAGCCCGCGCGATATATTCGGCCACATCGTCCGGCAAAGGAAACCGGTCGTTCTCCGCTTTCTTCTGCAAAATCGCGATCTTCGTTTCCAGGTCAGGTGGCTGAATGTCGGCGATAAGCCCCCATTCAAAACGCGAGCGCAACCGCTCCTCAATTGAATTGATATCTTTCGGCAAGCAATCCGACGAAATCACGATTTGCTTCTGCTGCTCGTAAAGCGCATTGAACGTGTGAAAGAACTCCTCCTGCGTGCGTTCCTTGCCGGCAATGAATTGAATATCGTCCACCAACAGCACGTCCACCGTATGAAAGCGGTCGCGAAATGTGATCATGCGGTCGAAGCGCAGCGAATTGATCACTTCAATCGTAAATTTCTCCGCGCTCACGTAACACAGCCGCATCGCCGGATTGCGCTTCTTGATGGTGTGCCCAATGGCATGCATCAAGTGCGTCTTGCCCATGCCCACTCCGCCATAAAGGAACAGCGGGTTGTACGCCTTGGAAGGCTGCTCGGCGACCGCGCGAGACGCCGCATGCGCAAATTCATTGGACTTGCCGACCACAAAGCTGTCGAACGTGTAGCGCGCATTCAATTGGTGGTCGTTATTTTCAAAATCAAGCTTAGATTGCTTGGGAGGCGCCACCGCTGCCGCCGGTGCAGCCTCTTCTTCGGTGCAAACGTATTGAACTTTGAGGTTGGGACTCCCCAATTGGTGGAAAACCGCTTTGACGATGTCCCCGTACGTCCGGGTGAGCACCTGCCGGAACACCGTACTCGGGATCTGCACGTACAGGTTGTCCCCCTCGGCGCGGTTTAGCCGCGTAGGCTGGAACCAGGTGGTATAGGTATTAATGCTGACCCTGGATTTCACGAGTTCCAGAAACTTGTCCCATGCATTGACTGGTTCGCGCTCACGCGCCGGATTGGTGGCAGCTGTCATCACGAGAAAAAGACGCACCCTCAGCTATTTCCACAGATGTGAAAAAGTTGTGGAAAGCAAAATTCAGTATACCGCTCTATCGATTTGTCAGAACGTCGGGGTCTTCTCGCGCCGGAGCATCCCGTTTGCCCCTGATGTCCCGCGCGTCACTTCAAAATCCTTAGCCCTCTCCAGCACTGCTATCAGACAGCGCGGGATTGTCGCTGATTGAAGCGTAGGGGGCAAGCGAAAAGTGTGCGAGGCAGTTGGTGTGTGTTCACATCGCGTGCACAGTTTTTCCACAAGCCGAAAAATCGTGCCCAGTATCCGCGACGTGCTGATTCGAAAGGGAATTTAGCAAAAATTTTGCAACTGGCGCGTTGCCGTCGTCAAAAATTCACAAGCGGTACCTGAGGAAAACTCCGACTACTGCGAACTTTTTTTATCCGGGCGTTCGAAGATGTACACCCCCAAGGGGTCGCTGCCGATCAACAAACGATCTTTCTCCACCACGATTGTGTTCGCTTCCAGGCGCGCACCTTCCGTTGTGTACACCTTGTATCCAGCCAGTCGCGTGCCGTCTTTATCGAATCGATAGAGATCGTTGCTCACGCCCATCCAAACCTCGCCGGACTGGGGGTCCACGCCCACTGCGTTTAGAACGCGCTTAAAGATCGGTGCCCCATTTTTTTTCTCCTGCCGGCGGATTTCGCGCCGCACCGCTTGTGCCACCGCCGCAGCTTCCAGCGCCGTGTATTGCAGATCCTGCCCGGCGTACCCAAAGCGGTCGTATTCGCGGACCGTTGGCTCCGGCGTATACGCAAAGCCATAGAAAAGATGGCCTTTGGCGTCGCTGGCCAGTTGACCAATGTTCAGAAACCGGTTCAGATCGGCTCGCTCGGTGAGTTCCTCCGGGTCGCCGAATTCCCGCACGTCCCGCCCATTCTTGTCGAACACAATAACCAAGTGCGGATCCCGCAGTGTGGAAACCGCTACTTCCCCCTCGGGCAGCGCCGCAACCGACAGCGGTGCGCTTACCGAAACCATGCGCGCGTTCCCCGCCGCGTCCCAAATTTTCACCGCATTGGCCGCCCGGTCCGCAACGTACAAGGTGCCCGCGGTGTCCACATCCATGCTCTCGCCGAATCGGATCGCTCGCAGCTCCGCCGACGCCGGTCCCCCCGAAGCTGGATAATCCGGAATATTCCTCAGCAGTTTGCCGTCTTTGCTGAACACCGCTACGTGGTCGCTAGGCGCTGTCAGCACGTAGGTACTACCATCCGCGCCGGCCCGCACCGAGCGCAACCCTGGCCCGATCGTGCCAAAAATTCGAGCTTTGGCGGTCAATTCGCCTTCTTCTTGCGCGAAGCTGGAGCTGACCAGCCAGGCAAGGACACACATCGCCGCTGCGATTCTCACGTAACAGCCGCCTTTTCTTGCACCAAGCCGTTTTCTAGGATGATGAGTATTCAGACGTTGGGGAGTCTCCCCGGGTTGCGCCATCGAAACTCAGTCGATGCGCAGGCGCAGCCGCTCGATCGATCGAGCGCGCAGCCGTCCCGCGGAATTCCGCTCGCCCCCGTCCTCGGTTTCGATCAGCACACAATTCATCTGCACGTCGCCAGAGGCCAC
>DATHMG010000016.1:0-31920 GCA_035487275.1 Candidatus Acidiferrum sp. | reverse complement strand
CTTCATGTGCTTCAGCGCCGCCTGCGTCGCAACGAATACGCCGCGGACATTAATATCAAGCACGCGATCCATCTCGTCCAACGTGGTCTCCTCGAACGTTTTCGGAATGGCCGTGCCAGCATTGTTCACAAGCACATCGAGTCGGCCGAAGGTCGCCACGGTTTTTTCGACCGCGGCTTTGCCGGCCTTGGCATCGGCGGCGTCAGCCTGAATGGCGATCGCTTTTCCGCCGGTGCGTTCAATCTCCTTGACCACCGACGCGGCCGCCTCGGCGCCTTTCGTGTATGTAATGGCCACTTTCGCTCCCTCCGCGGCCAGACGCTTAGCGATTGCGGCACCGATGCCGCGCGAGCCGCCCGTAATGAGTGCAATCTTTCCTTCCAATTTCTTTGACATTTTCCTTCTCCTCGAAGTAACCATATGCTTATCAGGCATGCGCGCAAACTTTTTGCTTACCCGACGCATCTCAGGCTCCACTCATCTGATGCCCCAGATGACTTGTCGTCGCATCTTCGAGAGATACTTTGTAAGCTGAACAGCGATGCTTTCGGAGTATGTTGGTGAAAGATGGAATTACGACACCTGCGTTATTTCGTCGCGGTTGCTGAGGCGGGAAGTCTGACGGTGGCGGCGGAGCGAATACTGCACACCTCACAACCTTCGTTGAGTCGGCAGATTCAAGATCTTGAGGAAGAGTTAGGTGCGCAACTTCTGACACGCCGCACTCGCGGTATCGAACTGACACCTGCGGGTCGCGCCTTTCTTGATCACGCTCGCTTGGTGCTATCGCAGGTTGAAGCGGCAGCCGAAGCTGTACGCCGGGTCGCTCATCCGGCCAAGCCATGCTTCACAATGGGCTTTCTTACTGGGCACGAACTGGCGTGGATGCCGGAGGCCATGAAGATCTTGCGCGATGAGTTGCCTAACATCGACGTGATGATATCGAGTCAATACTCGCCTCTGCTCGCAGACGGCCTTTCAAAAGGAAAAATCGATGCGGCCTTTCTTCGACGGGAACGAGGGACGCCAGGCCTGGCGTTTCGCCCTCTCGTCAAAGAGCCCTTAGTGGTGTTCTTGCCTAGTAGCCACCGTCTCGCCGCCCTTAAAGCCATCAGCCCTCAGGATCTCGTGGGCGAGACATTCGTGACCGTGTCGAACACGGCTCCGGTGCTGCGTGCGGTGATCGACAATTACCTGAAGCGGTCCGGAATCAAAATCAAGCCAGATCACGAGGTGGACCACGTCGTTATGGGAGTGTCCTTAATAGCATCGACGCGCGGCGTAGGGCTGTTACCTGCTTACGCACAGAACTTTCTGACCTCGTTTGTAACGAGTCGTCCTCTCAAGGGTGAAGCGCCGACGGTTGAGTTGGTCCTCGGCTACAAAAAGTCGAACGACTCTCCCATCCTAAAGCTTCTGCTTTCGCGATTGGACGAGTTGGTCGCTCGCGCGTCAAATAGACGAGATAAAACTCGAAACGCATCCTAGCGAAGGGCTACGGAGTTCTTGAGTCAGGGGCGATCTATGTCGGGGTTACCAAGCGACGCGAATTATTTCGCTGGCACGAAGCCCTGCCAAGCCAGCTCGTTATTCAATAGCGCACTGATGCCCTCGGCTGATAAGGGCCTTGAAAAGTAAAACCCTTGTCCGTAGGCACAGTTAAACTTTTTCAATAGTTCGAATTGTTCCAGCGTTTCAACGCCTTCGGCCACCACATCCAGCCGGAGATTTTTGGCCATCGGCAAAATGGTCCGCGCTATTTCCATGCCATCTCCATCGTCGTCCATGCTGCTGATGAAGGAGCGGTCGATTTTCAGCGTGTCGAGGGGAAAACGATGCAGATAACTCAGGGAAGAATACCCTGTTCCAAAATCGTCTATGGCGAGACGCACCCCCAGGGATTTGATTTGCTGCAACATCTCGACCGCCGCCGAGGGATCTTTCATCACCGTGCTTTCGGTAATTTCGAGCTTTAAGGCTTCCGGCGGAAGATTTATTTCACGCAATAAGTTTGCGATGTCGGAGACAAGGTTGGGCTGCAGGAATTGTTTTGCGGAGAGATTCACGCTAATGATGAGATTCCGATTGGTTTTGGAAGCCGTTCGCCATTCGCTAATCTGCCGGCAGGCTTCACTCAAATTCCACCAACCAACTTCGCGAATAAGGCCGGTCTCTTCCACTACGCCGATGAATTCGATGGGCCCGAGAAGGCCGCGAGTAGGATGCTGCCAGCGCAGCAAAGCTTCAAAACCCGCGATTTCACCGGAAGCGAGGTTCACAATAGGCTGATAAAAATTGCGGAATTCGCCACGTTCCAATGCATGACGCAAGTCGGTCTCAAGTTGCAAACGGGCCATCACACTGGCACGCATTTTCGCGTCGAACACCTCGTACCGCCCCTTTCCGAGAGACTTCGCGTGATACATGGCGGTGTCTGCGTCGCGCAACATCTCGTCCGGTCCCTCGTACACGGGATTGCTCTGCGCAATTCCGATGCTTACAGAGGTGTATACCTCTTTACCTGCCAGAAGAAAGGGAGGCTTGAGTGCCTTCATCAGACGGTCCGCTGCGATCTTTGCGTCGTTGGGATCCTTGAGATCGTCGAGCAGCACGGTGAATTCGTCCCCGCCGAGACGCGCCACCGTGTAGGTGTCCCTTAGGCGCGCCAGCGTATCGGTGGAGCGCAAACACTTCTCCAGTCGTTCGGCCACGCCGACCAGCAACTGATCGCCGGCCATGTGACCCATGCTGTCGTTGATCATTTTGAAGCCGTCGAGGTCCATGAATACGACGGCGAAGGAATGGTTTTTGCGGCGCTTAGAATATTTGATAAGCCGGTTCAGCCGATCAATAAACAAAAGGCGATTTGGCAACCCGGTCAAGGGATCGGACACCTTGGCTTGGGTAATGTCCGTTTGCGAGCCAGCCATGCGCAACGGCCTTCCGGATTGATCACGAATCGCGAGACCGCGGCTGAGCATCCAGCGAAAGGTTCCGTCGTGATGCAGCATGCGGTGCTCGCTCTCGAAATGCGGCGTGGCGCCACTTTGATGCGCTGTGATTTCGTTTTTGACCCTGGCGCGGTCCGCATCGTGGATACGATCGAACCACTCTTCCGGTTTATTGCTGATCTCGTTTTCCTGAAAACCCAGCATCGATTTCCAGCGAGCCGAAAAGTGCACCTGGTTGTCCGGAATATTCCAATCCCACAACCCGTCATTGGAGCCCAGTGCCGCCAGGGCGTAGCGCTCTTCACTTTCCTTCAGCGCTTCCTGGGCGCGCTTATGCGCTAACTGCGTGCTGATGCGCGCGACGGCCACCGGGAAGTCGATGGGCTTGGTGAGGTAATCGTTGGCGCCCAAATCGAGAGCGGTGATGATGTCTTCGCTCTGGTTCTTCGCGGTGACCATAATTACCGGGAGTTCCGCGGCGGAGTACACTTTTCGCAAGATGCGCAGCGCGTCGAGGCCAGTGATTTCCGGCATCTCAATATCCAGGAGCACTAAATCCACGCCATCCTGTTTGATGCTCTCCACCAAATCGTGAGCGCCATTGGCCACCAGAACGTCATAGCCCTTACGCGCCAATCTGCGCGCGAGCATGTCACGGTTCATCTCATTGTCGTCCACAATCAGCAGGCGGTTCGTTTGGGGTTTCATGATAGTTTCTTCGCCAACAGGAAATTTTCAATCTTTTCGCTCAAGCGGGAGAACTCGATCGGCTTGGTGTCGTAATCATCGCAGCCGGCTTCAAAGGCCTTCTCACGATCGGTCACCATGGCGTGCGCGGTCAGTGCAATGATGGGAATGTGCTTGGTTGACTCGTTGCTTTTCAGCAGCCGGGTCACTTCCCAGCCGTTCATCATGGGCAAACTAATGTCCATTAATATCAGGTCGGGTGATTTGGAACAGGCCAGTAAGTGGCCCTGCTCCCCATCGTGTGCGGCGATCACCGTGTAGCCCTTGCGTTGCAGGCGCCTCGATAGCATGTCGCGATTCATTTCATTATCTTCGACCAACAAGATCGTCGGCATGATCTAGATCTCCTATCGATTTCAATTCTGATAGACGCTTAGGTTTCTTGGCCCCCGATACAGAGGGCGCTGAATGCGGACGGTTGACACTTGCCGAATGAGCCATGCGGTATCTCTCAACGAGCACTGCCAGGCGGTCACGGTCGACGGGCTTGACAAGATAACTGGCGGCTCCCAGATCAAGTCCCATGGGTTCATTGTCGACGATAGTCACGATAATGACGGGGATGTCCGTCAAAGCCGGATCGTTCTTCAGTTTCTTCAGCACCGACCAGCCGTCGAATTCCGGCATGACCACATCTAGAGTGATCACCAGAGGGTTTTCTTGCTTTGCAAGCCGCAACCCCTCCTCGCCATTGGAAGCGACCACCACGCGGAACCCTGATTTGGTTAGAGAGCGGGACATCAAATCCCGTACGGAAGCGTCATCGTCTATAACCAGAATGGTGTCTTGATAGATTTTGGAGCCTGCCGGCGAAGTTTCGCCTTCGTTCGCCGCTACCGCACGCGCGAGTTTCGTATTATCCAGGGCTACCTGGGTGGGCAATTGCACGGTGAAAATGGAGCCCTTGCCGGGTTCGCTTTCCACGGAGATTTGCCCTCTCATGAGCTGTACGAAGCGATGGGTAATCGCCAGTCCAAGACCTGTGCCGCCATACTTTCTGGCGATAGAGGCGTCCGCTTGTGAAAATTCAAAGAACAAATTCTGTTGTTGCTTCTCCGAGATTCCGATTCCTGTGTCGCTGACGCAGAAGCGCATGTAACCATCACGGTCGTTCTGATCCACATCCACCGTGATGGTGCCGTGATCAGTGAATTTGCATGCGTTGCTCAATAAATTAAACAGGATCTGCCTGACTTTGGTAATATCCGCGCGCATGAACCCGACGTTTTCCGATACGTGGAGCTTAATCTCATTGCCGTTCTTCGCAGCAGCGGGCTGCACAGTGGTGACGATTTCGTCGATGAGCGGCAATACCTCGAAATCCTCGAGGTGCAACCCCATTTTCCCGGCCTCAATTTTTGAAAGATCCAGAACGTCATTGATGAGAGACAGTAAGTGTTTGCCGGCTGATTGAATCTTGCGCAGATCTTCAACGTTCTCCGAGCACCCCGATTCCCGCGCTTCTTCGTCCAGCATTTCGCTGTAACCAATGATGGCATTCAGCGGTGTGCGCAATTCGTGGCTCATATTTGCCAGAAATGTGCTCTTCGCGCGACTGGCTTCCTCGGCGGTGTGTTTAGCGGTGAGCAACTCTTCCTGTGTTTGTCTGCGGTGCAGAATTTCTTTTTCGAGTTCCAGCGTCCTGGTTTTTAGTTCATCGTTGGCGGAGCGCAGCGCGCCATCTCGGTGCTGGATTTCAGAGAGCATGGTGTTGAATCCGTCGATCAACCTGCCGATTTCATCGCCATAAGACTTCGTGGCGCGCACCTCATAATTCTTTTTGACGGAAACCTCTCTCATGGAATCTTCGAGGTGCAGAATTGGCCTGGAAATTAGTCGCTGTAGTTTCGAGGAAACGAACAGCGCGAAAGTGCCGGAGATCAGCACAAAAACACAAAGAATTCCGCCGTAGCGTTTAGCCCGCACACTCCATTGCCGCATGTCGGATTGCAGAAAAAGTGTTCCGAGGTGTTCGCCATTCAGGGTGACGTCGTGGAACACTTGCAGATATCCGCCGTCAAATCGATATCCCTGATCTTGCGATAACGGAGGAAGAACTTTCGGGAAGGCGTCATTGGTGCGCGAATAATGTGCGAACTCCTTGCCATCCACGCTGTACAGTACCGCCGCCACGATGTCCTCTTTGGCGGTGAGCGCGGTAAGGGTGGCCGTTGCAGCTGGTACGTCTTTAAATTCCATGGCGCCGGCGCTGTTGTAACCAATGATTTCCGCTTGGGTACGAAGGTCTTGAATGAGCAAGTGCCGAAAGGAGACCAAGTCGTAAATGAGGAAACTCAATGCGGAAAGCACCAGCGCGGCGCTGCTGGTGAGCATGGTGATAAGCGTCAGTTTCCGCTTGATCGAAAGGTTATGAAAATTCATCCGGGCTTCCTTGCCACGGGCCCGGTCGGTGCGATGATTCTTGCCAGCGTCAGTAGCCTGGAGCTTATATTCAAATTTCCTTCGTGAGCCGCTTCGACATTCACTTCGAATCGCACACGGTTGTCTTCCAACATCAAGCGGATCATGCCTCCGCGTTCGGCAAAGCCTGGCGCTTCGCCAACCGTCAGGATAGGAAGCCCTTTGACGGCCTCAACTACTTCCTCGAAGTGCATTTTTTCAGAGGAACTGACGAACAGAATCCTGCAATTCGTAAAATCTTTGGAATCCTTCAGCTCTTTACTCCACTTGAACCGTCGAACCACGAAACCTCGTGCCCCGATTTTCTTGCCTTCCACAACGTGATTGATGATGTCTCCGAACGGATCCGTTCCCAGCACTCCGATAACAATGGGAGAGTCCGGCTCTGCAAATGCCGTGGAAGGCCACTCCACGAATTTTGCGAAGTTGTAAATGAAGCCCGCCTTGACGAGGTATTCCGACGAATCGGAAGCCTCGCCGGCTTGCGCGCCAGCCGATGCCGTCCAATTCAGCGTCATGCTGAAGACGGCGAGCAGGATTGCCAGTCGTCTCAACATGACGTTCGCAGGCCTCGAATGTACAAAATGCTTCACAGTTCGCTTTCCAGTTATTTGAAATTGACTGTAACGCTGCCGTAGATAGCCCGCTTTACGATCGTAGGAGCGGTATTGATGAAATCAGGGATAAATTCCAGGTGCTGGTTGTCGAGCAAGTCCTGCCCGGTGATGGAGAACTGCACTCGCGGCACTGGACGCCATCCAACATGCGCATCCAACGAGTAGTACGACGGTATGTTCAGCGACGGGAGATGATCAACAAATCTCAGAGTGTTATCGAGGTCAAAGTGCCGTGGCAAATCCAGCGAAGATCGCACGTACCATTGATGGCGGGGGCTTGACCCGTTGGGAAGGTCGGCCGTCGGATCCAAGCTGCCAGCGTTCTTGGTAATATCCATTTGCAGGTAGCTGTAAGAACCGACGAGTCTCCACTTCGGCGTGACTTTCCAATCGGCAATTAGCTCGGCGCCGTACGTTCCGCCGCCCATTTTGTTGCCGGCCACGAACGGAATAACTATGTCCGTGGGCACCGGATGGCCTTCGACAAAAGGAGCACCCGGCTCCGCAGTTCGCAAATTCGAATAGCGGTCGTAGAAGGTAGCGATATCCGTCGACAACGTACTGGTTACCTGAACGCGGTAACCCAATTCATAAGCCAGCAAATCTTCCGATTGGAAGTTGTGGCTGCCGTACACCGTTATCAGCGCGGGAAACGGGGTCGGATTTACGGGTACGCCGGGCGGTACTACTGCCGAGGTCAGTCGCAATCCTTCTTCGGTTAGAGCTGGGGTGCGAACCGCGCGAGAAACGGCAGTCCAGATCGACTGGTTCGGCGTCATAGTCCAGAGCAGTCTGACGTTGGGTTCGAATTCGAAACCGGTGAAGGCGTTATGTTCAAATTTCGAACCAACTGTTAAACGTAGACTGTGAACGAGACTGATTTCGTCCTGCAGAAAGGCACTGAACTGGTTGAGAGTTAGCTGGTTGGGCTGGAGCGAAACAGAAAAACTGGGGTCGTTGCGATCAATAATGGACCGGTACCCCAGGCCCCACACCATTTGTTGTGAATTGCCCAAATGGAAGCCGTCCTGAAAGTCCACGTCGAATAGATTCTGGTGATCCACGAATAACGAATTGTCCGACAAGGTGGTGTTGTCGTAGTACATTTGCAAAGACATCGATGACCCTTCTGAAGAATGGTTCCAGCGGCCCAGAATGTTTCCACCGCTATACGCTCCAGTGTTCGGAAAAGTACTGGAATAGGGTGCCGCGAAAGAAGGGATCGTTAAAGTTTCGTTATATCCGCTGTGGTAGAGGTCACCTTGTAAGGTGAAGGAGTTGGAGCCCGCCGGCGTATAGTCCGCGCGAAACCCGCCACGCTGAGCCTCCCAGCCGTCGTTCGCCGTACCACCGGTGGCATATCGAGACGGAGCCCAGTCGAAATACTTTCCGTAGATGCGGTAAGAAGTATCGCTGCCGATTTTGTCGCCATAGCGAGCAGCCACAGAGCCGCGTTCTTCGTTGCCGCCCCCCGCGGTCGCGACACCCCCTTGCGTAGCTTTGGCTTTCTTGGTGATGATGTTAATCACGCCGTTGACGGCATTCGCTCCCCACAAAGTTGCTCCGGGTCCACGAATGACTTCAATGCGGTCGATATCCTCGAGCATGACGTCTTGAACGTTCCAGTAAACTCCCGAGAACAGCGGGGTGTATACGCTTCGACCGTCGATGAGCACCAGCAGTTTGTTGTCAAAGCGTCCGTTGAATCCGCGCGAACCGATGGCCCATTTGTTTTCGTCAATGCGCGCCACTTCCAGACCAGGGACTAATCGCAGCGCCTCGGGAATGCTGGTAGCGCCCGAGCGTCGCAAATCCTCCTGGGTGATGACGAAAATTGCGGCAGCGGCGTCGGCGACCTTCTGCGTCCGTTTGGAGACGGAGGTCACCTGTACCTTCATCAGGTCTTCCATACTTAGAGCGGTGACGTCCGGCACGCTCTGCTGGCTCTGCGCAGCGCCGTTCGCGGCGAGAAAGACGGTCATGAAACTCGCAAGCATGGTTCGCCCGACGAACCTTGCGGCGGCTAAACTGGGTGGGTGATTCGAAAACATGGTTATATTCCCTTCTCTGAAATCTTGAGCAGCGTTCTTGTTGGATCCCCAAACTGGATATTCATTTACTTTTCCCTGGCCCTTAAATTCGTTCACTGCATTTCAAACCCTTCGCCCGCTGCTTGCCCGAATACTTCTCGAAATACTTACCGCTTTAGTGCAGGGGTTTTTTTCCACTTACCGTGAATACCGTTGAATACGTCAGCGTGTCCGGCCGGCGCAGATACTCAAGAAATCTTTTTGCGTGCTCCCTCGCTGCCGTCTCACTACCCAACACCTTCGTCAGTTGCGGTGCCGCGATCTCCAACTTGAGTTCCCACTGCTTCAAGATTTCCGGGCCAACTACTCCTGCTATCAGGTGGTAGCTTTCAACCTGCACATCGATGTGTTGTAAGCCCGCTTTTTGGGCGAAGGAAAAAAGTTTTCGGCCCACGAAGGGATCAAATCCGGTGGCAGCCAGCGCGGTAACAACTTTCTCGCTGTTTTGTTGCATCTCCGCATCTTCGGGGTAGTGCCACAAGAGCTGGCCGTCCAGGTCTTGCAAAAGCAGCGTCCCGCCAGGCCGGCAAACTCTAACCATCTCGCGTACGGCCTGTTCTTTGTTCCTCAGGTATTCGAGCAACATTCGCGAATACACCAGGTCAAAGCGATTCGAGGGGAATTCCATGGCGTGCGAGTCACCACGCACAAAATTCATTGATTCGACCCCGCGATGCCGCTGTCTCGCTTCCCGTATACGGTCCTCGCTGATGTCCACGCCAGTCGCTTGTATGGACTTATCGAGGGCGACTATTTCACGCAAGATCACTCCCGGCCCGCAACCCACCGAAAGAACTTCTGCGCCCGCGCCAACGCGATGCGCCAGGTACTTTTGCACCCAGGCATGGGCGTCCACTTTCGCCTCAAGGCGCATCGCCTCGCGCGGATCTTCCATGATGTATTCGACTGCGGACCCGCCCTTACTCATTACTGTTCCTGACCAATCAGAGCTTCCTGCGGCTCCTGCTGCCTCTCGAGCCGCGCTAATATTCGTGAATAGAAACCGTCAACGTGTTTGTAGAAACCCGGGTGCCCATCCTTGAGCCAAATTCCCTGGCAGTAGTGGCGGACAAACTCGCCTCCCAGTTTCATGAGAGCGTGGGTAGCCATTTCGTCCGCGATCACCGGAATGTCATCCAGTTCGAAATCTTTATAGGCGGCGCAAGAGGCACTCAGAAGCGCTGCCGCGACGTCGGTGACTTCCGCCTCCGGAAGTGTGGGTTGTAGTAGCAGGTCGCAGCGATTTTCGAGGTAACTGAAATTGATGCCCAAGGGCCCGCGATACGCGATGGCCGCGCCGATTGGCTCTTCTTTGTGCGCGCGATAGGCGAGCCAAACGTGCCGCGAACGTCGCAACCCGACGCTGCGATATAAGTCCGCCACTGTTTCGAACTCTGTGTCTTGCTCTAATTCCTCGGCGATGACATAAATTCTGCCCCGGGCCTGGGAAGCAATATCGAGCAGTGCGCTCTTGTGCGATGGAGTGTAGGGCACCACGCGAATTCGTTTCGCCGACGGCAGCACCAGGGTTCGCGGCAGCGCGAAGTAAGCATGCCGCTGGACTGAGGAGAGTGAATCCCCGATGGTCTTTACCATCGATCCGAATACGCGTGCCGGGAAGCGATTCTCAGGGCGGAACCAGTTCTGCGCCGATACGTCGCAGTCTTTGCGAATTCTGGCCGCTGCCGCCGCAAGTAATACCGCGCGAGATGCGTAGGGATTGTTGTCGGAAACCAGGTGCTGGGACATCCACCCGTTCTGCGAAGCGCGCCAAACAGCTAAAGATGCCAGCCCTTTTTTGTGGTCGCCGGCGGTCAGGACATACAAAAGCGAATCCCCCACTTTTAACATCCGCCGCCAGTTCTCACGCACTTGCGCAAGATGAGGAAACAGCCGCGCTGCTTTATCCGGATACAGAAAACCCGTACGCTCATAAAGAGTGAATATTTCGGGGACCGACAGGGCGTTCACTTCCACGCCATACCGGTCGTATACGTCCGCCAGCTGCGGAAGACTGTCGACCATTTGTTGATCTAGCTGGTCTAGCGGCATTTCTTCTCCGTGGCCGAACCAAGCCACCTAGTCACACTGAGCCCAATAGTGTCTGCGTAACCCAGCCGTAGAGCCGGGCGAGACCCATATCTAGTACTATCAGTACGTTTTTAGGTGGCCGGGGAGTGTTTCAGAATGGGACGTTAGTACTGATTTGACTCCCCGGCACGGCTGCAGTATTAACCTCTTGGATACAATTGCGACGCCGTATCCCATTGGAACAGATGGTTTTGCCGGAAGTCTGGGTTTTCGATGGTTTGAAGCTAGTCGGTTTCGGACTTTTTTTGGCACAAGGTGAGTTCTAAACTTTCCCAAAACATGCTCCGAAAATAACTGCTCGTGCCCGCATTTCTCGTGGATCCAAGTAGACTGGCCGGGCGAATGGCAGCCGTATACAACGACGGATAACAGAATGAGGCGACGGAAATGATTGCAGAGTGGCGTGGAAAATGGGCGTTGATTACCGGGGCCAGTGCGGGGATCGGCGTGGCGCTGGCGAAGGAATTGGCTGCGGGTGGCGCTAATCTGGTTTTGACCGCACGGCGGCAAGAACGGCTTGAGGAATTGGGGAGAGAGCTCACCGCAAAACACCAGATTAAAACTTCCATATTTGCAGCGGATCTAGCGGAGCTAACCGCACCAGAAAAAATTTATGCCTTCACGCGAGAGCAAGGAATCCCCATTGAACTGCTCGTGAACAACGCGGGTTTCGGCGCTTATGGTGAACTGCCTTCGCTTGAAGTCAAACGTTTGCTGGATATGGTGCAGGTCAATTGCGCGGCCGTGGTGCATTTGACGCGGCTGTATCTGCCGGAAATGGTGGTGAAGCGCAGCGGCGACATTTTGATTCTGGCGTCCACCGCCGCCTTCCAGGCGGTTCCATACATTTCCGCCTATGCGGCGACTAAAGCCTTCGATTTACTCTTCGCAGAAGGTCTGGCGGAAGAAATGAATCCCTACGGCATTCGCGTTTGCGCGCTTTGCCCAGGATCGACAGAGTCGGAATTTCATGTGGTGGCAGGTCAGGAAAAATTCATGCGTAAAGCTGAAACGGCGGAGAAGGTAGCGCGCACTGGGCTGAAGGCGTTGGCGGCCGCCAAGAGTTACGTGATCTCCGGGCTGGGAAATTATCTTGGCGCGCACGGCGAACGTCTGGTGCCGCGCAGAATGGTCACACGCATTGCTGGAGATATGTTCAAACCACGGTAGCCCGGAACGGGCACGCGAATTGTATTCAATTCCGCAAACTGAATTTTCGCCGGTAAAAACGACGAAACCTTTCCGGCAGCAAATTGCGCTGCCAGAAAGGCGTCCGCCGTCTTCAAGGAGAGAAGAGTTTTAAATAAGAAGGGTTAATTGGCCGGCGGCGCCGGGGCAACGCCCGCAGCAGCCCCACCGCGATGATGTCCAAATCCAGGCCCACCCGCTTTCACAGTGTAGTCCGCCGGCACCGCAAATAGTGTCGCAGCCGGCTCGGCCTTCTGAATTTTGGACAACGAGAAAGTTGTGGTTCCGAATCGCGGATCCGTTCGCGTGCTCTGTACCACTGTTTGAAGATCAGTCGAATACCAGCGTTCCGATACGATTTGTATAGGGGCGCTATTGCCGATTTCTCCCGCGGCAATCGTGTGGGTAGTGCGCGTGCCTTCGGCATTCACGCCATTTATCACCTTCGTTCCGAGAGCTTCGACCTTCAGCGCACCAGAGGCTTCTTCCTGCTGCTGGCGAGCCTGCATTTTCTGCTCAAAGGCCTGCGCTTTATCAGTGCCGCCATTCGCCGGCAAGGTCATTTTATGGGCAACCTTTTTATCGGGATTCAGCATGTAGTGCGCGCCGGCAACCGGATCGAAAATGGACACCATTTTATGTGGGCCACCAGTTGCCGCTAGCGGACCCACGCCGGTAAAAGTAACTTCCCGGCGCGAGCGCCCTTCGCTATCGCGATAAATAGCACCGTTCGCGGTGCGATTGATGGTCGTGCCGTCCTGTAAGGTCTGTTGTGTAGTTGAACTGGTTGTCGCGGAGAATGGCGCGCCCTTTACGAGCTTCCCGCCGTGCATCCCTTCAAAGCCCATCAACTCCATCGGACCGCCAAACGGCCCAGGATGACCGCCGCCAGGCCCTTGCGCCTTGGCCGTTCCCGCACACAGAACTAAAGCGCCACCCAAAACTAAGCGCATCCAACCATTTCGCATCATACAGCTCTCCTCTTCTCTCCCAATGCGGTGACTCATCACCGCAGAAACTTCTTATTCAGGCAAGCGCACCGCTTGCGCAGAGCCGTCGCTGCCCACCAGTAAATCAACTTGAATCCAATCACTGGCCTCGTCTTCATTCACTGGCAATCCGAACGCCGCAAGCGAAGCTCTTTCCATTCCCACTCGCACGATCGCGCCATCTTCCAACTCCTGTAAAGAACTTCCGGGTAACTGGGTAAAGTCATTGCCGCCGTTGCCTTCGTTGCCGGCAATCAGGATTTCGGAATCATCAGTGATTGTGCTGGCGTTTGTGTTCGCCGAACCGCCTGCGAGACTCGAAACTGCATAGCGAACAGTAGCCGGGGCAGTACCGGTGGTTACGCCAAGCGCACCTCGGCGCCATTTATGCAAGTCCCATACGCCAAATGTGCATACGATCACAGCGGCCGCTGCCAGCGCCCAAGTCGCAAACTGCAAAAATCTGCGCTCTTGCCGGGGCTGGTGCTTGAGCCGAAACTGTTGCAGTACTCGCGTCTCCACGCGCGCATGCACGTGCAATGACCGGCTGCTCTCCGCCAACGCAGCCAATTCCACCTGGGCTGCGGCCCATGACGCTCCCAGCGCCGCGCACCGGCCGCAAACTCGAGCGTGCTGCAGAACGCGTTCGCGGCCGTCGTCGCCGACAGAGCCGTCACGTTGCGAATCCAAACCCAAAATTTCAAATTCTTCGCAGTTCATATGAAATATTCCATTTCTCTATCGTCCTACCGAGCTCCAGCGGCGCGGTGCGTCGCGAAGCATTTCAAGCTTGGCAAGCAGCAGCGCGCGGCCGCGATGCAAACGAGAACGAATCGTGCCGATAGGACAATCAAGCATCCGCGCAGCCTGGTCGTAACTCATTTCTTCCAACTCGCACAAAACTACCGTCTCGCGAAATTCGATGGGAAGATCCATCACCGCGGCTCTTACCTTTTCCAACCGCTCGCGTTGTTCCGCCCACATCGCCGGCGTGAAAGAATCCCGCAGCGTCAGCCCGCCGCCGCTGCCGTCTTCCTGGCGCTCCACCAAAGAAACTTCCCGGGGCAAGCGCTCGTGGTACTTCATGATCTTGTTGCGCGTGATGCCGAAAAGAAACGCGGGCAGAGTGCCTCGTTCAGCGTCGTATTTGCCCGGCTCGCGGACCAACGTCATAAAAACGTCCTGAACAATTTCTTCCGCGCCCCAGGAACTCCCAGTCATGCGAAACGCAAAGCGGTACAGAACGTCCGCATGTCGGCGATACAAAATCGTAAATGCGTCTTCGTCGCCCTTGGCGGTGCGCTTAAGGAGCTCATCGTCCTGATCGTTCTTTCGAATTTTCATCGGGTCTGATCAGGAATCATGCGTTTCATCTAGCATTTCCCAGGCAAGGCGCAAAAAGTTCCCCGGGCTTTGCTGCCGGGCCCGGCGGCATTCCATGTAAAAAGGTAAGTTGAGTGCGCGCAGGGTGTTAGACGGCTTGGCGCAAGTCTGCGTTTCCTACATCGCGTCTGCGTGAGGTTTCTGCATGGTGGAAATTAGAGTCGCTGCGCTGCTGATAAAGTTTTGCGGGCCCGCATAATGGCCTCGCGGTGGCGCTCGGCCCAGATCCAGACCCCACAGAAAGCTGTCCCCAGACTTTTACCAAGGTTGGTCAACTCGTATTCGACTCTTGGCGGGATCACTGGAAAAACGGTACGCGAAACGAGCCCGTCCGCTTCCATCTGACGCACGGTCTTAGTCAGCATCTTCTGACTTACTCCTCCGATGAGCGTGCCCAAACGAGTGAATCGCAGCGGGCCACGTTCTGCCAGCACCTCCAAAACGAGCATCGTCCACTTATCGGCCACGCTTCCGATAATTTCTCGAACCAGCGCTTCGAGTTCGGTATCATCGCGCTCGGGAGGCACCGGGAGCGGCACCCTCTTCCGAGCCACAGCTCGGCGTTTCACAGTTTGTGCGCGCCTGGCGGTCACTCTCCTTTTGGTAGGTATAGCGCTTTAAAGTGCCTACTTCCCATTGGTTCGTGTTCGCCTTAGTATGCGAAGGAAGGAGAAAACATCATGAAAATAACTGGCAACACAATTCTCATAACAGGTGGAGGCTCTGGGATCGGCCGTGGTCTCGCTGAGGCCTTCCATGCGAAGGGCAATCAAGTGGTTATTGTCGGCCGCCGCAAGAAGCTGCTCGATGACACTGTCGCGGCGAATCCAGGGATGAAGGCTGAGGTCCTGGACATTGAAAACAGTGACGCGATTCGTATTTTCGCCGAAAAACTCAAGAAGGACTACCCCGCCCTCAATGTGGTCATTCACAACGCTGGCACTATGAAAGCCGAGTCCCTGAAGGACGGCGCGGTTGCCGATGCGCAGGCGATGGTCACGACGAATCTGCTCGGACCCATCCGCCTGAATGCTGCGTTGCTTCCGTTTCTGCTTAAGCAGCAAAACCCAGTGATCATGACTGTTTCGTCTGGCTTGGCATTTGTGCCCTTGGCGATGACCCCGACTTATTGCGCTACGAAGGCCGCCATCCATTCTTACACTCAATCAATGCGCTACCAGCTTAAAGACACCGCGGCACAGGTCCTCGAACTCATTCCGCCCTACGTGCAGACGGAATTACTGGGAGCGTGGCAAGCAAACGATCCGAACGCCATGCCGCTCAAGGACTTCATTTCCGAAACGATGAATATCCTCGAAAACTCGCCACAAGCTACGGAAATCTGCGTGGAGCGGGTGAAGCCGCTGCGTTTCGCCGAGGCTAGCGGTCAGTATGATGCGTTTTTCAAGAACTTCAATGATGGGATGGCAGCTGCCGCTGCGGCGCACTAGGGGCGTGGGCCGTACCGACGGAGAAGTAGCGCCCTTCACGAATGTTCAGGTGCGATTCAGGATGTATTGACCTGGTCAAGCAACTCAATTACATGCAAGGCCTGCTGATTGGCGTGATGCATCTCCGCGCTTGCGCGCAAGCTGTAACCGGCAGCCCGATTTGAAGTGGCGATCACTTGCGCATTGGTAGCTGAGGCGTAACGCATTTTTTCCACGAGCAACTCGAGCGACGCTTCCCTTTTGTCTAACGTTGTAAACGCTGCGGACCCGCAGCAAATATCTAGTGCGGCAATTCTGCCAGAGCAAGTCCAGGAATGGCGCGCAACAATTGTCGCGGAGCTTCGCGCACTTTCTGTCCATGCAGCAAGTGGCAGGAGTCTTGATACGTGACACGCAGCGGCAGGGTCTTGAGCGGCGAGAAACTTCGTGACCTCGCGCGTTGTCTTTGCAAAGGCTTGGCCCTTGGCCGGAAATGTTTTGCGCAGCCGGTTACAGAAGAAACTATTATCAACGCGCGGGAGCAGCTTTTCGCGTTTATCCACGCCAAAAGTTTCGAAATGCCGGTGGACCGGGCTAACAATTGTAATCCCGAGCGCTGATAGAATGTCCGCCATAATGATGCTCGCGTCGCCCTTGCAATCAAAGGGGCCATGATTTGCTTGCACGCAATGCAGGTGCTCGGCTGTGCTGCACATGTGCTAGTGTATTTTTTTAGTCGCCAGAGGAAAACGGATGCCCCGACCAAAGATTTTCGCCACCAGACCGCTGTTCGAAGAAGCACGGCGCATCTTGCAAGAAAAGTGCCAGGTGGAATATTGGTCTGAGCCGAGGCGCATCTCGAGAGAAGAGCTTCTCACGCGAGTGGAGAACAAACAGGGTTTAGTGTGTTTGCTGACAGAACGTATCGACGAAAGGCTCTTACATGTTGCGCGCGAACTTCGGATCGTCGCTAACGTGGCGGTGGGCTTCGACAATATAGATGTCCCGGCCTGTACCAAACGCGGAGTCGCGGCGACGAATACTCCTGGCGTACTTGATGAAACCACCGCGGACTTTGCATGGGCGTTGATGATGGCCGTTGCGCGGCGTCTAGGTGAAGGTGAAGCTTTGGCGCGCTCCGGCAAATGGACGGGTTGGGATCTGGATCAACTGGTAGGCGCCGATGTGTGGGGGAAAACGCTGGGCCTGGTTGGCTTCGGCCGCATCGGGCGCGCGATGGCGCGCAGAGCCAGCGGATTCAAAATGAAAGTGCTCTATACGGATGTCGCGCGCGTGTCTGCGGAGGTCGAAAAGGAACTGAACGCCGAATATCGTGATATGGATACATTGCTTGCGGAATCCGATTTCGTCAGCGTGCACGTGCCGTTGCTGGCGGAAACGCAAGGATTGTTCACCACCGCGAAATTTGCGCGTATGAAGCCGACCGCCTTTCTCATCAATACTGCACGCGGTTCCGTGGTGGACGAAGCGGCGCTGGTGCACGCTCTGGAGACTAAGAAGATTGCAGGAGCTGCTTTGGACGTTTACGAGAAGGAGCCGTTTATTCATGCCGGACTGAAACGGCCAAATGTCGTGCTTGCTCCGCACCTCGCGTCCGCTTCGCTCGAGACGCGCACGAAGATGGCGTGCATAGCGGCAACCAATGTGCGAGATTTGTTTGATGGAAGGCGGCCCGCGAATCTTTTGAATCCCGAAGTTTTGAAGAGTCCTGCGTGAGCCGGTAATTCCCATGGCGGATTTGAAGCAACTCGCCCGCCGTATCTTCCACGAAACTTTGGCAGCCATCGACATCCCGTTGGCCATGCAACGGAAATTGGTGCGTGAGGGATCGCTGCTGCGTTGCGGTGACGCAGCCATCGATCTATCGCAGTTCGAGAGAGTCCGCGTGGTGGCCATTGGAAAGGCTGCTCATGCGATGTTGGATGGCCTCAGAGTTTCTTTGCCGCGCGACTTTTCCTTCGCGGGCATTGCTTCGTCGCCGGTTGCTCCGGCAAAAACCCACCCAGGCATTGAGTATTTCATTGGCGGGCACCCGATCCCCAATGAGCGCAGTTGGAATGCTGCGAAAGCAATCCTGGAAATGTTATGGACTTGCGACAGCCACACTCTGGTTTTCTTTCTCTTGTCGGGCGGAGGCTCGGCCCTCGTTGAGTTGCCGCTTAGCCCGCTCCTTAATTTGGCCGACATGCAGCAAATACACCGGGTGCTGATCGGTTGCGGCGCTCCCATCGAAGCCATTAATACCGTACGCAAGCATATTTCAGCGGTAAAAGGTGGCCGGTTAGCCACTGCGGCGAATCGCTCCACAAAAATTACCCTGGCGGTGAGCGATGTTCCGGCGGGAAAAGAATGGGCGCTAGCCAGCGGTCCCACCTTGCCCGATCCAACCACGTGTGCGGACATGGTAAAAATTCTGGACGAATATGCGCTGCGGGATAAATTTCCGGAGGCATTTCATCGCTGGATTACCCTTGAGCCCATACCAGAAACGCCCAAAGCCGGTGATTCGGCTTTTAAAAATGCACATTTGTCGATTTTGCTCGGACTCGATAATTTGTTTCACCCCGCGCATGGCGCTGCGGAAGGGTCTGGCTGCATAAGCTGTTGCGATAACGTCACCGATGACTGGCCCGTCGAGCGCGCCGCGGAATACCTGCTGGCGCAACTCGAAGAAGTGCACCGCAATAACCCTCAGCGGCGGGTGGCGGTGATCGCCGATGGCGAAGTGAGTTCACCAATCCGCGGAAACGGAATCGGAGGCAGAAATGCAGCATTTGCGCTGTCTTGCGTGGAAAAAATCGCTGGCAAGCAAATCGCAGTGCTTAGCGCGGGAACGGATGGCATCGATGGAAACAGTCCCGCGGCCGGCGCTGTCGCGGATGGCGAAACACTTGCCCGCGCACATGCTGTTGGCCTCGACCCTAACGACGCGCTTCAGCGCAGCGACGCATACACATTTTTCAAGCGGTTAGGCGACGCGGTCATTACTGGTCCAACTGGAAACAATTTGCGCGATTTGCGCGTCTTGATCGCCGCGCCAGACGCAGAATCTTCCCCTGCGAAATTCTAAACTCCAAATCCCAAACGGCGAAATCCTGATTAATGTTTTTCAGTCGGGAGCCGTGTTTCGATGGTCTTCAGGCGGTTGTTCATTTCCAGCATAAGATGTTCGAGTTTATCCAGACGCTCGGCGACCACCGCGGTGTTCCTGTTGCTGCCGGAATTGCTGTCAGCGGATGCTTCGTCATCGTCATCATCACTGTCAGCTCCAGCCGTGGCATGGCCATCCTTTTTTTCTTTCGCAGGCCGCTTCAAGTGCGCGATCTGCTCTTTGATCATCGGAGCAACCTCAATGCTCAGGTCATTGCTCTTGAGCAACTGCTCAAGAGCAGGAATCGCCGACGCATCTCCTCGCGCGCCCAACGCAGCCACCGCCGCCATTCGAATGCCGAAGTGCTGCTCCGGCAAATAGGACGCAATCTGCGTGGTAATTTCCTTGTTATCTTTTTGCAACCGCGCCAGGCTGAAGATAGCCGCTTCTCGAGTCTCCATCGGTTTCCCCAGAACAACCCACTCTCGAAGGACCGGCACAGCTTTCTCGTCACCCAGCTGGCCTAGCGAACGCAACGCTGCATTGCGAAGAAAATCGTCCGGCGAATCCGCGGCGATCGCCGAATTCAGAATGGTAAGCGCATTTGGAGCTTTTAATTTCGCGAGCGCTTGCAGCGCCGCAGCCCGCGCACGATAGGAACTATCCTGCTCCGCGACGTTTTGCAGCTTCGCTAATACCTCTTTGTCATCTTTGAAATTTCCCATGGCCGCGACCAAGCGCGCCCGCAGCCACGGTTCTTTTGCGGAATTCAGCGCCTCGATTATTTTCTTGGCTGCAACCGGCCCTCCAAGCTCGCCGAGACTTTCGGCAGCCACGGCTCGCACTCCCCAGGTTTTATCGTTAGTCGCGGCGTCCGCCAATGCCATGATCACATCCTCATTCCTGGCATCGGCCTTTCCATCAGAATGCGCGGCGTCTTCCTTTAAAGTGCGCAACGCCACAGCGGCATCGGCACGATCCGAAAAATCGGCGGCATTCTTAAGCTGGTACAGCCATTCTTTTTGGTCTTTGTGAAATTCGGTCCTTTTCAGAATATTGCCGCCCTTATCAAACAAGACCATCAGCGGCTCAGCGCTGGCCGGCAAGGAAAATGTTTCGGTCTGCTTGAACACTACGATGGGGTAAAGGTGCGCTCCTGTGGCGGTCGTAATCTCCACATCCACAGGCACACGGAAAAGTCCCACGTGGCCTTCGACTTTTTGCATTTGCTTCACGGTAAGGGCCACTTGATGTTTGTTGTTGTCATATGCATAGCTGATATCGAACTTGGGCGCCCCGGCCCCGTAAACCCACTGATTGAAGAATTGATCTACGTCGGAATTTGTAGACTCTTCTACGGCTTTCACTAAGTCCGCGGTGACCACATTTTTCCCGTGGTTTACCTCCAGATAATGTTTCAGAGCGCGATTGAAAGCGTCTTCGCCTAACTGGTGGCGCAACATATAGAACACCCAGCCACCTTTGGTGTAGGCGTTCCCGTCGAATTCGCTGGAATCGTCAAAATCGTAGCGGACGATGGGCTTGTTAAATAGATTCGCCGAGGCAAACCAACGCCGTGCATCCGTCCAGCGCTGGTATTCGCTTTGATCTTTGGGAAAATGGTTTTCTGTCCAAACGGTTTCTCCGAATGTCGCGAAGCCCTCATTCAGCCAGATATTTCCCCAGTCTTTGCAGGTCACATAATCGCCGAACCACTGGTGGGTCAGCTCGTGGGAGATCAAATCATCCTGGCCGGTAGGGTATTCAGCGACCAATTTAGGATTAACCAGCGAGGAGCTGGTATTCGTCGTGGCGCTGGAATTTTCCATGCCACCAGCAACAAAGTCGTCGACCATCGCTTGCGAGTACTTTTCCCACGGATAATCCACACCGTATTTTTTGTTGAAAAGCTCGATCATCGCCGGCGTACGCGAATAATTGATGGGCAGGCGATCGCCTCGGCCTTTAGGCGCATAATAGGTCACCGGCAAATTACGTAAACTATCTTTCACTTCATCAAATTCTCCCGCCACCACGGTGATCAGATAGGTTGAACTGGGAACGGATTCTCTCCACGTCCAGGTTTTCATGCTGTTGGCGGCGTTTGCGACGCCGATCAACTTCCCATTGCTCACCGTCAACCACGAGGCTGGCACGGTGAGCACCGTCTCAGTCGTTAACCGGTCATTCGGATAGTCATACGTAGGCAAGTAGTACCGCGTATCTTCCGATTCGCCCTGCGACCAGATCTGCGTTGGCCGATTCGGATAGTCTTTGTCCGGCAAAATAAAATAGAGGCCTTTGGTGGGCTTCCCCTCGTAGCGAATATCAATTTCGTATTTGTCTCCAACTTTTCCGGCAGCGACGGGAACAACTAATTTCTCCGCGGTGGTCTCAAATTTTGCCGGAGCCTTGTTTACCGTCACGCTCTGGATGGTGAGCCCCACGGAATCGAATTCAATCTTGGAGGTGTCAGCTCGAAGAGTAGTTAATGTATGGATGACCTCGCCAATTACTTTTTTCTGCTGCACGTCGAAGCGCAAAATAATCTTGGAATGCTGCAGATCATAACTGCGATTGCGCGCGTATGGCTCGTCGGCCCGCACTGACACGATTGCGCTGAAGAGCATTACCACGGTGGCCATAAGCCAGCGACAGCGGCCAAACTTTGGGGCTCGAACTTTGATGAACTTCCTGATCATTGGACCCTTTCCAGTAAAGCAATAAATTTAAGAAATAGTTTTAACTTCATGAACCGTGTGCGCCGCATTGCGAAGTCCCGACACCGCGTCACGCAATTGGCCGGATTGCACCAGCAGGTAGTCCGTCTCGAACGTCGATATCGTGAAAACGCTTACGCCCGCGGCAGCCAGCGGCATCACGAGAGAAGCAAGTACTCCGACTTCAGCTAAGTCAAATGGCCCGTGAACTTTCAAAACACGCCAACTCACCTCGGTTCGCAATCTGTCGGGGACCAAAGCAGTCTCTGCAATGACAGAGAGTTCATCGCTCGTCCGCGTAATCGAAAAGAATTGCCCCTGCGTGGCCCACTCCGGCACAACCGCATCGGGAGCAAGATGCAAGATGGTGAACGTTTCAGCGAGCAGGGAAAGTTCAAAATTACGCTGAGCCGCAGGCATTGAAGCTATAGCAAGCTCCTGACAATTCCTCCGTCCACCGCGAGGGACACGCCATTAACGTAGCTGGCGCGCTCGGAAGCGAGAAAGGTAACAACGGCGGCGAATTCTTCCGGTGTGCCGATTCGTCCGGCAGGGATTTGCTGCTCCCATCCGGAAAACACCTCTTCGGGCTTCGCGCCAGTGCGCTCCGAAATCGCTTTCGCGAGATCGCCTAAGCGATCGGTGCGCGTGTATCCAGGGCACACGTTATTTACAG
Organism: Candidatus Acidiferrum sp.; assembly: GCA_035487275.1. GTDB lineage: Bacteria > Acidobacteriota > Terriglobia > Acidiferrales > UBA7541 > Acidiferrum. The sequence goes on along the minus strand of DATHMG010000016.1, from coordinate 9,505 downwards.
TGATGCCATGCGCTCCATACTCGTTGGCCAACGTGCGCGCCAGCCCCGTAACTGCCGAGCGAATCGAGTTTGAAAGCAACAGTCCGTCGACGGGCTGTTTTACGGCGTAAGAGGTGATGGTGATCAGCCTGCCCCATTTGTTTTTTTTCATGCGCGGCAACGTTTCTCTGGCAAGGAAGACGCAACTCAATAGAAGCTGGTCAATGGCCGCTTGCCACTCCTCGTTGCGGGTGTCCTCAAATAACTTAGACGGCGGACCGCCGGAATTGGTAACGCAGATATCGATTCGTTTAAAGCGAGTTTCCACTGCGGAAACAAAGGCCGCGACTGCTTTGGCGTCAGTTACATCCACGGCTTGATGGAATGGTTCACGCCCACTCGCGCGCTGGATAGTCGCCGCGGCGGATTTAAGATCGCTGGCGGTGCGGGCGCAAATGGCTACGTCCGCGCCTTCCAGCGACAATTCTTTGGCAACCGCGAATCCCAAGCCGGTGCTGGCGGCGGCCACGATGGCTACGCGGCCTTTTAGTCCGAGATCCATCACTGTCCCTCAAGATTCATTGTCTCGCCTTCCACAGGTTGCATCAAACGGTCGATCAGTTTTGCGCGCCGCTCTTCGAAACAAGTTTTGTTGGGGTGAATCGGAAAACATCTCTGGCGCATCTAACCTGCGTTATTATGATCAGGTCGTTTCTAATGTTTTGGCCCGATGTTTTTGGGCCGCGGAGTGTGAAATGAACGAAATGGCAACCTTTGGTGCTGGATGCTTCTGGGGAGTAGAAGAGACATTTCGACAGGTTCCCGGCGTAATTGACACCGCCGTGGGCTATTCGAACGGCCATACCGTCAATCCCACATATAAAGATGTCTGCACCGACGAAACTGGGCACGCCGAAGTGGTGCAAGTCACCTATGATCCCGCAAAAGTTTCCTTCGAAGAGCTACTCAACGTGTTCTGGAAGGCTCACGATCCCACGCAGGTTAATCGCCAGGGCCCAGACTTCGGCGCGCAATACCGCACCGCGATCTTTTTCCATTCGCCGGAGCAGGAAGCCGCCGCCAAAAAATCCTTGGCCGCAGTACGGGCGAGCGGGAAGTTTAAGCGCCCCATTGCCACGGAGATTACCGCCGCAGGCCCGTTCTATCGCGCCGAAGAATACCACCAGAAATACCTGCAAAAGCGCGGTGCGGCGTCCTGTCATTTTTAATCGGCTTTAACCGCCGCGGACACAAGCAGCACCGGCAGCAGAACGCGGCCTGGGATAAGCGAGCCTATGGAAACCAATCCTGAACCGATTAAAGAGATACTCGAAGAACTATTTTCGTTGCTCGAATCCCTGGAAACACAAAGCCTGGCTCTAACGCAATTCTTGAAAGATCAGGGAATAGCCACTGATGAAAGGCTGGCGCCTTATCTAGACCGGGCTGGAAATGCCAGCAGCGTTAAATGGCGCGCGGCTCGCGCCAGAATGCAATATTTGCTTTCGCCAATTCCAAAAGGGACGACCGACAAAGAGAAAGACAAAAACAAAGACGAGAACAAAGAACCGGAAAAGTCATCCACAGAAAAGCCGCAGACCGTGAAGTCCCCAACAGAAAAGTCGACGGAGCAGAACAAACCGGAAAGTTCGGACGCCGCTAAGGGTACAGCTCGAAATACGGCTGCAAATGCAAATCCCGACGAAAAACGACAGCCCGTGACGGAAGACAACGCAAAAAAGTCCGATACTCCCCAAAAATCTAACCGCGAATAGCGCAAAGCCGGGTGGTGGCGGCCAAACCGCGTAAAGCGCATTAAATTTACACGCCGCAGCGCCTTTTTTAGGGGCATTTGACACCAAGTCCCGATCCATTCACCGACTCACCAAGAAAAAACTCTGCCGCACCCCAAATCTTATGAAACTATCCGGCACCTTTTCTCGTTCGTCTAAGAGAACATTCGCGTCGGAGGTTGACTTTTATGTGGAGTTTTCTTCAGGACCTGCGCTTCGGCTTCCGCCAATTCCGCAAAGCACCGGGCTTCGTCCTCGCCGCGGTTCTCTCTCTAATGCTGGGCATTGGCGCCACCACGGCCATCTTCAGCGTTGTCTACGGCGTACTCCTGGACCCCTATCCTTATAAGGATAACGACCGCATGGTCCACATTGAGCTCAACGACAAAGACGGTCGCGGTCCGCTGCTCTTCACCAATGGCGCCGGGTTTTCCACGGTTCGCAACGCTTCTTCCGTTGATGATGTCTTCTTCCAGCAGGGATCGCAGCAAAGTCTAACCGGCGATCAGATTCCCGTGGCGGTCAACGTCGGCCTTTATTCCCCCAATTTGTTCGAGTTCATGGGCGTCCCGCCGCTCCTCGGCCGTGAATTCTTCACCTCCGACGCGCCCGGCGGTAATCCCGCACCCGTCGCCGTGCTCAGCTACCTCTTCTGGCAACACCAGTTCGGTGGCAGCCGCGACGTCCTCAACAAATCGATCGAGCTCGATCACAAGCTCTACACCATCATTGGTGTAGTGCCACCGCGCTTCACCTGGGGTGACTCTGACGTCTATCTGCCCGCGGTGCCCACGGGCGCCCAGCACGATTACTGGCTTTCCTTCGTCCGGCTCAAGTCCGGCGTGAAGTTTCCCGCCGCGGCGTCGGAATTCCAGGTCATCGCCGACGAATTCGCGAAAAACGATAAGGAATATCCGCAAAATCGGCGCGTAGCCATTGTTACGCTCAACGAACAAATCCTCGGCAAGTTCGCTGGCACATTAGGTTTGCTCTTTGGCGCGGTTCTCACGCTGCTCATCATCGGTTGCGCCAACGTAAGCATCCTTCTTCTGGCTCGCGGCACGGCGCGCCAGCACGAGCTCGCCGTGCGCGCTTCTGTGGGTGCAGGCCGCAAACGACTCGCACGACAACTCCTCACCGAGTCCGTTGTGTTGTCCGTCACCGGAGCCTTACTCGGTGTCGTCGCCGCTTACAAGGGTGTGACCTGGATCGTCGCCGCGCTGCCCATCTTTTCTTTTCCGCATGAAGCTGCCATCCACGTCAACGGCCCCGTCCTCATTTTCAGCGCCAGCGTTGCTATCCTCACCGGCGTTCTGTTCGGTATCTCGCCCGCCTGGCAGCTTTCGACTCCTCAGGTCGGCGCCCTGGTTCAAGCCAGCAGTTCGAAACATTCCGGCAGCGCCCGCAGCCGCAATAGCCATCGGATCCTCATCGCCGGCCAGCTCGCCCTTACCTTGCTGCTTATCGCTTCCGCCGGTGCGGCACTCAAAGCGTTCCAAGCCCGTCTGCACACGCCGCTCGGCTACGATCCAAAGAATGTTTTGTCGCTCAACGTCGGCTTCCCCAAAGGCGCGAATCCTAGTTGGGAAAGCCGCCTCAACGCTCAGGAAGCCGTGCGCAAAGTCATCGCGGAAGTTCCCGGCGTGGAAGACGCTAGCATCTCCTCCACGTGGTTTCCCGGCTTAGGCGGCTTCACCGGCAAAATCGAAATCCAGAGCCGGCCGCAGTTGGCCGACGCGCAGGCTATGCTGTGCGCCGTGAGCTCCCACGAATTTTCCACGCTGCGCATACCGCTGATCACGGGGCGCACTTTTGACGAATGGGAGAACTTGCGCGCCGCGCATTTTGCGGTCGTCAATCAGGCATTCGTCAAAGAATTTCTCGGTGACACGAATCCCATCGGCCAGGGTGTACGTAGCCCGCTGCTGAAACTCGAGCGCCCCGAAATATTACTGGCACAAAAACCGGATGATTGGTTTCAGATCATCGGAGTAGTCGGAGACGCACGCAACAACGGGCTCAATCGTCCCGTCAGGCCGGCCGTGTTTTTCCCCTACAGTTTCCTTCTGCCCACAGACGTTTCGCTACTGATCAAGACCACCACAAATCCTGACACCATGCTGAAGTCCTTCAAGGAGCGCTTGCGCCAATACAATCCTGAGCTGGTCACGGGCCGCCTGAACCACACTTTGCTGTGGTGGCTTGATACGCAGGGCTGGGGCCAGGATCGCTTCATCGCCACGCTCTTTGCACTGTTTGCCGTGTTTGCGCTGGCGCTCGCCGCCACCGGGCTCTACAGCGTCGTGTCCTTCGCAGTCTCGCAGCGTACTCAGGAAGTCGGCATTCGCATGGCACTTGGCGCGCCGCGCACCAACATCGTACGTTTGGTTCTGGCCTCCACGTCCATGACCATCGGCATCGGTCTGGCGCTCGGATTAATCCTCAGTGTCGCGCTGCATCGCGTATTTTCGTCCTGGTCTGGAGGCAATTCTCGCGATCCACTCACGTTGATGGGGTCATCCCTGATTCTCGTGTTCGTCGCGCTGATCGCCTGCCTCTTGCCGGCATGGCGCGCCGCCACCATCGACCCCATGCGCGCGCTGCGCACTGAATAGCATCTCTCGCTGCTAGTGTTGCGGCGTGGAACTTTGGAGATGGTTGTAATTTGTAATTAAGTACACCCGGGCGGAGTCTTAGGTTTGTGGTTTGGAGCGCAATTGCTGCTCGATCGTTTTTCGAAGAGACGGCAGCGTGGCGTTAATCCAGCGAGCCCTCCGGCCATCCTGAATTTTTGCCCAGATGCGTCTGTCGGGAATAAAAAGGGTTAGTTCAAGTGTGCCCTTTTGACCTGGCTTCCTGTAGTGCCAATGTGTTGAGCCCGGATAGGTCGCGAGTGTGCCCTTCATCGCGAGATCAAGTCGTTGGCGATTGCACGCGGTCTCGATCCATTGTTCAGCAAAAGCTAAGTTACAATCTCGTGGCACTTTGAAATGAATCTTTTTCAAGAAACGGTCCTGACGACCGCCAAATCACAACTGTCACCTGGCATATGAAGACCGTAGTATCGAATACCCAGAATACGCGAAACCAGCTAACGAATGAGGTTACCCCCAAATGATTATCGGCGATCGATTACTTGCTGTTGGTGAAAAAAAACTGACGCAAAAGACGAGGACCTGACGATGCCGACGCGAACAATTGAACCTTCGCTGAAATCAGCGGGGGTGCGCGCTGCGGGATCGAGAAAACTTCTGATACTGGCTCTCGCGCTGTTATGGGCGACAGCTGCGTCGGCGTCCGGAACGTCCTACTATCCAAGCCGGCTGCAAGATTCCAAGGCCGTCTATCTGGACAGCGCTGAATTTTCAGTTCACGGTGATGGCCAGACTGACGACACTGACGCGTTACAGTCTGCCATTAACAAAGTACAGCGCGACAGAAATCAGGGCATCGTATTCGTTCCCAGTGGGCGTTATCGCTTGAGTCGGACGATTTATGTCTGGCCGGGCATCCGGCTCATTGGTTTCGGCGCGACTCGCCCTACTTTTGTGCTGGCGAGGAATACTCCGGGCTTTCAACAAGGGCCGGCCTACATGGTGTTTTTCGCAGGTTCGCGTCCTGCTGGATTCCAGAATATCGGCATATCGGAGAAAGGAACCACGGAGCGTCCTCCAGATGCGAATCCAGGAACGTTTTATTCCGCGATGAGCAATATCGATATAGAAATTAGCGACGGAAATCCCGGCGCCGTCGGTATTCGCGGGCGATATGCCCAACACTGTTACTTGTCCCACATGGATTTTAATCTCGGCTCCGCCTTGGCGGGCATTCACGACGGCGGCAACGTGGCCGTCGATTTGCACTTTCACGGTGGGCAATATGGAATATGGACCCGCAAGCCCTCACCCGGATGGCAATTCACGGTGATGGATTCCACGTTTGACGGGCAGACACAGGCGGCCATTCGTGAGCATGAAGCCGGACTCACCTTGATTCGTCCGAAGTTCAGGAACGTTGCCACTGCGATTTCTATCGATGAGCAGTACGCGGATGAGTTATGGATCAAGGATGGCCGCTTCGAAAACATAAGCGGTCCTGCCTTGGTCATCAGTAACGAGTACAGTCCCCGAACCGAGATTAACGCGGAAAATCTGGTGTTCCGCAATGTTCCTGTATTTGCGGAGTTTCGGGAGAGTGGGAAGAAGCTGCGGGGGCCCGGGCCAGGTGAGCAATTCATCGTGAAAACTTTCTCGCATGGTTTTCATTTCGATGACATCGATGTGCCGAAGCAAATTCAAACTGTCTTTGAAGCCGCTCCGCTTGCGCATCTGCCTGCACTCGTGCCCTCGGACATTCCGGATCTACCCACGATGGAATCCTGGGTGAATGTTCGTGACCTGGGTGCGCACGGGGATGCCAAGACGGATGACACTGATATTCTTCGCAAGGCCATTGCGGAGCACGCTGCCCTTTATTTTCCCTCGGGCCAATACCTCGTTTCAGACACTATCACGCTTAAACCGGACACCGTTTTGATCGGATTGCACCCGAGTACCACGCGGCTGTTTCTCGCCGATGGCACTCCCGCGTTCCAGGGAGTCGGGAGCCCTAAGCCGCTTCTTGAAACTCCTTCCGGCGGCAAAAATATCGTTACAGGGATCGGGCTTTACACGAATGGCATCAACCCGCGTGCTGCTGGCGCGCTGTGGAGGTCAGGAAGCCAATCTCTAATGAGCGATGTGCGTTTCCTGGGAGGACATGGAACGATTGATCCTGACGTCTCGTCGGAAGAAAACAAGAATGTTTGGAGCCAGATTTACAACAATACGCACACGGCGGATTCCAATTTGAATCGTCGGTGGGATGGCCAGTATCCCAGTTTGTGGGTGACCGAGGGCGGAGGCGGAACGTTCGTAAATATCTGGACGCCCAGCACCTTCGCCCAGGCGGGGCTGTATGTATCGCACACCTCAACGCCTGGCCGGATATATCAGTTGTCCAGCGAACATCACGTTCGCAACGAAGCGGTGTTCGAGGATGTTTCCAATTGGCGGGTCTTTGCATTGCAAACCGAAGAAGAGCGCGGCGAGGGCGGCTTTGCTTTGCCTCTGGAAATTCGCGATTCGAAAAACCTGCTGATCGCTAACATGCATATCTACCGGGTCGTAAGCGCGTATCAGCCTGCGCCATATGCGATTCTGGTCTCCCGCTCTGCGGACATCCGGTTGCGCAATATCCACTGCTATAGCGACAGTAAAGTATCCTTCGACGATACCGTGTATGACCAAACATCCGGCGTCTATGTGCGGCAACGCGAATTTGGGTGGCTTGATATTTCTGGAAAGCCCCCGGCCGCGAAGACAAAATCAACTTCAACAATCCTGGCCGACGATGCCGGTTTAAAAAAATTGGCTGGCGGCTTTTTCAATATTTCGGGTGGAGCCGTCGACAAGTCCGGAAATTTCTATTTTGTCGATGCGAAATGGCAAGCGATCTATCGGTGGTCGGTCGCGGACAACCAGCACTCGAAGGTGAGAGATAACCCCCTTGATCCGGTAAATCTTGCTTTTGACCAGGCCGGAAACCTAATCGTCATCTCCTACGCCGGCAACGGCACGGTATATAGCTTTGACCCCAACAGCAAATCCGCGGAAATCACTATTCTGAAAGCCCAGCCTGCGGTTTCGCGTCCCGGTCTCACCGCCATTCTTCCAGTGGATGTGTGGCGAAATGAAAACGATTTTGTGCAAACGGTCCCCAGCAGAAAACCGTACCAGTTCGTCTCCCTTGACGGCACGACGTTCATCCCCGCCGGGCAAGATTTTGTGAGTGGCGAACTATATTACGGCTCAAAGATTCACGACGTGCTTCGCGCCTTTGGCATGGCGCCGGTTACCGTCGGGAAAAAGGTTTACATCTCTAATGAAGAAGGACAGAAAACTTACTCTGCCACCGTCGATTCGTATGGCGGCATCGAAGAACTCAAGCTTTTTCAAGAAGTAGGCGGCGAAAGCGTGACCACGGATCAGGCCGGTAACGTATACATTGCTGCGGGGCAAATTTTTGTCTACGACTCTGCGGGAAAATATCTCGAAACGATTGAAGTTCCTGAGCGCCCTTCGCAGCTTTTATTTGGCGGCCCCGACGGCAGAACACTTTTCATCGCTGCGCGTACCTCTTTATATGCCGTACAGACGCGATACAAAGGACATTAACGAGACATTATTCCTATCTTGCACAAACTGTTCGACGCGCAAAGTCACATCTGCCTCGTCGCACAGAGGATTTGGGCGCGTCAACGTTGTGATCCAGGTCAATCGCCGTGATGAGATGGCACGAAGATACCAATGAGCGTAATGCACCGAAAGGGCATTAAACTCGACGCCACGGCGCCAGCATTGTTGACAGGTTATGCGGTTACAACGTTAGTTCGGCACCAAATTTTGATGCTACTCTTCGGATTTTCCTGGATCGCGGCGGGGTTTGGGTGGTAGCGAATCTGCGAGGCGGCGGCGAATACGGCGAGGAATGGCATCATGCCGGTAACCTGACAAGAAAGCAGAATGTTTTTGATGATTTCACGGCGTGCGCGAAGCATTTGATAGATGCCGGCTACACCAAGCCGATGAATCTCGCCATCATCGGCGGAAGCAACGGCGGATTATTAATGGGCGCATCGCTGGTGCAACACCCGGAGATGTTCCGCGCGGTCATATCATTCGTAGGCGTCTACGATATGTTGCGAAGCGAGGCCATCACGGCAAACGCAGTTTTCAACATCCCGGAGTTTGGCACGGTGAAGGACGCCGAGCAGTTTAAAGCGCTGTATGCTTACTCGCCTTATCACCATGTCACCAACGGAACGGCTTATCCAGCAGTTATGTTTTCAACGGGTGCGAACGATCCACGCGTGAATCCCGCAAACTCTCGCAAGGTGACGGCGCGGCTGCAAGCCGCGACCAGCTCAAAAAGGCCGGTGTTCTTGCGTACCAGCTCCACCACAGGGCACGGCCTCGATTCGAGTCTGGATGAACAAATTGAAGAAGGCGCCGACGTGTGGGCGTTCTTGTTCGACCAACTCGGTTTGCGAATGTACGAAGCGACGACCAAATAGCATTGTTCTCGCTCAATTCTAAAAGAGACTGCCTCTCCTTGAGCACGAAACGCTTGCATCAGTGGCTATGGGATGAAGTAGCGGAAAAACGTCCGCGCCATGTTGTCAACGGCCTTTGACGAGATCCCAGGACCAGGCAGCGTGCTGGATGGAGAGCTGTGGTTAACGGACCAGCCCGTTTTAGTGACGTACGAACATTGAATACCCCACTGCTGCCGTCCTTGCGCTCCTTGGTAGAATATTTGCCAGAAGCCGATCGTAGCTTCCGGCCATACCGCCTCCGGATGGGGTGAGTTGGTTTGCAGGGCAGCAGCAAAGCCCTGCGGAGATTCACAGAAGCAAATTACCGTTTCTAGCCAACCACCTGCCAGCATCTTCCCGTCAAGTTCTCCATCGGCATTCGGACAAAAAAAAGGAAGGGCAACCAGGGGAGCTGCCCTTCCGCGGCCCCTTGTTAAGGGAGACGCCCTGCCGATACTATGGCAGGTAATAACGGAACGAAGTCCACACCATGTTGTCAACGGCCTTCGGATCAACCGTAAAAGCTCCGGGCACATTGTTGTTGCCAGACCACGCGCTCTTGGTGAAGTACGCGTATTGAATACCCCACTGAATGCGG